>QSCI01000025.1:0-41524 GCA_003463005.1 Segatella copri | reverse complement strand
TTTTGTGTCTGCGACATTTCTGTTGTGCAAGAAATATGTACAATAAAATGAATTTTGTCGCTTTGCAAGCAAAATCCCACTAAACCCTATAGGTTGCGGATTTGAGGATGAATAGGTAGTTTTTTTAGAAATTGCTTGGTGGTCTCAAAAGAAAAACGTACTTTTGCAGCCGGATTATCACGGATGATTCTTCTTTGAGACCTGTTGGTACTGGGAGTAAACTCCTGATGTGATGCAGTCTCTCACTGTTAATTTGTGAAATCTTAAGTATGAACAATAAACGATTTAGATAGTAATAATATGCAATTAATTTTATTATCGGGTGGTTCGGGTAAAAGACTCTGGCCACTTAGCAATAATGCTAGAAGCAAACAGTTCTTGCCATTGCTCGAAAAGGAGAATGGTGAGATGGAAAGTATGGTTCAGCGCGTGGTACGTCAGGCTCAGGAAGCAAATCTGACCAATGATATTACGCTTGCTACAAACGCCAGTCAGCTGGATATCATCCAGAACCAGTTGGGAGAGCGGGTTTCTGTGGTTACCGAACCGGAGAGGCGTGATACTTTCCCTGCTATCGCTTTAGCTGCAAGTTATCTGAAACTGAAGAAGAAATGTGAGGATGACGAGGTTGTGGTTATTATGCCTTGTGATCCTTATACCGAGTTGGAATATTTCCATACCATAGCCCGTATGGTGGAATGTGTGGAGAAAAACGTCGCCGACCTAGTGCTGATGGGTATCAAACCTACTTATCCAAGTGCAAAATATGGTTATGTGGTTCCTTTTGCTGAAGGAGAGAAGTGTCAGATAGTGAAGAGATTTACCGAGAAACCGGATGTGCCTACAGCAGAGAAACTCCTGGAGGAGGGTGCTTACTGGAATGGTGGTGTCTTCGCTTTCCGTTTGGGCTATATGATGCAGATTGTACGTAAGTATATGCAGAGTGAGAATTTTGAAGATACTCGTGCAAGATATAGCGAATTTCCAAAAATCTCTTTCGACTACGAGGTGGCGGAGAAGGCTGAATCGGTAGCGGTAGTACCGTTTAATGGTGAATGGAAGGACTTGGGTACCTGGAATACACTCACTGATGAGCTGCACCATGCCAGCATCGGTAATGCGGTGATGGGAAGTCATTGCGAGAATACGCATGTCATCAACGAACTCCAGTTGCCTCTGTATGTGGATGGCTTGAAGGATGCTGTTGTTGCAGCGAGTCCTGATGGCATCTTCGTCTGTGCAAAGAAATATTCCGAGGACATCAAGAAGGCGGTAGAACATCTTACTCCGCGTCCGATGTATGAGGAAAGAAGGTGGGGTACTTATCGGGTTATTGACGATTCTGAGTATGCTGACGGCAATCATTCGCTCACCAAGAGTATTACCTTGAAGCCAGGTAAGAATATCAGTTATCAGCTTCATCACCATCGTTCAGAGGTGTGGACATTCGTAGAAGGTGAGGGCATCTTTGTACTTGATGGTGAGGAGAAACATGTGAAGGCTGGTGATACCGTGGTGATTCCTCTGGAGCATTATCATGCCATCAAGGCGATTACACAGCTGACTTTCATCGAAGTTCAGAATGGTAATCCACTGGTTGAGGAGGATATTGAAAGATTCGATTATCAATGGAAAATGAAATAAAACACAAGTTTTTGTGATATAATGTCAGTATTTAAACGTGTCAAAGTGTCAGTATGGATGCTTTGGCACGTTTTTCGTATACTGGCGGGGTGACGGGTAGCAATACCTGTTGGCAAAATAAATGTATAACAATTAAAATATTATAGAATCATGAACATTAAACCATTAGCAGACAGAGTGCTGGTACTTCCTGCACCAGCTGAAGAAAAAGTAGGTGGAATCATTATCCCTGATACAGCAAAAGAGAAACCACAGCGTGGTAAGGTCGTTGCTACAGGTAAGGGTACGAAAGACGAAGAGATGATTCTCAAAGAAGGTGATACCGTACTCTATGGTAAGTACGCTGGCACAGAACTCGAATTCGATGGTACTAAATATATCATGATGCGTCAGAGCGATGTACTCGCTGTAGTAGAAGAGTAAGAATAAGTGAAGAGTGAAGAACGAAGAGTGAAGGATTCAATTGCTTTGTTTTAACTCAACATTCAACATTTAACATTCAACATTAAAAAGATAAAAGAAAATGGCTAAAGATATTAAATATAATATGGATGCCCGCGACCTCTTGAAGAAGGGTGTTGATCAGTTGGCAAATGCAGTAAAGGTAACTCTCGGTCCTAAGGGCCGCAACGTGGTAATCGAAAAGAAGTTTGGTGCTCCTCAGATTACTAAGGATGGTGTTACCGTGGCTAAGGAAGTAGAGTTGGAGAATAAATTCGAAAATACTGGTGCTCAGCTTGTTAAGAGCGTTGCTAGCAAGACTGGTGATGATGCCGGTGATGGTACAACAAC
This sequence comes from Segatella copri, assembly GCA_003463005.1. Lineage (GTDB taxonomy): Bacteria > Bacteroidota > Bacteroidia > Bacteroidales > Bacteroidaceae > Prevotella > Prevotella copri_I. Next base: position 39,088 of record QSCI01000025.1, on the reverse strand, counting down.
TGCTACTATCCTGACTCAGGCTATCGTAACAGAGGGCTTGAAGAACGTTACTGCAGGTGCAAACCCAATGGACTTGAAACGTGGTATCGACAAGGCTGTAGCTGCTGTTGTTGCCTTCATCAAGGAACATGCTGAACAGGTAGACGACAACTACGATAAGATTGAGCAGGTGGCTACAGTTTCTGCCAACAACGATGCAGAGATTGGTAAGCTCTTGGCTGACGCTATGCGCAAGGTTTCTAAGGATGGTGTCATCACTATCGAGGAGAGCAAGAGCCGTGATACCAACATCGGTGTTGTTGAGGGTATGCAGTTTGACCGTGGTTATTTGAGCGGTTACTTCATGACTGATGCAGACAAGATGGAGTGTGTAATGGATAACCCATACATCCTTCTTTATGATAAGAAGATTTCTAACTTGAAGGAGTTCTTGCCAATTCTCCAGCCTGCTGCTGAGAGTGGTCGTCCTTTGTTGGTTATCGCTGAGGATGTTGATTCTGAGGCTTTGACTACTTTGGTAGTTAACCGTTTGCGTGGCGGTTTGAAGATTTGCGCTGTGAAGGCTCCAGGTTTCGGTGACCGTCGCAAGGCCATGTTGGAGGATATCGCAGTATTGACAGGCGGTGTTGTTATCTCTGAGGAGAAGGGCTTGAAGTTGGAGCAGGCAACTTTGGATATGCTGGGTTCAGCAGACAAGGTTACCGTCAACAAGGACAATACAACTATCGTTAATGGTCATGGCGAGAAGGCTAATATCCAGGATCGCGTAGCTCAGATCAAGAACGAAATTGAGAATACCAAGTCTTCATATGATAAGGAGAAACTTCAGGAGCGTCTGGCTAAGCTCGCCGGTGGTGTAGCTGTCCTCTATGTAGGTGCCAACTCTGAGGTTGAGATGAAGGAGAAGAAGGATCGTGTTGACGATGCACTCTGCGCTACCCGTGCCGCTATCGAGGAAGGTATCGTTGCTGGTGGTGGAACTACTTATATCCGTGCTCTCGAGGCATTGAAGGATATGAAGGGTGATAACGCTGACGAGACAACAGGTATCCGTATCGTAGAGCGTGCTATTGAGGAGCCTCTCCGTCAGATTGTTGCCAATGCCGGTGGCGAGGGTTCTGTAGTAGTAAATAAGGTACGCGAGGGCGAGGGTGACTTCGGTTACAATGCCCGCAAGGACGTTTACGAAGATATGCGCCAGGCTGGTATCGTAGATCCTGCCAAGGTAGAGCGTGTAGCTTTGGAGAATGCTGCTTCTATCGCAGGCTTGTTCCTGACAACAGAGTGTGTGTTGGTTGACAAACCTGAGCCTGCACCTGCTGCTCCTGCAGCAGCACCTGGTATGGGCGGTATGATGTAAACAGGTGAATAATTTGAGCAAACAAAGCACATCGTAAGACTGCGAGTTTGCAAAGCGAAAATATCAAATAGGGGTGATTCTCAGCGAATTATCCCTATTTTTTTGTTTTTTTAGTCATAAAGATGCAAAAAATAGCAAAATTATTTGGTTCGAATAATCTTTTTTTGTAACTTTGCATCGTAAATAAAAGAAAGTATCATCCTAAGGGATGGCAAAGATATTTTTTTGATTTGTTTTAGTAGATTAGTTTTTAAGTAGTTTGTTTTTGGAAATCGGTTGTCGTGAGACATCCGATTTTTTTTTGTTTTTATTTTGTTTTCTCAATTTAATTGTGTAATTTTGCAGCATAATAGAAAATTCATAGCATGAACAATATTGATTGGAAAAAAGCAGTGGTCTTTCTGATTGTTATCGGAGGACTCATTTATATTACAAAGGCAGAGTTGGGAATGACTACTACAAACTCGTTCCTTACTACGCTGGGTATCTTATTGCTTCTCTTTATCGGAGATAACTTCGCACAGAAGATTGATGATGATCGGAAACGACGTAAACTGAATAATGATGGAAAAGCTGATTGATTTATATAAAAAATGGGCGGGTGAAGAACCGGCTGATGTCATAAAATTGGCAGGGCAGGGGAGTAACCGGCAGTATTTCCGTATCATTGGGCATGATGGTGATACGGTAATTGGTGTGATAGGAACCAGTCGTGATGAGGATCATGCCTTTGTATATCTGGCTCAGCATTTCCAGCTCAGACAGTTGCCTGTTCCCCAGATTCTGGCGGTGAGCGATGATGAACTCTGCTATCTTCAGACAGACCTTGGTGGTACTTCGCTTTTCGATGCCATCAAGGGCGGACGAGATGCGGGCGGACGTTATAATCAGAAAGAGAAGGAACTCCTTAAGAAAACCATTCGTGAACTTCCGAATATCCAGATTCGCGGTGCAAGAGGATTGGATTGGCAGAACTGCTATCCGCAGCCAGAATTCGATGTAGACAGTGTACTCTTCGACCTCAACTACTTCAAGTATTGTTTCCTGAAGCCTACCGATTTGGATTTTCACGAACTGAAGCTCGAAGCCAACTTCCGGCTTTTTGCCAAGGATCTGACATCAGAACCGATGGATTGTTTCCTTTATCGCGATTTTCAGGCGCGCAACATTATGCTGGATGATAAGGGAAATCCATACTTTGTTGATTTTCAGGGTGGTAGAAAAGGACCGTTCTATTATGATCTCGCCTCATTCCTCTGGCAGGCATCTGCTAAGTATCCGTTCAAACTGCGCAGAGAACTGGTTTGGGAATACTACCAGTCATTGAAGCATTATACCGAGGTACCATCGGTGCGCCATTTTGTAAACCGGTTGAGTCTTTTTGTGCTCTTCCGTACCTTACAGGTTTTGGGCGCCTACGGATTCCGCGGCTATTTCGAACGCAAGAAGCATTTCATCGACAGTATTCCGCCAGCTATCCAGAATCTGCGCGATCTTCTGAAGATGGGTGACAAGGTATTCCCTTATCCTTATATGATGGATATGTTGAGAAGACTGACCGAATTGCCACAGTTCAAGGTGATAGAGAGTGTGGCGCTGAGTCGTGCAGACGGCTATAAGACTACCGATAATAATATCTATCGTGCGCATCCGCAGGACGGACCTGCCACCTATTCTAAATATGATGGTAAGGGACCGCTGGTGGTAAGAGTGTATAGTTTTTCTTTCCGTAAGGGCATTCCAGAGGATCCGTCGGGCAATGGTGGAGGTTATGTCTTCGACTGCAGAAGTACCCATAACCCTGGCAGATACGAGCCTTATAAGAAGTTGACGGGTCTGGATGAGCCTGTTATCCGATTCCTGGAGGATGATGGTGAGATATTGAAGTTCCTGGATCATGTCTATGCACTTGCCGACCATCATGTAAACCGCTACATGCAGCGTGGTTTCACCTCTCTGATGTTCTGTTTCGGATGTACAGGCGGTCAGCATCGCAGTGTATATTCTGCGCAGCATCTTGCCGAACATATTCACCGGAAGTTTGGTGTAGAAGTGCAGATTTGTCATCGTGAACAGCATATTGAACAGGTTTTGCCGGCAAAACAATAGAAAATAGCGTGCAAATTTGGCTATCTCGCAAAAAGTTAGTAAATTTGCACGCACATTTTAAAATAGCTATTTAGCAATGATGCAAGCAATGATATTCGCAGCAGGTTTGGGCACTCGCCTTAAGCCACTTACCGACCGCATTCCGAAGGCTCTGGTAAGTGTCGGGGGAGAACCTTTGCTCAAACGTGTCATCTTTCAGTTGAAGGATGCCGGTTTCACTCGCATTGTAGTGAACGTGCATCATTTCTCCCAACAAATTATCGATTATCTCAGAGCACATGACAACTTCGGTATGGACATCCGTATCAGTGATGAGAGTGAAAAGCTGCTCGAAACGGGTGGAGGTATCCGGAAGGCATGGCCGCTCTTCAACCAGTCAGAGCCTATTCTTATCCACAACGTGGATATTCTGAGTAATGTAGATCTGAAGAAATTCTACCAGATGGAGAGCAGGGATATGATTGCTGCCCGCCTGATGGTGAGCGAACGCAAGACCAAGCGCTATCTGCTCTTTGATGACAGCATGCGACTGGTGGGATGGACGAATATAGAAACGGGCGAGGTGAAGAGTCCTTATCCTGATCTCAATCCCAAAGATTATAAGATGTATGCTTTCTCGGGCATCCACATGGTTGCCCCATCGCTCTTTCCATTGATGGAGGAGAAACCGGACAAGTTCCCTATCATGGACTTCTATCTGAAGCATTGCGACAAGGTGCGCATAGAGGGATATGTAAAGAACGACCTCAAGCTGATGGATGTGGGAAAGCAGGAGACGCTGAAAGAGGCGGAAGCATTCCTGAAATCGTTAGGTAATTAGTTTATAGTTAATAGCGGCTATGCCGTATAGCAAGATTACTATAAACTATAAATTGTAAACTGTAAATTAAAATTAGATATTATGCAACAGAAGATTATTATTTTGGATTTCGGTTCGCAGACCACACAGCTCATCGGCCGTCGTGTCCGTGAACTCGATACCTTCTGCGAGATCATGCCTTACAACAAGTTTCCAAAGGATGACCCATCTGTCATTGGTGTCATCTTGAGCGGTAGCCCTTATTCCGTTCATGATCCGGAAGCTTTCAAGGTAGATCTGAGCCAGTTTATCGGCCGCATTCCTGTACTCGGCATCTGCTACGGTGCTCAGTTCCTCTCTTACGCCCAGGGCGGTAAGGTGGAGGCTGCTGACAGCCGTGAGTATGGTCGTGCCAACTTGGAGCATTTCGATAAGGAGAATCCTTTGTTCAAGGGATTCATCGAGAACTCTCAGGTTTGGATGAGCCATGGTGATACCATCACTGCTATCCCTGATGATTACAAGTGCATCGCTTCTACTGCTAATGTGAAGTATGCTGCTTATGCTTCTACCAAACAGCCTGTATGGGCAGTACAGTTCCACCCAGAGGTGTTCCACTCTTTGCAGGGTACACAGCTCTTGAAGAACTTCGTGGTTGATATCTGCGGAAGTAAGCAGGACTGGAGTGCTGACTCTTTTGTTGAGACAACAGTTGCTGAGTTGAAGGAACAGTTGGGCGACGATAAGGTTATCCTCGGTCTTTCTGGCGGTGTTGACTCCAGTGTGGCTGCCGTTCTCCTGAACAAGGCTATCGGTAAGAACCTTACCTGTATCTTCGTAGACCACGGTATGCTCCGCAAGAACGAGTTCCGTGACGTGATGGAAGACTACAAGTGTTTGGGCTTGAATGTAATCGGCGTGGATGCATCAGAGAAGTTCTTTGCTGACCTGGCTGGTGTTACTGACCCTGAGAAGAAACGTAAGATTATCGGCCGCGACTTCGTGGAGGTTTTCAATGCTGAGGCTAAAAAGCAGACTGGTGCCAAGTGGTTGGCTCAGGGTACTATCTATCCTGACCGTATCGAGAGCTTGAATATCACCGGTAAGGTAATCAAGAGTCATCACAACGTAGGTGGTCTTCCTAAGGAGATGAACCTTCAGTTGTGTGAGCCTTTGAAGTGGCTGTTCAAGGATGAGGTTCGCCGTGTAGGTCGCTCTATGGGTATGCCAGAGCACCTGATTACTCGTCACCCATTCCCAGGTCCTGGTTTGGCTGTCCGTATCTTGGGCGATATCACTCCTGAGAAGGTACGTATCCTTCAGAATGCTGACGATATCTATATCCGTGGCTTGCGTGAGTATAAGGTGAAGTTGAGTGGTGAGGAAGCTCGTCGCGTCCTGGCTGCCGGTGTTCCTGCTGACATGCAGAATGGCGAGATCGAGGTTTCTCTCTACGATCAGATCTGGCAGGCTGGTACCGTATTGCTTTCTACTGTCCGTTCAGTAGGTGTGATGGGTGATGAGCGTACATACGAGCACCCTGTTGCCTTGCGTGCTGTAACCAGTACTGATGCGATGACTGCTGACTGGGCACATCTTCCTTATGATTTCATGGCTAAGGTAAGTAATGAGATTATTAATAAGGTGAAGGGTGTTAACCGTGTATGTTATGACATCTCTTCAAAACCACCTTCGACAATTGAGTGGGAATAAACAGAATAAAAAAGTCGCCTTCCAAGAGGGCGACTTTTTTTTATTCTTATTTCTGGTTCTTCAGGAGATCACGTATTTCCATGAGGAGTTTTTCTTCATTGCTTGGCTCCGGAGCCTTAGGAGCTTCTGCCGGTTTTTCCTCTTCCTTCTTCTTGGAAATCTTGTTCACCACCTTGATGAGCATGAAGATACAGAAGGCAACGATGAGGAAGTCGAAACAGGTCTGGAGGAAGTTACCGTAGTTGATGGTAGCCGCCTTCAGTTCCTCACCCGCTACATTGACGGTAGGGAGGGTGAATTTGAGGTCGGCGAAATTCACGCCGCCAATCAGCCATCCTATAGGAGGCATGATGACATCATCTACAACGGAGCTCACGATTTTGCCAAAGGCACCACCGATGATAACACCGACAGCCATGTCGAGCACATTGCCACGCATGGCGAATTCCTTGAATTCATTCAAAAATTTACTCATACTTTTATCTTTTTAATTATAACTATAGTTTGATTGTTTTTCTTTTTCTCTTTTTTTATATATATAATAAGGTATAGAATGCTGAGTTTTTCCTTTGCTTTTTGCAATATGGAGTTGTCAGTATGGCATGTAATGAGTGAAAATAATGCCAATATTAAAGCTCTACTATTCTTTTTTAACTTATTTAATACACATTCTGGTTGCAAAGTTAGAAAAAAATTAGTAACTTTGCGCTCGAAAAGAAGAAAAAATGCTCTAAGGCGTAAAATTTTGAATGTTTCAGCATCGGATGAACGCTCGAAAGCAGTTAAAAAAGTAATTTTTATTAAACTTTTAATTTAAATATTAAGAACAATGATTAAGATTGGTATTAACGGATTTGGCCGTATCGGTCGTTTCGTATTCCGTTCTACAGTTGAGGCTGAGAACGCAAAGGAAGTACAGGTAGTAGCTATCAATGACTTGTGTCCAGTAGATTACATGGCTTACATGTTGAAGTATGATACAATGCACGGTCATTTCGACGGTACTATCGAGGCTGACGTTGAGAAGAGCGAGTTGATCGTTAACGGTAACCACATCCGTGTTACTGCTGAGCGTGATCCTGAGAACTTGAAGTGGGATGAGGTTGGTGCTGAGTACGTAGTTGAGTCTACAGGTCTCTTCCTCGCTTATGACAAGGCTGAGAAGCACTTGAAGGCTGGTGCTAAGTACGTAGTACTTTCTGCTCCTTCTAAGGCTGACGCTAACGGTAACCAGGCTGATATGTTCGTTTGCGGTGTTAACACTGACAAGTACAATGGTCAGAAGATCGTTTCTAACGCTTCTTGTACAACAAACTGCTTGGCTCCTATCGCTAAGGTATTGAACGATAACTTCGGTATTGAGACAGGTTTGATGACAACTGTTCACTCTACAACTGCTACACAGAAGACTGTTGATGGTCCATCTATGAAGGACTGGCGTGGTGGCCGTGCAGCTGCTGGCAACATCATCCCTTCTTCTACAGGTGCTGCTAAGGCTGTAGGTAAGGTTATCCCTGAGTTGAACGGTAAGTTGACAGGTATCTCTATGCGTGTTCCTACTTTGGACGTATCTGTTGTTGACTTGACAGTTAACTTGAAGAAGCCTGCTTCTAAGGAGGCTATCTGCGCTGCTATGAAGGCTGCTTCTGAGGGTGAGTTGAAGGGTGTACTCGGTTACACAGAGGATGCTGTTGTTTCTTCTGACTTCTTGGGTTGCGCTTTGACATCTATCTTCGACGCTAACGCAGGTGTTTATTTGACAGACACTTCGTTAAGGTTGTTTCTTGGTATGACAACGAGATTGGTTACTCACACAAGGTTGTTGAGTTGATCAAGATCATGAAGAAGCACAACGGTTAATTCGTTGCCTCTTAACGATTAAGTATATGGCCGTCCAGCATTTTTTCAATGCTGGACGGCTTTTTGTTTTTATAAGTGAGAATTTCTTTTCATTTTATTTTGTTTTCTCAATAATTTCATTTAACTTTGCGGCATGAAATATTCGATGATAACCATATTGGGACCTACGGCGAGTGGTAAGACGAGTCTTGCTGCCGCTCTTGCAGCCAGGATCAATAGCCTGGGTGCCCATTTGTCGGGTACCCCTGCCAAGGGCGCTGAAATCATTAGTGCTGACAGCCGGCAGGTATATCGCGGCATGGATATAGGTACGGGTAAGGATCTGGCTGACTATACTATTCATGGCAAGCAGATACCTTATCACCTTATTGACATCTGTGAGCCTGGTACGAAATATAATCTCTTTGAATATCAGCAGGATTTTTATGATGCCTATCAGGATATTCAGAAGAGAGGGGCATTTCCGATATTATGTGGAGGTACAGGACTCTATATTGAGTCGGTGCTGAAAGGTTATCATCTCTCACCTGTTCCGCAGAACCCGGAACTCCGTGAGTCATTGGCTCATAAGAGTTTAGAGGAACTTACGCTGATACTGAAAGAGCTGAAGGCGAAAACGGGTTCTAATATGCACAATCGCACAGACGTGGATACAGCACAGCGAGCTATCCGGGCGATAGAGATTGAAAGCTATAATCTGGAGCATCCGATGCCCGAACGTGAACTCCCTGCGGTTGATTCGCTGATTATCGGTGTCAGCATAGACCGGGACGCAAGAAGGGAGAAAATTTCACGGAGACTGAAACAGCGATTGGATGAGGGAATGGTAGATGAAATCAAGGGACTGCTAGATCGTGGTATTCCTGCCGAAAATCTCATCTATTATGGTTTGGAATATAAGTTTATTACAGAATATGTGATTGGTAAGACTTCATACGATGAGATGTATCGCGGTCTGGAAATTGCAATCCATCAGTTTGCCAAAAGGCAGATGACGTGGTTCAGAGGTATGGAGCGCAGAGGCTTTACTATCCATTGGGTAGATGCATTGCAGCCAATGGAGAAAAAGGTGGAGACGGTTTTGGAGCTGATGAGGAGCTAGGCTGCGGCCTGGAATCTGGCTAGGGCTGCATCCGATGGAATCGGATGCAACGGTGGCTGGGTGGAAGTGATATTTTATACAACTTTCAAATTACAAAGAAGAGACAATGGTAAACGAGAATAAATGGGGGCTGCTTTATTGCCCTAGAGGAGGCTGGCGAAGTAACAAGCGCTGGGAAAAAATAGAGAAGGTGCTCAAGCAGCAGGGCGTGGATTACGACTTTGTGCAGAGCGAGAATCAGAAGAGCGTAGAACGGCTCATCAGAATGTTTATCAACAATGGTTATAAGACCATTGTCATCGTTGGTGGAGATTCTGCGCTCAATGATGCCGTAAACTGTCTGATGCAGATAGATCCGAAAGAAAGAGAAGAGGTGGCACTGGGTGTTATTCCTAACGGACTGATGAACGACTTTGCCCACTTCTGGGGATTCAGCGACAGCGATATCGAGAAGACGGTGGCGTCGCTGAAAAAACGTCGTATCAGAAAGATTGACCTCGGTTGTATCCGCTATGTGAACAAGAAGGGGGAGAAATGCCGTCGCTATTTCCTCAACTGTATCAATATCGGACTCATCGCCGCCATCATGAACCTGAGACGAAAAACCCATCATATCTTCGGTTCACGTACCCTGTCGTTTCTCTGTTCCTTCATCCTGATGATATTCCAGCGTCTGGACTATAAGATGCATGTGAAAATCAATTCGGATGTTATCAAGCGTAGAGTGATGACGATGTGTATAGGCAATGGAACAGGATATGGACAGACTCCGAATGCTGTGCCATATAACGGACTGCTCGATGTGTCGGTGGTATCTCATCCTAAGACAACCCAGCTCTTCGAGGGAATCTATCTTTTTGTGAAAGGTAAGTTCCTCAACCATAAGAGTGTGCATCCTTACCGTACCCGAGAGGTAGAGGTGCTCGATGCCCAGCATGCCCTGATAGGTATTGATGGCAGATTGATGAATACACCGGTAGGCCCATTCCAGATTACTGTAATTCAGGAGGTTATCAACTTCCTGATACCCGTATAACCAGTATGCCCGTAATAAGGGAAATGTATCAAGAAAAACGTATAATGTAAAACATATAAATAAAAAATAGCAGAACTTTATCCGAGTTCTGCTATTTTTATGATTTCTTCTTCCTGTAAGATTTTGATTTTCCTTCCTTCAGTATTGATGAGTCCTTCTGCCGTAAAGGCTGAGAGCGTACGGATGGCATTGCTCGTTGTCATATTACAGAGATTTGCCAGATCTTCACGACTCAATCGGATGTCAAGAGTTTTTCCGTCTTTTTCTAACCCGTAAGAGTCTTTCAGAAATATCAGTCCCTCGGCAAGTCGGGCACGGATATGTTTCTGGGTGAGGTTCACGGTACGGTCGTCCGATTTACCTATTTCCACACTGAGATATTTGATAAAGAAGAAGCCGATGTTGAAACTCTTGGAGAGCAGTTTCATGAGAACTGCCAGCGGGAACTGGGCAACGACGCAGTTTTCCAGCGACATGGCTGCCGTCTTGTATATCTCATCTGCAAAATAGGCTCTGAAACCAAAAAATTCAATCGGTTTGATAACACGGATAATCTGGCTCTTGCCACCGATACCTTCTTTGTATATCTTCACTTTTCCCGCTATGAGACATAGTGCATATTCGGGAGTACCCTCGTTCTTGTAGATGATTTCGTTCTTCTTATACTTCTTGATTTCCAGATGTTCTTTCAGTAAATCGAACTGGTCATCAGTGATGCCTCCCCATAGCTTAGCAATCAGCATTGCTATATTTTCTTTATCGTATTTTCCTCTAGCTGCCATGTGTACAAATCTTTTAAACTGAAAACTGAGTGCAAAAGTAATGCTTTTTCTCGAAATAATCAAGCATTTTTGTCTAAAAATATGTTTTAGAACATAAAAAGGCAATTTTTTCTAAAAATGGCATACAAAAAGCTTTGTTATACCACAAAAAAGTGTTACCTTTGAAAGCAATTAATTTAGTCAACAAAAATATAGAACCTTAATATAGATCTATGAGTTATCTAAAATTCGAAAAGGCCCTTATGACGAATCTTCAAGAGTCGTTGCCTAAGGAGTTGTTGAGAACAAATCGCTCGGGTGCATATTCGTGCTCAACGATTGTAGACTGTAATACCCGCAAGTATCACGGATTACTTGTCGTGCCGGTTCCTGAACTGGACGATGAGAATCATGTGCTCTTGAGTTCGCTGGATGTTACGGTGATTCAGCATGGAGCTGAGTTTAACCTCGGCTTGCACAAGTACCAGGGCAACAACTACAGTCCGATGGGCCACAAGTACATTCGTGAGTTTGATTGTGATAAAGTGCCAACTACCCTTTATCGCGTAGGTGGTGTTATCCTGAAAAAGGAAGTTGTATTCCAGCATTATGAGAATCGCATTCTGATTCGCTATACCCTGGTAGACGGCCATTCGGCTACAACCCTTCGTTTCCGTCCTTTTCTGGCTTTCCGCAGTGTCCGTCAGTTTACTCATGAGAATGCTACCGCATCTCGTGATTATGCTGAGGTAGATCATGGCATCAAGACCTGTATGTATGCAGGTTATCCTGATCTCTATATGCAGTTCTCCAAGAAGAACGAGTTTAAATTCTGTCCAGATTGGTATCGTGGCGTGGAATATCCAAAGGAGCAGGAGAGAGGTTATGCTTCTAACGAAGACCTCTATGTTCCTGGCTATTTTGAAATGGATATCAAGAAAGGCGAAACCATCGTCTTTGCTGCTTCTACATCAGAAATCAAGGCGGTCAGCCTGAAGAAACTCTTCGACAAGGAAGTGGATGAGCGTTCGCCTCGTGACAATTTCTTCCACTGTCTGGTCAATGCGGCTCATCAGTTCCATCGTCGTGAAAAGAACGATGACCGTTATATCCTGGCAGGTTACCCTTGGTTCAAGTGCCGTGCCCGCGATACATTCATCGCTCTTCCGGGTCTCACCCTCTCTATCGAGGAAGATGACTACTTCGAACTGGTGATGAAGACTGCCATGAAGGGATATTACGAGTTTATGGAAGGCAAGCCGGTCAGCGTTCATATTGCTGAGATAGAGCAGCCTGACGTGCCATTGTGGGCTATCTGGGCTTTGCAGCAGTATGCCAAGGAAACCAGCAAGGAAGAATGCTTCAAGAAGTATGGACAGTTTATCAAGGATGTTATCAGCTTTATCCAGGAAAACAAGCATCCGAACCTGAAGCTCGAAGAGAACGGATTACTCTATACCGATGGTAAGGACAAGGCTGTTACCTGGATGAACTCTACTGCCAACGGCAGACCAGTGGTTCCACGTACAGGTTATATCGTAGAGTTTAATGCTTTGTGGTATAACGCTTTGTGCTTCTGTGCTTCTCTCGCTGCAACAGTAGGTGAAGAAGACAGCCAGCAGAAACTCCTGGCTCAGGCTGAGCAGACCAAGCAGGCATTCCTCGATACCTTCCTCAATGAATATGGCTATCTCTATGATTATGTTGATGGAAATATGATGGACTGGAGCGTTCGCCCGAACATGATATTTGCAGTGGCTTTCGACTATTCTCCATTGTCGCAAGACCAGAAGAAGCAGGTTCTTGATATCTGTACACGCGAACTCCTTACTCCTAAGGGATTGCGTTCACTCTCGCCAAAGAGCGGTGGATATAATCCTGTTTATGTAGGTCCGCAGACCCAGCGCGACTATGCTTACCATCAGGGTACGGCATGGCCATGGCTCGGTGGCTTCTATATGGAGGCAAGTCTGAAACTCTATAAGCGTACCCGTTTGAGCTTTATCGAACGCCAGATGGTAGGTTATGAGGACGAAATGTCTTCCCACTGTCTCGGTACCATCAGCGAACTCTTCGATGGAAACCCTCCATTCGCAGGTCGTGGTGCCATCTCTTTCGCCATGAATGTGGCTGAGATTCTGCGTGCGCTCGAGTTACTTGAAAAATATCAATATTAATAATAGGAGGACTGCTATATGAAAGTTTTAATGTTTGGATGGGAGTATCCTCCTCACGTATTTGGTGGTTTGGCAACTGCCAACTTTGGTATCTCCCAGGGACTTCATGCCCAGGGCGATGTTGATATCACATTGTGTCTGCCTCATCCTTTCGGTGATGAGGACCGCAGTGCCTGCAAGATTGTGGCAATGAACAGTGTGCCTATCGCCTGGCGAGATGTAAATCACGACTATGTGCAGCAGCGCGTAGGCAATATCATGAATCCGGACGATTATTTCCGCTACCGTGACCACATCTATGCCGATTTTAACTATATGCATGTAAATGACCTCGGCTGTATGGACTTTGCCGGTGGTTATCCGTCAAATCTTCATGATGAGATCAACAACTACAGCATCATTGCCGGAGTTGTAGCCCGTTCAGAAGAATTTGATATTATCCATGCTCACGACTGGCTTACATTCCCTGCCGGAATTCATGCCAAGCGCGTGAGTGGCAAACCATTGTGCATCCACGTTCATGCTACTGATTTCGACCGTAGCCGTGGAAAGGTGAACCCTACCGTTTACGCTATCGAGAAAGACGGTATGGATAATGCCGACTGCATCATGTGTGTATCCGAACTGACCCGCCAGACGGTGATTCACCAGTATCATCAGGATCCACGCAAGTGTTTCGCCATGCACAATGCCGTATACCCATTGAAGCAGGAGTGGCAGGATATTCCACGCCCAAATCATAAGGGCAAGGAGAAGGTAGTAACCTTCCTGGGACGTCTTACCATGCAGAAGGGACCTGAATATTTCGTAGAGGCTGCCAACATGGTATTGCACCGTACCCGCAATGTGCGTTTCTGTATGGCAGGTTCGGGCGATATGATGGATCAGATGATTTATCTCGCTGCCGAAAGAGGCATTGCCGACCGGTTCCACTTCCCTGGCTTTATGCGCGGCAAACAGGTTTATGAATGTCTGAAAGACAGTGATGTCTACGTGATGCCATCTGTGAGCGAGCCGTTCGGTATCTCACCTTTGGAAGCTATGCAGTGCGGCACACCAACCATTATCTCCAAGCAGAGTGGATGTGGAGAAATCCTGTCCAACTGTATCAAGGTAGACTACTGGGATATCCATGCCCTTGCCGATGCCATCTACAGCATCTGTCACAACGAGAGTCTTTTCGATTATCTCTCAGTGGAAGGCAAGAAAGAAGTAGACCAGATAACCTGGGAGAAAGTGGGAGCCCGCATCAAAGACCTGTACCTCAAGACCTTAGGGTGGAAGTAGGTTAAGTGAAGAGTGAAGAACGAAGAATGAATAATTTTGAGGCTTTACTCATCTTACAAGTTAAACGTTCAAATTTCAAATTTTTATGAAAACAATTTGTTTATATTTCGAGATACATCAGATTACCCATCTGAAACGCTACCGCTTCTTCGACATCGGTACCGACCATTATTACTATGATGACTACGAGAACGACCGTAGCATCAACGAGATTGCTGAGCGCTCTTATATGCCAGCCTTGAATGCCCTTCAGGAGATGATTGAAAAGAACGGCAAGTATTTCAAGGTAGCTTTCTCGCTTTCGGGTGTGGGTATGGAGCAGTTGGAACTTCATGCTCCTCAGGTACTGGAGAAGCTTCAGCAGCTCAACAATACGGGTTGTGTAGAGTTTCTGGCTGAGCCTTACTCTCACGGACTTGCTTCTCTGGTTAATGAGGCAAGTTTCAAGGATGAGGTGAAGCGCCAGTGTACTAAGATTGAGGAATATTTCGGAAAGAAACCTACCGTATTGCGCAACTCTTCGCTCATCTACAGCGATGATATCGGTAACGATGTTGCCAACATGGGATTCATTGGTATGCTCACCGAGGGTGCCAAGCACGTGCTCGGCTGGAAGTCTCCTCACTATGTTTACCATTGCGCCCTGAACTCTAAATTGAAGCTCCTTTTGCGCGATGTGAACCTGAGCGATGATATCTCTCTGCGCTTCAATAACAGCGATTGGGACGGTTATCCACTCTTTGCCGACAACTATATGAACCGGATTGCTGCCTTCCCAGAGGAGGAGCAGGTTATCAATATCTTCATGGAGCTTTCTGCTCTTGGTATTGCCCAGCCTCTGTCAAGCAATATCCTCGAGTTTATGAAGGCTTTGCCTCAGTGTGCCAAGGACCGTGGCATCACCTTCTCAACACCTAGTGAAATCTGCAAGAAGATTAAGTCGGTAGGCGAGGTGAATGTGCCTGATACCTTGAGTTGGGTAGACGAGGAGCGTGATGTAAGTTCATGGTTGGGTAACCCGATGCAGCGTGAGGCTTTCAACAAGCTTTACAGTGTAGCAGACCGTGTACGTATCGCCAACGATCCACGTATCAATCAGGACTGGGATTACCTGCAGGCAAGTAACAACTTCCGCTTCATGACTACCAAGCCAAGCAATGTGGGTCTTGACAGAGGTATCTATTCAAGTCCTTTCGATGCTTTCACCAACTATATGAACATTCTTGGCGACTTCATCACCCGAGTAAACGACCTCTATCCTACTGATGTTGATAACGATCAGCTTGAGAGCCTGCTTACTACCATCAAGAATCAGGATGAAGAGATTGAGATGAAGGACAAGGAGATTGTCCGTCTTCAGGCTAAGATTGAAAAGATAGAGAAGGAGGCAGAGAAGCACCATGGCGAGAAGCCTGCTAAGGCTGCTCCTGCCAAGAAGGCCGCAGCTAAGCCTGCAGCCAAGAAGGCTCCTGCTAAGAAGGCTCCAGCTAAGAAGACAACAAAGGCTGAGCCTACAGAAGAAAAGAAAGATTAGAATTTTTAGATTACTCATAATGATTAATCCCCCTCGCTGCATTGATTTGCAATGAGGGGGATTTTTTTGTTTCCCAAAATATTCTCTGAAATAACGCGTTAGCTGGAATGCGTTATTTTTCGAAATGAATCCAGTCTACGTCGAAGAAGGCAGCATCGTTCTTCTTGGCTGTGCGGGTGTTGAAGAAACCGAGCTTGGCACCTATCCACTTGCCTTCACGCACAGTGAAAGGATTGCCTATCTTGATGAATTTCTTACCATCCAGACTGTAGCTCCATTCTGCGATAGCCTGTATCTGGTTGGCGATGCCTTCGCTATGAACCTTCACGCGGAGCCATACATCCTGGGTAGCGATGCGGGAAGAAGGAATATCATCTACGGCATACTTCACGGTGTAAGGTTGAGGCTGCTTGCTGGTCTTGATGACTACTTGCTTTACCACCTTCTCAGCCTTTCCCTTCTCAGCCTTCTCGCAGGTTACATATTGCAAAACAACACCCTCTTCCTTGGTATCAGCAAACTTGAGTGCCGCAAAGTCCATGCCTTGCATGATCATGCCGGCGCTTTCGCCCAGTACCTTATCATTTTCCTTGTAAGCCTCGGTGCGGTTAGGTATGAACTTCACCTTGGCTGTAGCAGTAAAGTTCTCGGTAGGGAGTTTCTGGAGCAGGAGGTTTGGCAAATCATACAGGTTCTTTACATCTTCAGCCTGCTGCACACCATAGAGACGCAACTTGGAGTTCTTGGCATCACAGAAGTACCAGTACTGACTGTAAGGACCGTTCCACTGCCATTGCAGACCTAAATCTACGCTGTTGAAATCATCCGATTCCTTAGGCTGGAAGTTACCGCTTGATGGCAGGTTTGGCTTCTTCCATTGCTGAACAGGGTCACCGCAGCCATCGCCATCCTTGTCGTCACCGATGACGAGCCAGTCGTTTACCCATTTGGCTGGTTGCAGATGAACCACACGACCATAAGCGTGCTTATCCTGGAAGTGGAGGAACCAGTCTTCGCCGTTCTGGGTATCTACCCACGCACCCTGGTGAGGGCCGTTTACCTTCTTGTTCTTTCCCTGAGCCATACCCACATACTCCTCGTAAGGACCGTATGGATTTTTGGAACGCAGTTCTACCTGCCAGCCATACTTTACTCCGCCCGCAGGACTCATGATATAATAATATCCGTTGCGCTTGTAGAATTTGGTTCCCTCGATGGTTGGCTGGTCTTCATGACCATCATATACGATGCGTGAAGGACCGGTAACCTTGGTGCCGTCAGGTGACATCGGAGCTACGAAGAGCACAGACTTGATACCGGCTCTTGAACCGGCGCATCCATGCGAAAGATAAGCCTTGCCGTCTTCATCCCAGAGAGGGCAGCAGTCGATAAGGCCTTTTCCCTTCATTACCCAGGTGATAGGCTCCCAAGGACCGCGTGGGTCTTGTGTCTTGGTCATGAAGAGTCCCTGGTCAGGATCGCCACAGTAGATATAGAACCATCCGTCATGGTAGCGGATGGATGGTGCCCATACGTAGTTACCATGCTGAACCTTCTTGCGCCAATCCAGTTCGGTGCCCTGGTATTCAGGCAAAACAGGATAGTCATCGAGTAGGGCAGCACCGATAATCTCCCAGTTTACCAGGTCGGTGCTGTGCAGAATCTGCAAGCCTGGGAAACATTGGAAGGAAGAGGAGGTCATATAGTAGTCATTGCCCACACGGCATACGTCAGGGTCTGAGTAGTCGGCGTCAATAACCGGGTTGCGGTACATTCCGTTCTTCAGGTTCGGATTCCATGTCTTGGATACCGCCTTCTGAGCATTCACGCTCAGTGCAGAGAGCGGAGAACTCAATGCGATGGTGGCGAGAATGCACAGGAGTGAATGCGATTTTATTTTCATTGTTACCGAAGTTTAAATGAATTATTTAGCTACGTATTTCTTGTTGTTGTAGATATAGATCCCTTTTTTGAGACTTTTCAGGTCTTCTGCCTTGGCATTGAGCTTTACCATGCGACCGCTGAGGTCGTAAATGTTGTTATTGTCTACCTTGGCGATGGCAGCAATTGGCTGGATGCCTGTAGAAGTCTCTGTATAGAGAGTGAACTGCAAGATGCACTGCTTTACCTTTGGAGTGAAAGTAAGAGTGTGCTCTACAGGTGAATCAAACTCTACTGTATATTTTTTCAGACTTTTGTCTTTTGGAAAAACATAGGTAGAAGCATCATAGCTTGTGCCGTTTATCTCGCCGAGATAGGCATCTGCATCTGTGTAATTGTCTTTTCCCTCGATATCCATTTTGACAATCTTTATGCCGTCAGGAATGATGATGGTATATTGATTTGCGCTATACTTGATATAGTTGGTACCAGAACCAGCATCGTATGTCTTTCCCTTCTCATTGCTGATAGCGAAGCCGTTGCTGAAAGAACCGGCTGTCTTATCCGTCAAAGTTTTTGAGTTTAATGTGAAAGGCCCCTTGGTATCAGTAACGGTTGAACCTGTAGACGTAGCATCACACTCGTCTGTCCAAGTAGAATCAAACTTCTTGAGCCAGATAGAACCGCTGCTTACGGTAATCTTAGAGTTGTTCTTGAACACGAGATTATCTACGAAGCGGATATCGATACCCTTCTTGGCTGAAATCTGTACGTTGTCGAGAGTCACGTTCTTGATGTGGCTCTCAGGGCGGCCAATCAGGAAGATAGCGTTACCTTCGCAGACATCTGTTGTCTTCACGTTCTGAAGCAGAATGTCGGTGTAGGTTGGGGTAGTACTATCCAAAGCTCTGGCATTTGCCTTGTCTACGGCAGGGTCGCTGTTGTAGTTCTTGTCGTAGAAGCAGTCGATAGAGAATGGGTTCTTCACCTTGGTCATGGTGAAGTTGGTGAACTTCCAGTCCTCCTCGCCACCGCCACGCAGCGTACCATCGCTGTTGATACCCGTCTTCATGCGGATACCGGCAGTTGTGCCGTTCATGGTGATATTGTCGAACCAAACATGCTTGATGTTCTTGGTGTAGCTACCGATAGAAGCACCATGTCCTGTACCAAAGTCGCAGTTCCAAACATGGATATACTGTGCATTGTCATCGCAAACTACGTTATCATCACCTGTACTGATGTTGCAGTTATAGATGTTCATGTGGTGTCCCCAGATAGAGATACCGTCTGTGTTATGAGAAGGCTGTTCTGTCTTGGTTTCAGAAGAAGGGTTATAGATGGTTACATCATGAACAGTACCATTGCTGGCACCATTGCTGTTACTCAAGGTGATGTTGACACCCGGAGTATTCTGAACCTTGAGATTGCGAATCAGGAATCGGCTGCCTTTCTCGAATCGGATCATGGCTCCAGGATTGAAAGTCTCCTTGTTGTCGCGAGCCTTCCACCAGCGGGTTCCCTGACCATCGATAATAGAAGTTTCACCTTCGCCCTCTATAACAATGTCGCTCTGGTTCTTGTTCTTGCAACCGATAAAGAGCGTTTTGTTGTTAGGTGCCTTACCATATTCCACGAGTTTCAATGTAGCACCTTTGCAAAGGTGGAGAACAGTCTTAGACTTGATGCTGAGTACCTCGGTCTTGCTTGTCATCTGGTCTGTACTACCAAACATCCATGTACCGGCAGGAATCACGACCATACCACCGGTAGAAGGTACAGCATCAAGAGCTTTTTGGATAGCCTTGGTGTTGTCTGCAGCAGATGTCGAGGCACCATAATCCTTGATGTAGAACGTGTTTGCCGAAGTGATGGTAGGCAACTTTGGCAGTTCTACGGCAGTCCATCCTTCAGGAGTGTTCTGTGCGTTCTGCTCGGCTGTGATACCAGCGAAAGTTTGTGCTTTAGTGAACATTGGCAGAGCCATGAGCGCAGCCAGCACGACTGTCTTAATGATTGATTTCTTCATTTCTTCTTAGGTTTATTTATTTTATTATTTTCTTTTCTATAAGATTTTCTGCAAAGTTACGACATTTTTGCTTATCGCATGCAGATAGTGGGCGAAAAACTACGAAAACGATTACGTATACCTTGCCGATAGTACCAAAGAAAGACCGTATCCATCAGGAATTATCTCCCTAGGATACGGTCTTAAACCTAATGATTAACGTATGTCCTGATAGGTTTTCTTATCAACATAATGACTTTGATTAGTAACCAGGATTCTGGTCGGCTAATGTCAGTTGGTCATTGGCATCAATTGCAGCCTGTGGGATAGGGCGAAGAAGCTTCTTGCCGATATACTGGGCAGCCTTGTCTCCCATCTCGTGGTTATACTTGGTGCAACGCTCTACCAGAGTCTGGGTTCTGCGAAGATCCATCCAACGAGCCTCATTACCGAAGTTCTCGCATGCATTCTCATCAAGGATGTCATCGATAGTGATAGTTCCTGTAAGTGCAGAAAGACCAGCGCGCTGGTGAACCTCATTGAGTCGTGCCAATGCCTTAGGATTATCACCAGCCTTCAGATAAGCCTCAGCTGCTACGAGATACATCTCTGGCAAAGTGATGATATGGATGTCGCGATAGCAGGTGTTCTTCTCTGTCTTAGCAGTCTTGCTGTCGTCAAACTTCTTACATGGACTGGAACCATATACCAGTTGCTGGTTATCGTAATATTCCATATCTCTGCCGTCCATATTCTGTGCTTCCTTGCTCTGTGAATCCATCGGAATGCGATAGGTGTTTGCTCTGTTTGCAGGATCTATAGCCTTCCATGCTTCAAAGTCGGCATCTGTTTCATACCATGCAGAATAGTATCGCGTTACTGGCTTACCTACCAGACTCTCACCATTCTTGTACCAGGTCCAGTAACCGGTACCTGCAGCATTTCCCTTGTTTATATTTGGCAATTCCTTCATGAAGGTAGCATCGTAACGCTGGTCTCCCTTCTTGAAACAATGCAAGGCATAGAGGGTTGGTACATAGCTGGAGGTTGTAGCCTTGATGTTATCCTCGTTTCCACCCAGATAGTTGCAGTAGTAACCGCTCCATTCTGTACCACCTGATGTTGTATTGTTGGCTGTAGCCAAATCATATTCCACATCCCAAAGGAACTCTTCGTTGTCATCGCCCGATCCGTCTGCCTTCCAGAGCTTGGCAAATGGGGTAGTCAGTCTTCTGCCCGCAATCACCTCATCGGCAAGAGCTGCTGCCTTGGAGAAGTATTCCTGCTTGTTGAGGTCCCATGCTGCAGAAAGGTAGGTCTTGGCAAGGATCGCCTTGGCTGTTTCCTGGCTGATTCTGCCGCCACCCTTGGTAGCTGTTGAAGCCTGAAGCACATTCTTGCTGATAACATCTTCGAGTTCGCTGATGATATAGGCATATACATCTGCAGCAGAAGACTTCGGATATCCTGTGTCTGCTGTGGTGAGGAAGTCCTTCATGATAGGCACACCACCGAAGTTGTTTACCAGAAGATAATACTCGTAGGCTGCCAATACACGGGCTTCGCCTACAAGTTGCCCCTTAGTCTTGTCATCAACTTGGGCTGTCTGTGCATAATATGACACAGAGTTGGCTGCACGTATACCTGAATAGAGGTAAGTATAGAGATTCTTGATATCCGTATTTTCTGGAGTCAAGGTCTCGTAAGTGTTCAATGCCTCGTTCATCTTGTTACGGGCATCGGCATACATGTCTGTACCTGCTGAGAAACAGCTAGTGAACAGAGGAGCTGCATAAACGTTTTGCAGATGCTGATAGGCATTATTGACGAGGTTGTTTAATCCCTCTTTTGTCGCAAAACTCTGTTTAGCAGTTACATTCGACTTGTTGCTAGCATCCAGGAAGTCGCTGCAACTTGTCATGGTTCCCATGCAGCAGGCCGCCAATGCTACGCTATATAATATCTTTTTCATAATTGTTTACTTCATTTAATGAGATTAGAACTTAAGATTTACACCAAACTGGTAGGTTACAGATGATGGACCGCCATTCTGCAGATTCTGTGATGCCCACTCTGGGTCGAAGCCCTTGTAGTTGGTGAAGCAGAATGGGTTCAGAACGTTTACATAAACACGGAGATTTCTGATACCTGCCTTGTTTACTACGCTCTTAGGCAATGTGTAACCCAGGGTAATGTTCTTAACCTTGGTAAAAGAGGTCTTCTGATACTGGAAACCTTCTCCCTTGGCTGAACCCTTGTCACCGAAGTAACCACCCATCGAAGTATCGCTGTTGTTTGGATAAGGATACTTTCCGTAGTGGGTCTCTGTGGCGGTTGTAATCTCACCTGTTGCATGATCGATGATTGGTGCTCCCTTTGGTATGTAGTAGTCCAGTTGCATGTGGGCATTACCACGGTCGCCATACTTCATATACTTCTCATGGAAGTAGCTGCGTGACCAGAATCCGCTCTTTGTATAGAACATGATGGAGAAGTCGAAGCCCTTGAAGTAAACATTGGTAGTGAAACTACCTGTCCAGCGTGGATCGGTACAACCATAAATCTGCTTATCGTTGTCGTCAATCTTACCGTCATCGTTCCAGTCGTTTACTGCCATCTGACCTTCATACCACTTATACTTAGTGCCATACTTCTCGTAGAATTCCTTCAGGGTATAGTGCTTGTCACCATTCATGGTGTGCATGGTTACACCCTTGTCGGTGATGACATCGGTATGGGTATAGTCACGGAGTACGTTCAGTGGTTCGCCGATAAACCAGTTGTTGGCTACCTCATCAACCTTACCATTACTCAACTCCTTAATCTTGTTCCAGTTGCGGGCGAAGTTTACGTTCGCACTCCAGGAGAAGTCTTTCTTGTTGATGATGTTAAAGTTCAAACCGAGTTCAATACCTCTGTTCTGGACAGAACCTACATTGAAGGTTGAAGTCTTCTCACCAGTTTCGATAGGCACTGAACGTGACATAATCTGACCATCAGAAAGACGGTTGTAGAAGTCGGCTGTTACATTGATGCGGTTTTTCAGGAAACTCAGGTCGAGACCTACATCAAATTCCTTCACCTTCTCCCAAATGAGGGCTGTGTTCACCAATCCGTTAGGATAATAACCCTGTACCTCTTTGCCATCTATGGTTACATAAGATGGACCTGTAGCAGAAGCGATAGTTACATAGTCACCCACATTGTTGTTACCGGTAACACCGTATGAAAGACGGAGTTTAGCATTATCAAGCCAGTTGTTGAACTGCTTCATCCAAGCTTCATCAGAGATACGCCATGCTGCAGCTACAGAAGGGAACCAGCCCCATCGGTTGCCGTCTGCGAAGCGTGAACTGCCATCGGTACGGAGTGTAGCTGTAGCCATGTAACGGCCCTTGTAGGAATAGTTGGCACGGAAAGCAAATGACTCCAATGATGACTCAGTATAAGAACTTGAGAGCGTCTTGTCGCCGCTGGCTGTTCCCAGATTGTGGAATGTAGTGTGGTCGCTGGCGATACCCTTGCCTTCTTCGTACTGATATTCTGTGTTACTCTTGTACAGTGAGAACAGTGCCATGGCGCCAACGGTATGGTCGCCAAATGTGCGGTTGTAGTCAAACTGGTTGTCCCAAGTCCAGTCTACACGGGTAGTATTGGCTACTGAACCGAAGTTGGTCTTGTTCTTCTGGTAGTAAGTAGAACCTACGTCGTTACCCTCGTTCAGACCTGTTGCGTAGAAGATTCCCTGACGCTTGTGAGAGTAGTTAGGAGAGAAGGTGGTTGTAAACTTCAATCCCTTGATGATGTTGGCACGCAGGTAGAAGTTACCCATCAGTCGGTACATCTTAGTCTCATTGGTGTAGTTGCCGTCATTCAAATCGATGAGTGGGTTATATGTAGATGTAAACTGTGCATCTGAACCAAAGGCTGCCTTTGCTCCCGGGTTAGGAATCAGGTTGCCATCTGTATCTGTTGGAGATACGAATGGGTTAAAATAGAATGCATTCACGTATGGAGAATAAGTACCATCAGTACATACGTCCTGGGTGCGGCTCATTGACATGTTGGTAGAGAAACCTGCCTCGAAAATCTTGGAGAGCTTGGCATCCATTGCTCCCTTGAAGTTAAAACGCTCATAGTCGTTGCCTTTGAATACGTTCTCTTCTCCCTGATAACCCATACCTACACGGTAGTTGATCTTGTCTGTAGCACCGGCAGCACTGATAAAGTGGTTCTGCTGGGCAGCTGTGCGGGTAACCATCTTCTTCCAGTCGTAACCGTCGAAACTTGGATCCATCATCAGGTCATAAAGTTTGGAGTCTTTGTAGCTGGTTGCTCCCTTGCGGGCAAGGAAGGCAGAATTCAAGTCGGTATTCTTGATGATGTAGTGTGGATGTCCTTCGGCATCAACACCCTTGCGGCTAGAGCCATCGTAGCTCTTACCATCAAGCGTGGTATATCTGGCAAAACGATAATCCATAAACTCGTTGGCATCCATAAACTCAGGCATGCGCGCCAACTTCTTAATACCATAATATCCGTCATAAGAGATGGTTGCCTTCTGTGCCTTGTCTGCACCCTTGCTGCCCTTGGTGGTAATCATGATGACACCGGCAGAGGCACGGGAACCATAGATGGCGGTAGAAGAAGCATCCTTCAATACGTCGATGCGGTCGATATCATCAGGGTTGAGGAAGTCCATGTTGTCGCAAACTACACCATCGATAACATACAATGGCTGTGCCTGCTTGTTGATAGAAGCCTGTCCACGAACCTGAATATTGAAGCCTGCACCTGCGCGGCTACCAGACTGGGTGATGTTGACACCAGGAACAGAACCCTGCAGAGACTCTGCAAGATTGGTAGTACCACGAGCGGCTATCTTTTCTGAGTTGACAGATGCGATAGAACCAGTTACGTCGCGTTTACGCATAGTACCATAACCAACGACAACGACCTCGTCAAGAGCTGCATTGTCATCTTCAAGTACGATGTTCCATGTTTTCTGACTTCCTACTTTTACTTTCTTAGGCTTGCAGCCGATGTAGCTGAAAGTCAAGACCGTATTAGGGTCTGCGTTCTGAATGGTAAACTTACCGTCAAGGTCGGTGATGCCACCTGCCTTACCATTCTGGTCAGTAATGGTTACACCAATCATTGGGTCGCCATTAGCATCCTTAACGGTACCTTGGATTGTTTTCTGCGCAAAGGCGAGGAAACAAACCGAACTCAAGGTCAGTGCCATGCTGGCACGTTTCAGTTGTTGATACATAACGATGTTTGTTTTGTAGGTTATTATTAATCTTGTTAAGTTTCTCTGGTCTAATTGAACTTACTAGCGATTAGTTGTTGTCGTGTTTGATTCTCAATAGATCATAAGGAATCTTCGATTTTTGGTTATAATCTTAGATTTCTGCTACAAAGGTAATTAAAATTTTTAAATGTTGAATAAAATAAACGAAAAATCTAACGTAAACGTTTTCGGAAGTGTTGTTTCTACAATATAGCCTTTAATGGTGTTGATTCTGGCTTGCAAGTGAGGCTTATTTGATGGGGCAGGAGGTAGCCGGAATTACGTCACGACGTATCTGTTGCTGCGTCGTGACGTAATTTCAGCAGCCCATGGTAAGCGGAGCCGCTTACATGGGGCGTGGCAATAGGTGACAATAGGTGATAATAAAAATACCGCTTATTTCCACCCGTTATTCATTTATAATCAGAGAGTTATAGCATGAGTGGCAGATGTGACAACAGAATCGAAGAAAAAACGGTTCAATAAATTCGGGCTTTGAAGTAAGCTGATGAAACCATGCACTTCATAGCATGAGTTCTTACGTTTCATAGAGTCGCTACATACCGCTGTGCTGGCACCCAAATATGGCTGCGCTGGCTTGTAGATTCGACTGCGTTGGCTTGAAGAGGTGTATTCGTAGCTCGAATGAGGCACTTTATTTGATAGAATGTAGCGGCTGAGTTGGCTGAATGAAACGTCTCTTTGAGTTCAAGGAGACGTCTCTTTTAGTTTAAAGAGATAGTTTCTTAGGTTGAAGGAGACAGCTTCTCGAAGGTTGCCACTAGGCTCAGCAGCTCTGCCGAGCCTAGTCAGCAGCTTTGCCGACTGCAGTCAGCAGGTCTGCTGAGCCTAGTGACAACACCTTTTAATCGTACAACTACAACCCTTATAGTCGTACAACCATAACCTATTTAGTTGTACAACCATAAACGCAAGCCCGCCAGGCGTTCTTTTTACGCCTAGCGGGCTTGCGTTTTTTTTACTTTCAGAACTTTCGCATGTGGTTCAAGAACGGGCTGAAGGCCCAAAAGCTTCTAGCCCAGAGCATGTGGGGCAAAATTTGCGAAAGTTTTGTTAATTTTATTGTTTCAATTTCTTAATCTCATCAATAGATAAGCCAGTTGATTTTGCAATGACGTCTATTGGAGTATTGTAGGTTAATAGGTTCAAAGCAATCTCTTTGCTTACCTTTTTGGCTTCTTTCTCCATAGCATGCTTATATACCGCATAATTGTCCCACATGACCATCATGCTGTTGTCGTATTTCTCCTGTTCCTCTTTGGTCAGGCTCTTGGAGTCGGCGATTTCTGCCAATCTCTTGAATATCTTATGCTGAGCCTCGAAAGGCATTTTTTCCAATGTCTCCATATGCTTCAAATTATAAATCCAACAATCTAAAAACGTAGTACACTCTTCCTTATGTACTTACGCTGCAAAGATACGCTTTTCTTTCGTAACTTCCAAGAAATTAACTAAAAAAGTTTTTGTTAGTGGTGGGGGAGAGGGAGAGAGAAACAAAAAAGTGCAACGCCGGTGTGGGCATTGCACTTTAATATGATTGATAATAGGATTACTTCCACTTAGAAGCACCTGCTTCACTGTCAAGATTTGCGTTGAACTTGAATTCACCCTTTGCTGGAGCAGTCCAAAGTTCAGTCTCAGAACCCTTGAAGTCGATGAGACCATCAATACCGTATGTTTTAGCGTCTGCACCGATTGGTGTGTAAGCAAAGTTAGTCTTGTATGAACCTGCTACAGAAAGTACTGTGCTTGTACCATTCAGTAGAACACTTCCTTTGACACCAGGGGTGTAAAGTTGAACCTTTGAACCTGCACTTCCATCAGTTGCCATAGAAGGACCAAAGATGCTGTTGGTGATGTTCAAGTTTGCTGCATTTGATTCGAAACGGAACAATGGTGTATCAGCTTTTGCTGTAGTCTCTATTGGAGCATAGCAGAATGTACAGTTGTTTACGTTTACAGTAGGAGTCTGGACAGTCTTACGCAAGTCGCAAAGCATAACAATGTTTGTAATAGTACAATCATCGAATGTTACGTTGCGGAAGTCTCCACCCTTGTTTGCGATGGTTACAACACCCTGATCACCGACACCATCAATTGTACAACCCTTGAAGGTAATGTTCAGGAAGTTGTCGTTGTTCTTCTGACCTCTGACTACACCACGGAAACCACGGATGTAGCAATCGTTGAAGATGAGTTCACTGATGGTAGAACCAGTACCGCTGACATTGATAACCTGACGGCCACCGAAGCCCTTATCTGTACCAGCGAGGAAGGCATCCTTATCAGCTTGTTTATCGCTAATCAAATCGATGCTTTCAAACTTCACCTTATCGATATTAACACCCTTCTTGACGTTCATACCGCCGGAGAAGGTGAACTGAGCGTTACCGCCCAATGTCATACCGGTAATGAAGGTTACATTGCGGTCGAGATTGATAGCGTTGCTGATCTTGTATTCCTGTTCTCCACGGAGGATGACAGTCATACCGTCCTTAACCATATCCCAGAATTCAGCAGTCTTCAAAGTATCCTTAGCTTCCTTAGCATCCCAGTTACGGGTATCAAGCCACATGCCTTCTCCATACTTCTCGTCGAAGTTGACGCTAGCCTTGGTTGTAGCTGTTGTTTTACCTGCATAGGTAGTATTATTGAAGTCTGTAGAACTGTCGTATGTCTTGAATGTGTATGATGTTTCTGGCTGCAAGCCATAGATATCTACATATCCCTGAGCATAGTCAGCATCGCTTACTTTGACCTTAATAGTATCTTGGTTTTCTGCATCTTCAGCAGGACAAGCCATCACATATTTGATTGTCTGACCACCTTCATCCCAAGATACACGAGCTGCGTTATCAATAGCCTTGGCACCTGAAACCTTAGTAGGGTAGTTGATGCTCTGGGCCTTTACCTCATAATACTCTGATTCCTTGTTGTCGCCAATACACTTGATTCTTACACCATACTTCTCGTCCCATCCTAAGTCATCGAAAGTATAGGTATCATCCTCTGTTGTGGCTTTCTTGATTACTTTCAAGTGATTTGTGCCATCCTCATCTGTAGATGTCACAAGACCCAATTCCAACTCATAACTGGTGGCACCCTGGATTTTATCCCATTCTACCTTCAAGGCATTTGAGTTGACAGTTGCGCTTGCAATTGGACGGAACAAACGAGGTGCATCGCCCAAGTTGTCATCGTCGCTACAGCTTACCATTGTGGTACCAACTGTAGCAGCGAAAAGCATAGACAATATATATTTATTGTATTTCATAATTACTTACTTTTATTTGTTATGGACTACATAACTCGATTTACTTGTTGCGAATAGCATAACCATCGTTAGACAATACACCGTTTGAAGACGCGATGTTGTCCTTAGGGATAGGCAGAACGTATGGAGTTACCTTCTGGCGGAGAGGCTCCATATCTTCAGCACCTGTTGTAACAACTCCGTCTGTCAAGCCAAACCATGAGTATAAGAAAGCCTCATTCATGATTCCCTTCTTGATCTTATTGCCATCAGCATCTTTTCCATACTCTGTTTTTGTAGTAGGATCTGTATCGCTAACAGACATATAAGTATCCAAGAACTTGATGTATTTTAAACCATCGAAAGTAGCTCCTGAAGTCTTGATATCATCATCAGCAAGTGTTTCTGCCTCTTTATATGGGCTTGCACTGTTATCACGATAAGTGAAATAGTTGTTCTCGAACTGAACCTCGCCATTTACATAGTTGTAGTAGAGGCGTGGTGCGATACCCATGTCAACAATTTCCTTATTCTTGTCGTAGATGAATTCACCATTCTCCAAACGAAGCTGGTTATAGTTCATAGTTACGTCACGAACCCACTCCAAAGTATTAACGATGGCGTCTGAGTAGTAGTTCCAACGAACGAGGTCGAACTTGCGGATGCACTCGCCACCAAACTCCCAAGCACGCTCGTTGATGATAGCTTTCTTGAAAGAGTCGTGATCGTTGAGATTATCAACATATTCATTCACCATCTCGTTCTTGTTGGTTGCATTTGCAAAGGCACGGTTACGAACTCGCTTCAACATCTCCTTTGCCTCAGCAGTAGGTCCATTGTTGATTTCATTATCAGCTTCAGCGAGGAGCAACAATACGTCAGCATATCGCAGGATAGGGAAGTTGATACCTGTACCCTTAGACTCAACGTTGTTGACACTCAAATCCATGCGGCACCATTTAGCTGGCTGGATGTTGGCACCATCCACTGCAGCCTGCTTGCTGTCGTACAACCAACGGTAGTTAGCACATGTAGCCTTCAGACGCTGGTCTTGTGCATTGAATGAGCATGCATAGCTTGGAGTCAGGTTGGTATAAGTTGTACCAGCACCCTTAGAACTTGAAACTACGCTCAAGCCAAGACACCAACCGATGTCACCACCTGAGTTTGGAACATAACCCATCTCGAACAATACATCACCATTAGCTGGGTTGCAGCCGTTGATTTCATTATCAAAAATCTGCTTGAAGTTGTTGTTGAGCTGACGGTCCTTCAAAGAAATCAACTTCTTGGCATAAGCCTTAGCAACCTTGTAGTAATCGTCTGCAGAAGTAGCTGTAGCCTCGTTACCATTCTCATCTACATAATGTACAGTATATTCATCGCCTGTACCTGTGCTGCGAGCCATGGTACCATTAGCCTGCATAGAGTAACCAGCACGGAACATAGCCAACTTGGTAATGAAACCAAGAGCGAACTCACGGTTCATGCGCTCTACTGTAGCTTTGCTGCTCCACTGCATCTCACCCTCATTGTTGATGAGGTCCTGAATCAAGTGAGTATAGATGATGTTCTTGTCTGTACGTGGATCATTGTGCATATCGTCCTTAGATGTAGGAGTTGTAGCAAATGGCACGTCCCCCCAGAAGTTACACATCAGGAAATACCAGTATGCACGAAGACAGATAGCTTCACCATGAAGCTGCTTCATGTCTGCATCACCTTTCTTGTAAGCATCGCTAGCCTCAATACCTTCAATACACTGGTTGGCGAAATCAATGGCTTTCTGGGTGTTGTTCCAGCAGTTCTTGATATCACCGAAGTATGATGGGTTAAGGGCCCAGATACCGCGACGTGTTGTCTCTGTAGCTTGAGCCTTCTTTACGAAACCGATCTCTACGTCAGTATTCTGCATCCAGTTGGTGCTCATACGTGATGTATAAGTGTCCTCGCAGAAGTAGGCATATACGTGGTCTACCATCTTGCGGGCATCAGTTGCGTTTGAACACAGGTAGTTCAAATTGTCTGTAGACAAAGTCTCTGTGTCCAATAAGTCACTACAAGAGTTAAAACTTGCTCCTGCAATGAACATTGATATATATAGAAATATACGTTTCATAATTTGTATCTTGTTTTCTATTAGAATGAAATGTTTACACCTGCTGTCCAAGAGAATGACTTAGGATATGATGAGAAGTCGGCACCTGGAGTCAAACCGCTGGTCTTGCTGCCACGGATTGATGAGTTAACCTCTGGGTCATAACCTGAGTAGTTGGTCAAGCAGAACAAGTTTGTCAATGTACAGTACATGCGCAGTGAGTTGCATGCGAACTTCTTGGTCCACTCCTTAGGGAATGTGAAACCTACTGTCAGGTTCTGCAAGCGCAGGAAAGAACCATCCTCAACAGCCCATGATGAAGGTACAGGGTTGTTGTCTGATAATGTTGCTGCACTCCAAATAGAAGCATTTGCATTCATGTTCTTCAATGTCTCGTAGTCAGTTACGATTTCACCTGTTGTCTGATCCATGTAAGTCCATGCCTTACCTCCCAAAGTTACAGGAGTCATTTCCTGACGCAGACTTGCGTATGTATTACGGTATGACTGTGATGTAACCATCTTGTCAAGGTTGTAAACGTCATTACCAACTACGAAGTTGAAGTTGGCTGTTAAGTCAAACCACTTGTATGTAGCGTTAAGACCAAAACCTCCCTGGAACTTAGGCTGAGTCTTGCCGATGATGGTACGGTCTGACTCTGAAATCTTCTTGTCACCATCAAGGTCTCTTACCTTCATTGCACCTGGGCGAAGACCTGCCTTAGAACCTGCAGTGATGAATGAACCATCCACTACACCTTCCTTCAGGATATAGTTACCGCTCTTGTCAAATACGAACTGTGTCTTGCCGTTCTCATCGGTTGTGGTCTGGAAGTCATCAACAGTGTAGAAACCGTCGCAAACGAAACCATATACCAATCCGAGAGGCTGACCTACAACAACTCGGTAGTCGTCGTAACCGCGCATGTCGGTAGAGAAGGCACCAGAGTTGTAAGACTGGTAAGTCTGACCACCAGCCAACTTGTCAACCTTGTTCTTATTGAAACCAACGTTGAAGTTGAAGTTCAAAGAGTAATCCTTTTTGCGGAGGATAGCTGCATTCAAGTTCAACTCAACACCACGGTTAGATGTCTGACCGATGTTCTGCTGCATAGAAGTATAACCGATTGCTGTTACAGGAGCATCGAGGAGAAGATCCTTTGTGGTGTTCCAGTAGTAATCCAAGCTACCTGAGATACGCTCATCGAAGAAACCAAAGTCCAAACCAACGTTACGTGTAATGGTGGTTCCCACTTCAACTCTGGGTTAGCCAACTGAGAATTGTTCAATGTATAGTGAGGGTTCTGCTGGTTACCTGCACCATAATATTTACCGCTACCATAAGCCTTGTAAGTTGTCTCATACATGGAAGAGCTGATACGGTTGTTACCTGCTGTACCGTAAGAGAAACGGAGTTTCAGGTTAGACAACCAGTCCTTTGTACTCTTCATCCAAGCTCCTCTGCGATACGCCAACCCAATGCGGCAGCAGGGAAGTAGCCCCAACGGTTGTCCTTCACGAACTTAGAAGAACCATCGGCACGCATAGTGAATGTCAGCAAATAGCGGTCTGCATAAGAGTAGTTCAAACGGCCGAAGAAAGAAAGAGTACGATCTTCCTGACCCAATGAAGAGTTGATGGTACGGGAACCTGTTGCACCTGAGTTTGAAGCAAGACTTGCAAACATCTTCTCTGGAGCAATGTCCTTCTGGAAGTATTTAGCGATAACACTGAGGCTCTCATTGTTTGTTGCTACATACTCCTGGCCAATCATGGCGTTCAGATTGTGTACCTTATTAAATGTCTTGTTGTAAGTCAAGGTATGGGTCAAACGGAGCTTCCAAGTATCTTTCTTGGTCCATTCACCCATAGGAAGGCTACCGCCATCCTTTACAGCCTTGTCACTCAAAGCAGCATAATAATCTTTCTGCTGGAAGAAGGTGTAGTCATAACCAGCCTCTGCACGATATGTAAAGTTCTTGAGGAACTTCCATGTGATGGCACCATTATAGTTGTAACGGCGCTCATTCTTTCTTCTCCAGTAGTCATTTACCTTATCCTGCAGACTGCGGGTAATAGAGATGTACTCATCATACTCATCGTCTGGAAGAGTAGAAGGATCGATGTCGAGCTGATCGTAGAGACCGTTTACAGGACCCTTGGTAATAGCCTCATAAGAACGGATCTTATAAGTACCACCACCTGTACCAACACCCTTGGTTGTAACATCAGCCAGACGCATACCGAAGTCGAGCTTCAAGTTCTTGCAAATCTCATGGTTCAACTTGAAGTTTACATTGAAACGGTCGTAACCGTTGGTCTTCATCAAACTGTTGTCGTTGGTGTAAGTACCGCTGAGGTTGAACTTAGTCTTTTCAGAACCGCCGCTAACGCTTACGTTGTGAGACTGTGACAGGTCGTGATTGCCGAACATTTCATCCTGCCAGTCATGACCCTGCTGATACTGATACAAGTCGAGGTCTCCGAAAGAACCGAAACGCTTTTCGAAGCTGCTGATATCAGATGTGCCGCGGAGAGCAGCACGCTCATAGTTGTACTTAACGTATTGATAAGGAGTCATGGTGTCAAGAGTCTTGGCAATGCTCTTTCCCTGAACGTAGCCATTGTAAGAAACTACGGTCTTACCAGACTTAGCGCCCTTGGTAGTAACCAGGATTACACCATTTGCACCCTGAGAACCATAGATAGCTGTTGAAGCTGCATCCTTCAATACGGTAATGTCCTCAATATCAGAAGGAGCTATGTCACCGATGCTGGATACAGGGAATCCGTCTACGATGTAGAGAGGAGAGTTGTCACCAGTGATAGAACCGCCACCACGCACCTTGATGATCATTTCTGCATCAGGTGAACCGTCGGTAGTTGTAATCTGCACACCAGGCAACTTTCCTGTCAAAGCTTCTGCTGCATTTGTAACAGGAACCTTGGTAAGGTCTTCACCCTTTACAGTAGCAACGGCACCAGTCAAATCCTTCTTTCTTACAGTGCCGTAACCGATGACAACGACATCGTTGAGGGAGTTAGCTTCGTCCTCGAGCTTTACTGTAATAGTTGTTTTACCTGCAACATTAATCTCCTTCGCTTTCATACCAATGTATGAAATCTTCAGTTTCTTACTGCTGCCTTTCAAATTAACGGTGAAGTTACCATCAATATCAGTGATACCACCATTACCTGCTTGACCTACCTCCATGACAGAGGCGCCGATAATTGGCTCGCCCGTATTGTCAGTAACAACGCCTTTTACTGTTTGTGCAGATACACTTGTTACTACGAACATCAGTGCGCCTGCCAAAGCAATTTTCTTTTTTCTAAAATTACCAGACATACACTTTAGGTTTAGATAAAACTTATTCTAAATTACTAATATTCTAATGTTTTTATTTAATGTTTTTAAGTAGAATTCCAATTCTGAGCAGAAGCTTGCTGAAGGGATGTTCCTCTTGGAACCCGAAGGCTCCGATGGGGCAACCTGGATGCGTAGCAATAGCTAAGTCTTGGTTTTCTTGTTGCAAAAGTATATAAAAAATATGAGAATATAGGTATATTGGGGGTAAAAAATAACGTAAACGTTTACAGATTTTTGCGTAAATACTCTGTTTTTTTCATTTCGACGGTCTGCTTTCTCAGTTCCCGTTTCTGCTGTTTCAGAAGTTGAGGGAACAAAAAAAATGCAATATCCGGCACCCTTCTGAAAGAGGATGGGGATATTGCACTCCGAATGTTATCTGTCAATCTAATTACTTATGGTCTCTGCTTCTTTACTTTACGATGACCTTGCTTGTCTTCTTGCTGCCATCTGCCAGGGTCTTCACAATGATGTTGATACCCTTCTGAAGATTTGAGAGCTGGGTGCCGTCGGCTGCATAGATGGCGGTCTTGATGACTGTTGCATCTGTAGCTGAGGTGATGTTGCGGATGCCGGTGCCCTGACCAACAACTGTAGCTTCGCTCAAACCGCCCATCTCGTTGGCTGCACGTACGCTCCATGTTGCAGAGGCGTCATCAACGATATAGCTAGGAGTGATGGTGAAGTCTACTACCTTGCCGTTCTTGCATACTGCCCAGAGAAGCGCGTAGTCGTTATTGTCCCAAGCGAGGGTTGTGCCGTTCAACTTTACGTTGGTTGGAGCTGAAGCCTGCTCGGTGGCTGCTGTAGGATCCCAGTCATCATCCTGACCCATTATGTTTTCAACAGTGTAGAACGCTGCTTCCTCTGCTGCGAGGATAGGACTTTCAGCTGTTTCATTGCGACGGTTTACATAATTGTCACCATTCTTTGAGTCGTAGGCATCATAAACTTTCTTTCTGTCCTTGAGGTCAACTGTACTACCTGTTGATGTGGTAGAGTTGTACTCTGCGAAACGCTTAGGATAACCGCCACTCATCTCGTCCCATCCTGCTGCTGAAGGGATGGCTTCCATCTTGGTGTCAATGTAGAGCGCGATAGGTGTTCCCTTGCCCCATGGACGACCTAAGGTGTAGTTACCATTCAGGTCTTTTGCCTCAGTAGCATCCTTGATGGTACAGTCTTTGAAGATGTAGCCATACTTCTTTGGTTGAGAAGGAACGGCGAGGTAGCCTCCCTTTTCGCAAATCCAGAGTTCTACATTATTATAATATACGTCACCCTTACCGCAAAGGTAGTCGGTACGACCACGAAGGATTCCATCTTCAAAGTAGAACTTACCATTCTGGTTGTTTGATACGTAGGTATCCTGGTAAGCCCAGAGGTTTACGTTCTTGCAGATGGTCTTGTTGCTCTGGTCGTTGAGTACGATGTCGCGACCCTTTGCGTCGCCCATACTGCTGTACATCTTCAGATCCTGGAAGTAGGTACCCGTAGCTTCCTTCTGCAGGCAGAGTACGTCGCCCTTGCCGATACCTTCCAATACGTTGGCTGGGTTTTTCTGATTCGCGTTCTTATATTCTGCATCAGGAATGGTGTTGGTCAGAGAGGTGTTGTCCATGCCCTCACCGATGATAGATACGTTTGGCGTATTCATATAAATGGTTGGGTTGGCATAACTCTTACCGTCACCGCCAGTTACCTTGCTGTTTTCGTCAGCAGGAATCTTGTAGTCGCCCTGCTTGATGAAGATGCGGAATCGCTTGCTGGTATCTGTGCGCTTGGCTGCTGCTGCAAGTGCTGCCTTGAAGTCGCCGTCGGTTGGGACGATGAAGTCGTAGAGTGCCTTGGTTACAGCTGGCTTGGTCTTGGTAGTGAAGTTCAGAACGATTGCCTGGTCTGTAGCATTGTCTGTCAGGTCGGCTACCGAGCCTGCAGCGAGTGTGAAGGTATAAGCCGTAGCGTAGTTCAAACCTTTGTATGCAAAGGTGATGGTCTTGCCGGATACGGCTCCTTCAATCTTTTGTGTGCCGAGTGTAGCGGCTGCGTTGCCGGTGAGTTTTACCTTCTCATCGAAAGTCAGTACAATCTTGCCGTTGGCAGATGCGTTGGTTGCGCCTTCTGCTGGTACGGTGTTTACGAGTACAGGTGCCTTGCCGTCGTTAACGAGCTGGGCAGTACCTGTGATGTAGATATTTGTGATAGAGATTCCGTCGTTGTCGCCTGTTGCTCCCTCAATGGAAGAAGTCTTGTCGGCAATCCAGCGGATGTATACTTCTGCCTTGTTGTTGGCATCGGATGGGAGAGTAAACTCTCCGTCTGTCCAGGCTTTGGCTTCTGCCATTTTGATGGCACCTACTTTGGTCCAGTCGGTTCCGTTGAGAGAGTATTCTACATTATATGTTTCGTATGCGTTATAATTGTAGAGCATGCTGCTCTTTACCTTGATGTCGGTAAAGGCTGTTGCGTTGACCTTGGTCTGCCAGTAGGTCTCACCCAGTGGCTTGGTTTTCTTGGAGGTCCAGTTTACTGCAGCATTCTTTCCTTCGTAGCCGCCTGCGCTGTTGCTCTTGTCGAGCCAACCGTATGTGTTTCCGTCAGCATCGCGCAGGATGAGCTGGTCTGCATCGTTGTCTTCTGCAGCGAAGTCTGCTGTTCGACCTGATTTGGCTGCCTTATAGAAGTCCCAGCCTGCAATGAAATCTTTTGAAGAATATGCTGCTGTGAATGACTGGTCGGCGTTCATGTTTATTTTGCGTTCTGCTCCTGTTTCACCATCATTCCAGTTGGTGAAGGTGAGGATGTCGTTGCTGCTGGCTGTGAGAGTTACCTCTGTTCCCTCTTCATACATGTTCTTTCCTTCAACAACGGTTGGGACAGGAGAGGCACTTATCATATAGTCTTTTGCTCCACCTTCAACCTTGTAATTCAAAGCGTAGGTGTTTATCTTCTCAAAGTTTGCCTTCAATGCTGTGTTGGTTGAGATAGAGAAGGTGTATGCTTCATTTGTAGATACCACCTGGTTGTTGGCATCTGTCCAGTTGACAAACTTGTAGCCGAAATTCTTTGTTGCTGTTACGGTGATTGATGTCTCTGCATCAAATACGGTTCCTGCAGGAGATACTTTGACTGTTCCTGCTCCTACGGTTGAAACGGCAGCTGACAGGGTGTACTGCTCAACCTGCTGAACGGTTCCGTTCAAGAGACCATTGATGTGTACATCGGCAAAGCCTTGCTGCTTATTAGAGCCAACGCCGACAGTGCAACTTAGCGTGAAGCCTTCAGCTGATGTCAGTTGGGCTTGCTGCTCGGCAGTGAGCTGGATGACGATATGGTTGGTCAGGTTTTCGTTTTTCGAATATTTGTCATCCGCTGTAGTTTTGTTGTCTCTTAATGCCGTGAAATTGCCCAAGTCTACAGAAGTTCCGTTGCTAAGTTTTGCGGTTACGGTTACTCCATTTTCTGCATCTGTACCGAATCGGTTTACATAGGTACTGATAGATGTTGGGGTGAATGTAAGACCCTTGCTTGGTTTAACGGTCCATTCTACGGCTTTTGTTGAACCAACAGGACTGAAACCTGCCATGACCATCGGGCTGCCGTTTTTATCCAGTGTTTTCGTTGATGTCTTGGCAACATACTCCAAGTCACCGGTGTTTACGGAAACCAGACTAAAACCTTTTTCTGGTGATTTTGTGTACTGCGTAGCGTAGTTGGCGTCATTAAACGGCCATGAAACACTAGCTTCTTCGTTCTGGTAGGTTTGCGCATTTGCTACTACCATAACAAACAGGGCTATGAGTGAGAGCCCAAATCTTAGTAGATTTCTTTTCATTTGTTTGCCTTTTAGGTTGTTATACTTATTATAATTTTTATTTTCAGTTTATATTTTAAGTTTATTGGTGCAAAAATACACTTATTATTTCTATTTAAGAACTTTTTGTTTCAATTTTGTTGTAAAAGCTACGCAATCGTTTTCGTACATTTCCGCCTTTTTATCTCTCTTTCCTTTTGCCAAATGAAAATTGTGTTGTACTTTTGCAGGCGTAAACAAACGAATTTTAAACCAAATTATATTATAAATCAAAACTATTAAAAGATGAAGAACTTATTTACTTTTATTGTCGCATTGTTTATGGCGACGAGTGTGTATGCACAGACAGAAACAGCTACTGTCAAAGAGTGGAATTTCTCTAATTGGACTGTAGGCGATTTAACAGAGAATAAAACTATTGATGGCTTATCTGTATATGCTACTACCGACAAGAAAATGTCAATAGATGGTAGTAATAAAACTGTTGATGGTGTTAAATATACACAGCGTTTTAAATTTTCTGGAACCGGTAACGTTGCAAAAGAATCAAGTTTGAATCGTGTTATTTCTTTTGAAGTTACAGGACCAAGTGATATTTATATAGTTGCAGCACATGGAGGTAAAAGTACAGATGCTAGTAGACCATTGGTAATAGCAAGCTATACAGACAATGATTTTACATCTCTTACGGAACTTGATAGGATAACATATAATGTTGGCAATCCTATTTCTTCAACTGTGAAATATACAGGAACAAAAACTGCCAAAATTTTAATTTATTCTGGTAACAGTGGAATCAATCTTTATGATATTAAAATTACGCCAGCTACTTCATCTGATAAAGTTACCATCACTGATGCTGGCTTCGCAACTCATGCTTCTAAATTTGCTGTAGATTACTCAAACAGAACTGATGGCTTGGAGGCTTATTCTGTAAGTTACAACTCTTCTTCTAAAGAGCTTGCTTATACAAAGATTGATGGTGTAGTTGAAGCTGGTAAGGCTGTTATCTTGAAAGGAAAAGGTAATTATATATTGAAGGCTAGCTCAAAAACACCTACTGTTACAGAGACAGGTTTGATGACTTCTGATGGTACAAAGACCGGTGCAGAGAATATTTACTGCTTGGCTAATAAGACCACTAATGGTGTAGGTTTCTATCGGGTTTCATCTGATGTTAAAATTCCTGCAAACAAGGCATATTTGGAGATTAATACACCAAACTCAGCTAAGTATTACTCTATCGGTATTGGTGGAAACACTACCGGTATTCAGACAATCCAGCAGAATAGCGTGAAGGCTGATGGTATCATGTACTCTCTTTCTGGACAGCGAGTAGGCGAGAACTACAAGGGCATTGTTATCTGCAACGGCAAGAAGATGATCAAGAAGTAATCGCCTTTGCTATTTACTAAACTTTACTATTATTCTAATTTCCGCAACACTATAATTTAATATTTTTTATAAGCACCTGAGCAACAAAAAGTTGCTCAGGATTTTGCCATGTCAGAAATTTCACTTATCTTAGTGTTGCAAAATAAAAACAAACAAAATTCTGAATGACATGGCAAAAGTACAAATAAAATCTGAGAAACTCACTCCTTTTGGGGGAA
>QSCI01000249.1:0-1110 GCA_003463005.1 Segatella copri | reverse complement strand
GAAAAATACTACCCAACGGTGTGGAGATTTTTTCGAAAACCGAAGGCTCGACCTTTTATTTCCAAAGCCCGCTGCCATACCTTTGCACCTGCACGATAACGGTTGATGCCAAAAGGAAAGACCTTGTGGAGGAAAGAAAATCAGAGCGACAAATGAAAATAGAAACTTCACGGAAGTTTTTGGACTGCACGATTATCGCATACTCATTTCTGAGAAATGGATACAATTACTGTCTTGCAAATGTTTTTAGGAAAATGGAAATCGCATACAAGAATGGCACAGTCTTCAGAGAAATTCCGATGAAAGAAGAGTATGGCTTGTCCATGCTTCTTGCATCGGGTTTTCTCCAAGGCTGTGCAGCCAAGCATAAAAGTGGTCGTTGAGGTTTACATCAATGACTTCTTTCTTGCGGTGGAGTATGCAAACAAAATGGTACGGCAAATCAAGGAATGGTGTTTCTTTTGATCGGTTAGCCTGCAACCGACAAAAAGAAGCACTTTTCCTCATGCCGTACTACTAAGACATGAAAGGGTGGCGTGCCACTGTTTCATGTCGTTTGGATTGTGCGGTTAAAATGGAACTGCGAGTTGTGGCTATAAAAGTCAGCCGTTGTCAGCACGGCAAACAAAGAAAAGTCCTTGGCTGTATAGTCTTGAAGCATTTCAAGGCATACCGCCAAGGATTTTTCTTGCCGTGCCATAGTCGGAGGAAGTTAGTCTGAGGTACGAGGACTGTCTTTCTTCGACGACGGCTGACTTTTATACAAAACACACGACAGGATGAGAATATGCAAACGAAATAGACCATTCAAAAAACAGGAACCCTTGCCACATAAGTTTGAATGGATTGAAATGGCAATAGCAAAGAATAGAGAAGAATATGGTTTAATGAAAACAGATTTATCCAAGCAAAAAATCGAGGATAAAAAATCTTAAAACATTCTTTATCCCCGATTAAATATCGTACCTTTGCAACCGAAAGAGTTCTTTGGATGGTTATGCAAATCACAGCAGGATGCCACATTCTGTTTATTTCTAATTCGTAACCTCTTCTTTTTACGAGATAAAAACTTATCTCATTCTCAATCACTTATAAAAAATACGTACTTTC
>QSCI01000248.1:0-1180 GCA_003463005.1 Segatella copri | reverse complement strand
TTTGCACGCATATTTAAAATACGTGTGCGATGAACAAAGGCAAAACTATATTCTCTCAGATTATGTCACTTATACCAGAACGTGATTTCAAAACTTGTGTAGACCGTTATAAGGGAAACTACAGAGCAAGAAACTTCTCTTGCAAAGACCAATTCCTAGTAATGAGCTATGCTCAATTAACAGGTCGTGATAGTCTTCGAGATATAGAAAACTGCCTTACGGCACTCTCCTGCAAACTTTACCATTGTGGTATTAGTTATGCTGTACCACGTAATACTCTAGCAAAAGCTAACGAGAAGCGAGATTGGCATATCTATAAAGATTTTGCAGACGTTCTTTTGAAAAAAGTACGTCCTCTTTATGTCAAAGACAAGTTCAGATTAGACCTAGACAACATGGTATATGCTTTTGATAGCAGTACTATAAGTCTGTGTCTCAAATTATGTCCTTGGGCAAAGTATCGCAAAAACAAAGGTGGCATCAAAATGCACACATTAGTCGATTTGCGAGGAAATCTTCCAGTCTCAGTTTATTTGACTTCTGCATCGGTTAATGATGTAAAAGCTCTTGATGATCTCTACATAGAACCTTCTGCTATCTATTTGATGGACAGAGGATATGTAGATTTCAACAGACTCTTCAAGTTGATAACTAAGAAGAATGCATTCTTTGTTACTAGGGCAAAAGATAACATGCTTTTTGAAGTTGTATCAGAAGCCGAAGTTGACAAGAGTACTGGTATCATTTCTGATGAACGTATCAAATTAACAGGACTACATACTGCCAAATGGTATCCTGAAGAACTTAGAATGGTAACCTATGAGGACTATGCAACAAGTAAGGTGTATAGGTTTCTCACTAACAACATGGAATATGAAGCGCTTACTATATCTGAATTATATAGGGAAAGATGGAACGTGGAACTTTACTTTAAATGGATTAAGCAACACCTTCACATCAAATTCTTTTATGGAACTTCCGAGAATGCCATATATCTGCAAATCTGGATTGCCATATGCACATACTTGCTTTTAGCTTATGCAAAGAAAGTGATGCACATAGATCAATCGCTACACACTATTTCAAAGAACGTGGGTCTATTCCTTACGGACAAGACTCCTTTAAATGAATTGTTTAACAAAGCTGTTCCAACAGAAGAGACGGAGGATTGGCTATATCC
>QSCI01000247.1:0-1186 GCA_003463005.1 Segatella copri | reverse complement strand
TTTTTCTCAGAAAGAGTTATAAATGCTTTTGAAAAAGAGAAAGTAATTGGATATGACATTATAAAAGGAGGTTGTTTTTATAGTGAAATTGAATTTGAATGAACTTTTTATCGATACGATGAGAGTGTAAAATAAATGGTGTCATACAGTAATAATTATAATTAGAGACGCCGTTTATTTACACTTTCCAAGTCGAGCTTCGAATCCGATTTTAGTTTGCCAAGAAAGAGACTATCAGGTGTGTCCCCCAGAAGTTTCCTTGGCAGATAGTGGGCTATGCAGCATGACACAGTTTAAATGACAACGTCAACATTGTTGATGCACGGACAAGCCCTTGCGCAGTCGAAAACGATGCGAATGCCGTTGGCCTTAATCTTGTCGAAACGAAGGATGCGCTTTCTTTTTGGTCACTCACGCATACCGCTGCGTCATCTTCACAACCTTGTGACCGAGCATCTTGCGGATGGCCTACATCTGCACACCTGCCTCCAGCGTAATGAGGCTGGCGAACGAGTGTCGTCACGAATGGTAAGAACAGGTAAGTCCGTTCTCTTTTCCACAAGCGCATCGAAAGCCTTTCGGATGGAAAGCAACAACTGCTCGATGTCTTTGTTGGTCTCCACTGCTTCCTTGCTCTTGTTCTCCTTTGGCTGCTTTAGAGCTTTATGTTAATAAAACTACAATCACAGCAATAAAACTATTGATTTTACGTTCTTTTCAAATAAAGGGGTTGTGCAACAGTGGCTTAAAGGCTAAAAGCACTACCTTTGCATACAATAATTTAACAAGAGACAAGAATATACAAATTCATGGAAATCAAATATTAAAAAGAATGGAAAGATATGATGCAAAAAATAAAAGATACAAACCTCTTATTGAAGAGTAGAAAACGATTCCTTTTTATCATTGCTGTGGTTATTCTAACTATTGCATATATGAC
This sequence comes from Segatella copri, assembly GCA_003463005.1. Lineage (GTDB taxonomy): Bacteria > Bacteroidota > Bacteroidia > Bacteroidales > Bacteroidaceae > Prevotella > Prevotella copri_I. The sequence goes on along the minus strand of QSCI01000247.1, from coordinate 246 downwards.
AAGTACATTTTCGCATAAAAAAGTGGAAATTCGTTTATATGGGTATTGGAATATGGTTCTTGACAGTCTTGTTATAAATAGACATACAAAAATTGAGTTTAGTAGCATAAACTTTAATTTTTCTAATAAGAATGTTGAACTTCCTTTGCTCAGAACACCAGAGATAGATTTTTAAAGGTAAAACATTGTTAGCTCAGAACACCAGAGATAGATTTTTAAAGGTAAAACATTGTTAGATGAAGACAT
>QSCI01000246.1:0-1212 GCA_003463005.1 Segatella copri | reverse complement strand
TGCAAGAGCGGCTTTACGAACAGCTTGTGCGTATTTGCCTTTAGCTAAAACTTTTGGTGCATTTATTCCTAACATAATTATATCATTTAAATGTTTGTGATGCAAACGAACGCAATGAAAGCTTGCTTTCAAATTGCCGAGGGCAGCTTTTCTTTTGCAAATTTAAGCAATATTTCTGTAACTTCCAAATATTTAGCAGGTTATTTTGTTCTTTTTAGTATTAAAGCGCATATTTAAAGCTTTTGGGCCTTCAGCCCGTACTTAAACCACAAGCGCAAGTTCAGGACTCTAATAATTCATGCCGAAGTACCAGAGAGGGATGATGATTCCATGCCTCATCTATCATATCTTGCTCTTTTAGATGAATATCGTTTAAAACTGCAGCAAAGATACAAATAATCCCTCAATGAGGGATGAATCTTTCGAAAAGTTCCCTCAATGAGGGATGAATTTAATCATTTTTATCCCTCATTGGGGGATTTTTACACATTGTATTACCAAATGAGTTCGTGCCAAACTTGGCAAAAAACGCAAGTTTGCACGAACTCAACTTATAGTTTCAGGAGTTTGGCAAACTCCCAGACTACAATACCGGCGGTGACGCTGACATTCAGGGAATGCTTGGTACCGAACTGGGGAATCTCCAGACAGCCATCGCTCATATCCACGATGTTCTGCTTGACTCCCTTCACCTCGTTACCGAAAATCACGGCGTAGCTTTGGAGAGGGAAGGGTGAGCCTCAGGCAGGTTCTGGATCTTGGTGGAGCCTTCTACCTGCTCGATGCTATATACAAAGTAGCCTTTCTGCTTCAACTTCTCTACCGCCTCTTCGGTAGTCTTGAAGTATTCCCAATCCACGCTGTCTTCGCCACCCAATGCCGTCTTATGAATCTCGACATTGGGAGGGGTGGCGGTGATTCCGCAGAGATACACCGCCTCTACACGGAAGGCATCGCAGGAACGGAAAACACTTCCTACATTATATAATGAACGCACATCATCCAGGACCACTATCAGGGGCAGCTTCTCGGCTTCCTTGAATTCCTCCAGGGTGAGGCGGTTCATCTCTATCGTTCTTAATTTGCGCATTATAATATACCTTACTAAAGTTTCGCAAGTGAAAATTCACAAGCGTGATTTAACGTAATTTTGGAATAAAAAAAGGCTCTGAAGTTTGTATAACTCACAGAAAATGAGTATCTTTACAATCG
>QSCI01000245.1:0-1242 GCA_003463005.1 Segatella copri | reverse complement strand
CATTGGCATCATACTCATAGGCATGGCTGTTGTTCACATTCTCGCTCTCCGAAGGCGTCTCCTCTGTGCGGTAGTTCACATCCTTCACATTGGCGAGTTGGAACTTCTTTCCTGTATCAGTTCCATAGGTGTACGACAAATCATAGCCAGCATTCAATGTGCCGTTGAACTGCACATTGTTCTGCGTGAGAATCTGACGCTTCGATGTGATACGGTGCATATTGTCGTAACCCATCGCAAGAGTATAACTTGCGGTCTTGTTGTCTGCACCAGTATAAGTGCCTGTTGCACTGACAAGACGGTAAAGAGCATCGTATGTATAGGTATGCGCCATCTGTCCGCCAGCCTTGCCACCCTGAGGCACTGACGCACCGTTTACTACGCTGAGCACATTGCTCACCGCATCGTAAGTGTAGGCGTTATCCATGATGGTGTTTCCACCACTATTCACCGTGAGGTTCTGCAATCTACGACGCTGTGGGTCGTAGGTGTAGAATGTCTCTGCACCGTTGCAATACTTCAAGTATGTGCGCTGCTCGAACTTGTCATAGCCAATCTTGCTTACATAATCGTAGCCGTATGACTTGTAGCCATGAACCTTTTCAAGCTGACCACCGAGATTGTAAGAGTAAGTGATTTTCTCCTCATCAGGATAAATCATCTCCAACAGACGGTTGTGGCTGTCGTAAGTCCATTGCGTCACGTAGGTTGCTATCGCCTGATTAGGCACAATCATCGTGCGGCGGGTCTTTGTCACCTCGCCCATCTTGCCATAGAAGTATTCAATGGCACCTGTTCCATCCTCGCGGAGCATCAATCTGCCGATACGGTTCTGAGAGGCATTGCGACCACCATAGTAATACTTCACGTTGTTCTCCGGGTGGTCAGGATAGTTGATACCCGTCAGACGCTGATAGTCGTAATCGTAGGTGATGAACTTGCCTTCCTTCGCAAGGTTGGCAGTCTGCTTTGTAAGCACATTGCCGAGAGCATCATAAGTGAAACTGGTGATGCCGCTTGCTGGATGGTTCACCTCTGTACGGCGGTCGCCCATGTCGTAAGTAGAGGTCGTTACATTGCCCTCCGTGTCGGTGACACGAACAAGGCGCTGTATGCCGTCATACCCAAACGAAGTGGTAATCTCACCGTCAGGACCGCTCTTCTGGATGGTCTTCAAGGTCTTGCCACTGCCATTGGTATGGGTAGCCTGCACATTATGGAGTGCGTCTGTTACGGTTGTAA
>QSCI01000244.1:0-1251 GCA_003463005.1 Segatella copri | reverse complement strand
ATTATTACCGTATGAAAAGAAAGTATTTTAGCGCGCTGCTTATGGGTGCATTGACAATTGCCTCGGTAAGCACATTTACTTCTTGTAAAGATTACGACGATGACATCAGCAGCTTGCAAAAGCAGATTGATGATCTTAGCAAAATCGTGAAAGAGATCCAGAGCCAAATCAACGCTGGAGCTATTCTTGACGATGTTCAATCTACAAACGATGGTCTCACCATCAAGTTGACAAAGAACGGCAAACAAGAAACTTACAACATTACTAATGGTAAGGATGGTGCAAAGGGTGACAATGGTGCTGCCGGTCAGGATGGTACAGTCTGGAAGATTGGTGAAAATGGAAACTGGTGGTCTTCTGAGAAAGGTGGAGAATGGAAAGACACTGGCATGCCATCAAGAGGAGAAAAGGGTGCAGCTGGTACTCCTGGTAGGGATGGCAAGTACTATGAGCCAAATGCATCTACTGGTACATTCTGGGTGGTTGACGGCGAGACCAAGACAGATACCGGTATCTCTTATGTAAGTGCCAATACTCTTACTGCCATTTGGACAGAAGATGCTCTTACACTCAATAATGTAAGTGGTGTCGAAGGCGGCAAGGTGGTCATCAATTTGACTAGCAAGCTGTTGTCTTTAGTATTTAGTCCAAAGGCTTATTGGGAAGGTATTGAGACTATTCCAGTTTACTCCTTCGACTACAATCCTATTGAATTGGAGAAGGCAGATGTAACAAAGAATCAGATAGGCGACTTGGGTACAGAAAATTCAGGAAAGCATGTATCAATCGTTCCTGATGCTGTAGCTTCTTACTATCTCAATCCATCTAATGCGTCAGTTGACACTAAAGATCTCAGCCACTTCTCATTCTTGATTAACACTGCAGACATTTTGAATACTCGTGCTTCTAGCAACGATATCAAGGTTACAAAGGTGGACAAGGAAGATGGTATGATTAAAGTTCACTTCGGTATGGCTAACGGAAATGCTTTGACAGAAACAAACAATAAGGTTGATGTTGCAGCACTTCGCTATAAGTATGCTATCAAGAAGGGTGATAAAGAAGTAAAGGACTAAAGTTTCGCAAGTGAAAATTCACAAGCGTGATTTAACGTAATTTTGGAATAAAAAAAGGCTCTGAAGTTGTATAACTCACAGAAAATGAGTATCTTTACAATCGCTAAACAATAAAGATAAAACTTCAAAGCCGTGAGCAAAGATACAAAAATTATTTCAGATCTGCGAAGCTTTT
>QSCI01000243.1:0-1252 GCA_003463005.1 Segatella copri | reverse complement strand
TGGTACAGCATATCGAGTATGTTCCTTTCGGTGAAGTGTTCATTGAGGAGCGCAACAACATCTGGAATACGCCTTATCTTTTCAATGCGAAGGAATTCGATGAGGAGACGGGATTGTATTACTATGGAGCGAGATACTATGACCCACATCTTAGCCTGTGGATGTCAACTGATCCAATGCAGGAGAAGTATCCATGGATAACAAGTTATTGTCAGACTTTTAACAATCCGATACGCTTTATTGATCCAAATGGAGAAGAGGGAGATAATGCGCCAACATTGTATCATAATACTCAGCATCCTGGTAAAATACTCCGTAATGGTTTCAATGCAACTAAATATGGTAAGTTATCTTCCTATAATTGGTTTTCTACAATAGCAAATGCTTCAGGCACTGGTCGCACTGGTAGTGGTGTGACATTAGCTGTTGAAGGTATTGATGTATCACATGCTGTAGAAGTCAAAAATAGCCAAATGAGAGAGTTTTATTTAGAAGCAAAAGCAGAATTGGGTTATACATCTTCGCAGTTGCGTCAATCTCCGGAATTGAAAGCAAAAGTAGATGCCCTTAAATATAAAAAGCTTGGAAAATGGATGGATGCTAAAGGGGCTTCTGTATATAAGTTGGGAAATACCTATGCCATTTCGGATCATGTTGCAAATAATGGCACCGTAGTGCAAATTTTTGGACCAAAGAATCTAATAAAAGGTCTTAATGGCATTAAAATAGCTGGCAGGGTATTGACATTTGCTGCAGTAGCTGCTGATGCCTATGAAATATACTCTTCACGCTACAATGCACGAACTGTAACATCTGTAGCTGGTGGATGGGCAGGTGCTTGGGCTGGAGCCAAATTGGGTTGTATGGCAGGTACATCTATTGGATTCGCTGTTGGTGGAGTCGGTGAAGTTGTTGGTGCACCAGCTGGAGCATTAATAGGTGGCTTTTTCGGTTATATTTCTGGAAGGAAAGTATCAGAAACCGTTTATGATGTAGTTACTCAAAAAGGAATGCCGATAGGTGGTCGTTAAACAAACGTGGGTCTTATGGATACCATAAGACCCACCATAAACAAGCTTAATATGGAACAAATTAAGTCTATATTCTATAAAGAAATAGCTTATCCGTATTCCAACAATCAGTATGGATTGGCTATCATTATAATGATGCAAAAGAAATGTCTATATTTCGATTCGTCAAGTTTTTATTTTGTTAAATCACCAAGTGATAATTTTAATAAGCAAAAATGGAA
>QSCI01000242.1:0-1272 GCA_003463005.1 Segatella copri | reverse complement strand
AACAATTTTCGTATTTTTGCAAGGAGATTCTGTGTCTCTTAAATCGAGATTCAGATGAACGTCATCAAAAAACGAACTTGATTCGCATGATGAAAGAGACAAATATACACTCACAGGTTACGTCCACTATTGCAGGGGACGACGGCGAAGCCATGGCAAAAAGTGAAGGATATGTAGCTGAAAATGGTTTTGTAGCAGCCGATCCGACGCACTTTGGAAAGACGTATCATGATAAACAGTCGAGGTAAACATGTTGTCCGTGAGGCTGTCTTTCTTACCACCTTTGTCTTTGTGAGAGTTGAGGACAAAAATCTTAATGAAATCCGCTTCCGATCAGATGTTTATAAGATGCTTTCGGAACCAGGCAAAAGTGCCCCATATGCTATCCCTGATACCAAATTCGACAATTTCAACGAGCGAGAGTTTGAAGAAAAGGTTGCCCCACATGTTACTATGTTGATAAAACAGACGAGGTGAAGGAGTTTGCTTAGCAATCCTTCACCCTAAAAGATAATGCAAACGAGCGCAATGAAAGCTGGCTTTCAAATTGCCGAGTGCAGTTTATCTTCTGCAAAACGATACAATAATCACTTTTTTCAAAATTGTTATGTGTGTAACTGCTTGTAAAATAGTGGGGACGCTGTAATGGTGATATACATCCCTCTTCGTGGTTATTTCTTACGATGTAATACATTCGATGAAAAATAGGTTTTCCCCTTATGGGATGGTCATAAAAACTATCGGTTATGCAACAAATAATAGATATAGTTCAAAGATTGATGGAAGAACTGGATGTTACAGTCTTAGGTCTTTTATGTGGTGCTTTCACTTTTATTCTTGGAGTTATCTTCTCACAGTATAAATTAGAGGAATGCTTTCATCACAGAAGGGTATGGTCTAGGCTTGCTGTGTCTCTAGGCTTACTGATCTTAGCTGTATGCATGAATTCCTATGTTGAGGCTACTTTGGTATTTATATTGCTCGTTTGTTTGACAATTTTCCTACCACTTCCCCATGAATTACTCATCATATATTATTACAATAGTTCGTTAATAATTCAATAATGTGCTAAGCAGCTATACGCTGTAAGCACGAGAGATCTTTGAAAATCTTGCTAATTAAAGTTCGGTTCGGGGTGTACCCACTTGCTTTAAAAATTCGTTTCACCAGATAAATGTTGGTCATCAGTGACTTGAATGAAGACATAGAATATTCCATTCCCATCTCCTTCATAGTTACCTTGGCAACATTTAGTGATGTGAACGAAGCATT
>QSCI01000241.1:0-1320 GCA_003463005.1 Segatella copri | reverse complement strand
AGGTTGACCCTCTCACGATGGCATTCACTCCATTGGGTACAGACCAGACTTCTATGGACAAGTGGGTCGGTCAGCGACAGGACATCTATCTTACTGCAACCGAGGCAAGTACAGCCCGATTGACAGAACAGGATGTACTCCTTACCAATCCATTGGATAACAATGCTGAAGTGGCAGGACTTGCTGGTGAATATTTGCAGGGTACTGGTGCGGCAGCTGTAAGCCAAGTGGTATCAAGCAAGAGTACCGTTGTGCAAGGAGGTGCACTTGGCATTACCCACAACAATGCAAATGGCAGTTCCAAGACGGAAGTTGCCATGATGGATATGAATGGTGACGGATTCCCGGACATCATAGCTGGTGGTACTATCCAATACACCAATTCGCAGGGCGGATTGAGTGGAGAAATCTACAAGGGTATCGGAGCTAATAACTCTGACAATGCTTCTGAAGCATGGGGATATGGCGGCAATCCAGTAGCTTCTGTGTCTGGCATTACAAAACTTATCTCAGGAAGCAAGTCTTCCGCACAGAACCAACAGAGTTCATGGCTGGCTCAATTCTCCATTTCCGGCAGTGCGCCAAAGAATACGGATGAAGCTGTAGAATCGTTCATAGATATCAATGGCGATGGACTACCAGACAAGATTCTTTCCGACAAGAAAGTAAGATTAAATCTGGGCTATGCCTTTACTGAACCTATTGATTGGGGACTTGACCGCATACAGAGTGGTAAGAGCCTTTCTTATAATATTGGCGCAGGTGGCGATGTAAGTCATGACTGGGGAAAATTTGAAGATGAGAAATACCAAGGTATAAACAAGGCTTCTGGTAGCTTCTCAGCAGGCTTTGGTCTCGTAACCTCTGAAAGCGAAGAGGAGTATAATCTTATCGACATCAATTCTGACGGTCTTCCTGACAAGGTATGGAAGAATGGTGACGGTATCACTGTTGCCCTCAATACAGGCAATGGCTTTGACGAGCCTATCAGTTGGAAGGGGGCGAATGCGCTTAGTGAATCTGCCTCTACATCAGAGTCTGCAAACGCAGCGTTCACTTTGACCATCAACATTCCTGTCATAAGCATCAAGATTTCAACCAATCCTGGTGCTTCTACCTCGCACAGCATCAACCGTCCGACCTATTCATTGCAGGATGTGGATGGTGATGGTTATCTTGACATCGTTGAGTCTGAGAAGGAAAGCGAGTTGAAGGTTACACGCTCTGCCATTGGCAGGACAAACATGTTGAAGTCTGTCACCAACTCCTTGGGCGGCACTTTCACACTCGACTATGCGCATACCACTCCTACCTACGGAC
>QSCI01000240.1:0-1323 GCA_003463005.1 Segatella copri | reverse complement strand
TTCCCCGGATACATGATACTTCCATCAGTATAAGTGTTGATGTGATACACGGTCTTGATGAATTTGATGGGTTCCATGCTGTAACGTATACAGGTACGAGTTCCGAAGAGACGCAACGTCTTCAAAAACTCTGCATCCATGACTGGATCTATCGTAACATGCACCTCTTTCATCTCGTAATGCATGTCACGCCTGGCACCGTTGTTTTTGCGTGCCTTTCTCTTTTCGGCCTGCTCTGTTTTCTTCTTGTCAAATTCCTCCTGCGTCATCGAGGCTTGTGGATTCTTTTCCTGACGTTCGGACTTCTTGCCTGAAACGAGCTTGCCGAGTGCCTTGTTCTGACGATTCGCTTTGTCAATGGCGATTCCTTTCTGGACGAGTAGTTCTTCTAATGACTTTATACGTTCAATGAGTTCGTTGACCTGTGTAGTCAACGAACTCACTGTATCATTAGCAACTTTTAGTTGCTCCTTTAGAAGCTCTATAATTTCGTCCTTTTTCATAGTGCAAAGGTACGAAAAAATATCGAGATATGCAAATGTTCTTATATGTTATTTTTAGTTATTTTATTGATACACAACATATTAGGGTTATCTTACTACTACTATAGATTGAGTCTCTTTCTATATTTCATGCTTTTTAGGCAAATTCCGCTCATGATGGCCGATAGTGTCCTGTACGGCATTTTGCATTGTTTGTTCTTGGGGTCAAAGAATGGTAATTCAAAGGTTCCTCGCTCCAATCGCTTCTGGTACAGCAAGAAACCATCGCCATCCCACTTGAGCATTTTTACCTGCTGGCGGTTCTTGGAGAAGAAGATGAATACCGCACCACCAAGTGGCGGAAGTTCCATCTCGGTTCTCACTATCTGATACAAGCCATTTATGCCCATGTTCATTCGTACGTATCTCTGGCAGACATAGTACTGGGTACTCTCATTCAATCCAAACATCCTGCATCCTCCTTCTCATAAAGTTTCATCAACGCCATAACAGACTTGGCACATCCTTTTTTAACGGAAACCAAAGTTCCATTTGGAAAGGTTATGTTTATGCCATAAAGGAGGTCTTCCATAGGCAGATCTATGGTAGGAGGTTCCATAGGCACGAACATCATGCCTGTACTTGATGCAGATGCTTCTGCTTTTTCTCTGCGGGCTGCCTCCTGGGCTTGGCGGATTTCCTTTTTGGCACGCAAAACAGAATATCCTTTTTCGCACATCCAGTTCATCATGGTGCGATGATTTACATGTCTTTCCTTCAAGAAAGGAGTAAGTTGGGCCTTGGGGTTTCGATTCAGATAGACTAAGAAGGAACCCCAAGC
>QSCI01000024.1:0-42270 GCA_003463005.1 Segatella copri | reverse complement strand
CGCACATCCAGTTCATCATGGTGCGATGATTTACATGTCTTTCCTTCAAGAAAGGAGTAAGTTGGGCCTTGGGGTTTCGATTCAGATAGACTAAGAAGGAACCCCAAGCTCTCAAAACGTTCGTTTGCTGTCATAATTTGTTTGATTTTAAAATGATGGTGCAAAGGTACGAATAAATGAGAAGGCTACAATGGTATAAACGCGGAGCCGCTTACTGAAATTCATGATACTTCTATGATACTTCTTTGTAAATATATTTGGAAGTATCATTTTGTAATCCGTTATGTATCAGTGATATATTTGCAAATAATGATACTTTGAGACTTTTTTCAAGAAAAAACATTTATGTGCGAGGATAAAGGGATGGGCGAATCTGCGTCATTTGTAAGCGACTCCTCGCATCATTTTCCAGAAAAATACAGAAAGTTAGAAAATAATCTCTTGAAAGCTTGCCAGTCTCATTTCTTTTTCTTATTTTTGCAGTATAAATATCAGTATATTGAAGGTAAAGGCTGATATATAGGATAAATATCATTATAATGATAGATAAATTAATAGAAGATTATGGCAGATTTATATGAATATTCTACTCCTGAGTTGGTACGTTTACTGGGAGTAAGATTCAAGGAATATAGAATGAGATGCAATCTCACCCAGAAGGAGGTTGCCGAGCTTACTGGGCTTGGCTTGACCACCATCCACAAGTTTGAGAATGGTACAGCGGGCAATCTTTCGCTTTCCACTTTTCTCCTCTTGCTGAAGGTGGTGGGTCAGATTGATGCCATCAATGATGTGCTTCCAGAACTTCCTCCATCTCCTTATCTGATGAGAAAGGATGAGAAGAAGGCACAGAGAATACGTCATACTAAATAATAACTGGTTATGGTAAATACTTTGAGAGTAATGCTTTGGGACGAAGAAATCGGTCGCTTGGCATGGGACAATCGCCGCAGATTATCGTACTTTACATATAATCCTGAGTTCTTGAAGAAGGGAATTGATGTTTCTCCTCTTCAAGCTCCTGTGCGTGGTATTCGTGCAATGACACCCGTGTGGGGAGAGGATGCCAAAATGTACCAGAAACTTCCTGCATTTCTAGCAGATTCGTTGCCGGATGCCTGGGGTAATCAGCTTTTCGAGCTTTGGCGAATTCAAAATCATATTCCAAATGCTGATATAACTCCGTTGGATAAACTTTCTTTTATCGGTAAGCGAGGCATGGGTGCATTGGAATTCTTACCAGAGGTGGCAAAGACGGATAAGGCAGAAATGATAGATGTCAAGTCGTTGGCAGACTTGGCTGAGCGCATTTTCATCGAGCGTGAAAATGCCCATATCATGCCAGAGGAATCTATCACGATGCAGTCCTTGCTTACGGTGGGAACATCGGCTGGTGGACGCCAACCTAAGGCTATCATTGCCATCAATAAAACTACGGGGGAGATACGAAGCGGTCAGGTGGCTGGGCTTCAGAATTATGATTATTACATATTGAAATTTGGCGATACGAAATATAGTTCTGCGAGATAGAGATGACCTATTACGAGATGGCCATCAAGTCGGGAATAGATATGATGCCATCCCGACTATATGAGATAGATGGAAACAGAAATTTCATAACGAAGCGTTTCGATCGTGATGGTGAGAGAAAGTTGCATACGCAGACCCTTGCTGCGATTTCTCCGGAAACCGATAGCTATGAGGGACTTATTGCTGTCTGCAGAAAATTACATTTGCCGGAGACAGATTGCCAGGAAGTATTTCGCAGACTTGTGTTCAATGTACTTTCCAACAATACGGATGACCATACAAAGAATTTCTCTTTTGTTATGGACGAGGCGGGGATTTGGCGTTTGTCACCAGCCTATGACCTCACTTATATTATAGATACAGGAGGCTATTTACCTAATACGGGTCATTGTATGTATGTAAGGTCTAAGCTGCATCATATTTCTTACGATGATGCCATTCAGTTTGCCAAGGACAATGGCATTCGGCGTGCTGATGCAATCGTTAGGGAAGTAGCTGATTCTCTGCGGCAATTCCGTGACATAGCCAAGCGAAATGAGGTTCAGGACAGATGGATCAGTTCCATAGAGTCAGCGATAAATGTTCATCTCGTATCATGGGGGTTGGAGGATAAAGACAACAGTTCTGCTTCTTTTGAGATAGATGGCAAAAGTTGTACTGATGTTCGCATAGAGCAGGCTTACAAAGGCAACTTCCATTTGTATGCAAGCATAGATGGGCGAGAGTGTAAGTTTATTATCGGAAAGAATAAGCCCGAATATGCTACGATTCAAGAGATGGGATTGTCGAATCTTCCGGAGTCGATGCTTAGAGATTTGGTTGCGAAATATCTGGTGAGATAGAAGATATTTGATTTAAAATAGAAAAAGCAAAGAAATCCACTTTGCTTTTTCTATTTTCCTTCTAAAAAGTTTGTATGATCAAAGATTATTCGTATCTTTGCAGCACGAGAACCCGCCAAGCCTCTCAACGATGCTCAAATGTGCGGGTCGTTTTCCTTTAGATATATTGTTAATAATCAGAAAAATGCTTGTTTTCTGAAATATTATCTGTATCTTTGTACATTAATTATTAAGAGTAAGATTATGGCTTCAAAGAGATATCCTTTGGGAATACAAACGTTCTCCGAAATCGTGAAGGGGAATTACTTCTATGCTGACAAGACGGCTATCGTCTATCAGTTGGCTCATTATGCCAAGTTTCATTTTCTGAGTCGCCCACGTCGATTCGGAAAATCCTTGTTTGTATCTACTCTCAAGGCCTACTTTGAAGGTAAGAAAGAACTGTTCAAGGGCCTTGCCATCGAACAGATGGAGAAGGAGTGGACGGCATATCCTGTCATCCACCTGGATCTGAGCTGTGGTAAGTATTATAGCTTGGAGAATACATATTCAATTCTAAACGGAATACTAGAAGTAGAAGAGAAAAAATATGGTTTAAAAGTTAATCCAATAGGTGAGAAGTCTTTTGGAAGTCGTCTTAAGAACATCTTGCTTGCAGCTACTGCTCAAACAGGTAAACAAGTTGTCGTTCTCATCGACGAATATGACGCACCTATGCATGATTCTGTAAGTGACGAAGAGTTGCAGAAGACCATCCGCAACATCATGCGAGATTTCTTCAGTCCATTGAAGCAGCAAGAGGGAAATATTCGCTTTGTATTCATCACAGGCATCTCCAAGTTTAGTCAGCTCAGCATCTTTAGTGAATTGAACAATCTCAAGATTCTCACGTTGAAGGATGAATACAGTAGCTGTTGTGGTATTACCAAGAGTGAATTGACTCAGTATTTCCGTGAGGGAATCGAGGAGATGGCTGAGCATAATGGACTCACTTATGAGGAGACCTTGCAGCAACTCAAGCAGCATTATGATGGCTACCACTTCAGTATTAATAGCGAGGATATCTTCAATCCTTACAGCATTATCAATGCTTTGGATGATAAGGAGTTTAATAGCTATTGGTTTACATCTGGTACGCCTACGTTCCTGATAGAACTGATGCAGCAGAAGAATTTGGATATGATGGACTTAAATGATATCTGGGCTAGAGCTAAACGCTTCGATGTTCCTACTGAGACGATTACTGACCCTGTGCCAGTCCTTTTCCAAAGTGGGTATCTTACGATTAAGGGATATGACAAGCAGTTAGGTATGTATTACCTTAGTTTTCCTAATCAAGAAGTTAGACAAGGTTTTTCGGAAAGCCTTTGCCAATATTATACCCCTTCAGAGGTAGGCGAACTTGATGCTATCGTATATGCTTATAAAAAGAATGTGCTCATCAATGACGACATGGGTGCCTTTATGCCTCACTTGAAGGCATTCTATGATAAGTTCCCATATACGATTATCAACAATAATGAGCGTCACTATCAAGCCGTGATATTCACCATCTTCACCATGCTTGGCGAAGATGTGAAGGTGGAGCATACCACTTCGGATGGAAGAATAGACCTTGTTCTCAAGACGGATAAGAGTATCTTTATCTTTGAGTTGAAATATAAGAAGTCTGCCGACATCGCCATAGCGCAAATTAGCGACAAGGACTATGCCAAGGCTTTTGCCGATGATGGGCGAAAGGTTGTGAAAGTGGGTATTAACTTCTCGGAAAACCAGCGAAGTATAGAGGATTGGGTGATAGAATAAATTAAATAGAAGAAAGTTGGTGACCTTCATCAGGTGTATATCACCACACTATTATAGATAAAAATATAACTGAACAGGGGCGGTAACTCGATTTTTTAGGTAGTTACCGCCCCATTTCAAGCATGTTTTGTTCTTTTGTACAGTCGCAGAACTTAGATAATCACCGCCGTTCCGCTGCATGTTACCATCAGCATGGAGCCGCTCTTTCCTACGGTTTCGTAATCCAGGTCGATGCCCACGATGGCGTTGCAGCCAGGGATGCGGCACGGTCGGCCATCTCTCTGAGGGCTGTATCCTTAGCCTCGCGGAGTGTGCTTTCGTAAGAACCGCTTCTGCCGCCGATTACATCACGGACACTGGCAAAGAAATCCTTTACAAAGTTGGTACCGATGATGGTTTCGCCGGTCACTACGCCACGGTATTCACGGATAGGGTGGCCTTCTATGGTTGGAGTGGTACTTAAAATCATTGTCTTTTCCTTTCTTTTTTATGTTATTATCAATGTTATTTATAGCTTAGACGATAAAAGTAGTGAAAAGGTTGCAGGAAATCCAAAAATAATTGCTATTTTTGCATCGTAAATATAAATACTAATAGGTTATATGAACAAGAGATTGATGTTTTCGGCAGCACTCGTGATGGCGCTGCTTTCGGCAAACGCTCAGAAAAGGGCGTTTACCATCGAGGATTTGTACAGGGTGAAGGGCGTATCTTCGGTGAGCCTTTCGCCTGATGGTAAGACGGTTTGCTATACCGCCAGTTCTTCTGACCTGAAGAACCAGAAGTCTGGCTCCGACATCTACATCATGAATGCGGATGGCTCTCACACCAAGGCTCTTACCGAGGATGGAAAGAGCAGTTCTGCCGTATGGAGCAAGGATGGAAAGAGTATCTTCTTTACTAATTATGAGAAAGGGACGGCTCAGATCTTTCGCATGGATCTGACTACCTGCGAGACGGAACAGGTAACTGATTATGAGTTGGGTATCGGTAGTCCTGTCATCTCTCCGGATGAGCGATACATTGCCTTTACCGCAGAAGTATATCCCGACCTGGGAGCTGATGCCAAGGCTAACAAGGCCCGGATGGAGAAAAAGGAGCAGGGACCTGTACAGGCGCATATCGCCGACAAGTTGCTCTACCGTCATTGGACGAGCTATAATGATGGCAGATGCAATCACCTTATCCTTTTCGACACACAGACGAAGACTTACAAGGATCTGACTCCGGGCAATTATTCGCTGATATTCGTGGTTGGGGGTGGAATCACCTATCAATTCTCTCCTGACAGCAAGGAGATCTGTTTTGTATCCAATCATGATGAGCATCAGGAGGCTAGCACCAATGCCGACCTGTGGACGGTATCTGTGAATAGGGGAGAACCGGTCTGCATCACGAAGGAGAACAAGGCTTGATGGTACTCCAGCCTATTCGCCTGACGGCAAGTATATCGCTTACCGCTTGCAGCAAGTGCCTGGTTATGAGTCTGATCGATTCCGTCTTGCTATCTACGACCGGGCTGCAAAGAAGTCTACCGTCCTGACAGAGAAGTTTGACAACTGGGTAGATGATTACAAATGGGCTCCCGACAGCAAGAGTATCTTCTTCCTCGGTCAGGTACAGGGCGCTCAGCCGCTCTACAAGCTCGATATAGCCAGAAAAACCATCTCGCCGGTATTGACGGGCAAGGCCATCTCGGAGTTTGATTTCGACAATAAGGGTATGGTATATTATACCTATAGCACGACAGGCAAGCCATCGGCTCTCTATCGCCAGCAGATGAAGAAGTGGAATGGAACTCCTGTAGCAAGCGGCAAGGAACAGCAGATTACCTTCCTCAACCAGCAGTTGGAGGATGAAGTGGATATCCGTCCATCTGAGAGTATCTGGGTAGATGGCGCTGGTGGCGACAAGGTACAGGTATTCATCGTGAAGCCACACAACTTTGATGCCAGCAAGAAATATCCGCTTATCATCAATGTGCATGGCGGACCACAGATGCAGTGGATGAATTCCTTCCGTGGCGACTGGCAGGTTTATCCTGCTGCCGGTTATGTGGTGGCTTATCCTAATCCTCACGGTTCTACGGGATATGGTCAGGCTTTCACCCGTGCCATTTCCGGCGACTGGGGCGGAAAGGTATTCGAGGATGTGATGAAGGTTACCGATAAATTGGCAACTCTGGAATATGTTGATTCTACCAGGATGGGAGCGATGGGATGGTCGTATGGCGGTTACATGATGAACTGGCTGCAGGGACATACCAAGCGATTCAAGTGTCTGGCTTCCATGATGGGCGTATATGACTTGCGCTCTATGTGGGGCAGTACTGAGGAAGTATGGTTTCCTAACTTTGAGTTAGAGGGACAGCCTTATAATTCCGATCTCTACGAGAAGTGGTCGCCATCCTCATACATCAAGAACTTCTCAACACCAACCCTCGTGATGACAGGCGAGCTGGACTATCGTGTACCATATACCAGAGTTTGCAGTATTTCACAGCCTTGCAGACCCTGAACATTCCTTCGCGACTGATAGTCTTGAAGTATGATGGTCACTGGCCAAGCAACCTGAAGTCGATGCCGCTCTATTACAACGCGCACCTCGACTGGTTCCATCGTTATCTCGGCGGTGCTCCTGCACCTTGGGATACAGAGAAGATGGTGAATAATGAGATAGAGTACTAAAATGCCCTATATATAATAAGGTGTAGAAAAACAAAATAAAAAAGCTCCATTCGCAATCAGATGCGAATGGAGCTTTTTTCTGATAATTAAAAACTTACTTTGTTTCCTGTTCTTCCTGCATATCCAGATACTGGTTGTCCTTGTCGTAGAATTCGTACTGGAGGAATGCCAGTTTCTGTGAAGGAATCACATTGAAGCCGAAACCATACTTAAACTGCCATCTGCGCTTCAGGGAAATGAAGCCCTTGTTGATGAAGGCAGCCACGTAAGGATTCACATACAAAGTGAATTTCTTGACGCCGATCTTGTTGACTAGGCGGTCAATTTTTCTTTCCAACTGGTCGGTGAAGAGGATGCTAGACTTGATCTTGCCCGTACCGAAACAGGTAGGGCAGGTTTCATCTACATTCACATCCATAGCCGGACGTACACGCTGGCGTGTAATCTGCATCAGTCCGAACTTGCTCAATGGCAGGATGTTGTGCTTGGCACGGTCCTTCTGCATGTTCTTACACATGCGCTCATAGAGCAACTGTCGGTCTTCGGCAAGATTCATGTCGATGAAGTCGACAACAATGATACCTCCCATATCTCGGAGGCGCAATTGTCTTGCCAACTCATCAGCAGCGCCGAGGTTAACATCCAGTGCATTTGCTTCCTGACCTTTCTCACGAGTTCTGTTACCACTGTTTACATCGACAACGTGCAAGGCCTCGGTGTGCTCGATGATGAGATAAGCACCGTGCTTGTAGTTAACAACACGACCAAAGCCAGCTTTAATCTGCTTGGTAATGCTGAAATTGTCGAAGATAGGCACCTTACCGGTGTAGAGCTTAACTATGCCCGCCTTTTCAGGGGCTATTAGAGAAACATAGTTCTTCACCTCGTTCATCACATCTTCGTTGTTCACGTAGATGTTCTCGTAAGATGGGTTAAACAAGTCACGCAAGAGAGCAACGGCTCTTCCGGTCTCCTCGAATGCAAGTTGCGGGCGCTGCTGGGTCTTCTGTACCTTGGCGATAGCATCCTCCCATCGCTTCACCAGGACTTTCAGCTCAGCATCGAGCTCTGCGACCTTCTTACCCTCAGCCACAGTGCGGACGATAACGCCGCAATTCTTTGGTTTGATGCTGTGAATGAGTTGTTTGAGTCGGGAGCGTTCTTCACCGCTTTTAATTTTCGACGAGACAGAAACTTTATCACCGAATGGCATGAGTACCAGGTATCGGCCCGCGAATGAGATTTCGCCTGTGAGTCGAGGTCCCTTGGTAGAGATTGGTTCCTTTACGATTTGTACCAGCACTTCCTGTCCTGCTTTGAGTACATTCTGTATGCTGCCGTCCTTTTCCAATTCAGGCATTTTGCTGGCTTTAGAGAATGGGAAAAGTTTCTTTCTGTCGCTCTGTACTTGTTTAAGGTACTTCTGGTAGGAATTAAAATGACTTCCTAGGTCAAGATAATGAAGAAAGGCGTCGCGTTCATAACCTACATCCACGAAGCAGGCGTTAAGACCCGGCATCAGTTTTTTTACCTTTGCGATGTAGATGTTGCCCACAGAGAACGATGCCTCACGAGGTTCGTTCTGGTATTCCACCAGCTGCTTGTCCTCCATGAGTGCGATAGAGATGTCTTTCTGTTGGACATCAATTACAACTTCGCTTGTCATATCTTCAATAATCTTTTAACTTTAAATTAATACAAAAAAAGGGTATGTCATTCCATATCAGAACTGACACACCCCCTCAGTCACGAACTGACCGAGAGCTATAGTAGACTAGCTACAATGCTAGCTTACTTGCTCTTATGTCTGTTCTTACGTAATCTTTTTTTACGCTTGTGAGTAGCCATCTTGTGGCCCTTCTTTTTCTTTCCGTTTGGCATGATTTTAAAATTTTAAAATATTGTTATTATAAAAAATGATATTTCTCTCTTTCTGTCCAGCAGTATTACTGAGCATTCTGCATCTCCTCGATGAAACTCTTTGATGGCTTGAAGCTTGGTAAGTCGTGAGCTGGAATGGTGATGGTTGTATTCTTAGAGATGTTACGGGCAGTCTTAGCAGCACGATGCTTGATGTTGAAGCTGCCGAAGCCACGCAAGTATACATTGTCCTTCTTTTCGATGAGGCACTTCTTAACCTCTTCCATAAAAGCCTCTACTACAGTACCTACTTCTTTCTTAGGCATACCAGTAGCGATAGCTACCTCATTAATGATATCTGCTTTGGTCATTTCTTTATTTTTTACTAATTTTACTTGTTATTCTTTATTTCGGTGTGCAAAGATACAAGTTTTTTATGATATAACAAAATACTTAAGGCTTTTTTTGCAAAAATAATGCTCTAAGTATTTGCATATAAGGTTTTTATTGCGTATTTTTGCACCAAAATAGAGAAATTATGAGATTTAAGAGATATTTTTTGGCTTTGATGATGGTTGCCTTTCATGCATTGGCGTTGACGGCTGGGGAGGTCTGGACGGCGAAAAATGTACCGATTCCTTTCCTCAGTGATTCTACGCAATATGTTTCCGACCCGGATGGATATGTTGATAAGGCTCAGAAGGATTCTGCCAATTTCTATCTTCAGAAACTGAAGTTGGAATGTGGCGTACAGAATGTGCTCATCATTGTGGGAAAGGTTGACAACCAGGATGCCTTCCGAATGGCACAGGATGTGGGCAATCAATATGGTATCGGTTACAAGAAGAGCCGGCGAGGACTGGTTATCGTCATCGCGGTGGAGGACCATAAGTACTTTATTGCTCCAGGAAGTGGACTGGAGGGGGAGTTGACCGATGTGGACTGTGATGATATTGCCCGAGCTTGCATCGTGAAGTATATGCGCGAAGGCAATCCGGGCGAGGCGGTAGCATCTGTGAGCCGTGCTATATATAATAAGGTGAAAAGTGGACGGACGGGAATTGCGGATGTTGATGAAGGTTCGGTTAATGACGAAGAGGACTGGTTCCTGGTCATTATCCTGTTCCTTATCTTCTTCGGTATTCCTATCTATCTGTTTATCAGGTATATTCTGGAGATGCTCGGCATTGTGAAGCCAAGACCGAAGAGCAATCAGAGAAACCAGTCTCGTAGGAGAAACAACGACGATGACTGGATACCTCCTTTCTTTATGGGAGGTGGCGGTTCTTCCGGCGGCGGTTTCTCGGGCGGTTCTTTTGGCGGAGGTACCTTTAGCGGAGGTGGCTCTGGCGGAGGATGGTGATGACTGATTATAGTTAATAGTTTATAGTAAATAATTAATTAATAATAATGACAATGGAACAGACAATGAATTCAAACATGCAACCGGCAAAGAGAGGTATAAAGAAAAGCTGGATTATTCTGGGCATCGTAGTTGTGCTGGTACTATGGATGTTCAGTGGTTATAACGGATTGGTAGAGAAACAGGAGTTGGCTACCACAGAGTTGGCTAATGTTCAGACTCAGTATCAGCGTCGTGCAGACATGATGCCACAGTTGGCTAAGATCGTAAAGGCTTATGCCAAGCATGAGAAAGAAACCTTCGCCGAGGTAACCAAGGCTCGTGCTGCTGTTGGTCAGGTAAAGCTGGATGCCAACAATCTTACTGAGCTAGCCTGAAGAAATATGCTGCAGCACAGGGTGAGTTGGCGAATGCATTCTCCAAACTGATGGTAGTGGCCGAGAAATATCCTGAGTTGAAAGCCAGCGAGAACTTCAAGGCTCTTCAAGTTCAGGAAGAGGGTACGGAAAACCGTATCAGCGAGGCACGCCGCAAGTATAATGAAGCCGTTCAGAACTATAACCAGACGGTTAGAAAAATGCCAAGTGCCCTTATCGCCGGCCTCTTCAATTTCGATGTGATGCCTAAGTTTGAGGCAGCAGCAGGAGCTGAGAAGGCGCCAGACTTGGATATCTAATTTAGAATTGATCATTAAAAATCCTGTTTTTCAATGGGATTAATAGATTTGTTATCTAGTCAATGGGAACGAGAAGTGTCCCATTGGCTAGATTTTCTGTTTTATGCGCTTTCAATTTGAAAGTAACTCAATATTTTATATATATTTTGTATTTCAGATGTTTTTTATTTCAGAAATTCTTTGTATCTTTGCACGCAATTTAAGAAATATGGTAGAAATACCGCAAACATTGAAATTTCAATAAGGTTAATTACAAATATGAAACAAACAAAGATTGTCGCTTCCATCAGTGATCGTAGATGTGATCAGGATTTTATCCGAAAACTGTTTTTCGCCGGTATGAACGTTGTTCGTATGAATACTGCTCATGCCACAGAAGAGGGTATACGCACCATCGTAAAGAATGTAAGAGCCGTGTCTCCACATATTGGTATTATGATTGATACCAAAGGTCCTGAGGTGCGAACTACAGGTGTGAAGGAACCTATCCACTACAATGTTGGTGATGTAGTGAAAATCTTTGGACGTCCGGAAATGGAGTCTTCTCATGATATTGTGAATGTGAGCTATCCTGACATCGCAGCCGATGTTAAGGTAGGTGATGATTTGCTCTTCGATGATGGTGAACTCGATATGAAGATTATCGCAACCAGGGGCCTATGCTGGTTGCCGAGGTTCAGAACGAGGGAGTGCTCGGGGCTCACAAGAGCGTGAATGTGCCGGGAGAGCATATCGACCTGCCTGCACTGACAGAGAAAGACCGCCGAAATATTGAACTCGCTATCGAGTTGGATATTGATTTCATCGCTCACTCTTTTGTGCGCAATGCAGCCGATGTGAAGGCAGTTCAGGATATCTTGGATGCTCACAACAGTGATATCAAGATTATCTCAAAGATAGAAAATCAGGAAGGTGTTGATAATATTGACGAGATTATTGATGCCTGCTATGGTATCATGGTTGCCCGTGGTGACCTGGGTATCGAGGTGCCAATCGAGAGAATTCCAGGCATCCAGCGCCGTATCATCTCTAAGTGTGTGAAGGCGCAGAAACCGGTAATCGTAGCAACACAGATGTTGCATACCATGATTAAGAATCCACGTCCTACCCGTGCTGAGGTAACTGATATTGCCAATGCTATCTTCTATCGCACCGATGCGCTGATGCTTTCTGGTGAAACAGCAAGCGGTAAGTATCCTGTAGAAGCTGTGCAGACCATGGCCCGTATTGCTGAGCAGGCAGAGAAGGATAAGTCTCCACTGAATGATATTGATCCAATGGAAGATGGTAAGATTGACCAGAAACTCTTCCTGGCTCATGCTGCCATTGAGGCTACTAAGAAGTTGGGTGTTGCTGGTATTATTACCGATGGCGAGACCGGTCAGACTGCACGCGACCTGGCAGCCTTCCGTGGTCCAAATCCGGTATTGGCAATCTGCTATAAGGAAAAACTCCAGCGCTGGTTGAATCTGAGCTATGGTATTATTCCAATTCATCAGAAGGATCAGGTTTCTACCAAGGCTATGTTTACCGCAGCGGTACGTATGCTTCGCCAGAAAGGCTACTTAGGTGAGGAGGATAAGATTGCTTATCTGAGCGGTAGCTTTGGAGAGGGTGGAGGCACAACCTTCGTTGAGATTAATAAAGTGAAGAAGATTTTCGATAACAGTTATAGCTTTAATTTGCCATCAAATGGCATCGAAGATAAGTAAAAAAGGCTATTATTTCAAAAAAAAATAGACGTAAATAGAATTATTGGTGCAAAAATTTGCAGTATTCAAAAAAATACCGTAATTTTGCACCAATATTTTAAAACGAAAATTTTAGAAAATGAAGAACTCGTTAGTTCAGTTTTAGTCGCTTTGACTATGCTCTTAGTACTTGGCAGTTGTGGAAGTACTAAGAATGTAGCTTATTTCCAAAATGCAGATTCTATCAGCTTGGCTGCTTCAAGAATGCTTTATGAAGCCAAGATTATGCCTAAGGACGAACTTACAATTACAGTAATTACAACAGATCCAAAGGCTGCCATGCCTTTCAACCTCTCTGTCTCTCAAACATTGGGTACAGGCGGACAGCTGAGTTATGGTAGTGGTTCACTGCAAGGATATCTGGTTGATAATGATGGTAATATTGAGTTTCCTGTTGTTGGAACCTTGCATGTCGGTGGTTTGACCAAGAAGCAGGCTGAAGATCTCATCAAGAATAAGGTGAAGCCTTATCTGGCAGAAAAAGAAAATCCTATTGTTACGGTTCGCATGGGCAGTTACCATGTATCTGTATTAGGTGAAGTAGAAAAGCCAGGAATTATTTATGCTCCACAGGAGAAGATGAGTATTCTTGAAGCTTTGGCACAGTGTGGCGACTTAACTATCTATGGTAAGCGTGACAATGTATTATTGATTCGTCAGGATGCAGCAGGAGAGAAGCATACTTATCGTATGAACTTGAATGATGCAAATATTATTAATTCACCATTCTATTATCTGCAGCAGAATGATATTATCTATGTAGAACCAAATAAGGTGAAAGCTCAAAACTCATCTATCGGTTCATCTACTACATTGTGGTTCTCTGCCGTTGGTACATTGATTTCTATTGCATCATTGATTGTCAATATCTTGCGATAGCAGGTAATAGGTGGGAGTAAAATCAGGATACTACAAAAATAATAATATATATATGTGTGGCATTGTAGGATATTTAGGTAAGGGTGACGCTTATCCAGCCCTCATTAAGGGCTTGAAGCGTCTGGAGTACCGCGGATACGATTCTGCGGGAGTTGCCCTTATTGGCAATGACGGCTCTTTGAATGTATATAAGGCAAAGGGCAAGGTGGCAGATCTTGAAGCGTTCTGCTCTGATAAGGATATTTCGGGACATGTGGGTATTGCTCATACTCGTTGGGCTACCCATGGAGAGCCTTCAGCTGTAAATGCTCACCCGCATTATTCCTCTAGCAAGAACCTTGCCATGATTCATAATGGAATCATAGAAAACTATGCCGATATCAAGAAGAATCTCATTGCTAAGGGAGTAGAGTTTAAGAGCGAGACGGATACTGAGGTTCTCGTTCAGCTGATTGAATATATTCAGATAAAGAAAAATCTCGACTTGCTGACTGCCGTTCAGGTGGCTCTCCGTCAGGTAATCGGAGCCTACGCTATCGCTATTCTTGATAAGCGTAACCCTAATCAGATCATTGCTGCCCGTAAGCAGAGTCCGTTGGTTGTAGGTATCGGAAAGGATGGTGAGTTTTATCTCGGTTCTGATGCCAGTCCTATCATCGAATATACAGATAAGGTGGTTTATCTGGAGGATGGTAACATTGCTGTGATGCGCCTCGGTGAGGAATTGCAGGTGGTGAACATCCAGAACGTTAAACTCAACCCTGAGGTACAGACCGTAGACATTGATCTCGGTCAGATAGAGAAGGGCGGTTTCCCTCACTTTATGTTGAAGGAAATTTTTGAGCAGCCAGAGTGCCTTCGTAACTGTATGCGTGGTCGTGTAGTTAGCCGCACAGTGGAAACTCGCGTAATGACTGATGGCGACGATACAACCAGCAAGAAGGAGACTGAGATGGGTGTCGTGCTCAGTTCCATTACCGACCATCGCCAGCAGCTTCTCAATGCCAAGCGAATCATCATCGTGGCTTGTGGTACATCATGGCATGCCGGACTTATCGGCAAGCAGATGATAGAGAACTATTGCCGCATCCCTGTGGAAGTGGAATATGCATCTGAATTCCGTTACCGCAATCCTGTGGTAACGAAGGATGATGTGGTCATCGCCATTTCCCAAAGTGGTGAAACCGCTGATACCCTGGCTGCCATCAAGCTTGCCAAGGAGAGCGGTGCGTTTATCTATGGTATCTGTAACTCCATCGGTTCTTCCATTGCCCGAGAAACAGATACAGGTACCTATATTCACGTAGGTCCGGAGATTGGTGTTGCCTCTACCAAGGCGTTCACTGGTCAGGTTACCGTCCTTATCCTCCTGGCACTTGCCATCGGTAAAGAGAGGGGAACCATCAGCGAAAATGAATATCAGAAGATTACAGAACAGCTTTGGAACATTCCTGCCAAGATGAAGGAAGTGTTGAAGCTCAACAATAAGATAGCTGACTTGAGCCGTACGTTTACATACGCTCGCAATTTCATCTATCTGGGCCGTGGATTCCAGTATCCTGTGGCCCTTGAGGGTGCATTGAAGTTGAAGGAGATTAGCTACATCCACGCTGAAGGTTATCCTGCAGCGGAGATGAAGCATGGTCCTATCGCATTGATTGACAGCGATATGCCAGTGGTAGTTATTGCTACCCACAACTTCATGTACGAGAAGGTCTTGTCTAATATCCAGGAGATTAAAGCCCGTCAGGGTCGTGTTATTGCTATTGTCAGCAATGGCGATGAAACCATTTCCAAGATTGCTGACGAAGTGATTGAACTCCCTGAGACCTTGGAGTGCTTGGAGCCATTATTGGCTACCATTCCTTTGCAGCTCTTGGCTTACCATGTAGCTGTATGTAAGGGCAAGGACGTTGACCAACCTAGAAACTTGGCCAAGTCAGTTACTGTAGAATAATATATAAAGGGATTCGTCATTTCTTGACGTTTCCCTTTTTTTTGGAGGGGGATCCCTCGGATAGGTATATTCAAATTTAACTAAATAAGATAAGGATAATAGAGAGATGGAACCATTGAAACATGAGTGTGGTGTAGCAATGATCAGATTGCTCAAGCCACTGGAGTATTACCAGCAGAAGTATGGTACTTGGATGTACGCACTCAACAAACTCTATCTGATGATGGAGAAGCAGCACAACCGTGGCCAGGAGGGTGCTGGTATGGCTTGTGTCAAACTGGGCGGTAAGCCTGGTCATGAGTATATGTTCCGTGAGCGTGCAGAGGGCAAGAATGCCGTGACCGAAATCTTCGGCAAGGCGAATGCCAACTTCAAGAGCCTGACTCCCGAGCAGCTTGCTGATGCAAAGTTCGCTAAAGAGGAACTGCCTTTCGCAGGCGAACTTTATATGGGACACCTGCGCTACAGTACCACCGGAAAGAGTGGCATTCAGTATGTGCACCCATTCCTGCGACGTAACAACTGGAAGGCGAAGAACCTCTGCCTTTGTGGTAACTTCAACATGACCAACGTAGATGAAATCTTCGAGGAACTTACCAAGCAGGGCCAGAGTCCTCGCATCTACAGCGACACCTACATCATGCTTGAACTGATGGGCCACCGTCTGGACAGAGAGGTGGAGCGCAACTTCGTAGCTGCAAAGGCGATGGAGATGCAGAATACCGATATCACCAACTATATAGAAGACCACGTGAAGATGAGCAATGTACTCAAGACCACGATGAAGAACTTTGATGGCGGTTATGTGGTTTGCGGTATCACCGGTTCGGGTGAAATGTTCTCTATGCGCGACCCTTGGGGCATCCGTCCTGCGTTCTATTACAAGAACGATGAAATCGTGGTAGTAGCCAGCGAGCGCCCTGTACTCCAGACCACCTTCGACCTGGAGGCAGAGGAAGTGCAGGAACTGATGCCGGGCACGGCGCTTCTCGTGAAGAAGAACGGAGAGTGCAGCATCGAGCGCATCATGGAGCAGAAGGGCGATTCAGCCTGCTCATTCGAGCGCATCTACTTCAGTCGTGGTTCCGACAAGGATATCTATAAGGAACGTAAGCAGTTGGGCGAGCAGTTGACCCAGCCTATCCTGAAGGCTGTGGATTATGATGTAGACCACACCGTGTTCAGCTATATCCCGAACACTGCCGAGGTGGCTTACTATGGCATGTTGAGCGGTTTCAAGAAGTATCTTAATGAGACCAAGATTGAGCAGATTGCCAACCTCGACCATGTTCCATCAAAAGAAGAATTATACGAAATCCTCGGCGACTTCGTCCGCTCAGAAAAGATAGCATGGAAGGATATCAAACTCCGTACCTTCATCACCGAGGGCAACAGCCGTAACGACCTGGCGAGCCATGTGTATGATGTACCTACGGAAGCATCGAGCCGAATGTGGATAATCTTGTCATTATCGATGATAGTATCGTGCGTGGTACTACCCTGAAGGAGAGTATTCTCCGCATCCTCGACCGTCTGCATCCTAAGAAGATTGTAGTGGTTTCCAGTGCCCCTCAGATCCGTTATCCGGATTATTATGGTATCGATATGGCAAGACTGGAAGAGTTCTGCGTGTTCCGTGCTGCCATCCAGCTTTTGAAAGAGCGCAAGATGGAAGACCTTATCGAGCAGACCTATGAGGCTTGCAAGGCAGAATTGGCAAAGCCAAAGGAGGAGCAGATCAATCCGGTACGCTCCATCTACAAGCCATTCAGCACTGAGGAAATCAACGAGAAGATTGTTGAGATGCTTCGCCCAGAGGGCATGACCACTCCTATCCAGCTTGTATTCCAGAGCATTGAGGGCTTGCGCGAGGCGATTCCAAACCACAAGGGCGACTGGTATTTCACCGGTCATTATCCAACCCCAGGCGGCACGAAGCTCTGCAACCAGTCGTTTGTAAACTACATCGAAAACGTTTATCATAAATAAGTGAATAGAGAAGAACGAAGAGTGAAGAATTCATTTGCTCTTATAAGTATGAAATAAAAGAATCAAATGTCAGATATGAAAAAAGTAACCTTAGTTTTGAGCGATGGAACCAAGTTCCATGGCAAATCTTTTGGATATGACGCTCCTGTAGCGGGCGAGGTTGTGTTCAACACAGCCATGATGGGATATCCAGAGAGTTTGACCGACCCTTCTTACGCCGGTCAGTTGATGACACTTACATTCCCTCTCGTGGGCAACTATGGTGTGCCACCATTTACTTTTGAGGAGAATGGTTTGCCAACCTTCATGGAGAGTGACAAGATTTATGCTTCTGCCATCATCGTGAATGATTACAGCGAGCAGTACAGCCACTGGAATGCAGTGGAGAGTCTTGCCGACTGGTTGAAGCGCGAAAAGGTGCCAGGAATCACAGGCATCGACACCCGTGAGTTGACTAAGGTGCTTCGTGAGCATGGTGTGATGATGGGTAAGATTCTCTTTGATGATGAGCCTGACAACATTCCTGAGGCTAACTATGAGGGTGTAACTTCGTTGACCAGGTAAGCTGCAAGGAGATTATCCGTTACAACGAGGGTGCCGGCAAGAAGGTGGTTCTTGTTGACTGCGGTGTGAAGGCAAACATCATCCGTTGCCTCATCAACAGAGGCGTAGAGGTGATCCGTGTGCCATGGAATTACGATTACACCGATATGGACTTCGACGGATTGTTCCTGGCCAATGGTCCTGGTGACCCGGATATGTGCGAGGATGCAGTAAACATTATTCGCAAGCAGATTAGCCAGAGCCGCAAGCCTATCTGCGGTATCTGTATGGGTAACCAGTTGCTTTCTAAGGCAGCCGGTGCTACTATCTACAAGTTGAAGTATGGTCACCGTTCACACAACCAGCCAGTACGTATGGTAGGAACCAACAATTGCTACATCACCTCTCAGAACCATGGTTATGCTGTTGATGCCAAGACATTGGGCAACGACTGGGAGGAACTCTTTGTAAATATGAATGATGGCTCTAACGAGGGTATCCGTCACAAGGTGAACCCTTGGTTCTCAAGCCAGTTCCACCCAGAGGCTTGCTCAGGTCCAGTGGATACAGAGTTCATGTTTGATAAGTTCGTAGAAACACTCAAATAAGTGAAGAGTGAAGAACGAAGAGTGAAGAATTCGAATGATTTTATTGTAATTTAGGAAAATAATGAAAGACGAAAATATAAAGAAGGTGCTCCTCTTAGGTTCTGGAGCCTTGAAGATCGGTGAAGCAGGTGAGTTCGACTACTCAGGTTCGCAGGCCCTGAAGGCATTGCGCGAGGAAGGTATCGAGACTGTGCTCATCAACCCGAATATCGCAACCGTACAGACATCAGAAGGTGTTGCCGACCAGATTTACTTCCTGCCAGTGCAGCCATACTTCGTAGAGCGTGTTATCCAGAAGGAGAATCCAGACGGTATCCTCCTCAGCTTCGGTGGTCAGACAGCCCTCAACTGTGGTGTAGAACTCTATCGCCAGGGCATCCTGGAGAAATATAATGTCAAGGTATTGGGTACTCCAGTACAGGCTATCATGGATACTGAGGACCGTGAACTCTTCGTAGAGAAGCTGGATGAAATCAATGTGAAGACCATTAAGAGTGAGGCTTGCGAGAACATCGAGCAGGCCCGCAAGGCTGCTGCCGAGCTCGGCTATCCTGTCATCATCGTGCTGCTTACGCCTTGGGTGGACTCGGTTCCGGTTTCGCTGACAACGAGGAGGAGCTGAACAAACTCGCTGAGAAGGCTTTCTCTTTCTCTCCACAGGTATTGGTAGAGAAGAGTTTGAAGGGCTGGAAAGAGATTGAGTATGAGGTCGTTCGCGACCGTTACGACAACTGTATCACAGTTTGTAACATGGAGAACTTCGACCCACTGGGAATCCATACTGGTGAGAGTATCGTCATCGCTCCATCTCAGACCCTGAGCAATTCTGAGTATCATAAGCTCCGTGCCCTCGCCATCAAGATTATCCGTCACATCGGAATCGTGGGTGAGTGTAATGTGCAGTATGCCTTCGACCCTAAGAGCGAGGATTATCGTGTAATCGAGGTGAATGCCCGCTTGAGCCGTTCTTCTGCCTTGGCATCTAAGGCTACTGGTTATCCTCTTGCCTTCGTTGCTGCCAAGCTCGGTATGGGCTACGGTCTGTTCGAGTTGAAGAACTCTGTAACCAAGACCACATCTGCCTTCTTCGAGCCAGCATTGGACTACGTAGTTTGTAAGATTCCTCGTTGGGATTTGTCTAAGTTCCGTGGCGTAGATAAGGAGTTGGGTTCATCTATGAAGTCAGTAGGTGAGGTAATGGCCATCGGCCGCAACTTCGAGGAGGCCATCCAGAAGGGTCTTCGTATGATTGGTCAGGGCATGCACGGTTTCGTAGAGAACAAGGAACTTGAAATCGACGATATTGATGCAGCTTTGCGCGAGCCAACAGATAAGCGTGTGTTCGTGATTTCAAAGGCAATGCACAAGGGCTATACCGTAGATCAGATTCACGACTTGACCAAGATTGACAAGTGGTTCCTTGAGAAGTTGAAGCACATCATCGACATCGACGAGGCGATGAAGAAGTGCAACATCAATACTCTTGACCAGGATTTGCTCCGCACCGCTAAGGTTTACGGTTTTACCGACTTCCAGGTAGCCCGTGCCGTGGGCTTGGAGCAGGAGTTGGGCAACATGCACAAGGCTGCCCTGCTGGTTCGCAACAAGCGCAAGAGCTATGGCATCCTGCCTGTAGTAAAGCAGATTGATACCCTGGCAGCAGAGTATCCTGCTCAGACCAACTACCTCTATGTAACCTACGCAGGCGTGAAGAGCGACATCACCTTCGAGAACGATCACCGTTCTATCATCGTACTCGGTTCAGGTGCTTACCGCATCGGTTCTTCCGTAGAGTTCGACTGGTGTGGCGTTCAGGCATTGAACACCATCCGCAAGGAAGGTTGGCGCTCAGTGATGATCAACTACAACCCAGAGACCGTATCTACCGACTACGATATGTGCGACCGTCTCTACTTCGACGAGTTGACCTTCGAGCGTGTGATGGATATCATCGAGATGGAGCAGCCTCATGGTGTCATCGTATCTACCGGTGGTCAGATTCCAAACAATCTGGCTATGCACCTGGATGCACAGAACGTGCCAATCCTGGGTACTGCTGCCAAGGACATCGATAACGCTGAGGACCGTGCCAAGTTCTCTCAGATGTTGACCAACAACGGCATCAACCAGCCAGAGTGGAGCGCCCTGACCTCAATGGAGGACATCGACAACTTCATCGAGCGTGTAGGTTTCCCAGTATTGGTTCGTCCTAGCTACGTGCTTTCGGGTGCTGCGATGAACGTATGTTCTAACGAGGATGAGCTGAAGCGATTCCTGCAGTTGGCTGCCAATGTAAGTGAGGATCACCCAGTGGTAGTAAGTAAGTTTATCGAACATGCCAAGGAGATTGAGATGGATGCAGTGGCAAAGAATGGCGAGGTGATTGCCTATGCGATTTCCGAGCACATCGAGTTTGCCGGTGTTCACTCAGGCGATGCTACCATCCAGTTCCCTCCTCAGAAGTTGTATGTTGAGACAGTTCGTCGTGTAAAGCGAGTTGGTCGTCAGATTGCCAAGGAGTTGCACATCAACGGTCCGTTCAACATTCAGTTCATGGCTCGTGACAATGATATTCTCGTTATCGAGTGTAACTTGCGTGCCAGCCGTTCGTTCCCATTCGTAAGCAAGGTATTGAAGATCAACCTCATCGAGTTGGCTACCCGCGTAATGCTCGGTTTGCCAGTAGAGAAGCCACACAAGAACCTCTTCGATCTCGACTATGTAGGTATCAAGGCATCTCAGTTCAGCTTCAACCGTCTGCAGAAGGCAGACCCAGTATTGGGTGTGGATATGAGCAGTACGGGTGAGGTAGGTTGCTTGGGCGACGATACATCTACCGCACTTCTGAAGAGTATGCTTTCTGTGGGTCATCGCATTCCTGCCAAGAACATCCTGCTTTCTACAGGTTCTGCCAAGCAGAAGGTAGATTTGCTCGATGCAGCCCAGATGCTGGTTAAGCATGGTTACAAGCTGTATGCAACTGGTGGTAGTAGCAAGTTCCTCACTGAGAATGGCATTGAGAATACCCGTGTACTCTGGCCATCAGAGGAGGCAGAAGGCGGTGCACCTAAGGCTTTGGAGATGCTCCACAACCACGAGATTGATATGGTAGTGAATATTCCGAAGAACTTGACCAGCAGCGAGTTGAGCAATGGTTACAAGATTCGTCGTGCAGCCATCGACCTGAACGTGCCATTGATTACCAACAGCCGTCTGGCGAGTGCATTCATCTATGCATTCTGCACCACCAAGCTCGAGGATATCGATATCAAGGCTTGGGGAGAGTATAAATAGTTGATAGTTAATAGTTAAGAATTGACAGTTAAGTCATTCTTGATGATTCCCAATAGAAAAATCCCTGCTGTAGGAAAGGCTTCCTACGGCAGGGATTTTTTAGATAATAAACGTCTTACTCAAATTCAATATGTTCTTGTGAAGGAATACGGAAAGAGAACCACGTTTCTCCATCTTTATTGGTGATAGCTAAGTCGCCTCGTGTAATAGTGTCCATGCCAATGATAATGTCATTGTCTTCTAAATCACAAGCAAGAACTTCCAAATCTTTTATCCAAGCACCTTCTTTGGCAAAATATAGGCTTATTTTATAAGTGTAAGCCTCTACATTTCCGCCAATTCCTGCAATCATGGCTTTTTGGATAGGTTCCAATCCTAAAGCATCTGCTATGTTTCTGGATATAATAGTGTTTGTAGCACCTGTATCCCAAAGGACATCCTTGGCTTCGCAATATTCAAGTTTATTGTTAGTTGCAGGTTTTATCACAAAACAACTTGACAGAATTCTTTCAGCCTTTGCAGGATATTTTTGTGTAATAGACTTTTTCATCTTGAAGTTTTTATTGAGCCTTAACCTTGTGGATGGTAGCAAGTCGTGCTATGTGTCCTTTCGGAAGTGGAGACATTGTAATTTCGCTACGAGCAGGAAAAAACTTGTCGATGTCTTTGTAGTCTATGGTATGAACTTGTATTTTCTTGTCTTTTGTTTCCATATAGCTTTCCTTTCTTTTATTATTGTTGCAAAGATACGCTGAATATTCGAAACTGCCAAACTTTTCTAGTAATTTTTGTGATTTATAGTCAAATGATAAGGGTATGCCAGTAAATTCCTGTGTTTATAATGTGGGATTATGGATACAGAAATTTACTGGTGCGACCAAAAAAGCAGTGAAAACTTTGGTTGTTTCAAAATAAAGCCGTAACTTTGCATATGTAAACTGGTTAAATTTCATAGCATGATGAAACAGCAAGTAAAACAAGTACCATACGGAGTGTCTGATTTCGCCACTGTGATGAGTCAGAATCTATATTATGTCGATAAGACGATGTTTTTGCCAGAGCTGGAGAAGCAGCCTCGCAATCTCTTCTTCATCCGTCCCCGTCGTTTTGGAAAGAGCATATTTCTTAGTATGCTCTACTCTTACTATGACTGTAATCAGAAGGAGAGTTTCGAAAAACTCTTCGGTAGTTTGTGGATAGGGCAGCATCCTACATCCCTGCAAGGAATTTACCAGGTACTGTTCCTGGATTTTTCTCAGATTACAGGTAAGATTGAAATTTTGGAGGAAAGATTCAATGCCTATCTCTGTATCAAGTTGGATAGTTTTGCAGAGCAGTATGCTGCATATTATGGTGATAAGAAGGTTCAGGAAATCAAGACTAAGACACAGTATGCTGATAAGATGCAGATAATCTTTGATGCAGCCAAGGCAAATCATTTTCAGCTTTATCTTATCATCGATGAATATGATAATTTTACTAATGTAGTGCTCAATGAGCATGGTGAGAAAGTGTATCATGCCATTACTCATGCCGATGGATTCTATCGTGATGTCTTCAAGAAGTTCAAGGGAAACTTCGAGCGCATCTTCATGATGGGTGTCAGTCCTGTAACCTTGGATGATGTGACAAGTGGATATAATGTGGGATGGAATATCTCCGTAAAGCCAGAGTTCGACGAGATGCTGGGCTTCTCTACCAAGGACGTGGTCGAGATGTTCACTTATTATAAGGAGATGGGAAGCATTCCTGCAGATAGCGATGTGGAAGCCATCGTCAAGGATATGAAGCCTTGGTACGACAACTATTGTTTTGCCAAGCAGGCTTTGCGTAAGAATGTAAGAATGTTTAATTGCGATATGGTGCTCTACTATCTCCGCAACTACATGGACTATGGTCAGGCTCCAGAGCAGATGATAGACCCGAATACCAAGACCGATTATGGCAAGATGAAGAAACTCTTGCAATTCGATAAGTTGGATGGTGAGCGCAAGGGTATCATCCGCAAGATAGCGGAAGAGGGACAGATTGTTGCCCAACTGGAGGAGCAGTTCTCTGCCTATCAGATACCGAAGGCTGAAATCTTCCCAAGTTTGCTTTTTTATTATGGTATGTTGACAATCAAGGGTACACGTGTTCAAAGTTGATTTTGGGCATTCCTAATAATAATGTTCGCAAGCAGTATTACGGATATTTGGAAGAAGAGTATCAGGCAAAGTCGTATGTAGATACCAACAGATTGACGGATTACTATTACGACATGGCTTATGAAGGAGTATGGGAAGAAGGACTGCGTTTCATGGCTGATGCCTACGCTAAGGTTTCTTCTGTGCGTGACGGAATAGAATCGGAGCGAAATCTGCAAGGTTTCTTTATGGCATACTTGAACCTCAACGATTATTACATCACGGCTCCCGAATTGGAGTTGAATCATGGCTATTGTGATTTCTTCCTGTTGCCTGATCATACCCATTATGCCAGTCAGCACAGCTATATCCTCGAACTCAAGGTTCTCTCCAGAAAAGAGTTTGATGAAGAGTTGAAGGATGTCTTGAAGGAAGATGGTAGCCCTATGAAGAAGTCGGAGAAGCAATGGTTGGATGCTGTGGAACAGATTAGGCGATATGCCGATGCTCCAAGGGTTGAGGCTCTTCGCCAGGGCACAACGCTTCATAAGATTATCATGCAGTTCAAGGGCTGGGAGTTGGCAAGGATAGAGGAAATAGAGTAAAAGATAGGGTTTATAACTCTATCTTTTATCATAAAACATCCTACCGCATTTTTCAAGAAGTGTCATTGATGTTTAGTTGTTAATAATCAGAAAGATAACTGACGTTTTGAGAGCAAAAATGAGACTATGAGACTTTTTTCGCAGAAAAAACTTATTATAGGGTTGCTTTAGTTTCAAAAATAATCCATATCTTTGCAGTCGTTTGGATGCTCATAATTTAATAATGGAGGATTGGATATGAATAAATTAACAAGAGAAGAGGCACTTAGACGTTGGAAATCTTCCAAGGCCACAAAGAAAGCCATGGTTGATAAGATGCAGAAGATGCTTTATGAAGACTACAAACTACGTACAGGCGAGGTGCCTGTGAGATTTAATGTCTTGTTGTAGCTGCTTTTGGTTTTATATAAGCTTCAGGTTGTGTGTTATGCTTCATTTTCGCTTCGGAAATGAGGCTTTTTTATGTTGTTGAGCATCTAAAAACAAATTTATCTGTATTTTGTTGAATAAAGATGCTTTAGTTTCAAAAATAATCATTACCTTTGCTGTTGCATTCTCTTGCAGAAAGCCCAAAGGGCCGAGCGGGTGGGTGTACTTTTATGGAATAGAGCGTTTATCTGACGCTTGTCTTTGACGTGCCGTAACTTCGCAACTTACAAATACAGTCAAAGAACAAGACAACGGTAGATGTTCACGGTAGGTATATTATACCCTGCCGTGTGTTGTCGTATACATGTATTGTTTGCGGCTGCCCACGCATGGGATGATATATGTCATGCGTGGGCTTTCTGCAGTTGTCCGTTCTTACTGTATGGGCAATGCGAAGGCCTCGGCACGTGGGATGGGCAACAGGCGAATCCCACGCTTTTTTTCTTAAGGTGAACTAATTAAACTTAAACAGGCATTTCCGCACTTGGGGATTCTACGGATTAAAAACAAAAGAAAGGAAAAACTTAAGTGTATAAAGTAACATGGGACAAGGATGTGAATGGAGTGAGGTTGCACTCACGTATTGTAGAAGGTGTATTGGGTACATCTCCAAGACCCGTGTTCTATGAAGAGCTTGATCTCTTAGGGTTAGACAAACTTGGTTGGAAGTATCCTCATTGCGAGGAGCCTCTCCTTTGGGCTATCAATAAGCAGTATTATTATAAAGGCGAGTTGGTTTTCGAAGCCAAGGGAGCTAACATCTATGATGCGGCTACCATCATTTTGCAACCAGCTGGTGAGCAATTGGTGCTGGAACCCATCGATGTTGATACCATGTTGGAACGCAACAAGGATAAGATGTTTCTCTTGGAAAGTGAGGCGATTGAGTTTATTCACGAGACATACGAACAGTATGCCCGTGCTCGTAAGACTGTACAGGCTGCATCTGTTAACACATTAGACTTTGAGGCTTTAGCCCAAAAAGCAGAGAAAAAGATCAAGAAAAAAATGGCGATTGTTAAAGAGGATTGTGACTCATTTGATATCATGCCATTGGAGGAAGCCAATAATGCTGGAAAACGAGTTTATCAGACGACAAAAATAGATAAGTTCATAGCTTCTTTTTCTGGAGGCAAGGATTCGCAAGTTGTACTTGACTTGTGTACCCGTGCAATTCCAAGTACCGATTTTGAGGTGATTTATAGTGATACAGGCTATGAGTTGCCACCTTCTTTGGAGCTATACGATAAGATTCAAAAGCAATATAAGGAGAAGTTTCCAGACTTGAAATTTTCATTAGCTCGTAATCATGATAGTGTTTTGAACTATTGGGATAAGATAGGTACACCTAGTGATACACACCGTTGGTGTTGTTCTGTGATGAAAACTGCTCCGCTGTATCGAATGTTGAAAACAGGTGATGGCAAACAAGCAAAAATTCTTACTTTTGATGGAGTGAGAGCGGAGGAAAGTGTTAGGCGTTCTACTTATAATAGAATAGGCAAAGGGGTAAAACATAATAACGTTATTAATGCAAGTCCAATATTAAGATGGAGTGCGATAGAAATCTTCTTATATATTTTTGAGCAGGATCTTTATGTGAATCCAGCTTATAGAAGAGGTATGACACGTGTCGGTTGTTTGATTTGTCCTTTTTCTTCTGAATGGAATGATATGATTTCCAATAAATGCTATAAGGAAAGCCTTATGCCGTTTTTGGGTAGAATAGAGGACAAAGCCCATAAAGCATGTATTAGTGATGTTGAAGATTATATAAAGGAAGGAAAATGGAAATTGCGTGCTGGAGGTAGGGATATGGAATTCCCATCTGCATTAATCGTAAAGAGTATAAAGCCTAATTTAGTATTAGAAATTAAACATCCACAAAAAACTCTTCTTACTTGGTTGAATGCTGTAGGTAAGTTTCATGTAACTTCAGATGTTGATGGAACAATTAATGGGGAGTTAAGTTTTGAAGGAAAGATATTTAGGTTTACGGTTAAAGAAAAAGATGGAATACATAAGGTAAGCTTCATCAATACTCAGATGTTCCCTAAACTACAAGGGTATTTGAAAAGGGCATTTTATAAATCTACTTATTGTGTGGATTGTGAAACTTGCGAAGTTGAGTGTCCTACAGGAGCATTAAGGATACTTCCAACTGTAAAATTGGATTCCAGCAAATGCGTAAGTTGTCATAAGTGCTTAACGTTCCATGACTTTGGTTGTATAGCTGCAGCATCATTGGCAATTACTGGTAGAAAAACAAATAATACAAACAATATGAAGTTAATCAGTTATAATAATTTCGGGTTGAATGGAGACTGGATGGAATTCTTTTTCTATAATTCTAGTGATTATTTTACAGAGAATTCTCATGGTCTTAATATAAAAGAGCAACTTCCTAATTTTGTGAAGTGGTTAGTGCAGGCAGAGATATTGAAGGATTCAAAGTCTAAAAAGATAACAGAGTTAGGGCAATTGTTGGCCTCTAACTATCCTGATATGCCTGATATGGTTTGGCAGATTATATGGATTAATCTTTCTTATAACTCTCCAATTGCTGCATGGTATAAAGAAAGAGTAAACTGGGAAGAGATTATTTCACAAAAAGAGATAGAAGAAAGAGTGCTTGCTGATTATTCAGATAATAGTAAGACTACAGTACATAATGTGGTTTATGCTTTGTTCCGCACATTTAAAGAGAGTCCAATCGGAGATGCCGGACAACTTGTTCCAAAAGATAAGACAATGTTTGTACGAACATCTTATGAATCATTGGAACGTGAGACGGTCGTTTATTCGCTTTATAAATATTGTGAAAGAAAAGGCATACATTCTCTTCGTGTTAGTGACTTGTATGCAAGTGACAACAATTGGGGACTTTATAAAGAATTTGGCATATCTAAAATAGAGTTGCTTTCTGTTCTTCGTTCACTTAACAGTGATGCCAATCGTTTGGTTATTGCTGAGTTAAATATGGGCTTGGACAATATTACTTTGCGTGATGATATAAATGCAATAGAAGCATTGAATTTGATGATAAAATAAATATGAGTTTACAGAGTGACTATTATAAAACGGCAATATTACAGCTTAAAAGAGGGAATTATAATGGGCATGTCTCAAATGCCAAAACTTATTATTTACTATCAATCCTTGAGAGAATTGATAAGGGGCTTTTGGTTGATAATAAAATTAAGTTTGATGATGAATCAAAGAAGTTTTATGAAACTCAATGTCTTGCTTACAAAGATGTGGTCACTCCTTTTGTAAAACCATATTTTCATCTAAGCTCTTCATTGTTCTATCATATAAAATGGAACAAAGGAACTAAGGTGGAGTCTTATGCAAAAACTCCATCAGGAAAGTTCCTTAAGGAGAAGTCAGAATATGCATATCTTGATGATTCTTTTTGGAAATTACTAAAAGGGGCAGAATACAGAAAAGAGATAAAGCAACTGATAGTCAAAACATTTTTGAAATTACAATAACCGCTTATGGCTACAAAATATAATGATATAGTAACATTGAGGTCAATGCGTCCTGCTTATAACATAAAGAATGAAGGACCAGATGACTGGAAGACGTTTATAGCAAATGATCAATTCAACGACCTGTTGAAGAAGACAATTAGTGCTGTAAGAAATAACGATGCCGATTCGCATAAGGCGATATGGGTTGCAGGAACGTATGGATCAGGTAAGAGCCATGCTGGTGCAGTATTAAAACATCTTCTTTGTGATGAGGTTAAAGATATTGTCGATTATGTAAATGAAGAATATGGAGAAGAAAAGTACAATCTTCTTCGTAACTCCATTTTGAAACTTCGTGAAAGTAAGCGTTTGTTTCCTGTTAATCTTTATGGTCAACAGGCAATTGCTCATGAGGCAGATTTGTCTTTGCAGATTCAAAAAGAAGTGATACGAGCATTGAAAAATGCTGGTATCAAGCTGACCGTGCAAACTGATTTTGATAATTATATTCAGCATATTGAAAACGAGCCTGACTTGTGGACCATGCTCATAGCAAACAATGAGGTGTTAAAGAGTGTAGCTCCTGATTTGAAAATGCTGAAAACAAGGTTGGCTAATGGAGATACCGAGGTTTTGAATCGTGTTACCATGGCTCTGAGAAATATGGGTATCAATGTGCCAATCAAAAACTCTAATTTGAAAACTTGGATATTCGAGGTTCAGAATGAACTTCGTAGTCTAGGTGTTTACGATGGCCTGCTCATTATTTGGGATGAGTTTACGGATGTTATGCGCTCTGATTTAGGTGTTCCTCTCTTGAAAATCTTACAGGAGATAGCTGAGGATATGATGAATCCTGAGAATGATACTTATTTCTTGTTCTTATCTCATCCATCTGCCTTGAATTCATTGAAAGAAGCAGAACGTGAACAAACCAGAGGGCGTTATCATTATGTTATCTATAATATGGAACCAGTTTCTGCATTCCGTATTATGTCGAAGAAATTTGTGATTGTTGACAAGGTCTTATATAATCAGCGACAGGAGTATTTCTGTAGCTTGCATCAAGAGCTTCTATCTGCATTTGCTTCTTCTTCTACAGATCCAGCACAGACTCAGAAGGACTTGGCAAACTTGTTTCCTGTTCATCCTTCCACAGCGAATTTAGCAACCTATTTTGCTCGTGAGGCCG
This sequence comes from Segatella copri, assembly GCA_003463005.1. Taxonomy (GTDB): domain Bacteria; phylum Bacteroidota; class Bacteroidia; order Bacteroidales; family Bacteroidaceae; genus Prevotella; species Prevotella copri_I. The sequence goes on along the minus strand of QSCI01000024.1, from coordinate 12,657 downwards.
GCTCTTCCAGCCGAAGTGTATTTGAGTTCTTGGCTTGTGATGAGGTGAAAGCATTTTTTGACAATGAAGATGCATACGCAGACAAAGATACGGTTACTCCAAATTATCTTTGGGATTATGTGCAAGAATATTTTGAAAGTGATACTGCCCGTTTTGGTGCTGTGACTGAACGATATAATTCTCATCATTTGGCTGTTGAGGCTCAAGGTGATGATTACCTTGCTGTGTTCAAAGGAATTCTGCTTTTGAATGCACTGAATAATATAGCTAACAACGACAGCGTAACACCAAGTGAGGAAAATATCTATAATCTCTTTGAAGGTACTCCTATATATAATAATGTGGGAGAGATTCTAGATTACTTCAATGAGAAAAGTATCATTCAGCGTCAGCCAAATGGTAATTTCTCAATTCTGTTTACTGCATTGCCAACAGATGAAATCCAGAAAATTAAGGAAGAATTGAAATCAACAACATTCTTGTTTGCTGAGCAAGTTATTAACTTTGGTGATACTGCCAAGAATTTCATGGACAAGAACTTGTCTCAGGTGGCGCGTCCATTGGAATTTCAGTTTTTCTCTTTGACAAGTAATGAATATACATTGCTCAATAAGATAGAGAATTTTGCAAAAAATGCTACTTCATATTCAGTGCTTTTAGCATTTATGGTAGGAAAGACTCGACAGGACATCTTTGAGTTAAAAGACATTATCAATAAGAACAAACAGGATGAGAGATTCAAAAATATCTGTTTCGTTTTATTGGAGAGTCCTATGGGTGAAAAGGAATATGAACGATTCATAGAGTACCAGGCAAATGCTACTTGTGCCCAGAAGCATGGTCTTGCTAATCAGCAGAAGACTTATACTAAAAATGCAAGTGAAATGATTTCTGGATGGCTGGGAGAAATCCGTGGTGGAAATGTAACCTTCTGTTTGCGTGATGATGAATTGCCGATATCTGGTACGAGATTGGCTTCAACCATCAATAACTCTATAGCTCCAGCCATCTTTACGTCTGGTCCTGAAGCTTTGGAGATTATTAGAACACGTTCATCTAACACATTCTGGAGGAAATCTTCTGTAAAAGCAACTGTAGATAATGTTCTTTCCTTCCATACTAAGGAAGATATTATTGCTAAGTGTGGCGGTCCTGCTAAGCATGTTGAATATCTGTTGCAAGATAGCGTGGATGATAATCTGGAATGGAAATCAGATATAAGTTCTGAGCATCCTTTGAAAAAGGTATGTGACTATATTCAGAATGTCTTTAATCATACTAATAAGAATCAGTCGTTCAATTTGGGTGATAAGCTTATAGGGTTGACCTTACCTCCATTTGGCTTGTTCCAATCGTATGCTCCGATGGCTATGGTTGCTTTTGCGATGCGTAAGTATGCTGGTAAGATCTTTGATTTGAACGGTAAGCCAAGAACTGCAAATCATTTGGTGGATGATATTGTTGAAATGTTCAAGGCCTGGGAAAGTGGTAAAACTTCTCCAAAGCTCAACTTTATGTTTGAGAGCAAGGAAGCTGGTGCTATTACAAAGAATCTGATTAAGACTTTTAAGCTGAATAAGCTTCCAAAATATTCTGATGTCAGTAGTTTGACAGATGCACGTTGGGCTATGACTCATGAGTATTCTGCTAGTGTAGGTTATCCTCTTTGGTCATTGAAATATGTGCCAGAGTGTTCTGACGAGAATAGAGAATTGATTGATGGAATCATCAAGGTAATTACCGATTCGGAAAGTGTTAAGAATCCTCAGCTTATGAGTAAAGTTGCAGAAGGATTGAAGAACAATATTGACTTGGGAAACCTCTTGCTCGAATCTGCAAATAACTTTGAGACTGGTTTCAAAAAATATGTCATGACTCTGGAATATATCAATATGACAGAGCCGGAGTTTGCTGAGGCTAAGCAATTTCTGGAAGGACATTTGGAAGGAACTATTGGACTTTGGACGGAACGTGGAGTGGAGGATACTCTCAAGGATTGGCGTTTGGCACAGCAGCAACAACGTCTTCGTGAGGAAAACGGAAAGCGTTATCAGGAAGAGCGAGAAAAGTTCAAGCGTGCGGCTGCGCAACAAGGTGAAACATCTGATGCAACCCCTGCTTGGATGAATACCGATGGCAATGGACAAGAGAATTCTAAACTGGTAGCAGATCCGCAAGGAGAAACGCAAGAGTTGAAGATGAAGCGAAGCGATGTAGCTAAAAAAGTGATGCCGTTGGCTTCTAGTCAGATGATGCGTGAGTTATTGAAAGACTTGTGCGAAAATGCTGATGAACAAACCCTTAATATCATAATAAAGCATGTTGGATGACGATAGATTTAAAACGATAGCTTCCTTTGAAGAACTGAAGGCTCTTGTAGAGGAAGATAAGAATATAAATGGACTGGGAGCGGCTACGGCAAACCGCTACCCAATCCGTTTTGTGCTGTTTGATAACTTCCATGATAGCTTTGAGTTTGTGATGTATATGCTTGAAGAATGTGGCGTTGCGGTTCAGAGTGTGGATAAATGGATAGATCATGATTATCCAGACTTGATGATAACTTATCAAGAATTGAGTGAGCATATTGCAGACTATATTATTTCTCTTCGTGGTCGTGATAGCGTCATTACTCCTTTTTCTGAATTAGCTAGATTTTATGATAATCAGTCAAGCCATACCTTTGATGCTTTAATCAAGACCATGAAGTCGATTGAAGCATCTGTAGAAGGAGTGGAGAATCAACAGAGAATCTACATCCCTATTATCGGTTTGGAGGGTAAAATGAGTACTTTTGAAAATGATACTCAGATAAATGTTTGGCATTTGCATGATGAGAATACGATAGGGGAGAACTATACGATGGTTCTTGTTGATGATGATTCTTGTTATGGAGTAAAGCATGTTGAAGAGCAAGCCAATGTGGTACATTCTGTAAGTGAATGGCTGAGTATTTGGAAGAATACAGAAGTACATAAGCGTAAGACTATCATTAGTACGTCTGATTCAATTTTTGCCAATGCCAAATTTGCTCAGCCAGACAATGCTTTCAGCTATGTATGTCCAAAGAATGCGTTTGAGTTCTTGAAACTGGGACTGCATTTGGAATTTGGGGATATGTTGTATCAGAAGAGTGACGAGGAAAATTGGAAACTTTTGGCAGAACAGATTGATTTGACAAAGAATTTCGATTTATGTTCTTTCGTCCAACATTATTTTGATGTAAATGAGATTACGTCTTATAAATCCTTTTTGAAGATATGGTTTGCTCATAGCAGTAATTTTGATAGGTGGTTGCTATGCTCTTGCTATAAATTGATGAATCAAACTGACGGGTACTTAACTGCTTGCTTGTCAAAGCTGACGAATTATACTAATGCTGATTTGTTTACAGAGATAGCTATGTATATTACTTCTGTTAAGACAGAGATGGAAGAACGTAGATTCTGTTTGAATGAGGCGGCAAAGCACCATGTACAACTATCAGAAAGTATAGAGGTTATTATTGGTAATCGATTAGAAAATATTGCCAAGCAGAGTGGAGCTCATGAAACCATTAAATATTTTTCTGGTATAACTATTAAGGAGAAAGAACTGGCCATAGTTTGGTTAGGTAAGAAATGTATATCTGTAAATGAAGTCAAAGATTTCTTTCCTGAATTGTTTGACTATATGCAAGTTCAACCTATGCTGACACCTAACTGTATGTGGCTTTCTTCGTATATTGATGAGTATAAGAAGGCAAAACTGGGTAACATTTATACTGACGAAATCAAAACTGCAATTTCGGAGCATAATGCAGATTGTGTGGCTTTCGATACTTGGTATCAATCGCTAAAGACTACTCGTTTTTTGTTGGCTGGTCGTAATGATATTGATGTGTATTATTGGATAGATGGTTTGGGTGTGGAATGGATTCCATTTATTCAAGCTATCTTAGCAAAGCATCAGCAAGACAATATCTATCTCAATGAAGTAATGGTAGCAAGAGCTTTGTTGCCAACTACAACAGAGATTAACAAGGTAGAATTACAACATTTATCTGACGTTGATATCCAAACAATGAAAGTGGGTGATTTGGATTCTATGGCGCATCAGTCTAGTAATCGCTATCCTAACACCATCATATCAGAAATGAGTATTGTGGAAGATGCGATTGAGAGCATCATAAATAAGTATGCAGGTAAGAAAATTGCTATAGTCAGTGATCATGGATTGACTTATCTCTCACAGTTGCAAGGTGGCTTGAACTTGGCTGGTTTTGATTCTGATCATCATGGTAGATTGGCAGTATGTAAAATAGGAAAGGCTACCAATGACAAAAACTATTTTATCTTAGAAGATGGAAATACTGTTTGCGCATTGAATCATAAGTCTTTATGCAATAAGGTTCCAAGAGACCAAGGTATTCATGGAGGATGTACACCAGAAGAAGTAATGGTACCAATATTTGTGATTTCGAATAATCCAAATAATAACCATTGGAGTGTGGTAGTTCTTTCACAAGAATTGACAACTGTCAATCCTCAAGTCAGACTTAGAATAAAAGGATTGTCAGCTTCTGATATTCCTTATGTTGTCTATAACAACAAATCATATCCATTGACAAAGTTGGGTATGGATGAGTTTATGACAGCTCCACTTGAAGCTAATGAAAATGACAGTGAATTGAGTGTGCTTGTGGGAGATAAGGTGATAGATAGATGTTCTATTCTTTGGAAAAAAGCAGCTCAAGAAGAAGATTTGTTTGATTTCTAAAACAGAAAAGTATGAAAGAAGAATTACAGCAGAAAGTAAGACAGTATTTCTCTGCGATGTCGATATATAAGGATCCTAAGGCAACTAATAGTATCTTTGCAGGTCGCAATTTACCTTCATTTGTAAAGGATTATCTTTTGAAAAGATATTTGAATATCAATACTGGTGAGATAGATACATTAGGTCTTAATGCTTTCTTAGATAAGGTGATACCTGCTAATGGTGGTACTGTTAAGGATGATATTCTAGCAGGTAAGGAGGTAACTTTGCTGGCTCGTTTTTCTATCTATATTGATTTGATAAAAGGAGTAAAGCAGTTTGCAATTCCTGATTATGGTATTAAGCAAAAAGAGGGAATTATTCCTGATTATGTGTATGCTAAACATCCGGGTGAATTGGTTGATGGCGAGAAATGGGGTATTGTAAAACTCTGCTTGTTGCCAGACGATAAAAGTAAAGGTGATAAAAATCATGTTCGTATGGTTGACTTTAAGCCATTCAAACCTTATAGTTCTGTTGATATAGAATATCTTCGTGAAGCTCGTCAGTGTTTTGACATAAATGAGTGGATTGATGTTTTATTGTCGGCGATGGAATATGATCCAGAAGGGTTTACCTCTATGACTCAGAAAATGGAGTTTCTATCTCGTCTGTTGATCTTTATAGAGCCTCGTCTGAATGTAATAGAACTGGCTCCCAAGGGAACAGGAAAATCATATGTATTTGGTAACTTGTCGAAATATGGTTGGCTTGTGAGTGGTGGTAAAGTTACTCGTGCCAAGTTGTTCTATGATAAGCAAAAACAGCAAAATGGCATTATTAAAAATCATGACTTCACCGTTTTTGATGAAATTCAAACCATTATCTTCCAGGAACCTGCAGAGATTCAAGCAGCATTGAAATCATATTTGGAAAGTGGAAAGACAACAATAGACAACAATGAGTTTACATCAGAATGTGGATTGATGTTGATGGGTAATATACCATTATCAGCTAATCATCTGCCTATTTCGCCCAACTATTTTGATACGTTGCCAAACAACTTTAAGGAATCTGCTTTGCTTGATCGCTTTCATAGTTTCATAGAGGGTTGGAAACTTCCTCGTGTCAATGACAGTATGATATTCAAGGGATGGACTATCAATGTGGAGTATTTTTCTGAAATTATGCATACCATGCGTATTCAGAATTCGTACGGATTGTTATTTGATGAATTAGTAGAATTTGAGGCGAAGTCTGATGTCCGTGATTCTAAGGCAATTAAGCGTATTGCTACTGCTTACATGAAGCTGCTTTTCCCTCAATGGCAGAAAGTGGAGGATGTAGATAAAGAAGCATTTGATCTTTATTGTTTGCAACCTGCAGTCTATCGTCGTGATATTATAAAGGAACAGTGTCATTATATTGATCCGGAGTTTAAGATAAGGATGCCTGAAGTTAGGGTGATATAAAATAGGTAATCTTATATATTCGTTAGAGCAAAGAAATAAAGTAACAAACGGTGGAGACTTATCAGTAGCCTTCACCGTTTCTTCCAGTTTATGCTTGGTAGAATCAAAAAGTTGGTGGGGTTCATCAGATGAAGGTTACCAAACCTAAATGTCTTGAAAACAAAGACTTGCAAGATAGGTATTGTGACATATTTCACGAAAAAGAGCTGAGTTGCAAGTCGGGAAGTAATCAAATCTTATGATTTTTAACATAGACAATCAAAATTATTGTTGTTAAGCAAAAGTTTCCTTCACAAAATTTGTGAATATCGAATTTAAATATTATCTTTGCAACATCCAACCATTATAAATAATATAGTTATGAGCAACGATAATAAAACAACAAAGGAAATGCGAGCAAACGAGATGACTCCAGCTTTTCCTACGCATCCAGGGGATGTTCTGAAGGATGAGATAGAATACCGTGGAATCTCTCAGCGCCAGTTGGCGGAGGAAATGGGGATTGCTTATTCTGCCCTGAACGAAATTCTGAATGCTCGTCGCCCAGTAACGGAAAAAACGGCCCTGCTCTTTGAGGCTGCACTTGGAGTGAATGCTGAGCCTTTGTTGAAAATGCAGATGAGATATAATCTGCAATCTACTAAAAGTGATTCTACTTTTATGACGAGATTGGCAAAAGTAAGAAGGGTGGCTGCAGCCTTGTAAAAACAGAAGATATGAATAGTGATAATATAGATTTTGTAACTTGTTGCATTGGCTACTTGTCTCGTTGCTTGGGATAATATAATCAGCAAGTATATCAACGTCTTAAGACTTCTGGTATACTTGCTGATTTGATTTTTACACAGATAATCATAATGTATAGAGTCTGATAACTCTATCTTTTATCACAAAACATGTCTTTATAACTCTATCTTTTAACAAAGTTAACACAAAATAATTGCTTATCTCGCTAATAATCAGTATTTTTGCGCATAATCTTTTAAAGAATCAAAACAACTAAGAATATGGCAAGAGCAACAGGTTCAATCAATTATTTGGAGCATCGCACGCCCTTGAAGGACGAAAGCGGTAAGTATCAGATACATCCGATGTTCGTGAAACAGGATGTCGTTGACAGGGAGAAGATGGAAAAGCGTGTTCGCGATCATTGTGCGATGAACGTTTCGTCCTTTATCTCCGCATTGGAAACGCTGGAGGATGAAACGCTTTATGCCCTGGCGGATGGCAACGAGGTGAGGGTAGGCGATATGTTTATCGTCAAGCCTAAGCTGGGGATGGTGAAGCATAAGGACAAGAATGGAATCGAATGGAAAAGGACCTATCATGAGGGGGAGCTGATTCCAGCCAATGAGGTGGATATCTGCGGCTTGGAAATTCAGCCCACGAAGGAGTTTCTGGAAAGGCTAAAGCGCCACTCTAATGGCTGCAGCCGACAGTATTGGAGTGTGAAATCTACTCCAAAAGAGGCGGATAAGGAGTTTGCTGATATTGTAGAGATTTGTCAGCAGCAGGGTTATATCACGGTGAAGGATATGATTCGTGAATTCGGTGTCACCCGCTATCATGCCAATAAGGTGTTGAATGATCTCTGTGAGGAACCGGCTGCCAGAATGTATGCTACCAAGGAAGGTCCTATAACGCTCTATCGTTTGTGGAAGAAGGAGTAACTAAGACGTAGTTGTTGAAACGGCTCTTTAGGTTGACGGAAGCGTTTCCTTAACTTGAATGAAGCGTCTCCTTAACTTGAATGAAGCGTCTCTTCTCGTTGAAGGATACGTCTCCGAGAGTTAAAAGAAGCGTTTCCTGGAGTCAGAACAAGCGTCTTTTAGAGTACAAGCATATACCTTCTCAGACATTGCCACTAGGCTCAGCAGCTCTGCCGAGCCTAGTCAGCAGGTCTGCTGACTGCAGTCAGCACCTCTGCTGAGCCTAGTGACAACACCTTTTAGTCGTACAGCTATAACCTGTTTAGTTGTACAACTGTATACCCTATAGTCGTACAACTATACCCTCTTTAGTTGTACAACTATACACTTTTTAGTTGTACAATCGTAAAATGATGATACTTCTATGATATATTGGGTGCTCTCATTCAATCCAAACATACAGCATCTTCCTTTTATAACGTTCGTTTGCTTTTGTTCTATTTCAACGAACGAAATGAGGAAAAGCAGCTTCTCCTAATTCTGGCTCATATTCAAAACCTCGTAACTGAAGCCTGCCAGTTCCTCTGGAGTAAGAAGCTGATTATTCAGGATATATCTCACCATGGCTCCACGGCAAGATTTAGCCCATACAGCCTGCATCTTCAATCTGCCGTCTTTCTGGCGGACATAAAAGAGTGGCTGAATGACCTTTATCTCCTTAAATACTCTCTTCCAATCGAACAGATGTTCATATTCCTCTGTAGAAAGATGGAGGAGTATACCATCATCAGCTTTCACACTATCGATGAGAACATCTGTCAGTTTGTTTTTCCAGAACTGATTGATAGGCTTGTCGTTTGTAGCTTCGAGCGATACGCAATGCTCCATACGATAAGGTACGATGCCATCCAACGGTCGAAGCAATCCATAAAGGAAGCAGGTAATCCAGAGATGTTTCTGGGCATACTCTAACGACTCCTCGCTCAAAGAACTGGCACGCAAATGTTTGTATGCCTGACCATTGTAAGCCAGGATAGCCGGCATCTTCTCTGCAGCCATAAAATCATGATATCGCTTCCAGTTCGTTATTGCAATCTTGCTGCTGCAATCCAGTTGCTTAGCCAATTCCTCTACATTCATCATTGCCATTTCTTTGGCCAAGTCATTGGCAACTGATTGGAATAGTGGCACGGAGATAGGCTTCCTGTCTGCCTTCTCAAACATGATTTTGGCATTTGCCAATAATATCTGCATAATAATCAATCTTTTGAATTGTACTTGCAAAGATAAAAAAAAATCAATATACAATGCTAAATAGCCAAGAAAAATCCCATAAAATTAAAATTTTTTATAAAACGAGTATTATATAGTACTTTTTCTTGTGTAATCTGTAAATATTTGTTACCTTTGCCCCATGAAAACATTATTAGACGTTCATACACATACAATAGCATCAGGTCATGCCTTCAGCAGTTTGCAGGAAATGACCTTGACAGCAAAGGAGAAAGGGTTGGATATCTTGGGAATCACAGAGCACGGTCCCAATATCCCGGGTACCTGTGATCCTATTTATTTCAGAAACCTTCATTGTGTTCCACGCCAGCTCTATGGAATCAAACTGATGCTTGGAGCAGAACTCAACATTCTCAATACGAAGGGAGATATCGATCTCGACGAGGATTACTGGCGTATGCTGGATATCCGAATAGCAGGCATCCATAGCCTTTGCTGGCAGGGAGGAAGTAAGGAGGAGAATACGCAGGGTGTCATCAATGCCATGCGCAATCCTTTCGTGCAGATTATCTCTCATCCCGGCGATGGTACGGCAGAACTGGATTTCGAGGAACTCATGAAAGTTTCCAGGGAGACGCATACCTTGCTTGAAATCAACAACCATTCCATGGCTCCCATCCGCCACAAGACTGTGGCTGCTCCCAATAATCTGGAACTGCTGGAACTTGCCAAGAAGTATGAAACTCCAGTCATCTTCGGAAGTGATGCCCACTTCTCTGCGATGATTGCCGACTACAGCAACATTATGCCACTGGTAGAAAAAGCAGAGTTCCCGGATGAGCTGGTTCTCAACTATCAGCCAGAGAAATTCATGGCTTACCTCAAGCCAACCCCTGAGAAATAGGAAAATTTAGTTTCACATTTCAATTTACACGACTATGATTATAGAAGAAATCATCAAGTATAATGAAAACTTCGTAGCCAGTAAGGCTTACGAAAAGTATCTTACGAGTAAATATCCAGACAAGAAACTTGCCATTCTTTCCTGTATGGACACCCGCCTCACTGAGCTTCTACCAGCAGCTTTGGGCCTGAAGAACGGAGATGCCAAGCTCATCAAGAACGCCGGTGGACTGGTTATCAGTCCTTTCGACTCTGCCATGCGTAGTCTCCTTGTAGCCATCTACGAATTGGGTGTAGAGGAAATCATGGTCATTGCCCACTCCAACTGCGGTGCATGCCACATGAACGGACAGCAGATGAAGAAATTGATGCTCAAACGTGGCATCCATCAGAATGTTATCGATACCATCGGGCTTTGCGGTATTGACCTCGACCATTGGCTGGAGGGATTCCACGACACAGAGGATTCTGTAAGGAATACCATCAATACGATCCGTACACACCCTCTCGTACCAAAAGACGTCAATCTTCATGGCTATATTATTGACTCACAGACGGGCAAACTGACAGAAGTAAAATAGAATAAAGGTATTATTTTAATTAAAATACATAACAGCAGTTTGTTGTACTTTCACCTTCCCTCTATGATGCTCTTTTCAAGAAAGTAGCTTTCGTTACAGCCCCCACATATCATTCAGCATACTGATAGCTGATTCCGAGCGGAAGACATGATTGCGGAAGGTGATGATGCCTTCAAGAGCAAGATGGTCTTCGAAGGAATTCACCAGGAAATCTGCTTCGAGCAGAATGCGGTGGTCGAGGCTGGTTACATCCTTATAAGTATGATGATGGGCAATGAGCCAGCAGATTCTTTCTATCTGTGCGGCTGTGAATCCATCTACTTCTGATAGTACTTTTCTTGCCTCGTCAGGACCCAGTTCTTCCTGATGCTTGCCATTGCAGTTGCCGTATCTGGCTTCTGAAACGTGAATGCCTACATCGTGAAGAATGGCTGCTGCTTCGAGCACGAAGAGGTCTTCTCCGGTCATTCCCTCTGCTATTGCAATCATACGGGCAAAGTCGTGTACCTTCACGAAATGCTGGATGCGTGGCGCATCGCCACCATCATATTTTATCATCGCCCTCATCAGTTGGGCGAGTATCAATTCCCTGTTTGTCATCATTTTATGTTTTAACCAATAAAAAGAATACTAATCGAAGAGTTTCTTCCAAATCCACAATACCGCTATGGCGCCAATGACGCAGAAGACGAAGTTGGTAAGATAACCCTTGCCAAACAGTTCTATGTTCAGCAGATTGCTGATGATGGCGCCGGCATAACTGCCCACAATACCTATGAATAGGTTCATACAACATCCTTTGCCTTCGCCGCTCATGATGCGGTTGGCAATATAGCCAATGAAAATTCCCGTAAGGATTGGCCACGCTGTGAAATCTGCAATGTGTTCTAACATACTCTTTTGATTTTATTTTTTCTTGTTATCTGAGCTTTCTGATAACTCTTGCCGGATTTCCCACAGCCATGGAGTCATCAGGAATATCCTTGACCACTACGCTGCCGGCACCGATTACGCAGCGGTTGCCGATGGTTACTCCAGGGCAGACGATGACTCCTGCGCCCAGCCAGCAATCCTCGCCAATGGTGATGGGGAAGCCTGTTTCTACTGGCTTGCGTCGTTCCATATAATTGATGGGGTGGTTAGGGGTTACCAGCTGGCAGTTCGGACCTATCAGGGTGCGGTTGCCGATGGTAATCCAGCCTTCATTGAGCATCGTGGCGCCATAGTTGATGAATACATTCTCACCCACCTTGATGCCGTGACCATGGTCGCAGTGGAAGGGTGGACAGATGGTGGCTGAAGCTGGAATGCCAGGAATCAGTTCTTCGATAATGGTTCGATAGTCTTCATCAAACAGGGTTAGCGTCTGTAGGCGGCAGCAGAGACGGTTGGCGTGCTCTATGCTTTTCATGCCTTCCTTGTTGCTGAAATCATAGAGCTCGCTGTTTCTCATTTTTTCAAATTCTGTCATCTTTGTTCTCTATTGATGGATGTAATCCAGAATCTGCTCTGCATGAATCTTGGTTTTGATCTCCTTTGGAGTGAAGATCTTTTCGATGACGCCTTCTTCGTTGACAAGATAGGTGGTGCGGAGGATTCCGATGGTCTTTCTGCCGCAGGTTACCTTCTCGCCCCAGCAGCCGAGTTCCTGCAAAAGGGTGGTCTCGGTATCGGCAATAAGAGGGAACTGTAAACCCTTGGCTTCGGCAAACTTCTTCTGCAAAGCCTGTTTGTCCTTGCTCACGCCGATAATCTCATATCCGGCTGCTGCCAGTTCCTCCTTATGAGCCTGCAGGGAGCAGGCTTCGGCAGTGCATCCGCTGGTGTTAGCCTTCGGATAACTGTAGAGCACAATCTTGCGACCATGGTAGTCGCTTGCCTTTATCTCACGTCCGTCCTGGTCAATGCCAAGAATCTTTGGTATTCTATCTCCTACATTCATAATTCTATATTTATTTATGTCTTGTTATGATCAATACTGCGTTAAATTAATATTTAATCGTCTGTAAATCAATAACTTATATTAAGAAATGCTTATGAAAACTTAACTATAAAAAGTTGGTCAAGTCGCTGATTTTCAGT
>QSCI01000239.1:0-1356 GCA_003463005.1 Segatella copri | reverse complement strand
ACAACGACTATGACTGTGTAATCATGTCGCACGACCAGTTCGGGAAGATACCGCAATCGCCAGAACTCCAACGGCAGATATTGCAGGCTGAGCTTGATACCGTGGAGGAGAATCTGGAAGTGATACGCACGCAGGGCAAAGACGTGTCGAGGGGAATGCTCAAAGGCTTGGAAAAGCGAAAGCAGAACCTGGAGGCAAAGTTGCAGAAGATAGCCTACAGCATCGAGCAGCGCACCGATGATGTGGTGGACTTCCGCATGATGGGCATTGACCACTTGTTTGTGGACGAGAGCCACCAGTTCAAGAACCTCATGTTCAACACCCGTCACGACCGTGTGGCAGGACTCGGCAACAGCGAGGGAAGCCAGAAGGCGCTCAACATGCTCTTTGCTATCCGTACCATACAGGAGCGGACAGGCAGAGACTTGGGAGCGACATTCCTGTCGGGAACAACTATCAGTAACTCACTGACTGAGTTGTATCTGCTCTTCAAGTACCTGCGCCCTAAGGAACTGGAGCGTCAGGACATCCGCTGTTTCGATGCGTGGGCGGCAATCTTCGCCAAGAAAACTACCGACTTCGAGTTTAACGTCACTAACAACATCGTGCAGAAGGAGCGTTTCAGATACTTCATCAAAGTGCCGGAGCTTGCAGCCTTCTACAACGAGATAACCGACTATCGTACGGCGGAGGCGGTTGGTGTGGACAGACCACAGAAGAACGAGATTCTTCATAACATACCACCGACACCAGAGCAGGAAGATTTCATCCAAAAGCTGATGGAGTTTGCAAAGACGGGTGATGCCACCATCCTCGGCAGACTGCCACTGTCGGAAACGGAAGAGAAGGCAAAGATGCTCATTGCCACGGACTATGCCCGAAAGATGGCTCTCGACATGCGCATGATAGACCCGACTTGTGAGGACCATCCCGACAATAAGGCAAGCCATTGTGCCAAGATGATAGCGGACTATTACAAACGCTATGACAATCACAAGGGCACGCAGTTCGTATTCTCAGATCTTGGCACATACAGACCTGGGGAATTCAACGTGTATTCTGAAATCAAGCGTAAGCTGATAGAGGATTATGGAATACCCTCGTCAGAGATTCGCTTCATTCAGGAGTGCAAGAACGAGAGGGCAAGAAAGGCGGTGATAGCAGCCATGAACGAGGGTTCGGTACGAGTATTGTTCGGCTCCACATCTATGTTAGGCACAGGCGTAAATGCACAAAAAAGGTGTGTTGCTATTCATCATTTGGACACACCGTGGGTGCGACATGAAGTCGCATAGATAATTGTTGGAATGATACTTTAAGTATCAGTTTTAACCCGCTGTTCCGTCAGCGGTAGCC
>QSCI01000238.1:0-1363 GCA_003463005.1 Segatella copri | reverse complement strand
TGCCTGAAAACGAGAACGACAAGGTTGACCCTCTCACGATGGCATTCACTCCATTGGGTACAGACCAGACTTCTATGGACAAGTGGGTCGGTCAGCGACAGGACATCTATCTTACTGCAACCGAGGCAAGCACAGCCCGACTGACCGAGCAGGATGTTCTTCTCTCCAATCCGTTGGAGAACGATACCGAGGTAGCAGGACTTGCAGGTGAGTATTTGCAAGGTACTGGTGCTGCGGCAGTAAGCCAAGTGATGTCCAGCAAGAGCACGGTAGTGCAAGGCGGTGCGCTTGGTATCACACACAACGATGCGAGCGGTAGTGCCAAGACAGAGGTCACCATGATGGACATGAATGGTGATGGTTTCCCGGACATCATCGCTGGTGGTACGATTCAATACACCAACTCTCTTGGTGGACTGAGCGGCGAAATCTATAAGGGCATCGGCTCCAGCAACTCCGACAATGCTTCACAGGCATGGGGATATGGCGGTAACCCTGTGGCTTCAGCGTCAAGCATCACAAATCTAATCTCCAAGGGCAAGGCAACCATACTGAACCAACAGACTGCATGGCTGGCTCAATTCTCCATTTCTGGCAGTGCGCCAAAGAATACGGATGAGGCAGTTGAATCTTTCATTGACATCAATGGCGATGGACTTCCCGACAAGATTCTTTCAGACAAGAAAGTAAAACTGAACCTTGGCTATGCCTTCACTGAGCCTGTTGACTGGGGGCTGGACCGCATCCAAGGCGGTAAGTCTCTTTCCTATAATTTTGGTGCAGGTGCAGGGGAAGATTTTGGTTGGGGAACTACCCAAAATAAGAGCACAAAGCAGTCGATAAACAAGGCCTCCGGCAGTTTCTCAGCAGGCTTTGGCATCGTAACCTCTGAAAGTGAGGAGGAATACAATCTTATCGACATCAACTCCGATGGCCTTCCAGACAAGGTATGGAAGAGCGACCATGGTATCATTGTTGCCCTCAACACTGGTAACGGCTTTGACGAGCCTATCAGTTGGAAGGGTGCAAGTGCGCTCAGTGAATCTGCATCAACATCAGAGTCAGCAAATGCAGCGTTCACTTTGACCATCAACATTCCTGTCATAAGCATCAAGATTTCAACCAATCCTGGTGCTTCTACCTCTCATAGCATCAACCGCCCTACATATTCTTTGCAGGATGTGGACGGTGACGGCTATCTTGACATCGTTGAGTCTGAGAAGGAAAGCGAGTTAAAGGTTACACGCTCTGCCATTGGCAGGACAAACATGTTGAAGTCTGTCACCAACTCCTTGGGCGGCACTTTCACACTCGACTATGCGCATACCACTCCTACCTACGGACTTCCTGGTGGCAAGTGGGT
>QSCI01000237.1:0-1367 GCA_003463005.1 Segatella copri | reverse complement strand
ACGCCCTGTTTTACTCTAATTGAGCAAGCTTTGAGCGTATTTTTTAACGTTAATTATATTTAACGACCCTTGGGTCTTGCCTGATGAAGTTTGCGTCATAGTATTCACCTTTTTCCACGAGGGTGAATATGATCCTTAGCAACTTGTTTGCTATGGCATTTAGTACATAATGACGCGGCTTTTTATCTATTAAAGTACGTCTCTCGTAATACAGTTTAATCTCCTTGTTGTGCAATCTGGCGCTTTCTGCGCAGATGTACAACAAGGTCTTTGACCGTCTATTACCAATCTTGGATATATGTGCTCCCTTGTCCATTTTCCCCGATGATTTTTCGTATGGCGCAGTTCCTGCATAAGCAGCATATTGGCGCGCTGTAGTTATTTTTGTGAAATTCTCTGTTTTTACCAATAGTTCTACTGCGGTAATCAGCCCAACTCCATCGACACTTTTAACAAGCTCATAGTTGTGGCGAATGCTCTCATGTCCATTTATGACTTTCAACATTTCTTTTTCCGTCTCTGCAATTTCCGTGTCCAACATCTCTTTGATACGGTCCATGCTTCGCTTGACGGCAAGACTTCTGATAGGACGACAATCCTCGCTCCTGTCGGCTGTTATTAGCTGCTTACGCTGTTCTACAAGCATTTCTCGGTGGCGTGCCAATTGACGAAGCTCATATAGAGCCTCTTCTGGAAACGTCTTGTATTTCAGCTTATCAGGATATCTCTCTCCAAAATCTCTGAGCAGTGCACAATCCAGGACATCCGTCTTGGCACGGTCAGGGGTAGCTCTATATCTATGGATGACATATCCACCCACAAAGGCAATCTTTACATTGCTATCCATGCAGCACTTCAAGAGAGTATCACCATAAACTCCGGTATGCTCAGCAACCAATACAGCATCGCTTGGAAGGGTTTCTAAAAACCTTCCGATACTCTTAAAATTGTTCTTTACAACCTTATGTGAAGGTTGGTTTGATACTTTTTTTGATGTCAAGTCGAAAAAACTTACGTCAAATTTCTCTTTTGCCAAATCTATTCCGTATATTTGCATTTTGAATAAAGTTTTTAATAAGAAGGGTGCTCCGTTCTGAGCGGCTACAACTATACTACGAGTCCTGTCTTGTTCTACACAAGCAGGCTAATTTACTCTCAAGCTTCTGCTCAGAAAATATCCAGTTCCCCAAACAGGGCTAAGCCTTTACTATGCTAGAAAGGGCACAGGGTTAACGCTGGATATGGAGTATTCTTCTTTTTTTATTGTACTTATCTAATTTTCTGCAAAGTTAACAAAAGTTTGCAGATATAAAGATTTTTACCTCTTTATTTTTCCAAGTGCAAATATAATAGAAAGGGCAGAAGCT
>QSCI01000236.1:0-1416 GCA_003463005.1 Segatella copri | reverse complement strand
CCCTTATGCATTTTGCATCAATTTGATGATTCTCTTCACATTTGCAGCGAAAATAGTCAAAGCTCCCTGCATTTCCATGCACGACAAACCGTATGACAGGGCTCTGTCATATCCTAAGACATTCTTAAGTTCGGAGTTTTTGGCTTCTATCTTGTATCGTTTCCTCTGAAGATTTATAAACTCTTCTGTTTTTTGATATTCGATTTGCTCCAACTGTTCATCCGATTTGATGGTAACCGCATATGTTTTTGTCTTGGCTCCTTCCTTGTAGCAACCTTCACGTAATGGACAGACCTTGCATTTGTCCACATCAAAATAATAGGTAATGCTGGAGTTTCTGTGACGCTTGTCATTTTTGCGATTATTCATCTCTTTCCATTTCGCCAGATGCCCTGCTGGGCAGACGTACAGATCTGCATCCTTGTTGTATTCAAAAGGGAGTTTGTTTGTTCGATTACCGTCAATTACAGAGCTTAAACGAGCAGAGAGGCGCATATTGTTTTCCTTTGCCATTTTGAGATTCTCCTTGCTGGAATATGCCTTATCTGCTACTATGGAATCAACTTCCATTCCTGCTTCCTCTGTCTTTTTTATCAATTCTGGCAATTGCTGTCCATCACCCTTCTCGCCGGAGGTGACGGTAGCTGCGGTGATAATTCTCTCATCGCTCATAGCTATATGCGTCTTATAGCCAAAGAATGAAGAATGCGCTGTTTTATGTCCTGTACGGGCATCTGCATCTTTTGATATTACGCCTCGGGTCTCTGCATCGGAAATGGTTTCTTTCAGCATGTTAAGACGTTCCTTGACTGCAGGCATATTGGCAGTTGCAGCGTCAGCTTCTACTGTTGCAACTATCGTTTTGGCAGCAGTCATGATAGAAGAATACTTCTTTTCTTTTGGAAGCTCAGGCAATTCCATGCTGTCATCTACAGAATTAACGACCTTGATTACGGCCTTGCAATAATACTCCAAACTCTTTGCTGCACTGATAGGGTTGGAACGAGAATGCGTATGGGTTGCATCAACAATGATGGTTCTAGACTTGAGGACACCTGCTTCTATAGCAATAGAAACAGTCTTCTTGATAAGAAGATCCAACAGGTCCATATTCTTCAGACGAAGTCGACGGAATTTGGTCAAGGAACTAGGATTAATCAGATTAGTCTCCTCAGGAGTTAATCCCAAGAAGTACTTAAACGACATATCATAGCGAGTACGTTCAACAACATCAACATCCGATATGTCATAGATTACCTTTAAAAGAAGATACTTAAACATACGGATAGGACTCTCTGCTGTACGACCGTTGTCATGACAATACTTGTCCTGCAATTCCTGGTATACGAAACGAAAGTCCACCAGGTCAGTAATCTGGCGGAGCAGGTTGTCTTTTGGGATAATCAAGTCATACAA
>QSCI01000235.1:0-1421 GCA_003463005.1 Segatella copri | reverse complement strand
TACAAATAAAATCTGAGAAACTCACTCCTTTTGGGGGAATTTTTTCGATTATGGAGCAATTTGATGCTCTTTTAGCTCAAACCATAGATTCCACCTTGGGATTGAGATGCACTATGTTTGGTTATCAATATAGCGAGATTCTACGCTCTCTGATGTGCGTATATCTTTGTGGTGGCTCATGTATTGAGGATGTTACAACTCACCTGATGAAACATTTGTCTCTTCATCCAACTCTTCGCACTTGCAGCGCAGACACCATATTACGTGCTATCGAAGAACTGACTTTTAAGAGCATCACCTATAAGTCTGCTTCTGGCAAATCCTATGATTTCAATACTGCAGACAAGATGAACTGCTTACTGGTCAATGCCCTGCTTGCTACTGGTCAATTGAAATCCGGTCAAGAGTATGATTTTGACTTTGACCATCAGTTCATTGAAACAGAGAAGTATGATGCAAAACCAACCTACAAGAAGTTCTTGGGCTATAGTCCAGGTGTAGCTGTCATTAACGACATGATTGTTGGTATTGAAAATAGAGACGGCAACACAAACGTGCGCTTCAACCAAAAAGAAACTTTGGAAAGAATCTTCAAGCGATTGGAGGCATCGGAAGTATATATATCCCGTGCCCGCATGGATTGCGGCTCATGTTCGGAGGAAATCGTAGATATGGTAGAGGCTCATTGCAGGCATTTTTATATTCGTGCCAACAGATGCTCTTCTTTCTACGATTCCATGTTTGCCTTAACTGGATGGAAAACTGTTGAAATCAACGGTATTGAGTTTGAGCTGAATTCTATCCTTGTTGAGAAATGGAAAGGAAAACCGTATCGTCTTGTCATACAGAGACAAAGGCGAATAGAGGGAGACCTTGACATTTGGGAAGGCGAATATACCTACAGATGTATACTGACTAACGATTACAAGTCGAGTGCAAGAGACATCGTGGAATTCTACAATCTTCGTGGTGGCAAGGAACGCATCTTCGATGACATGAACAATGGCTTTGGCTGGAATCGATTGCCAAAATCGTTCATGGCACAGAATACTGTATTCCTGCTTATGACAGCTCTCATCAGAAACTTCTACAAAGCTATTATGCAGAGATTGAAAACCCATGAATTTGGATTGCGTGCCACCAGCAGAATCAAGACCTTTGTTTTCAAGTTCATCTCTGTTCCTGCGAAATGGATTAAGACATCACGTAGGCATGTATTGAACATTTACTCAGACAACAATGCTTATGCCAACCTGTTCAAGACAGACTTTGGTTAAAGACCATGCTTTTCTGGTTAAACCAGCGTATTACCTCAAGTCGCTTTATGGGGTAAGGGGATTTTGTGTCTGCGACATTTCTGTTGTGCAAGAAATATGTACAATAAAATGAATTTTGTCGCTTTGCAAGCAAAATCCCACTAA
>QSCI01000234.1:0-1430 GCA_003463005.1 Segatella copri | reverse complement strand
TGCGTAGGCTAACGGAGACGTATCTGTAAGCTTATCGAGACGTCTGCATCAGCTAACAGAGACGTCTGAACTCGCTAACTGAACTACTTGAGTTGCTTGATTGAACCACATGAGTTAGCTGACTGAACCACTTGAGTATTCTTCTTCATGTGCTTGCATGCAACCATAAAACTTTTTCAGCAACTTTTCCAGGAAGTATGGAAGAAGGCAGAGTTGAAGGCAAACATGAGACCAACACAGAAACAGCACAACGTTTGCTGGCGATGGGACTTTCTGCCGAATGTATTTCATCTGCAATTTAATCTCCCCTCTTCATCTTTTCTTCTCCCTATGTCAGTTTTTGTCGCCACCGGATTGTAGTTTTGCAGCAGAATTGACAATAACTTTATATAATAAGGTATGAATGCAGAAAGAAGAGGGGTTAGGAGTCCCTGAAAATAAAATATAAGAGGAATCCATAAGATTTCTTGTTAAAAGTTTGGTGGTTCATCAGATTTTTACTAAATTTGCCATTGGATTAGTGACAGGGCAGGGTAAAGTTCTCGCTTGAAGTCGCTATGATGCAGAGAAACAAGATTATCTTGTGGACACGAGCAAACTATTCAGTTCTGTAGGTTGAAATCTGGTAAATTGAAACGTAGAAAGAACGAGAATTTGTTTGAGCGAGTCTACACCGTCATATGGTGTGGATTCCTCTTTCACATTTTCTTTTCTACGGGTTTTACCAGAGCCTAACTTACAAGAAAGTGAAGAAAGTAGGGGTTCGCACCATCTTTTTTCATTTATGAACCATTATGGACTTGTTTGGTTCGCAGATTTTCCTTATCTTTGCCCCTTGAAAGTAAATGATTTGCTGTTTCGGCAGAAAAGCAGGAGCAGTTATATATAATGAACTTAAAAACAGAATGCTTATGAGCAAGGTATTTCAAGTCAAGCCTAAGCGCCTTAAACGCTCTAACGGTACAGTCCTCACTCCCGATATGGTAGTGACAGTAACAACCATGCAGCATACCGCCACCCCTTTTTACAATGGAGCCAAGGAGGTGCAAGAAGCCTACATGCGCATCTATGTGTAATCCGAATGATTTTTGGGAGATACTGAAGTGTATGTTGATAAATATTAATGAAACATTTTAGATAATAAACATGGAAAATATAGATAAAATTGCAAACATAGACGCGATAGTGAATGCTATAAAAGATAATAGCGAAGATGGCTTCTTTTTTATTCCTTGGATTGGTAAGAACTATTATAAAAAGGAATTGAAAGGAAAGAAAGTTTTGGTGGTAGGTGCGTCGCATTATTGTAATCATTCAAACATTTGTATTCGTCATGATAAAGATTTAAAATGTTCGAATTTTTATGATAAGAATAAATGTAGATTAGGATGTACTTATTTTCAAGATTGTACTGGTGGAAAAACTAAAGA
>QSCI01000233.1:0-1450 GCA_003463005.1 Segatella copri | reverse complement strand
AAAAATATTGCACATATGCAACTTTTGGGTACACTATTTCAAAGATCGAATGTTAAACTAACATAACCCATGAAGGGACTTTTTCAGTGCCCTCCCTGGGCTAGGAGCTTTTGGGCCTTCAGCCCGTTCTTGAACCACATTCGTAGTTCCCTTTCATTATCCCATGCAGCTCGTTACTCCGAGCGTAGTAGCGATAGCGGTCAGTATGCTGATGGCTATCTGCAGAATTGTTTTCCAAGTGTTCGCTTTCATTTTTTTGAATGTTGAGTGTTGAATGTTGAATTTTTGGGGCGGATAGGCTGGGCTAGGGGCTAGCACCCTAGCCAGTCTATCCTTGGCCTATTCAAGGCCGTCGCCAGTATCGTCCTTGCCGGTAGTACCGCCGCCTGATTCAGAGCCTTGGCCATCGCTGCCGGTCTGACCGGTGTTTGAACCGCCTGGGGTAGAACCGCCAGGCGTATTATCCGGAGTAGTTGGCGCGTTGAGGTCAACGTTGGTCTTACCCTCCTTAATCGCCTTGATAACGGCTGCCTGAGCGCTGCGGCTGGCTACGAGGTTGAACTCGGCGTCATCACGAAGGTTCTTGAACTCCTGACCTGGCTCCCACTGAACCTTTACACCGGTGATGTTCTGAGCGGTGAACTTGTCGGCATCCTCAGCACCCTTTGAGGTGAGAAGGAGAGAGAAATCACCGAGGTCGCCCAGACGGATTTTCTTGCCCTCGAGCAACATCTCACGCATGCAGTCTACGGCGATGTAGAGGATGGCGCTGATGTCAGCTCTCGAATAAACACTTCCATGAGAAGTGATGTGCTTGGCAAACTTCTCGATGGTCATGATGTCAGTGTACTGTGAGATGGCGAAAGCGTTCTGCTTCTCAGTCTTCACGAGTTCCAGGTCCTTTGGGTCAGGGGTCTTGCCCTCCTTCTTTGCCTGGTTGATGCGTGACTTTGCCTGGTTGATTTCCAGAAGATTTGCGTTCACGCTACGCATTACGATGCTGTAATTAATCATAGTCGTTTGTAGTATGTTTAGAGTCCATTGTTTTTTGCAACTCCCCAGAACGCCCCGTTCCTGCCGTTTTCGGGGTCTTCATTGATGACCGGCGCCTGCCATCATTTATAACCCGTGTTGGTCTTAAGAGAAGACCCGAGCAAGGCACAAAAGGCTGTTCTTTCGATTGCCGGTGCAAAGATACAACATTTTCGGGCAGAATACAAGCTTTTACCCTAACTTTCTATGCCGAAAATGATGTAAGTAGCTGATAGATAACACTTTCTATCGTTTTCTATCAGAAGTTTATTGCAGAAACATAGTAAAACAGGAAAATACGCATTGAAGGTAGCCGAAGAAACGTGAAAAAGACGGTCATTAAGGTCAAGGTCATTAAGGTCATTAAGAAAATGGGAATCGGTCATTTTGAGCTATAGTATATATAAATATTATTTAT
>QSCI01000232.1:0-1486 GCA_003463005.1 Segatella copri | reverse complement strand
CGCGTAGAAGTCATCGCTGCAACCCGATTCACCCGGATTTCATGAGTGATATTTCTGATGCTTATGAGAGTGCATACACCATCATGCTCAATCTCAACAAGACGTGGGTTCAGAAGCAGGGCGACTTTTTCGTGGAGAGTCCGATTATCCTCTTTGCAGCCATCATCTGGTACTTACGCATCTACAAGAACGGGAAGTATTGTACCTTTCCCCATGCCATCGAATTGCTTAACCGCAGATACGAGGATGTCTTTCCGATACTGACGAGCTATCCCGAACTGGAGAACTACCTATCTCCGTTCATGGATGCCTGGCAAGGTGGGGCGATGGAGCAGTTGGCGGGTCAGATTGCAAGCGCAAAGATTCCGTTGTCACGAATGATTTCACCACAACTCTATTGGGTGATGTCCGCAAGCGAGTTTACACTCGACATCAACAATCCCGAAGAACCGAAGATTCTATGTGTCGGCAACAATCCCGACCGTCAGAACATTTATGGTGCGGCACTTGGTTTGTACAACAGTCGCATCGTGAAACTCATCAACAAGAAGGGACAACTCAAATCATCCGTTATCATTGACGAGTTGCCGACCATCTATTTCAAGGGATTGGATAACCTGATTGCTACGGCACGAAGCAACAAGGTGGCGGTGTGTTTAGGCTTTCAAGACTTCTCGCAGTTGGTTCGCGATTATGGAGACAAGGAGGCAAAGGTGGTTATCAATACGGTAGGTAACATCTTCAGCGGACAGGTCGTTGGCGAGACCGCCAAGACTTTATCCGAGCGTTTTGGAAAAGTACTCCAAAAGCGCCAGTCCATTTCCATCAATCGTCAGGATGTCTCTACATCCATCAATACCCAGATGGACAGTCTCATTCCGCCGAGCAAGATTAGCGGACTCACCCAAGGAATGTTTGTCGGCTCTGTTTCCGATAACTTCAACGAGCGTATCGAGCAGAAGATATTCCATGCCGAGATTGTCGTTGACACCGACAATGTAAAGCGAGAGGAAAGCCATTATCAGCCTATCCCCATCATCAACGACTTCAAGGATGCCGATGGCAACGACTGCATGAAGCAAGCTATTCTGGACAATTACAACCAAATCAAGGAGGATGTCAAACAGATAGTCAAGGATGAGCTGGGGCGTATCGCCAACGATGAGAACTTGAAGCACTTGATACAGAAGGCATAAATGCGCTTTTCACAGTTGAATATAAATAGGTTTGTCCTATTGCTTTTTTCCGCGAGTGTCAAGGATAATAGTTAAAAATGATTATAATATAGCTAATAATTAGTTATCAATTTTGATAATCAAAATATTTATCGTAATTTTGCACACAGATAAAAATAACATGGCTGAATAATATATGAACATACCCGTTGGCGGAATTAATTTAGCGCATACTTAACCCTGCCAATCGGTCTGTTGTTTACATAATTAATATATTGCAAGACTGTAAATGCGCTGATTTTCCCGATGAT
>QSCI01000231.1:0-1488 GCA_003463005.1 Segatella copri | reverse complement strand
TATGAACATAACAAGTGAAGACGAGGCTTTGTTGGAACTGTTCGAAAATGGAAAGACATCTGACAAGAAGTATAAAAGACTTCCTATAGCCGCAATCAAGGGTTATGTTAAGGCTGTCAACAAAATGAGAGCTGCAACAAGAATTGAAGACATTATGCGTGATTATGGCTTGCGCTACGAAAGATTGCACGGAGACAGAAAAGATCAAGAATCCGTAAGATGCAATGATGTCTGGCGATTGATTTTCCAAAGCTCTCCTGCCGATGGCAGTATTATCATTACCGAAATAGAATTAATTGAAATATCACATCATTATGACTAAGTTTAGTTTCAATCAGGCAGTCCCATTTGAGGCAACTCATGTGGGCGAGGTGATTAAGGACGAATTGTCTGCTCGTAATATGAAGCAGAGCGAATTGTCCGAACTCACTGGCATACAGAAATCCATTCTGAATGATGTCATAAAAGGTAAACGTTCTCTGACACCTGAAATGGCATTGTTGTTGGAAAACGCTCTCGGCATTTCTGCGACATATCTCATGAACATCCAGACGCAATACGAATTGGATTGCGCCAAACAGAGCGAAAGGGTTGTGTTGCAGACTAAAATGCTTGAGATTTGGAATGTACTCAAAGACCAAGTATCAATTCCCTTTTTCAGAAAAGTCGGTATCGTTAGAGGAAATATCATCGAGGATGTAAAACGCATCTTCGAGGTCTTTTCCGTGGATAACTTGGATGATTTCTTTGGTTTGAAGGCAGAAGAAATGGAACTTTCTTATTACCGCAAGTCAGAAAAGGTGAAAACCAATCCCGTGGACATTCTGTCTTGGAAATATTATTGCTATCATCTCTCTAAAAATGATGATTCAACTTTATGCACATTTGACAAGAGGGCAGATACAGAGATGCTGGCAAGAGAGCTGAACAATGTGTTTAAAGAAAACAAGAATACGGTGAACAAAACCCAAGAGGTTCTTAACAAGTATGGCATTCGTTTTCTTGTAGTCAATAAGGTTGGGCAAGTTCCTGTTGATGGAATGTCCTTTTGGATAGGAGATACACCGACGATTGTCATCACTGAGAGAATAGCTTCTATTGACAATTTTGCTTTCACCACTTTACATGAGGTCGGTCATGTATTCAAGCACCTTACCCAAAATGGTAAGGCAATGATTAATCTCATGGAGGACAAGAAGAACATCGAGGAGTCTGAGGCTGACGAGTTTGCTTTAAATGCGACCCTACCAAATGCGGACTGGAAAAAGTTCATGGCAAGGACTCGTGACGTTGTACCTTATAAAATAGCACCATATATTCAGACAGAAGCAGACAAACACAATGTCAATCCACAACTTCTGTTCGGACGCTATAAGCATGATATAGGTATATACAAGATAAAGAATTTCTTTGAAACGAAAATTCTATAACGATTCACAAAGCACCATTGGTTACACATTTCATAGCCAATGGTGCTTTGCATTTTCA
>QSCI01000230.1:0-1493 GCA_003463005.1 Segatella copri | reverse complement strand
ATTGTAAGGATGCCATCTTCATTTCTCTTGGGCTTGATATCATCTTTCACAATGATTATTTTCTTGAAAGAGTCCTTAATTCTCAATAGTGATGCAGATTCCTGCGCCTCTTTTTCTAATGTTGGCATGGCGAAAGCTGACTGGATGTAATATCGCTGACTTCCTTGATTCACCACAAAATCCACCTCCAACTGCTTCCTGATCAACTTGCCACTTTTGTCTGGCTCTCTGACTTCCACCATACCCACATCTACATGATATCCTCTCGTACGCAATTCATTGTATATGATATTCTCCATGATATGTGTCTCTTCTTGCTGGCGAAAGCCTAAGAGAGCGTTTCTGATTCCAAGATCCGAAAAGTAATATTTTGCCAAGGTGTTGATATACTTCTTCCCCTTGATATTGTATCTGATGGACTTTTCCACAAGAAACGCATCTTCTAAAAAACCTAGATACTTGTTTATCGTCTGATGATGAATGACCACATTCTTGACACTCTTGAATGTATTGGCAAGCTTCGTTGGATTGCATGGAGCACCAATGGAAGAGGCGATAATTCGCAGCAATTCATCAAACTCTCCCATGTTTTTTACCTTATGTCGTTCCAACACATCTACGAGATACACACTCTTATACAAGTTATTCAGATAATCTTCTTTTTTCTTATCTGTATCAAGCGTCAAAATAAGAGGAAGCCCTCCGTATGTATAATAATCTTTCCATGCATTGTCTGTTGTCCCTTTATATCCTTCACAGTATTCAGAGAATGACAATGGAAATAAATGTATCTCATCACCTCTACCACGGAACTCTGTCACTACATCCGTCGATAGAAAATGCGAGTTGCTGCCTGTAACATATACATCTGCATTTGATATATGCAGCAAGCTATTCAATACATCCGTAAACTCATCTACCATCTGTACCTCATCAAGCATGATGTAGTAGAGATTTTTGTCTGTTATCTGCTCCTTGATGTATTTCAACAGATTATCTGGATCACGCAGTTCCTTATTGGTACGATCATCGAGGGCAACCTCTATGATATGGTCATCTGAAATCCCTTGCGAATTTAGATACTCATGAAATAACTTGAACAGAAGATATGACTTTCCACATCTTCTGATACCTGTAATAATCTTAATCAAGCCATTCCTTTGGCTTGCGATTAGTTGGTCTAAATATTGTTGTCTTTTAATATCCATAATTATACTATAATATCAAAAAGTGGCAACATTACCACTTTTCGTCACTGCAAAGATACAAAAAATATCTAAGAATGCGCAACTTTATTATCAAAAAGTGGTAAACTTACCGTTTTTCGTCACTGAAAAGACTCAAACGAAGGCTTTCACCATGATTTACAAGCAAAAAGTGGTAGTTTTACCACTTTTCGTCACTTTCCCATTTTCTCGTTCCCCCAAAATGACATAAATGGGCTCAGGAGAGATTGTCTATACACGGACAATCTCCCCTGAACCGAAATACTA
>QSCI01000023.1:0-44735 GCA_003463005.1 Segatella copri | reverse complement strand
AGTGTGCAAATATAATCATTTTGTAAGCGTTCCTTGATACGCAAAACATTGAGAATCAGCGCAATAAAATCCGTTGATGCACAAAGTTGCCTTTCCGCATTGTTACCTGCTTTGCATAGGTAACTGTGGCTCACGATTTAGTAACTGAACTACTTCAATATTCCTCACTCGCTTGCTTTATGCCGATTTGGCAACTTTGTGCAAATCTACTCATTCCCAACTGTTTACGTTCCAACCTCTCTTATTCTCCTTTAGCTGCTTTAGAGCTTTATGTTAACAAAACCAACTCATAGTTTTCTTCCCTCCAACTCACCGTTTTCTGGAGCATAAGTCATAGTTTACGCCATGCCAAACCTGCATTTATGACCTAAAAATATAACACGGACAAATTGAATTTGTCCGGTTGTTTGTCCGGCAGCTTTATAATCTTCTCATAGTCAGCGATTTATATCATGCCGAACAAATTTGTCCGGACAAATTCAATTTGTCCGTGTTTTTTTTCTTGGAAAGTTTTCCTCATCCCGATTAAAAGATAAACATTTGGGGGATTTGGAACATTTCAAGCAAAAACATTTGGGGGATTTGGAACATTTTAACAAAAAACATTTGGGGGATTTGGAACTTATATGTATCTTTGCGCTCAAAATCAGCAAGTTATGAGAAAAAGAACATTTAAAAGAAAAGTGTACGACAAAATGCTCGAATGGAAGCGAGAGAGAAATGGTAGCACAGCCCTCTTGCTCAAAGGAGCACGCCGTGTAGGAAAGTCAACAGTAGCCAAAGCTTCGCAGAAAATGAATACAAAAGCTATATCCTTATAGATTTCGCACAAGCATCTAAGGAAGTGAAACAGCTGTTTGACAACCTCATGGACTTGAACTACATATTTTTACGCCTCCAATCAATCTACCAAGTAATCTTGGAGCCACGCAAATCAGCCATCATTTTCGATGAAGTACAAATGTGCCCACAAGCCCGGCAAGCCATCAAATACCTAGTAGCAGACGGAAGATACGACTACATAGAGACAGGCTCTCTTATCAGTATCAAAAAGAATGTAGAAAACATTTTGATTCCAAGCGAAGAAACACGTTTGGATCTCTATCCGATGGATTACGAGGAATTTCGATGGGCAATGGGCGATACTGCTACATTTCCCCTTCTCAAGCAGTTTCTCGATGCAAAAGTTCCATTGGGAGCAGCGCATCGAGAAGCTATGCGCAACCTTCGTCTATATATGCTTGTAGGTGGAATGCCACAAGCCGTAAACGAGTACTTAGATACCAACAATCTGAGCAAAACAGATGCCGTAAAGCGAGAAATCATAGAACTTTATCTTGACGACTTCAGAAAGATTGACAAAACAGGAAGAGCTGCCAAGTTATTCGAGAGTATTCCTTCCGAATTAAACAAAAATTCAGCCAGATACCAGGTAGCAAGCGTATTGGATGATGCAGGCAGAAAGAATCTCATGGGAGTCTTGGCAGACATGAAAGACAGCATGGTGGTCAATTTCGCCTATCACGCAAATGATCCCAATGTTGGTTTTTCATTACATAGTGACGAAGACTACTATAAAATGTTTGTTGGAGACACAGGGCTATTCGTCACACTTGCTTTTTGGGATAAAGACTACACAGAGAACACCATTTACGAAAAGTTGTTGAGCGACAAACTGAGTAGCGATATGGGGTATGCCTATGAGAATCTCGTTGCCCAAATGCTTACCGCATCAGGAAACAAACTGTTCTATTACACATTTCCCCATGCAACAAGTCACAAGAACTATGAGATAGATTTCTTGCTATCTCGTGGCAAGAAGATTTATCCGATAGAAGTGAAATCATCAGGATATAACAGTCACAAGTCGCTAGATGAATTTTGCCAGAAGTTCTCTGATAGAATCGACAAAAGATACCTATTATATACGAAAGATTTCAAAAAAGATGGACAGACCTTATTGGTGCCAATATATATGACACCCTTGCTATAAATAAAATATAACACGGGCAAATTCAATTTGTCCGTGTTTTTTTTCTTGGAAAGAAGCGAGCTTTACAGCCAACATTCTTACCCCTGTATTCGTCAAAAGTGTGATTTATCACAAAAAAATCGAATAACATGGAGATAAAACGTTATACAATGTCACTCGTTTAAACAGTAACAAAAAGCAATATTTACCCTTCTACTATCTTCCATTCACCAATGGTTCGCTTCTGGCTGTCGTAGTTGATTCCTACTTTTACCATTCGTTTGCCGTCAGCTGAATAAGGAATGAGATAGCCTTTGTCATCAATCTGTTTCAAAGCTTCCTCAGCCGTCTTATCAAACTTCAATTCCATCACATAGATTGTATCCGGCATGTGAAGAACGGCATCTGCTCTGCCTATTGCACTATCCTCCTCCACCAAGATGTAAGCACCCATCAAATTAAAAATGAGATAAAAGACCGTTTGGAAGTCCTTCTCGTTCTTGTTGGCAAGTCGATTGGAGATACTGGCGAGATAAGCCTGCATTTTCTGCAAAGCACCATCCATATTATTGTTATATAGTTGCTCCAAAAAGTCGAAGATGAAACTATTATTGTTCAACGATATTGGAGAGAGATAGTTAGGAGCCAAGGAACGAACCATCCCTACACGCACTTCCTTGTTTGGATAATCCAGCTGATAGCTCTGCAAGATAGGGTTATACTTCTTGATGGTGAGATACCCACTCTGATAAAGCAATGGTAAAGCAGAAGTCATCTGCTCAGGAGAGACATCGAAATCATCCACCCCTACGGATTTCTGCTCTATATCCATCACCCCCACATGATGCTTGCGTAAAGTGTTGATAATGTATGCAGGAGTACCTGAACTAAACCAATAAGCTGCTATTTCCTTACTTCTCAACGCTTTAACCAGACTAAACGGATTAAACACATCTTCTGATTTTTTACTGAAATGATAACCATCATAATATGAACCCAACTCGGCAACCGTTTCATCAAAAGTTTTTCCCAAAGACTTGGCTAGCAACTCAACATCAGGCTTCATCACCGTCAGTAGTTCTGTCTTGCTGATACCACAGATAGCAGAATACTGATCGAACATGCTGATATTATCCAAATTATTGATCTCGCTAAAGATACTCAACTGAGAGAACTTGGTGATACCCGTGATAAAGGTAAATTCCAGCCAAGGGTCGAGATATTTCAATGGGCTATAGAACTTCCTCATAACCAAGCGCAATGGCATCAAACTTTCCTTCTCATGCACGACATCCAAGAGAGGAGCATCATATTCGTCTATCAAAACGACCACCTTTTGACCCGTCTTCTTATAGGCACGCTTCACCAAAGACTGCAAACGCTGGCTCGGCTGCACCGCCAATTCGTCACGTCCATAGACCTGCTCGTATTCTGAAAGCATGTAGCCCAGCATCTCTTCTAACCCTTCGGGTGTCTGATTTTTGGCAGTACTCATGTCGAAGTGAAGAACAGGACGTTTCACCCATTCTTTCTCATATTCGCCAAGTGCCAAACCATCAAACAGTTCCTTCCTGCCCTCATAATATGCCTGGAGCGTAGAGACAAAAAGCGACTTACCGAATCGTCTTGGACGACTCAGAAACACATATTTAGAACCATTACGCAAGAAATCGACAATATACCTTGTCTTATCTACGTACACATAATTACCCTCTCGTATATCAGAGAACGTTTGCATTCCTACTGGGTATTTTCTTATCTCTTCCATAGCCATATTACTTTAGACGGTGCGAAGTTACGAATAAAATATCAGATACGCAAATAAAAAGACAAAAAAAAGAGAGGCGAGCTTCACAGCCAGCCTCTCCCGAGAGATTTATAGAAAATGCCACTCATGGCATTCCTATATCTTGATTAAAAATATTATCAAAATCTATGAAACTTAGCTTATCCTTTTGCAATATTAATACTTAGGATTCTGCTGCAGTTCCTTATTGTAGTCGCGCTCAGCCTGAGGAATTGGTAAAATCGTACGATAATCGTTATATTTGATTTCTACCTCATTGCTACTTGTTACACTCTGGTGATTACGCCAATATGCATAAGTTATCTGGTTCTCGCAGAACAACTCAATCTCATATTGATGAAGAATATCCTGAAGAGTTACAGATGTAACATCCTCATATCCTTCAATACGATTTTTCTGAATAGCATTGATGTATTTAGCTGCGGCAGCACTTGTTCCAGTCAAAGTGTATGAACCAGGATTGTCAATATGCCACTGAGCCTCTGCAGCAATCAAATAAACCTCAGAAAGACGAATAATCTTTGGATTATTTACGTAGATATTAGCATTCTGACCAGGATACTTGGCAGGATAATTACCTGCTGCAGCCTCATACTCTTTAGCATCTGTCTGATCTTTAATCAAACGAGAACGTATGTCTTTTGGATGAGTAGAAAGATACTTATACAAATAACCCTTAGTATTGAAAGCGCACTCAGGATAACCTGTTGCATCTGTATAATAGCCAGGACCATAACGCTGAGCATTATACTCAGAAGAAAGTTTCATCTCAAAAAGAGTCTCTGCTGCGCCTTCGCTAGCCCATGAAGAAATATAATTACTTCTTGAAAGAAGTTCCAATGCGGAATTCTTGTCATTGGAATAGTCTATTACCTCCTTAGCATCAGCGAGAGCCTTGGTGTATTCACCAGCATAAAGGTAAGCACGAGCACGAAGAGCCAAAGCTGCATAATAGTTAAAGTAACCTACATCAGAAGTTTTGCTCAGCAAAGGAAGTGCATCGGTAAACTGCTGAATAATGTAGTCGTAAGTTGTTTTCAAATCAGTACGAACACCCTTATAACCCTGTGGGAAAGTTTTGTCTGCCAAAACCAAGCCCAAAGAGTTTGAAGGATTATCCACTGTTGTTGGAATGTAACAGAACATACGAGCCAAGTCGAAATGCAGCAAACCACGCCAAGCAATCAACTGACCTTTGAGATTGTCAATTGTAGCCTGCTTACCTTCCACATTAGGAACAGCTTCCAAAGCACTGTTTACATTTGACAATGCCTTATAGAAAATCTGATAACCTGCATCAGGATATGTTCCGTTAGGAGAATAAACATATTGACGGATTTCATCTGTCTGTCCCTGTGAAGAAGGGGCCATGAAATCGTTAGTACGCAAATCACCAAAAAGAGTAAACTCAGAGGCGTATGACATTCTATCATAACCAACCAAAGAACCAGAGAGGACATAGCCAATACCATTGACGGCATTCTGCAAATCAGAAGTACTCTTAATAGCAGAGTTGGCAGGTAGTTCTGTAGAAGGTTCTCTATCGAGGAAGTCGCTGCATGAAGAGAACATCATGCTTGCAGCAATACCCAATACTAAATATATCTTTTTCATATTTATAATCTTCTATTATTGTTTAAAAACTGAAATTGAGACCGAACAGGAACTGACGTGTTGTTGGAGTATCAGTCTGACGATAACCATTGACATCTACATCTGGATCCAAATCCTTGCTGCATTGTAAATCAAGAAAGGATTGGTTGCACGGAAATAAACGCGCAAATTGCTGATATACTTCTTGAAATATGGCACAGTCCAACCAATAGTAATATCGCGCATACGAATGTTATCTGTAGAGATAATTTCACGTGAAGAGAACTTATCTGAACGATAAGGATTACTCATAATTGGCTTAGGGAACTCTGCTACATCACCTGGCTTTTTCCAATAATTACCTGCTACACGCTTAGACATATTGAATGTGCCCATACGAACACCATCGCTATAAGTCAAGAAGTAACCTGGATAATCGAACAAATCACCACCAAACTGATAAGAAATCATGAATGAAAGATCAAAGTCCTTGTAACGGAAAGTATTGGTCATACCACCAATCCAATCAGGAACACCTTTACCGACAATAGTTTTGCCTGCCTTTGAATACTCAGGTGTTACACCCTTAGACTCATCCTCTGGGTCTATCCAGAATTCCATCAAACCAGTCTCAGAGTTTACACCCTTAGCTTTTGGCAAATAGAATGTATGCATAGACTCACCCTCACGGAGCAAGTACATATTACCATCACCATACTGAACATCGTCACCATTAGGCAACTTGTTGACCTTGATGCTCTGCTTGGTCAAATTGAAATCTGTGGTCCAAGAAAAATCACTTGTACGAATATTCTGAGAGCTTACAGAGAATTCAAGACCCTGATTCTTCAACTCACCGATATTATTCCAATAACTGTTGAAACCAGTTGCGTATGATACTGGCATTTGGAAAAGAAGGTCTTTTGTCAACTTGTTGTAATAATCGAAAGTCAATGTCACACGATTATACAAAGTCCAATCCAAACCGATATTGAAGTTGTGAGATTTTTCCCAGCTCAATTTTTCATTAGCCATCTGACTCCAGAATATTGCTGGTTGTGAGCCATAACCACCAGAAGTAGAATATGTACCCATATAGCCATAATAATCTGTAGGCAGGTTACCATTAGTACCATAAGAAAGACGAAGCTTCAAATCACTGAACAAATCATTGTCCTTCAAGAATTCCTCACTGCTGATACGCCAAGCACCAGATACAGAGAAGAAGTCAGACCAACGGTTGTCTGCTGCCAAACGTGAAGAACCATCACGACGATAACTTGCAGAGAAATAGTACTTATTATCATAGTTGTAGTTTAAGCTACCCAACCATGACATCATTGCAGCAGTATAGCTCATGCTGGAGTTACTATTAGATTGGCCATTAGACAACTCAGGCAATGCAGCTGCATAATTCTGAGCAGAAGCATACAATATCAACAGGTCGCGCTTCTCTGTCTCAAAACCAGCCATTGCAGCAAGATTATGCTTACCAAATGAATGATTATAATTCAATGTTGTAGAAGAAGTAAGAGTCTTACTTGTATAAACGCTACGAGAACCCATACCATTCTGAGCCTTACCATTTACACTCTTTGGAGCCCAGAACTCGCGGATACTGTTGCTCATATAGTCGAAACCAAAGACTGAACGTAAAGTCAAATCATATGGCAACTTTAATTCACCTTCAACATTAGTCAAACTACGCATCAATTCTGCATCCAATGTCTCTGAACGATCGCCCTGATCTTTTACATTACCAAACATCAAGTTTGGATTAGAGACTTGAGATGAGAAAGAAGCGCTTGCATTATATGAACCATCTTCATTCTTTACCTTGGCAGTAGGGTCCATTGAGAAAAGAACAGACAGTGGTGAACTTGTACCAATTCCCTGTGCCTGGTCACCCTGATCACGGAAACCAGAAGTATTGGTAAATGAAAGCATTTCCTTTGCAGAAACCTTGAACCAGTCTGTTACTTTATGATCCAAATTCAAACGACCACTATAACGGTCAAAAGAACTACCCTTTACTGTACCATTCACCTTATTATAGCCAAAGCTGGTGAAGAATTTCGTACGGTCATTACCACCATCAATAGAAATCTGATGGTCTGTGGTGAAGCCTGTGCGGTAAATTTCCTTATACCAGTCTGTTGTCTCATTAGAGTCATAATTACTAAAATAGCCAGATTGGATTTCTGCTAAAGCAGCTGAAGAAGCATCCATACCAGGATAATATTTATTCAATGCCTTTGGATACATTTCAAAATAGTTCTTGACTGCATCAGTCCAATACTCCTTCAACTCAGCACTATTCATGGTCTCGAATGCACTCTTTTTGGCAATATTACTCCAACCCATCTGCATATCATAGTTGACATGTGTCTTACCTTCCTTACCTCTCTTGGTAGTAATGATAATGACACCATTGGCTGCACGAGAACCATAGAGTGAAGATGCGGCAGCATCCTTCAATACGGTCATGCTCTCGATATCATTTGGGTTGATAGAAGACAAGATAGACTGAGAACGGGTATGACCACCTGCATTCTCCATATCA
The DNA here is from genome assembly GCA_003463005.1 of Segatella copri. Classification (GTDB taxonomy): domain Bacteria; phylum Bacteroidota; class Bacteroidia; order Bacteroidales; family Bacteroidaceae; genus Prevotella; species Prevotella copri_I. Next base: position 36,800 of record QSCI01000023.1, on the reverse strand, counting down.
CTATTTGATACAGGAACACCATCAATAACAAACAAAGGCTGAGTAGAGCCATTGATAGAACCAATACCACGAATCAAAATACTCTGGTCAGAACCTGGGTCACCTGTAGAAGCACCAAGATTGACACCAGCCATTTTACCCTCGAGTGACTTAACAAGTGAAGACTTTGCTGCAGACATATCCTTGTCCTTCATTACAGCTGCAGAACCTGTAAAGGAAGCCTTAGTGGTTGTACCATAAGCAACAACTACGACCTCGTCCAGGGTTTTGTTGTCAGAAGTCAAAGCAATCTTCATGTTAGAACTTGCTTTAACAGTTTGTGGATTCATACCTATATAGGTAATCTCCAACTTGGAGCCGGCTGGAACATTCAAACTGAAGTTTCCATCGACGTCCGTAACAGTACCCGTATTAGTACCAGCTACTTTGATTGATGCGCCAATAACAGGCTCACCATCCTCTGAAGCTACTACCTTACCGGTAACAGATGTTTGGGCAAAGGCTACTCCACAACTGAGAATTGCCCCCCCACAAATAAAGCGATTCTTTTAAACATAATCTCTCTCTTTATTAGATAATAATTTATAAATTTATAATAATCGGCTGCAAAAATTAGATTTTTTTTCGGATATTTGCAAATATTTTGAAAGAAAAATTTAATAACGCACATAAAAAAGTCTGTTTTTAACACTTCTACCTTGTCATATTGCAACAAAAAGGATATTTTTGCAGCAATAAGGCTATAATTTGTAAGAACAGAAATAAGAAGGTTCTTAAGTTATCTATACCGGCATCTGCTGGGTTAGGCGTATTGCTTAAATACGTAGAACAAATAGATTAAATAGTCACAGTTCTACGATTCATCGGTTCTAACAACTGGTTCCGTATGGTTGCCGGCATATGCCAGCAAGGTTGCTGACATATGTCAATAACTCGTTTGGCATATGTCAGGAACATTGTTGACATATGCCAACAATTCTGCTGGCATATGGCAGCAACCCTACAAATCTAATTCCGCAGACCAACAGATACGTTATCTATAAGCATAAGATATATCTGTTTCAGACTTATTATCTGCAAAGAATAAATAGAATATCATACTGACTGCAGGGAGCGAAATACTTGACATACCACAAAAAAGAAAACGTTTACGGCACTTTTTAGTTAAAAAATTTGGGTATATTGCACATTTTTCGTAATTTTGCGCACGATTTCAACGACTAGAACAAAACAAAGTGGTTTTACACCTTATTATATATATAGAGAATGATATATGTAGGGGATTGTCGTTAGTATAAACAAAAGTATTAAGATAACAATGACTCACAATTTGTTAAAAGGCAAGCGTGGCATCATCTTCGGTGCACTCAATGAGGAATCAATCGCTTGGAAAGTAGCTGTAAAGGCTGCTGAAGAGGGTGCTACTATCGCACTTAGTAATACAGCTATGGCTTTGCGTATGGGTATGCTGGATAAGCTCGCTGAACAGATCAACGCTCCTATCATCGCAGCTGATGCGACTAGCGTAGAAGACTTGGAAAAGGTATTCACAGAGGCTCAGGAGAAACTCGGTGGCAAAATCGACTTCGTGCTCCACTCTGTAGCTATGAGCCCTAACGTTCGCAAGCATCGTACATACGATGACCTCGACTACAACTTCCTGAACAAGACATTGGACATCTCTGCTATCTCTTTCCACAAGATGTTGCAGGTAGCCAAGAAGTTGGATGCTATCAACGAGTGGGGTTCTGTAGTAGCCCTCACATACGTAGCTTCTCAGCGTACATTCTTCGGTTACAACGATATGGCTGATGCCAAGAGCATGCTCGAAAGTATCGCCCGCAGCTTCGGTTACATCTATGGTCGTGAGAAGCACGTGCGTATCAACACCATCTCTCAGAGCCCTACAGCTACAACAGCAGGTAAGGGTATCAAGGATATCGAGAACATGATGGACTTCGCCGACAAGATGTCTCCACTCGGAAACGCCGTAGCTGAGGATTGCGCTAACTACTGCGTGATGATGTTCTCTGACTTCACCCGCAAGGTAACCATGCAGAACCTCTTCCACGATGGTGGTTTCTCATCAATGGGTATGAGCCTCCGTGCCATGAACCAGTATGCTAAGGATATGGCTCCTTATGAGGATGAGAACGGTAATGTTATCTACGGATAATCAGGCAGAAGAGAAAAAATCTCACTAATATACATACAGGTATGTTCAGTAAAAATCTGAGCATACCTGTTTTTTTATTCATATCCACCCTCTATCTTAAACTTGGCAACAAGCGGAAGATGATCGCTGTATCCACCCAAATATCGGGGACCGAGATAGGTGCGGAAAGGTTTCTTTCCGCCATATTTCTCATCATCTTCTAAGAGGAATGGCAAATCTCCGATCTGACAATCCATCTTAAGCCGGGAAAGCGAAGGACTGAAGAGAATCTGGTCAAGACTTCGCCAATCTCCATGCCAGCGATAAGTAGCCTTGGCACCATGAGAGCCTTTGACGCCAACAGATATATTAATAAGGTGATGCTGACAAAGATAACGAAGAGCCGGAGAATCGGAATAATCGTTGAAATCGCCGGCTACGATAATCCTTGCACTATCATTGAGCGCATAGATAGAATCTACAGCAGAAACCAGCTGGCTGGCTACTTGCAGGCGGTAGGGACGCGAAACCTGTTCGCCGCCACGCCGGCTAGGCGCATGCAATACAAAGACATGGAGCGTATCATCATTCATAATCCGCCCCGAAGCGTAGAGAATATCTCTCGTAGGGCGAGTATCAGGCAGCGGCTTGATGCGGATAGACCGGAACTGTATAAGCGCAAAAGAAGATGGCTGATAAAGCAAAGCCACATCTATGCCTCGTTCATCAGGCGAATCGGTCATCACATAATCATAATTCACACCGCGAAGAGCTGAACGCCGGGTTAAATCAAACAGCACACTATCGTTCTCCACTTCGCAAAGCGCCACAAAATCGGGAACATGCCAGGACTTCTCCGAGGGTCTTGAAGGATTATCCGGGGAGGCGGTACCAACAAGTGACAAATCTTCATAACCCAAAGCTACTATAGTCTTGGAAAGATTTGCCAGCTTGCGCCAATAGCGATAAGGCGTCCACTTGTAACTGCTCTGTGGCAGGAATTCATAGTCATTCTTCAGCGAATCATGCTTCGTATCGAAGAGGTTTTCGCAGTTCAACTCCACAAAAGTGAGGAAACTTGATAAGATGAGAGTGAAAAACATAACATTTTATTTTGTATTGTCAACGATTTGATGTATCTTTGCAGTCGGTTTACAATGGTCCTATAGTTTAACGGATAGAACGGAGGTTTCCTAAACCTTTGATCCGAGTTCGATTCTCGGTGGGACCACGTACTTTCCTTATCATTCCAGAGATGATAAAACAATAAAGGTCGCTCCTGACAATCAGGAAGCGACCTTTATTATTTTTATATTCTTTCCAGTATCTTTCTCTATCCGACATACATCGGACAGAGAAAGAATGAAGAGTTTCTGATTACTTAACTTCTGCAACCTCCTCAGCTGGCTCTTCCTTAATCTTACGACCAAGAACGATGTAAGCCATTGGAGATGCAATGAAGATAGATGACAATGTACCGAATACAACACCCAGGATCATTGCGAATGAGAAGCTGCGGATGCTGTCACCACCGAGGATGAAGATACAGAGCAACACGAGCAATGTAGATGTAGATGTATTGATGGTACGAGCCAATGTCTCATTGATAGATGCATTGAAGAGCTGCTGACGGTCGCCCTTAGGATGCAACTTCAAGTTCTCACGGATACGGTCGAACACAACCACCTTATCGTTGATAGAGTAACCTACCACGGTCAGGATAGCACCGATGAAGGTCTGGTCAATCTCCAATGAGAATGGAACGAGACCCCACAGGAGTGAGTAGAAACCGATTACTGTCAAGGCATCAAATGCCAAAGCTACAGTAGAACCTACAGAGAAGGCCACGTTGCGGAAACGTATCAGGATGTAGAGGAAGATAGCAATCAATGCGAAGAGCACACTATAGATAGCACCCATAGTGATATCCTTAGCCACTGAAGGACCTACCTTTGTACTACTGATGATAGAACCACCCTGACGAACATCTGGGTTCTTGAATGCCTCAACACTCTTCTGAGATACCAGGTTAGCCTTCTTCAAGGCATTGTAAAGGATAGTCTCAGCCTCATCGTCAACAGTTGGACTGTTGCTCTCAATCATATAGTTGGTAGATACACGGATAGTCTTACCGTCTGTACCGATAGCAATAGCGCCAGTAGTTGCCTTAGAACCATCTGCATTAACGAATGCATCACCAAGAACGGTACGAATCTGCTCAGGCTCTACAGGATTCTCGAACTGTACCACATAGTTACGACCACCAGTGAAGTCGATACTCTTACTCAAACCACGAACAAAGAAGCTACCGATGAATACCACTGCAGCAACGATGGCTACGGTGAAGGTAGTCTTGTACATAGACATGAACTTATACTTCTTGCCCTGCATCAGGTTGTGAGAAACTGGAGTATCAAACTTGCAGTGCATCCACTTATCGTGGTTCAACTTATAATCGTAAACCAGACGAGTCAGGAACACAGCAGTGAAGAATGAAACTACGATACCGATGATCCATGTAGTAGCGAAACCACGGATAGGACCTGTACCGGTAGTCAACAGGATAACACCAGTAATCAAAGATGTCAAGTTAGAGTCGAAGATAGCAGAGAAAGCGTTGCCATAACCGGCAGCTACAGCCTGCTTCATACCCTTACCGGAGCGGAGCTCCTCCTTGATACGCTCATAGATAAGCACGTTGGCATCCACGGCAGTACCCAGAGACAAGACCATACCGGCAAGACCTGGTAACGTCAGAGCCGCCTGGAAGGACGTCAGAATACCCAGCGTGAAGAATACGTTGACGAGCAAAGCCAGGTTAGCCATCATACCAGGAATGACATTGTACATCATCACCATGTAAACCATCAGGAGTACGAAAGCTACAACGAATGATACAATACCCATCTGGATAGACTGTGCACCGAGTGTAGGACCTACAACCTCCTCCTGAACGATACGTGCAGGAGCTGGCATACGACCAGACTTCAATGTGTTAGCCAAGTCCTTGGTATCCTCGATAGTGAAGTTACCGGAAATCTGAGAGCTACCACCATCAATCTCGCCGTTTACACGAGGAGCAGAGTAAACTACGCCATCCAGAACGATAGCAATAGCCTTACCTACGTTAGCCTTGGTCATCTGAGCCCACTTACGTGCGCCCTCAGTATTCATCTTCATGCTAACAACAGGTGAACCCATCTGGTCGAACTCGTCCTTAGCATCGGTAATTACATCACCCTCCAAAGGAGCACGACCTGTAGTGGTAGTCACCTTCAAAGCATGAAGCTCATAGATGTTCTTAACCTTCAGGTTATCAGCTGGCTTAGCACTCCAAAGCAGACGCAAGTCTGATGGCAAAACGCGCTTAGCCACAGCAGAGTAGATAATCTTGTTGATGGCAGCAGTATCGCGAACGCTAGCATAACCAACAGTGCTCAAACCACCACCGAGCTGCAAACGAGCCAACAATGGGTGAGCCTTGATAGCAGCAGCATTCTGAGCATCCTCGCCTACCTTGCTTGCAGCATCGTCCTTCTTCTTGATAGAGAACTTAGCCTCAGCCTTCTTAGGCTCAGCCTTAGCAACTTCCTTCTTAGCTGCTGCAGAATCTGCTGCAACTGTATCGTTCTTCTCCTCACCATTATCACCATTTGCGATACGGGTATCAAGCTGCTGGAGATAAGGAGCGATTTCCTCTGAGTTGTATGTCTCCCAGAACTCAAGGTTTGCACTACCCTGGAGCATCTTACGCATACGCTCTGGCTGGCTGATACCTGGCATTTCTACCATGATACGGCCCTGCTGACCTTCCAACTTCTGGATGTTAGGCTGTACAACACCGAACTTATCGATACGGGTGCGGACAACATTGAAAGAGTTGTCAATAGCATCCTGTACAGAAGCGCGGATAGCCTTCTCTACCTCTGCATCGCTGCTCTGAGGAGAAACCTTGCCCTGCAACTGCTGGGTAGCGAATACTTCTGCGAGTTTATGACCTGGTGCGCTCTTATGATAAGCGTTAATGAAAAGTGACACGAAGTCACCACCGTTAGCTTCTTCCTGAGCTCTAGCTTCCTTCATGGCATTGGTAAAACCAGCGTCGGTCTTATGATCGGCAAGGTTTTCAAGTACATCAGGTACAGAAATCTCAAGAATTACATTCATACCGCCCTTAAGGTCAAGTCCAAGACCAATCTGAGTCTCCAAGCAGTTCTGGTAAGAATAAACACCTAAGTACTTAACAGAATCCTTATAATCCTGCTGAGCAATAGGATCTTTAATCTTTGCAGCCTCGCTGTCATAGTAACGTGTGGCAAACGAGAATGACAAATAGAAGATACTTGCGAGTGTCAGTAAGACGGCTACACAAATTACAATTCCTTTGTTTTGCATTTCTATTTATTGTTATTAATTATTTGTTTCTTTTCAATTGCTTTTAGGGATTCTTTTAAAAAACCTCCATAAAGTTGTGCAAAAATAAGCATTTTTTTTCTTATATAAGAATAATTTGCTCTATTTTTGCTTTTTAGGGTGCATTTTTAGCTTACAAATGATAGGATAGTGGTCTGAAACGGCGATTTTATCATCAACTTTACATTCATAAGGCTCCCAATCGTCTGAACACATAATATTGTCTATACGAACAAAAAAGCCTCCATGATGATAGCTGATACCCGGTCCGTTACCACTTGCAATGTAGCAATCCGTCAAATCTTTAGCTATCGTACGATGAGCATAAGAGATAGGACCATCATTAAAGTCACCGCACAAAATAATACTCTGTTCTTTATGCTGCTGAATGTATTTTGCTACAGCCTCAGCCTCCGGAGCCCGTTTCTTTGTTGCCTCAGCAAGTTTTACAACGAGCAGTTTGGACGTTTCTTCTGCAGTATCGACCTGCAATTTTCCGATAACCAGATTCTTGAACTGGCGTCTGTCCTCTAAACTTAAGCCGGTTGTTTCCAAATGATTATTGATGAGAAGGACCTCTCTATCTTTCACTTTCAGACGATACGCTACACTCATATTTCCTTTCGATTCATAAGGAATTCGCTCTTTTGAAAGAATAGGGTATTTACTGAGCAACATAAGACAATTTCCGCCATTCACGTGCATCGTTGTATCCTGATAAGCATACATAGGCTTGAGCATGCTATCTATCTGTTCAATATTCCGGGAAGTAGGACATGCTTCCTGCAGACAAACTATGTCAGCATCCTGCTCCTGCAGATAAGCAATACAGATATTAGTTCCTTCGGCATCCTCTGTCTGTGCACCAAAATTCCAGGTATTATATGATAGAACTTTGATACAACCTTTTGGAGTTTCGCCAGAAAAGTTGATTGGCATATACTTGCGGACAGGAACAAAACAGATCAAGAAGCCTAAGAATGGAATAATGGCATACTTAGACCGGAAGAGCAACCAGAAAAGCAAAAAGCCTAAGTTAACTATAAGAAAAACCGGGAAAAGTAAGCCAAGATTAGCCAATGCGGCGAACTTTTCTGGCTGAAAAAAGTCAGAAAAGCCCACCAGCAACATGATGATGATAGTTGCCACATTAGCACCAGCTACCATCTTATATGTAAATTCCTTAAATCCTTTAAACATAGTTTCCTACTTATTACTCTGATCAAAGAGCATCTGCTTTTCACGCTGAGTCAAGCTATCATAACCGCTTTTCCTTATCTTATCCAAGATCCTATCTATCTCTTCCTGAGATACGACCTTTTCATTGGTCTTACATTCAGCATCCTGTTCATAAGTCGGATTATAAGATTCATTCTTGGTATAAGTAAAATGCGTTCTACCTGCCCGACGCTTTCCGCCGAACATACCTTTCAGCTTATCGAATGCATCAGCAGAATTAGACTGATAGTAACCATTACCAATCTGCTTACGCCAATAACGGATCAGGAAGAATCCAAAGACCATACCTCCTAAATGGGCAATATGAGCCACACCGTCATCAGAGAGAGAGAATGTTGAAACCAATTCTATGACAGCATAGCCTATCACGAAGAATTTAGCTTTAATAGGAAATGGCAACGGGAAAATGAAGAGACGCTCGTTTGGATAAATCATACCAAAGGCAAGCAATATGGCATAAATAGCTCCTGAAGCACCCACGGTAGTCCATAGGTTCAGATATTGCTCCATTGTTATTCTGGCTCCATTAACACTAACATAATCATAAGCTGCCATATCCTTTGCCACATAGGTAATATACTGTGCAGCTTCCTGGAACAAACCTGCTCCCACTCCACACGCTATGTAATAAAAAAGGAATTTCTTTGGTCCCCAAACTCTTTCAACCACACAGCCAAACATCCATAAGGCAAACATATTAAAGAGAATATGCTGGAAACCACCATGCATAAACATGTAGGTAACTAACTGATAAATATGGAAATCGGATGCCAGGAAGAAATGAAGCCCAAACATATCTGTCAGGCCAGAACCACCACCCATACTCTTGTCCATCAGCATGCATGCCAGGAATGCTACTACATTCACTATCAGCAAATTCTTTGTTACAATTGGAATATTGCGCATAACTTTATTTCTATAAACAGTTTAATAATCTGACTAATATTTGTATTTTGGCGACAAAATTACGAAAAATATCCGTGAAAACACCAAAAAATAGACTTATTACACTTAAATTTCAATAATTTCATCACTTTTCTGCTTTTTTTATTTGAACTTTCACAAGAAAAAGCTATATTTGTAAACGAATTCAACTAAGAAACAACAATATTATTCATTTAATAAAGAAAAATTATGAACAAGACAGAATTGATTGACAAGATTGCAGCAGGTGCTGAGATTACAAAGGCACAGGCTAAGGCCGCTCTTGAAGCTACAACAAACGCATTGAAGGAAGCCCTCATTGCAGGTGACAAGATCCAGTTGGTAGGTTTCGGTACATTCAGCATTAACGAGCGTCCTGCTCGTGAGGGTATCAATCCAGCTACTAAGGAGAAGATCAAGATTGCAGCTAAAAAGGTTGCTAAGTTCAAGGCTGGTGCTGAGCTTGCAGATGCAATCAACAAATAATTGTAAAGATTATTTTAATTACAAATATAGGGCAGTCCTTTATGGCTGCCCTATATTTTTTATTCTATTCAAGTTTATTCAAATTTAAATCTTCATGTTTGATCCTTTATTTTGGCTGTTTTCCGATATATGCCAAGATACCACCATCTACATAGAGAATGTGACCATTCACTGCATTAGAAGCATCTGAAGCCAAGAAAACTGCAGGACCTGCCAACTCTTCTGGTTCCAACCAGCGACCTGCAGGAGTCTTTGCACAAATGAAGCTGTCGAATGGATGACGGCTACCATCAGCCTGACGCTCACGGAGAGGTGCTGTCTGAGGAGTTGCAATGTAACCAGGGCCCAAGCCATTGCACTGGATGTTGTACTCACCATACTCTGAGCAGATGTTACGCGTCAACATCTTCAAGCCACCCTTGGCTGCTGCGTATGCAGAAACAGTCTCACGACCCAGCTCGCTCATCATAGAACAGATGTTGATAATCTTACCATGACCCTTCTTGATCATACCAGGGATAACTGCCTTAGATACGATGAAAGGTGCAGTGAGGTCAATGTCAATAACCTGCTTGAAGTCATCTACAGACATCTCTGTCATAGGAATACGCTTGATAATACCTGCGTTGTTTACCAAAATATCAATAACACCAAGTTCCTTCTCGATGTCAGCTACCATGTTTTTCACCTGTTCCTCATCTGTTACATCACAGATATAACCCTTTGCCTCAATACCCTTTGCTTTGTAATCTGCAAGAGCCTGATCCATGTGGTGCTGGCTACGGCAATTGAAAGCAATCTTAGCACCAGCTTTGGCATAAGCTCAGCAATAGCGAAACCGATACCGTATGCGGCACCTGTTACGAGGGCAACCTTACCCTCCAATGAGAATAGTTTGTTAAAGTCCATACTTTTATTTTTTATAAATTGTTTGATTTGTTACGAGGGCAAAGATACAAAATAATTTTGAATATCACCCTAAATCAATACGAAAGATGCACCCTTTTTACTTATTTTCTCATTTTATAGCCTACTTTTCCTAAGTTTGTCCCTTTTTACGATATTTTATTCACACACTTATCTTATCTGAACACCCAATGTTTCTTCTATTACTTGGATGACCTGCGGGATGGAATTCGTATCAAAGTCACCCGTCAGACGCTTGCTCTCATCAGAAGCCGTATATCTTGTACCAGATAATTTAGAAAGTTCCTCCAATACTTCTGATAATGGAGTGTTGTCAAAATGCAGACGATGCGTAGCCCATGCCACATCATTGATATCATAATCTGCCAACAACTTAGGTTGGGCAGCCCCTTTCAATAGACGTGCCCGCTTGCCTTTAATCAGGAAGACACCCTCTTCAGAGTTACGAGCTGTGAAAAGCACCTTTCCGCTGGTTACCATCACTTCGGGAGCATCCGTTCTTTCATCCACCATAAACTGGGTACCGAGCACTCTTACGTGTCCATGCTCTCCCATCACATCGAAAGGATGCTGTTCATCATGCTTCACCTGATAATAGATGCAGCCCTTCATCTCCACCTTTCTGCAATCATCTTCCTGATAGGAAAGAGAAGAATGAGGCATCAACGAAACCTTCGTTCCATCAGGCAGATGATACGCCACTACTTCTGAATCAGCAGAAAGCGTCACCGTCTTTGGCTGCAAAAGCGTATAGGCTCCTATGGTGAAGATCACCAGAATAGATGCAGCCACAGCTATCCAGCGGATGCGACGCATGCGTAAAGATACAGTTGCAGCATGCGAAACCTCTTCATCAGCAATGCCTGCCCGAGCCTTCACCTTATACAAAGCCTTCCTGGTATCCAGCTTGCCCGGCAGAAAATACTTCAGCACAAAATCCTGTTCATTCTTGTTGATCTTCATCATAGAATCCCTTTCTTCCTTTAAAATTGTCCTGTAATCTGTGCCTTGCCGGCAATGGCAAAGCACAAGGTACCTAAAATGATAAAAAGACTTCTTTTCATACTCCTCACTTTTTTATTTGGTATATATTCCGCCTTGATTATCCGATGGTGCCGATGGCAATGGGGCGATATACTTCGAAGCTTCACAGACATTAAATCCTGCCACTACACCGAAACCACCTTTTACGTTCGAATAAGTAGGTGTCACCTGCATCAATCCAGCGTCCGCCCAACTATTGCTCTGCGCATCGTTAATGCTCTTCAAGAAGCGATAGTACTCTGGAGTAACCTTGCAAAGTTGTACATTATAAGTAAAGCCAAACAAACGGTCCCAACCATCATACGTGTGCCAATAAGAATCATTACTGTTCACTTCCAAATGCATCGTATAGGTCTGTCCATTTATCGTCCGGTCATTGAAGATATAAACATCATCAAAGTATTTGTATTCGTCAAAGCCGAAATCATCATCCAACTCTGACTTCTTGTTAATCAATGGCTCACTGGTGGTCACCATCTCAGGCCAAACAATATTTGATGCCAAACTATCAAAACACCATTCATATTCATCCTCCCTACCCAAATAATTAAGGTAATCTTGGTAATTATTAGCATAAACATCATATTGCCATCTATTGCCTTCTTTGGGAACACCTTTCAAGTTTCCATATTTCTGCTTGCGAGTTACCTTCACAGAATAATAATCCGTGGTTGAAGCAGGGTCACTAAAAGTCGCTTCCAACTTATCTACCGAGAAATAAACATCATGATCCGACGATTTCTCTTTCAAATGGATGTCACCTATATTTACATCAACCTTCTTAGGAATGGAAGTCGAAGCAGAAACCTCGGAGAGACCATCTGCCGATACCTGGACCTCAATCTTATCTCCAGCCTTCTGCTTTCCTACGGCATAATACTGTCCTATTAGGGTAGAAAGAGACCAACTATCGGAAACTTGAGAAAAGGACTGCGCTTCCTTTATGTTTTCGATACGTTTCACCTCCTGTGGCATTCCATTTACCTTATATACGACACTTGCATCCACGGTTAAACGTGATTGGGTATCTATATCTCCTTTGAAAGAAGAAACGGGCAAGCTTTTCGTTACAACGATAAGTGTGGTATCTCCCTCCGTTGGAAAACAATAAAGTACCAATCGGGGAGTATCTTGCAGCTTCTTCACATCAAAATCATCTATGCAAGAAGAAAAGGCCACGCTCATCAAAAAGAAGAACAGTCCCCATTTCCAACTTACATTGATTTTTATTCTTCTATGATTTGTATTCATATCCAATGAGATTTCTTTTGTTTTAAAACTTGATAGTATAACTAAATGAAGGTATTATTGGAATAAATCCCTTGTTTTTCGCCTCAAACTGCTGCGTAACCTCATTATAGTCCACCTTGACGTACATCGAGTTGAGATGGCAATAAGCATTATAGATGCTCAAATTCCAAATGCGCTCATGTCCATGCTTGGTGACATGACGGAAATCGAATCCCAAGTCCAAGCGATGATAAGCTGGAAGCGTCAAATTATTGGGGATGGCATAGACATAAGAGGCGGAATTCCACCAATTCCTGTAATACTTGCCTTCTTGATCTGGCAAGCTTGGAAATGCCGCCAACTGGGTTGGCACCGTGGCATGATTGCCCGTGTGATAATTCCAGACCGCAAAGCAACTCACCTTCTTGTTAAACGCATACCGCAAGGACAGATTCAACTTATGGCGGTTGTCAAACTTGTCGTAATACCAATCCTGATAGAAGTCATCATACTTTCGCTTGTTCCAAGAGAGCGTATAAGAACCACTCAAAGTCAGATGATTGGTGCGATAAGTGGCATCAGCCTCAACGCCATAGAAGAGCCCCTTGCCATCCATCACTTGCGAATCCCAATGCTCAGCAGGCGGCTCTATGCCTACCCAACTGCTGTATTGAAGCAGATGCTTGGACAACTTGTAATACCCTTCGAGCGACAGAAGCCAATGGCGGTTGGGCTGGGCATAGATTCCTGCCGCAAACTGATAAGAACGCATTGGCTTCAGATTTCGGGTAGTCGGTACCCAATAATCCGTAGGCAAGGACAAGTAGCTGTTAGAGACCTTATGCACATACTGGGTCATCTGAGTAAAGGAAGCCTTCAGCGACACCTCATTGCTCAGTTGATATTTCAGGGCAAAACGTGGGTCGATATTCAAGAAGTTCTTGTTACTGATATGAAAAAGGCCCATATTGAAGCCAACATTCATACTCCAGTTGCGGTTGATATTGATTTCATCCTCTGCGTATACCGTCCACTCATGCGCCACATGACGATTACTACTATTCATTCGGATGGTATCAACTTGGGCTGATGCATTTCCCTCATATCCAGTATAATCCAATTGCATAGCTGTCTGGGGGCGAAAGAGATGCATCGTATAGTCGCTTCCAAAACGGAAATGATGACGAGGGTTCGGACGGTAATCGAATGCCAGACGATAGCCCGCATCATAAATCGTTGAGGTATAACCATGCTCCAAGTGAGTGACAGAAGTGGCATTCTCTCCCGAAGGATTGATATAACGATCATCATCAAAGGAATACAACTTGGAACGATTATGGGAATACACCGCTGTAATGTTTGAAAAGAGCTTCGGAGAGAACAGGTAGTTCCAGTTGAGTGCAACATTAAAGTTTCCCCAATCCAGCTGCGACTTCGTCAAGTCCTTGTCATAGCTTTGGTTGGGTTGATACCCATCTGCCTTACTTTGATCAAAATCATCCTTCACATCCCAGCTGTCTTTTCCGTGATAGAGACTCAAGTCTATCTTCGAACGGTCGTTGAAACGATGGGTTACCTTGGCATTCAGGTCCATGAAGTAATAACCTATCGAAAGTTTGTCGTCTGGCTCAGAGAAAGCCTTGGTCAAGGGACGGGACAGCAAATCCAACCAGGAACGGCGCATACCTATATTATAAGAGGTCTTGCCTTTCCGGATAGGTCCCTCAAACTGCACACTGGCATCGAGCAGTCCGATGCGATAGGCACCATGAAACTGATTCATGTTTCCATCGGCTGTACGCACATCCACCACCGACGACAATCTTCCACCATATCGTGCAGGAAAGCCGCTCTTGTAGAAATCCACATTCTTCACCACATCGGCATTGAAACTGGAGAAAAGCCCCAGCGCATGATTCGTATCATAAAGCGGAGTACCATCTATCAGATAAAGGTTCTCATCACCATTGCCGCCATGCACATAGAGTCCGCTTGCCAACTCCTGTCCTTCTGCCACTCCACTCACACGCTGCAGGGTCTTCACCACATCCGGTGAAGACATCAGGGCAAACTCGGTCTTGATATCCTTGTTCGAAAAGGAGCGCTTGCCGGTTTGTGTGGTCAGAAGAGGAGAGTTCAAGTCGCCATCTACCACCACCTCAGGCAATTTACCATCAACACGGAGTGCCATATTATGATGCATATCTTTCGAGAGATTCAGCTTCTCTACCTTGTCGGCATAGCCCACATACGAAAAGCGAAGCTGGTGCTCGCCTTCAGGCAGGGTAAGCGAAAAGAAACCATATTCATTGGTGGTTGTACCGATGCCATCCGTCAGATCATAGATGGTGGCATTAATCAGCGATTCGCCACTCTCGTCACGGACGTATCCGCTGAGAGTGTGGCGACGCTGAACCTGCTGAACTTTGTGATTGATATTCGTGTAAGATGTTGATATTTGTTGTACGGGTTTTCGCTTCAATATCACATAGTTCGCATTGATATTATATAGAATATGAGTTTGCTCGAAAAGCGCCTTCAGTGCCTTCTTCACCGGAAGATGCTGGATATCTGGTCCATTATACTTGATGTTCAATTCCCCATCAAGCGATGAATCATAGACGAAGTTGATTTTCCTGATGCGGTGCAGCCAATCCATCTGCTGACGGATGGTGGTAGAAGTCTGAGCCTCCACCATCATCTTCGGCGTGCCTGCCAACGTTGGAGCTGGCAAGGCAAGAATTGAGAGCGCAAAAATAATCTCTTTACCTTTCATAACTGTACTTTTATTCATTCTTTTATTGCTATAACGCAAGAATTACAGAATACCCCCATGGATGAAAGGTAAAATATAGAAAAAATCTGCAAGAAAATCATCTTTCTTGCCTCGTAAGGTCTTTAAAGCCTTGGAAATCTGATGCTCCACGGTCTTTTCCGACAGGTTCAGTTCTTCAGCTATCTCCCGATAAGTCATTCCGTCACGCTTGCTCATCAGGAAGATTTCCCTGCATCGTTCGGGTAATAGCTCGATAGCCGTCCACAGTTTTGCCTCCCGGAAAGAACTTTCCTGTGCCTGGTCATCAGAAATCACGACACATAAATCGGTAGGAGAAATCTCCGTATCTATCGGAGACTGGCGGCGCAACCGGTCGATGCTGGCATTGCGCACAGAGGTATATAAGAAAGCCTTGATGTTTTCCGGCATGATACTTCTACTTATCAATTTCACAAAACAATCCTGCACCACGTCTTCAGCCTCATCGATATCATGCAGATAATGAGTGGCATAAAGACATAGCGGACGATAATACTGCTGAAATATCAAGTCTATCTCTTGCATAAACTTTCGCTACCTAAACTAAACTCTTATATAACAAAATAACCCTTCAAATCCGCAAAGACTTGAAGGGTTATTTATGACCTGTTGTCCCAGGCGGATTCGAACCACCACTGACAGAACCAAAAACTGTAGTGCTACCATTACACCATAGGACAAGCAAATCGAATGCAAAGGTAGTGGATTTTTTCTCCACTACCAAATATTTTCAATACTTTTAACGATTACTTAACGGTAATCAAGAAGTAGTTCTTCTTACCTTTCTGAACCAAAAGATACTTACCGTCAATCAGGTCATCAGCAGTTACAACCTGGTCGAAAGCAGCGAGCTTCTCCTTGTTGAGTGAAACGCCACCACCCTTAACGAGCTTGCGCATCTCGCTCTTACTTGGGAAGATCTGCATACCTTCCTGGTTGAAGAGGTCAACAGCTGTACCACCGAGCAAGTTCTTGTCGAGGTCGTAGTGAGGTACATTGGCAAATACATCATTCAATGTAGCCTCATCGAGCTGTGCCAAGTTCTCCTTGGTTGCCTTACCAAAGAGGATGTTGCTGGCTGCGATAGCCATATCCAAATCCTCCTGAGAATGAACCATTATGGTAACCTCCTCAGCCAAACGCTTCTGGAGTACACGGCGACCTGGATCCTGCTTGTGCTCCTCTACAAGAGCATCGATAGTCTCCTTGTCAAGGTCTGTGAAGATCTTGATATACTTCTCGGCATCATCATCGCTTACGTTCAACCAGAACTGGTAGAAAGCGTAAGGAGTAGTACGGTTACGATCCAGCCAGATGTTACCGCTCTCTGTCTTACCGAACTTCTTGCCGTCTGCTTGGTAATCAAAGGACAAGTGAGGCAGAAGCACTCTGCGTCGTTACCCAATGTGCGGTGAATCAGCTCAGTACCGGTAGTCATGTTACCCCACTGGTCGTTACCACCCAACTGGAGACGAACACCATACTTCTCATACTGATAGAGGAAGTCGTAGCCCTGGAGCAACTGATAGGTGAACTCAGTGAAAGACAAGCCGTCGCGAGCCTCACCGTTCAAACGCTTCTGCACGCTATCCTTCGCCATCATGTAGTTTACAGTGATATGCTTACCAACCACACGAGCGAAATCAAGGAAGGTGAAGTCCTTCATCCAGTCGTAGTTGTTCACCAACTCCGCCTTGTTAGGCTCATTGCCATCGAAGTCGAGGAACTTAGATACCTGCTTCTTGATAGCTTCCTGGTTATGATAGAGAGTCTCTGAATCGAGAAGATTGCGCTCCTGGCTCTTGCCAGAAGGGTCGCCAATCATACCCGTGGCACCGCCGACGAGGAGATAAGGCTTATGGCCACAACGCTGCAAGTGGCGCAACATCATGATACCACAAAGGTGACCGATGTGCAGAGAGTCTGCAGTAGGGTCGGTTCCGAGATAGGCAGACACCATGTGGGTGTTGAGATATTCCTCAGTACCTGGCATTATCTGCGCCAGCATACCACGCCATTTCAATTCTTCAACAAAATTTTTTGCCATAGAATATGATTTTTTATTATATTATATAATATGTATAAGGGGCCCAACAATACAGTCGGAAACTTACGGTACGGGATCATAACCCGAACCACCCCAAGGATTGCATCTTAAGATGCGCCAAACAGCCAAAGCCAGTCCCTTAAAGGGACCATGCTTCAGGATGGCTTGTCTCGCATACTCTGAGCAAGTGGGCTGAAAGCGACAAGAAGGTGGCGTATAAGGAGTAATACACTTCTGATAAAACAATATCGGCAGTATAAGAATCCATACCAACACCTTTCTCATGCCATGTGCTATCATAAAGAGAATCTTCATCATAAACTGCTCTCTTTCATGACTGTTTCAGATTGCATCTCCTTGATATTATCAACCAATCTATCCAAAAGTTTAGTCATTTTGGTTGAAACCAGCTTTGAAGGCTGCAATTGTTCTGTTTGCCAAACAAAAGCCACAAGCAATTGTTTTCCAACATAATTCTGCATACAAGTCTCCAGCTCTTGTTTTTGATAACGAAAAGCTTCACGTATCTGTCGCTTTACCCGATTGCGCTTTACTGCGTGCTTAAAATAACGCTTTGATACACTGATAAGAACTTGAACAGAAGGTGCTTGCTCATCTTTCTTGTCAACAAGAAGAAACACCATTCTCATAGGCCATGCCGTCATTGCTTTAGCACCACCTCCAAAGAGCTGTTCTATAAGTGTCAGTTTACATAGATGCTCTTTCTTTCCGAATGTTTTATTTCTGTCTGTTGACATATCTATTCTATTAAATATTTCCTATTTATTATGACGTTTCAGATAATCTGCCAAGGCACCTGTCATAGATGGAAAAACTTTATTAGGAGCCTCCAGATCAAGGCGTAAGCCCTCATCTTCAACCGTTTTTGCTGTAGCAGGACCAAAAGCGCCAACAGCGATATTCCCTTGTTCAAAATTAGGGAAATTCTTCTTCAGAGCCTTTACACCTGTTGGGCTAAAGAAAAGCATCATATCATAATCGAAGTTCTTGATTTCCTCTTCTGAGAAATCATTGCTTACAGTACGATACATGACACATTCTGTATGATTGAGTTTTTTCTCATCAAGCAAGTTGGCAATATCATCATTATGAACACTGCTTAATGGTACCAGATATTTCTCGGTTTTATGGCGAGCCATCTGTCCCATCAACCCATCAATTTTACCTGTATCACCAAAGAACACCTTACGCTTGCGATACTGAACATACTTTTGGATGTAGAGAGCTATAGTCTCTATCACACAGAAATATTTCATATCTTCAGGAATTGTGATACGCATCTCCTTAGCTAATTTAAAGTAGTTGTCTACTGCATGACGAGATGTAAATACGACTGCAGTATAGTCAAGCAAATTTATTTTCTGCTGACGGAATTCTTTAGAAGAGAGCCCCTCTACCTTAAAGAATGGACGGAACACGCATTCTACTCCATATTGAGCCTGGATATCGAAGTAAGGAGACTTCTCACTTGCAGGTTTTGGCTGAGAAACTAAAATTTTCTTTATCATTTTGTCTTAAAAGTTTATTTTCAAATAATGACTGATTAACACAAGTCCACCCCAAAGAGCGAACAAGGGTATCACTTCAAGGGCACAAAAGTACAAAAATATTTGCAGAAACACGCCATTTCTTCTAAAAAAGATAATGTAAGCCTTCAAAAAAGCCAACAATTTAACTAATCCAAGGATAGTCAACGTGTATATCACTGCAATTTGCAATGGAAAATCGAAATACGACAAAAGCATCACCATTGGGAACAAGGCCACTCCTTGACATGATATAAGGAACAAGTATGCCTTGAGCCATTGTACATTTTTTTTCTTTTCAAAGAATACCCAACCAGAAATCACATAGAGGAACGCCTTCAACAAGAAATAGCCCCCCATACAACCAGCATATATACTGATTACCTGATATTGGTCTACGATAAACGTATCGCTGATAGATGCTTTCGAATAAATGAAATACCCGATTGCCAGCAAAAGACAGGTCTGCAACACGAAGAAGAACTGGTATCTTACTTCAGAACTGGTCTCCGTCACCTCTGTTGTACCGATGCGTGGAGTACGGAAGAAGGTTTTTGCCTGGCGTATAACAAAATGCTTAGATTTAGAGAATGCTATACAAGCCAAGAGAAAACAGACCAACAGCAATGAAGTAATAAAGCTATCACCAGCTACCGTATAGGGAACAGGATCACCTGCCACCCCTAAGCGTCCACCCTTTAATTCCGGATGAAACAGAGAATCTTTTGAAAAGAATGACTCACGATAATATTGTGGCAAACTTACATCCCTAAAACTCTTACCTGCCTTATGTCCTGGCAAGTGTAATGTATCCGGCATCTTGCTCCAATGAATCTCACTGGGCTTGATATGTGCCCTAATCATGGAGTCCTGCTGAGCTGGCGTTGCATTCTTAGGCAGCCAGCTCAACACCTCTTTGGGTGTGAGCTGGCTGCTATGTTGCCTGAGCACTTGCGGTTGCGATTCAGCCTCAAGTGCGGCATCTGTCTGTATCGAATCTGCCTGTTGCACCATTCCTTAAAGTCCGAAAACTTTCTTGATTTCGTCTACCTTATCTAATTTTTCCCATGTAAAGAGTTCTACCTTCACAGTTTTAGCCTCATGATATCGGCTGGTGAAGGTTTTCTCTACTATCTCATTCTTACGTCCCATGTGTCCATATGCCGCAGTTTCCTGGAACATTGGCTGGCGCAACTTCAACTGGCGCTCGATTGCTTTAGGACGAAGATCAAACATTTCTGCAATTTTCTTTGCAATCTCGCCGTCAGTCATATTCACATGGCTTCTGCCGTAAGTATTTACATAGATACTAACCGGTTCTGCCACACCGATAGCATAACTTACCTGAACCAACATTTCATCTGCAACACCGGCAGCAACCATATTCTTTGCAATATAACGGGCAGCATAAGCAGCCGAACGGTCAACCTTACTGCTATCCTTACCTGAGAAGGCACCACCACCATGGGCACCCTTACCTCCATAAGTATCTACAATGATCTTACGACCGGTAAGACCTGTATCTCCATGAGGACCACCAATCACAAACTTACCTGTAGGGTTTACGAAGTACTTGATGTCATCATTGAAGAGAGCCAACACCTTATCACTCAGGTGAGTCTTTACTCTTGGAATCAGGATATTGATTACATCCTCACGAATCTTTGCCAGCATAGCATCATCATCGTCCTCACCATTTGCCTTCTTGATAAAATCATCATGCTGGGTAGAAACTACGATGGTATCGATGCGCTGTGGAATATTATCGTCTGAGTATTCGATAGTTACCTGGCTCTTAGAGTCTGGACGGAGATAAGTCATCACCTTGCCCTCCTTGCGGATATCTGCAAGTACACGCATGATGAGCTGAGCCAAGTCAAGTGATACCGGCATATAATTTTCGGTTTCCGTAGTAGCATAACCGAACATCATACCCTGGTCGCCTGCACCCTGATTATCATCCTCCTCACGACTTACACCGCGGTTAATATCATCGCTCTGTTCATGGATAGCAGTAAGCACACCACAAGAGTCGCCGTCAAACTGATATTCGCTCTTGGTATAACCGATTTTCTTGATAGTCTTGCGGGCAATGTTCTGCAAATCAACATAAACGTTAGAGCGAACCTCACCCATGATTACTACCTGACCAGTAGTACAAAAGGTTTCGATGGCGCAATGAGCGTGGTCATCGTAAGCCAAAAACTGGTCAAGCAATGCATCTGAAATCTGATCAGCCACTTTATCTGGATGTCCTTCAGAAACTGATTCTGATGAAAACAAATATGCCATATTTTCTTACTTTATTTCTATTAATTATTGATATTCATTATTTTGCGGCTGCAAAGTTACTCATATTTTTTCAGATTTTGTCATATTCCTATATAAAAAACGTCAATTCCTTGTGCTTTATCTGTTATTCGGGCATCTTTTGTCTGTTTTATCAGAATCAAACACTTGGTTTTCTTCACTATATTTGATATTTCGAGGATGATGTTCCAAGATAGCTCTGCGCAAATCTGAAGTTTCAAGATGAGTATAAATCTCTGTGGTTCCAATATCTTCATGCCCCAGCAAGGCCTGAATTACTCTCAGATCGGCTCCACCTTTCAACAAGGCTGTAGCAAAACTATGGCGTAAAGTATGAGGAGAAATGGTTTTCTTGATTCCTGCATCATAAGCCGCATTTTTTATCATGATAAGTATCATATTACGTGTGAGATGAGCACCTCTACGATTCAAGAAGACATAGTCTTCCTCACCTGGCTTGATTGTCATCAGATTCCGGTCTATATACCAAAGATTGATTTCTTTCAGAGCCTTACCAGAAATAGGAACGATGCGTTCCTTGTTACCTTTACCTATGACCCTAATAAACTTTTCTTCTTCAAACACATCGCTTTTCTTTAGATTCACAAGTTCCGAAACGCGAAGGCCACAGGAGAACAGGGTTTCTATAATCGCCTTATTACGCTGTCCCTCCCATTTTTCCAAATCAATAGCCGCTTCAAGCATGTCAACCTCTTCTACAGATAAATACTCCGGCAAATGCTTTCCTATTTGGGGAGAAACCAGTAATTCGGTCGGATCGTCTTTTATATAATCATCAAGCACCAGATACCGGTAGAAAGAACGGATTCCGCTCAAAATCCGAGCTTGTGAACGAGCAGAAACACCACGATCATGCAAACTTGCAGAAAAATTCTCCAAGTCTTCCAATTTCATTTCCGTCAGCACCAAATTGTTTTTATCAGCATACTCTAAGAGAAAATTCAAGTCATGGTAATAGGCATCCAACGTATTTTTGGAGAAATTACGCCCCAACTTGAGGTATCTCATATAGTTCTTTATAATTTCATTCCTCATTTTTTGTCAGTTTCCTTAATTTATTGTATCTTTGCATCGTCTTTGCATAAGACAGGAGAGTACAAAAGATCTCTGCCGCAAAGATACGAAAAAAATATGGATTACGATTAAAAATCAAGTAAATATGAAGATACAAATTATTAATGGTCCAAACTTGAACCTTCTTGGTGTAAGAGAACCGGGTATTTATGGTAGCAATTCTTTCGAGAGTTATCTGCCTAAGCTGAAAGCGAAATTCCCTGATATTGAGATAGAGTACTTTCAGAGCAACATTGAAGGCGAGTTAATCAACAAGCTGCAGGAAGTAGGTTTTTCCTATGATGGTGTAGTACTCAATGCTGGCGCCTATACTCATACCAGCATCGCCTTGCAGGATTGTATTCGCAGTTTGAAATGCCCTTGCGTTGAAGTACACATCTCTAATGTGCATAAACGTGAAGAGTTCCGCCATCATTCATATATTTCCTGTGCTTGCCTGGGCGTAATCTGCGGTTTCGGTCTGGCTTCTTACGAACTTGCCATTTCAGGAATCTTAGCACAGAAAGAAACAGAAGAGTAAGATTTCCGTTACTCTAAATCCATCAGATTATGACAGAGACTGAACTCATAGACAAATATATCTGCCAGCATATAGAGCCTGAAGGCGATTATCTGTATCGTCTTTACCGCGCCACCAATATACATACTATCCATGGACGTATGGCTAGCGGCCATATTCAGGGCAGACTTCTCAAGATGCTTGTAGAGATGATTCGCCCGAAGAATATTCTGGAAGTAGGCACATTTAGTGGCTATAGTGCTATCTGCCTGGCCCAGGGATTGCAGGAAGGTGGAAAACTCTACACTTTCGAAATCAATGATGAGATGGAAGATTTTACCCGTCCCTGGATAGAAGGTTCGAATGTTGCCGATAAGATTGACTTCCGCATCGGTGATGCTAACATAGAAGCGCCCCAACTAGGCGTAAAATTCGATATGGCTTTTGTTGATGGCGATAAGCGTACCTATATAGAAACGTATGAAATGGTTATGAGCATCCTGAACCCTGGAGGCTACATCCTTGCAGACAATACTCTTTGGGATGGTCACGTCATCGATCCTGCCTACGACCGAGACCACCAGACTCAAGGCATTCGGTCTTTCAATGATTTAATAGCAAAAGATCCTAGGGTAGAGGTTGTTATCTTGCCACTACGCGATGGTCTTACACTCATCAGGAAAAAATAAAAAATCAATTAGAACAAGAAATGGCATGAATCCCCCATGAAAGATTCATGCCATTTCTTTTAGTATATGCACCCAAGTATAAGAAATTCTGTAGGTTTTAACTCAAAAGCCTTTTACTCAGCGCTCTTACAGGATACCATACAGCAAGCCAACCTACAGCAATTACAGTAACGAAGATAATGGCAACATCTGAGTAATGGACACTTACCGGATAAGCATCAACAATAAAGGAGCCTTCTGAATCTCCCAGACGTACAAATCCATATTGCTGCTGCAAAAAGCAGAGGAGCAAGCCCAATCCAATACCGATAACAGCACCTATCACAGCTATCATTCTACCTTCAAAAAGAAATACTCTGGTAATCTGCTTATCGTTAGCTCCAAGATTACGAAGAGTCACTACATCATTTTTCTTATCAATAATAAGCATAGAAAGCGACCCGATGATATTGAAACATGCAACAACTAAGATAAAGGTCAGGAAGATATAAGCAATCATCTTCTCTATCGACATAATTTTAAAGGTATCTTCCTGTTGTTCAAATCTGTCAAGCACTTTATATTTATTACCAGCTATCTGCTGCATCTCAGCCTTTACAGCATCCAGATTGCTACCCGGTTTCAAGCGTAATTCCAAATCAGAGAGCATACCTTGCTGACCAAAGAGATTACGGGCAAATGAAATAGAAGTGATGATGTAGTTTTTATCATACTTAGCCTGTTTGACGGCAAAAAGTACGCCAGGAGAGTTGAGCGAGTCAACAACAAAACCATCACCAGGGTTAGTCATATCCAGCTGTCCTTCCTTTTTAGGAGCATAGATTTTCAGGAAACCATCCCATTGTGCTCCTATGCCTAAATTCTGGGCAAGACGGATACCTACTGTTCCATATTCCAGATTGGCAGCATGCAAGGAGAAAGAGCCATCACCATATAAAATATCTGTAATATGAGAAAGTTCTGCAAAATTATCATCTACACCCTTGATTTTCACCATAGCCTGATGATCATTATAGATTGCAAGAGCTTGATCTTCTACGGTTTCTGTTGCAACATCTACCTGCGGCAAAAGACGAATCTTAGTAAGAATAGGATCATCTGCAGGTGCAGTCTTTCCCTCAACAGGCACAACCTTGAGTTGTGGGTCAAAACTCGTAAAGAGTGAAGCTACCAGGTCATGGAAGCCGTTAAAAACACTCAGAACGATGACCAGAGCCATCGTAGCTACCGCCACTCCTATTACAGAAATAGAACTGATGACGTTGATGACGTGCGTACTCTTCTTTGAGAAAAGATACCTGCGAGCTATAAAGAATGGGAAATTCATAATTCTATCTTACCTTATTTATATAACAGTATAGGGAGTCAAGAATTGCCGTCTTAACTCCCTTGTCTTTTTACTTCCTTACTCTTTTACTTTTTCAAGAGTTCATCAATGTGCTCCAAATAATCGAGACTATCATCAAGGAAGAAACGGAGTTCTGGAATAATACGTAACTGGTTTCTCACTTTTTTACCCAAGTCGAAACGGATCGTCTTCTCATTTGCATTGATATTCTTCAAAATCTCCTCTCCTTTTTCAGAAGGGAACACACTCAAGTAAGCTGTACAGATACTGAGATCTGGACTTACTCTAACCTTAGTAACACTTACCATCACACCATGCATCATGCGAGTTTGTGACTGGAAGATAAGACTCAACTCCTTCTGGAGAAGTCTTGATATACGGTTTTGTCTTGTTTCTTGCATAACTATTAACTATAAATTATTAACTATAAACTATTCAAGATCTACATGTGTAACCTCCACCTGTTCATGAAGGAAAATCTGTGCAGATTCCTTGAATTTATCCTCACTCTCTGTTGTGAGATATCGGCAAGAGCCTGTTTTGGTTATCATCTGTTCCATCTGCGGATGGCGCTTCAGATAATCTTTCAGACTGTTTGCTACATATTGTCCTTGTGGAACCACTCTTACGCCATCAGGAAGATTCTTCACAATGCTGCTCATAAGAAGCGGATAATGCGTGCAACCCAAAATAATGGTATCAATATCAGCGTCCTTCAGCATCAGCTGGTCGATGCGTTTCTTTACGAAATAATCAGCTCCCGGACTATCTGCTTCATTGGCTTCCACGATGGCAGCCCAAAGCGGACAAGCCACGCCACTCACCTGAATCTCTGGCCAAAGTTTCGAAATTTCCATATTATAACTTTGGCTTTTAATAGTACCTTCTGTAGCCAGAAGTCCCACGTGATTACTCTTGGTAATAGTACCAATTACTTCGGCAGTAGGGCGGATAATACCCAGAACTCTTCTGCTGGGATCCAACTCAGGAATATCGCGCTGCTGCAAAGAACGTAGTGCCTTAGCCGAAGCCGTATTACATCCCAGGATAACGAGATGACACCCCATAGAGAAAAGTTTAAGCACAGCCTGGCGTGTGAACTTATAAACCACCTCAAACGAACGCGAGCCATAAGGAGCACGAGCGTTATCACCCAAGTACATATAATCATACTGAGGCATCGTCTGGCGCAACCCATGCAGGATGGTCAGTCCGCCATAACCAGAATCAAAGACACCGATTGGTCCGGGATTAGAAGGCAACATCATTTCAAAGTCTCCTCCAGCAAAGCTGTAATATCCTCCCCCATCTCTTCGTTGAGATAAGGAGCTGCATTATTGTCAGTATTGATGATAAAGGCAAAGCCCTTCTGCTTGCCAATCTTTTTAGCTTCCTCGTTTATTTTTGCTTTGAGCGGAGCATAAGCATCATTCTCTGCTTGCTGCAACAGGCGGGTAGCCTCAGCCTTGAAGGCAATATTTTTCTCCATCAATTCACGCAATTCAGCCTGACGTTTCTCCAGGATTGTCTTGGCATAAGTGCGCTGTCCATCAAGAAATTCCTCATACTTAGCATTAAACTCAGTTTCTACACGTTTCGTTTCTGCATCGTATTTCTCACGGAGTTCATCCATATTATGCTTGGCTATAGCGTAACCAGGCATAGTATGAAAAACCTTATCAAAACTAAAGTAGCCAAAATGCAAAGGAGCAGATACAGCAATCTGTTGTTGCTGAACCTTTGCTGCAGGCGTTGTATGCTGGGCTGAAACAGTCAAAGAGATGAGAGCAAAAGCCAGAAATAAGAGATTCTTTTTCATGATGAGTGATACCGTTTATGATGAATACCTTATAAATACCTCGTTATTGAAAATGAGAAATAAGGGCAAGCACTTCTGCCTGCCCTCAATCTATATTCTTTTTATTTGCCTTGATTACTTAATCTTAGCCTGTACTTCCTTAGTAACGTCTACTACGTTAGTACCTGTATATACAGCTGCACCATCCTCGAAGATGAAGGTGTAGTTGCCAGCCTTGCCTACAGCCTCGATAGCTGTACGTACCTTTGCTACGATAGGCTGCATGAGTTCGCTGCTCTTCTTCTGCAACTCCTGCTGACCATCCTGGTAAGCCTGCTGAATTTTCTGCTGGAGAGTCTGCAACTCAGTTTCCTTCTGCTGCTTTGCTGTAGCATTCATTGTGCTGGAACCCTTCTGATACTCGTCAGCCTTACGCTGGAACTCATCCTGCATAGACTTCAAGTCATTCTCCTTCTGCTTCTGGAGAGCTTCCATCTCGCCATTAGCCTTAGCTACATCTGGCAAAGACTGCATAATCTGCTGAGTATTTACTTTACCAAACTTCTGAGCCATCATAGTCATTGGTGCACAGAGCATCAACATTAAAATAAGCTTTTTCATTGTTCTATTCTTTTTAATTATTAATTTCTAAATGAAGTTTTCATGCTGCCAACCATTGGCAGATGTACTTACCGGCTGCAAATATACAATTATTATTTGGAATAACCTAATTTTTGGAGCACTTCGTTGCTAATATCTATCTTAGGAGAGCCAAAGATGATGCCGCTGTTGCTAGCTCTATCGAGAACAAGCGAATATCCGCGCAGATCTGAAATCTCTTTTACGGCTGTATAAATCTCTTCCTGAATAGGTCCCATCAATGCCTCACGCATCTTATAGAGGTCGCCTTCTGCACCAAAATATTTTTTCTTCAAATCGCTAGCCTCCTTCTCTTTCTGCATGATGGCATCCTGCTTAGCCTTCTTCTGCTCCTGGGAAAGGAACACTACCTCGTTCTGATAGTTCTTATACATGGTGCTTGCCTCTGTGTTAAGAGCTTCTACCTCAGCCTGCCATTTGCGGCTTACCTGATTCAGCTGCTCGTTGGCACGCTCATAAGCGGGTACATTCTTCAAGATGTACTCCATATCTATCAATGCATATTTCTGTGCATGTGCTGAGATGGCTGCTACAGCCATCATCAGCATCAATACTATTTTCTTCATAAAACCCATTTTTAGAATTCCTGACCTAAGATGAAGTGGAACTGGCTTCCACCCTTCTTATATGAGCTACCATTCCATACAGTATCGAAACCGTAAGCCCAGTCAATACCCATCAGACCAACCATAGGCAAGAAGATACGTACACCGACACCGGCACTTCGTTTCATGCTGAATGGGTTGAACTTCTTGGTTTCATACCAGGCGTTACCAGCCTCTACGAAGGTCAAACCGTAAATGGTTGTGTTACCCAAGAGGAATGGATAGCGAAGCTCCAATGAGAAGCGGTCGTATGCATAAGCATAGTAACCGGTTGTAGGACTGTAAGATACAGAACCATTCTCATAACCGCGGAGTCCGATTGTTTCCTCACCATAATATGATGAATATCCACTCATACCGTCACCACCCACATAGTAGGTCTCGAACGGACTCTTCTTATACTTGTTATAAGAACCGAGCAAACCGAGTTCTACACGGGTCATCAATACGAAGCACTTCTGACCCTCTGTGAGTGCAGTATAAGTCTTTGCCTTGAACTTCCACTTATGGTATTCAATCCATCTGTACTTCTCCTGCTGCTCAGCAGAATAGGTTGGTGACTTAGAATCGTTGGCAAGATTCTTGTAGTCCTTGTTGTCGAACGCACTCCATGGTGGAGTAAGGTTGACACTTGCCTCAACCTCAGAACCACGACGTGGGAAGAGTTGGTTATCGGTTGATGTTCGGTTCAATGCGATGGTCAAGTTCAAGTTGTTCGCATTACCGTTGGTCATCAACATATAGCTCCAGTTCTTCATCATGTAGCGCTGGTAAGCCAACTGTACAGACAAGGTGAAATAATCATCCGGCCAACGGAGGCGCTTACCCCAACCGAGGCTTACACCCACCATCTGGATATACTTGTCTGGATCGTAATAATTCTCGTAGTTGTTATAGTAACTAGAACCATAGCCATATAAGTAACTCTGATAGTTGTACATGGCTGCACTATTGTAATAGTTGCTTGACACGTCGGTACTCTTACTGTAGTATGCACCTACGCTGAACTGGATAGGGCGCTTGCCGCCAAACCAATTGGTAGAGTAGCTTACGTTATAGCTCTGATAGTAGGTACCATTGGTCTGTGCACCGATACTCAGCACCTCACCGTCACCGATAGGCATGATACCACGATGCTCCTTGTTCTTGTTGAAGAGGTTTGCCATAGAGAAGTTGTTGAGCTTCAAGCCCACACGTCCGATGACACCCGTCTGCCCCCAACCGAGCGAGAACTCAATCTGGTCGTTACTCTTCTGCTCCAGGTTCCAGTTTACATCAACCGTACCATCTTCAGGATTAGGCTTTACATCCGGCTAACCTTCTCAGGATCAAAGTGTCCCATAGAAGCAAGTTCACGAGCCGAACGCATCAGAGCATCCTTAGAGAAAAGGTCGCCTGGCTTGGTACGAAGTTCACGGCGCACTACGTTTTCGTAAAGACGGGTATTACCATTGATACGTACATGGCTCAGATAAGCCTGAGGTCCCTCTGTTACGCGCATCTCCAAATCGATAGAATCGCCATCAATATTGATTTCAGTCGGTTCGATACGAGAGAACACATAACCATTATTATAGTAGAGGTTAGAAACAGCGTCATCATCTTCATTCAGGCGCTTACCCAATATCTTCTGGTTATATACATCGCCCTTCTTCATGCCGAGCAATGCTTCGAGATAAGCTGAAGAGTAAACGGTATTACCTGCCCAGGAGATGTTACGGATATAGTATTTCTTACCTTCATCTACCTTGATGTAGATATTAACGTGCTTCTCATCGAAGTTGCTCACGCTATCTTCCAGAATCTGAGCATCACGGAAACCATACTCATTATATTTGTCGATGAGTTTCTGCTTATCTTCCTTCCAACGCTCAGGGGTAAACTTCTTCGACTTGAAGAAAGAGGCGAACTTACCAGCTCATGCGTCTTGGCAAAAGCACCCTTCGAGAAGAGTCCACCCTTAATCTTGCGGTCAGAAAGTTGTTCGTTTCCATCGATTGTTATCTGATGAACCTTGATTTTTTCTTTCTTGTCAACAACAACATCCAGGATTACCTGTCCCTTGTTGGCAATATCATCGCGCTGGTTAATCTGGATATCAGCGTTCTTGAAGCCCTTATCATCGAAATACTTCTTGGCAAGAATCTTGGCACGGTCGAGCATATTCGGAGTTACCTGAGTGCCCTTTACCATACCCAACTTCTGCTCCATATCTTCACGCTCGCTCTTCTTCAAACCAACATAGTTGATATTAGATATACGTGGACGAACCGCAAGATAGATATGGAGATAAAGCTTCTCACCTACGATAGAGTCAGCAGCGATAGCCACCTTCGAGAAGAGTCCATGTTTCCAGTAGCGCTTTACGGCATTGGTAATCTCGTCGCCAGGCACAGTAATCTCATCGCCCACACTGAGGCCTGAGATACCTGTGAGAACATAGTCTTCGTAGCCCTCAACACCCGAAACATTGATACCACCAATCTTAAGGGTACGAGGTGTACCAGCATACGAGATATCAGGGTTTACGATTTTATCTTGTGCCTGAATCTGCATGCATGCCATTACGCCGAACAGCAGGATGAAAATCTTTTTAAATCTATTCATTTATACCTTATTATATATAATATGATTTTTCTATGCTTGTATGAGGTTTGCCTATTTCTCCTCCTCTTCCACCTGTGCCTCGGTTTTTCCAAATCGACGTTGGCGGTTCTGATAACTTGCTATTGCCTTGTGCAGATCTTCTTCATTGAAGTCTGGCCAGAAGGTATCACAGAAATACAACTCTGAATAAGCTATCTGCCAAAGAAGATAGTTGCTGATACGGAGTTCACCTCCTGTACGTATCAGAAGTTCAGGATCTGGCATGAAACTGGTTTCAAGATGCTTTTCGAAGTTCTCCTCTGTCAGTTTATCCTCTATCTGCTCATAGGTTGAACCTGACTCCAATGCTTCTTTTACCATTTTCTTTGTAGCATTCAGGATTTCCCAACGTGAAGAATAGCTCAATGCCACAACCATAGTCATAGCATCGTTCTTCGCAGTATGGTCCATGGTCTCCTGAAGCTTGTCCTGTACCTGTTGTGGCAGGCGTTTCAAATCGCCTATCACACGGAAGCGGACATTATTCTTCATGAAGATTTCATCTTCGAGCGAAGTCAGTACCAGTCCCATCAAGGCAGCAACCTCATCGGCCGGACGGTTCCAATTCTCTGTAGAGAAAGTATAGAGGGTGAGATATTTTACCCCCAACCTGGTACACTCCGATGTAATTCGGCGCACGGTATCTACTCCAGCCTGATGGCCGTAGCTACGCTCCTTGCCCCGTTCTGTTGCCCAGCGACCATTGCCATCCATAATGATAGCGATGTGCTCAGGAATCCTGTTCATATCTAAGTTGTCCATCATTCTTCTTTATTACAAGTTTTACATTTTGCACTGAAACTATAGGTCACCGAAACGGCTATGGTAGAATAGCAGTCGGTATTCTTGAAAATGCCACTGCTCTTTACCCAGTAAGGGTCTTTCACACCATCCAGTTCATCGCTGAGCGAGAAATGGAAAGTCCAGGCCAGTCCCAAGTTCAACCTTTCGTTCACTTTATATTTTGCGCCGATGCCTAAAGGCACGTTTGCTGTAAATACATTTTTTTCGTTACCTTTTACATAGGTTGCTCCCAGGCCACCCAGTATATAAGGAACCAGGCGCTGGGCTCCGCGATAGTCTCTGCCTGTTCCGTAAGGCCAGAAGTTGTACTCAAACACCAGATTCATATCCACCAGCGTATGATTGAAGGAATAGGGATTCTCCGCATAATCAGGATAGAAAGTATCCACATTTGCCGAAGAACCTTTTATTTTTCCAAAGCCCACGCTCAGTTTCAAGTCCTTGTAGGGGTCGAAATTGTATCTTCCCACCAGGAAACCGGCAGGTTGCATGTCGCCAAGCACATTTCCGTTAAAGTCGCCTTCATAGGTCATTACTCCCACACCGGCGCCTATCTCCATGCGATATTGCGGATCGTCCTGTGCACGAACCGCCATACAGCCCAGAGTTAAGAAGGCAAGCAGGATGATTAATCTTCCTTGCTCCAGCCATCTATATTGAAACGTCCTCTCCATACGTATCCGTTTCTGATAATCCAATAATAATGTTGCTTGTCACGGCAGAAAGCGAAACGACCGTCAGTAGCAAACTTAGCAGGCAGAACAACCATCGCATCCTGCTTCCAAGTCAATCCGGCATCCTGGCTCTTATACCATTTGCCGTTACTGCCTAAAGCAACGAAGCCTGTATCGGCAGCACAGGTAATTACCTGATCCAGCCAAGGCATCTTTCCACTTTTATTGTTTTCGATTTCCAGATAGTTCCACTGTCCGTCTTCATTTGCATAGTCAACCGTGCGCAACCATGTGGTAGCAACCGTATCTTTCAAAGCCTTGTCGCGAGTACCCAGCAGCATTACGTTCTCTACATCCTTAGCAGAGAGTACGCCAGCCACATTCATTGAGATATTCTGTTTTGGCAAATAGGCTTTATCTGTATCAAGTTTCTCTGCCTTCCAGTTGGCACCCTTATCTTCTGAAACAGAGATACCTGTAGCTGTATAAGCATAGAGATTCTTGCTGCTTGCACCAATGAGCTGCTTGATATCTGCGTTGTCAGAAACCACTATCCATATTGCAGCATCGGCAGAAGCATAAACCTTGCCGCCATCTGAGATATAAAGTTTGCCATCCAGCGCTACTGCACTCTGGTAAGCGTCACTACTTAAGCCTACGTTCATCGTAATAGATGACCAGGCGCTGCCATTATTGATGGCTGACTTCAGCACCTTAGTACCCTCGGCAGTCTTGCCGAATACATAGATGTCATCACCACAAGCTACAGCCTTCAGATCAGAGAATGCAGCCAACTGACTGTTGTTCTGAGCCAGCTCATGCCACTTAAACTCATAAGGCAACTCCTTATGTACGTTTACGGTAACCTGATACTGGGCATAGACAGAGTAGTCGCTGCTGTAAACTCTAATAAAGCGAGGCTTTGAGAAGTTGATGGAATCAGAGCTTGAATAGTATGCTGCGACAGAATCAGTCTTGTTGATATCCATCAGGAGAATAGGGCTGCTATTCTTGCTGCTGATAGTAGCCAATATGGCAGTATCCCTCACCCCACAAGGCAAGGAATCTACATTATAAATCTTGCGTTGTGCTTGATCTATGTAAAATTTATAGTCAGAGCCCGTCACATTAGCCTTGAGCAAGGTATCTTTACCTGCCTTCGTTTTGGTATATCTGTCAAGACTACCCAACGAGAAAGCCGTGATGGCTGTATCATGTGTATATTCTACTGTTGTTTCATCGCTGCTCAAGCAAGAAGAGAGCGAGAGCGTAGCTGTAATCAGCGCTATGAAAGCAAAAAACTTCCTTTTCATTCTATCCTATTTTATTTTTAGCTGCAAATTTACTGAGAATTCTTTAAAAACTCGACCTTTTCTCCTTATTATTATGCAAATTATTCATTTTTAGGCGCATTTTTTAAGTTTTTTAGTGATTTCGAGGCGTAAAAACGAAGAAATCCCGCTTCTTTTGCAAGAAACGGGATTCCATATTTAGTATAAATTCGAAGTGTCGAATTAGAGCTGTGGACCAGCAGCAACGAGAGCCTTACCAGCCTCGTTTGTCTCATACTTCTTGAAGTTCTTGATGAAACGAGCAGCCAAATCCTTAGCCTTCTCCTCCCACTGAGAAGCCTCAGCGTATGTATCACGTGGATCGAGGATCTTAGGATCTACGCCTTCCAACTGTGTAGGAACTACGAAGTTGAAGAATGGGATAGTCTTTGTAGGAGCTGCGTCGATTGAGTGGTCGAGGATAGCGTCGATGATACCACGTGTATCGCGGATAGAGATACGCTTGCCTGTACCGTTCCAACCTGTGTTAACCAAGTATGCCTTAGCACCAGACTTCTGCATCTTCTTTACCAACTCCTCAGCGTACTTAGTTGGGTGCAACTCCAAGAATGCCTGACCGAAGCAAGCAGAGAATGTTGGAGTAGGCTCGGTGATACCGCGCTCTGTACCAGCCAACTTAGCTGTGAAGCCAGAGAGGAAGTAATACTTAGTCTGCTCAGCGTTCAAGATAGATACTGGTGGCAATACACCGAATGCATCTGCTGAGAGGAAGATAACCTGCTTAGCAGCTGGACCCTGAGAGAATGGACGCTGGATGTTCTTGATGTGGTAGATAGGATAAGATACACGAGTATTCTCGGTAACAGTCTTATCTGCGAAGTCAATCTTACCATCCTTAGCTACAGTTACGTTCTCGAGAAGAGCGTCACGTGTGATAGCACCGTAGATGTCTGGCTCAGACTCCTTGTCGAGGTTGATAACCTTAGCGTAGCAACCACCTTCGAAGTTGAACACACCCTCGTCGTCCCATCCGTGCTCATCGTCACCGATCAACTTACGCTTAGGGTCTGTTGACAATGTAGTCTTACCTGTACCAGAAAGACCGAAGAAGATAGCTGTATTCTCACCGTTCATATCTGTGTTGGCAGAGCAGTGCATAGAAGCCATACCCTTCAATGGCAAGAAGTAGTTCATCATAGAGAACATACCCTTCTTCATCTCACCACCATACCATGTGTTGATGATAACCTGCTCCTTAGAAGTTACGTTGAATACAACGGCTGTCTCTGAGTGGAGACCCAACTCCTTCCAGTTCTCAACCTTTGCCTTAGAAGCATTGTAAACGATGAAGTCTGGCTCCTGATCGAACTCAGCCTCGTTCTGAGGACGGATGAACATATTTGTTACGAAGTGTGCCTGCCATGCTACCTCAACGATGAAACGTACCTTCATACGTGTATCCTTGTGTGTACCGCAGAAACCATCTACTACGAACAACTTCTTATTAGAAAGCTCCTTCTTAGCGATCTCCTTAACGGCGTTCCATGCCTCTGGAGTTGCCTTGTGGTTATCGTTGTGATACTCCTCTGAATCCCACCATACAGTGTCGTGAGATGTAGCATCGTCAACGATGAACTTGTCTTTAGGAGAACGACCAGTGTAAATACCAGTCATTACGTTAACTGCACCGAGCTCAGTCTCCTGACCAACCTCAAAACCCTCGAGACCTTCCTTAGTCTCCTCATTGAACAATACCTCATAAGAAGGATTGTAGAGAACCTCAGTTGTACCTGTGATTCCGTACTTTGCTAAAACTGACTTATCAAACTTTGCCATTTTATTTTAAATGTATTTAAGTTGTGAATAATTTCTCTTTACCTTTTTATATTGGTTGACAGAAGAAATCATCATTCTCCCAAAACCGCCGCAAAGTTACGAAAAATATGTTTTATAGCAAAGATTCTTAGGTATTATTCTTTCTTTTTAAAAGCTTTTTAGGTTAAAGAACTTAAAAAAAGCCGATTCGACCGACAATTGCCACGTTGACTTTGCAAAAAATCTCTGCTTAGAGAAAAACAAGCAGAGATTTACACCTATTATATATAAGAGGGTATTTGAAGGAAAAATAAGATAGCAACAGTTCTTTCATTCCTCCAGAGAGAAAATAATTGCCCAAACATTTTGCCGTTTCCGAGATTTATTATATCTTTGCAGAAAAACTACAACTATATGAAGATAAATAATCTGAGCGAGCACAATTGCATCATCAACCGCTATCTGGCAGAGATGCGTGACTGCGATTATCAAAAGAACCGATTGCTCTTCCGCAACAACATTATGAGAATCGGTGAGTATGAGGCCTTTGAAATATCAAAGACTCTTAATTACGAAAAGACTGAGGTGACTACACCACTCGGTGTGGCCCAGGTCAATCTTCCTACCGAAAAGATTGTCATCGGTACGATCTTCCGTGCCGGACTTCCTTTCCACGAAGGTTTCCTCAATATTTTCGACCACTCTGGCAATGCCTTTGTGAGTGCTTATCGCGAGTATACCAACAAGGAGCATACTGAGGTGGGCGTACATATCGAATACCTCGCCACACCTGATCTTACTGATAAGGTGCTCATCATTGCCGACCCTATGCTTGCCACAGGTATCAGCATGGAGATGGGTATGAAGGCTTTCCTCACCAAGGGCAATCCTAAACATATCCACATTGCCTGTGTTCTCGCTGCACCTGAGGGCATTGAGCACGTCAAGAAGACCTTCCCTGAGGACAAGACTACCATCTGGTGTGCCTCTATTGATGAGGGGTTGAACGAACATAAGTATATCGTGCCAGGCTTCGGCGACGCCGGCGACTTGTGCTATGGCAGCAAGCTCTAAGCCGCAGGCTTTATAAATTCGTACGCTTTATATAAAGTATAGCAACTCTACTCTGAAATACTCTTCACTCTTCACCTTTCGGCCCGAAACCCCTGTGTTTATCGGCATTCCGAGGGGTGAAGAGTTATTTGTATCTCTTCACCCTCTCTTCACCACTCTTCACCGACAGACATAAAAAAGACTGGAATCTCTTTAGTATGGTCAAGAACGGGCTGAAGGCCCAAAAGCTCCTAGCCCAGGGCATCGCCCTGGGTATAATAGCAATCAGCAAGGCGCCCTGTAAGGAAGATTATGTTTCGCCTGGAGTTTTAAAGCTTTTGCCCTTACAGGGCGACAGGGTTGCGTCCGTAATTACCCAGGCGATGCCCTGGGAGGGCACTGAAAAAGGTACCCAATTTTAAGTTGCATAGCTTGTTTTTGAACTTTAATTCTTGTCCAAGAAGCATTTCATCTTTTAAAAGTGAAATACTTTTTTGGACAGGAATATAGTCTCAAACAGCTTTCTATAGCGTTTCTGGCGTTTAATTCGGCAATATATAGAGAAATCTACTTCCCCCCTTATGCATTTTGCATCAATTTGATGATTCTCTTCACATTTGCAGCGAAAATAGTCAAAGCTCCCTGCATTTCCATGCACGACAAACCGTATGACAGGGCTCTGTCA
>QSCI01000229.1:0-1509 GCA_003463005.1 Segatella copri | reverse complement strand
TATAATATATATATATTATAATGTAAAATAATTACTTAACAATTTATAACCATGAAAAAGGTAACTATCGCGAAAAAAACTGAATACTGAATACTGAACACCCTTTAGGCACTAATTAGTTTACTCCGCAAGGGGTATTTGTATTCAATCAGTACAGGTCGAAATAGTTCATCATTTCTCGCGCTGTGCGAATCGGCAAGCCTCGATGAGTTTCTGCTTCAGCTTGCCACGGCCAGCCATCACAGTTTTATTTTGCTTCAACACGCTGCTAGGCCAGCCATCCTCGAAGCAGGTCACACTGAGATACTCCGAGGTCTGGGCATCTTGGTCAACTGCCTTTTCTATCTCCTTCTTAAACGCGTCGTCCAAGTCCTTGATGTCGCCATCATGATCCTTGCCGTCCTCGGTCTTCTTGCCCTTCAGTCCTTCCATCATGAAGGCACCCATCAGTCCGCCCATCACCTTCTTCACAGTCTCCTTTGGTATCACGCTGACCACCTCGCAGGAGATTGTGTAGTTGCCATTCTTCTCTAGGCTGGCATTGATATAAGTGTCGTTGGCGTAGCTATCCTTGGTGGCATCCTCGTGCTCGTGATGCTCGCCCACGGCATATTGGCTTCCGTGGCAGGCGAAGAGCAGTTTCAGCTCCTCCAGGTAGCCCTCCACCACCTCGTCGGTGTTAGCCTGGTTGCCTATCTTCATGAAGTCAAGACCTATCGCCTTCTTCATTGCCTGCATGATTGGCATGGCGGCGATGTCCTTCATGCTCGCCTTGAAGAGAGCCTTTGCCTGCTTCTTGATTTGCGAGAGATTGGTAATCTTGGTGATGCTACCATATTCATCGGTCTCAAAGTTGATGGTGGTGCCTATCACGCTCTTGGCGGTGCGCTCCGCTACCATGGCCATCATCTTGTCCCGGAAGTTGTCGCCCACCGAATCGGCCTTTACGTCCAGGAAGGTGTAGCTCATCTTATAGCCCTTGCTGGTGGAATCGTTTACCACAAGGCGCACCTGTGGATACGCCGAGCGTCTTCACCGTGTCCTTGTCGTCCACCTTCCACTCATTCTCATATATCCAGTATTCGCAGGTGTCGCCCTTGCAGAAGTAGGCCACCACATTCACCACCGAGTCTTCGCCAGCTGTGTCCACTTCCAACGTGTCGGAGTTGTTCGATAGCCATTGACTATCAGTAATTTTCTTGGCAATCGATACCGTGTCCTCTACCTTAGGCGACATTTCTCCGCCCTTCACGATGCTGTGGTTGGCGAGCAGTCCGCAAGCTATTATGCAGCTCATCACTATCAACGAGATTTTCTTCATAAGTCTAATTTCCGCAACACTATAATTTAATATTTTTTATAAGCACCTGAGCAACAAAAAGTTGCTCAGGATTTTGCCATGTCAGAAATTTCACTTATCTTAGTGTTGCAAAATAAAAACAAACAAAATTCTGAATGACATGGCAAAAGTACAAATAAAATCTGAGAAACTCACTCCTTTTGGGGGAA
>QSCI01000228.1:0-1536 GCA_003463005.1 Segatella copri | reverse complement strand
GATGGGTAGTGAACGACAATTGAAAGCCTTCCGTAAGGTTGGCAAGGTATGTGTCAAGGAGATGAACGCAAGTGAACCATTGATGAAGCATCGTTAGCAAATTTGGCAAGTCACATCAAAACCAAGGTCTTTATTTTATCTTGGGATAATGGCAGAGGAAACCTGTTTGCTGTCTGCTGGGTGTGCGGTGTATAGGTGGCATGAACTTGACATGGGCTCTTTAGAGGAACAGGAGAAATAGGCAAGGAATGCCAAGGGAAAATGCCGAGAGCCGTGACACGCAAGGCAGAAAGTACCGATGTCCATGTCTGTGGCGGACTACCTCGTAGTAGTGTTGAAGTCTCTGTAATGGGGATGGAGTGAAGGGGGTAGCGTGCTTAGCCAAATTTAAAGTCCAACTTAAGAAATTGAGGATGAAACAATGAACGAGGCAAAACCTTTTGTAATAGACAAACGATTGGTGTGGGAAGCTTACCACAAGGTGAAGGAAAACAAGGGTAGTGCGGGTATCGATAAGGTTGACCAAAAGACATTTGATAAAGAAATGTCCAAGAACCTTTATAAGATATGGAATCGCATGAGTTCTGGTTGCTACTTTCCCAAAGCGGTAAAGCTGGTAGAAATACCAAAATCCAATGGTGGTACTCGCCCTCTGGGCATACCAACGATTGAAGATAGAATAGCGCAGCAGGTAGTAGTATCAGTACTGACTCCCATACTCGAACCTATCTTCAAGGAAGATCCTACGGATATCGTCCAGGTAAGGGGGCGCATCAAGCCATAGCCAAGGCTAAGGAGCGCTGCTATGTGAATCCCTGGGTGCTTGATATGGACATCAGTAAGTTCTTCGACACAATCAATCATGAATTGCTGATGAAGGCTGTCCGCAAGCATACAGAGGAGAAATGGGTACTTCTATACATTGAGCGGTGGCTCAAAGTTCCCTATCAGACATCGAAGGGTGAAGTGATAGAGCGAACGATGGGAGTTCCCCAAGG
This sequence comes from Segatella copri, assembly GCA_003463005.1. Lineage (GTDB taxonomy): Bacteria > Bacteroidota > Bacteroidia > Bacteroidales > Bacteroidaceae > Prevotella > Prevotella copri_I. The sequence continues at coordinate 538 of QSCI01000228.1, read as the reverse complement.
TTCTGTGATAGGTCCAGTTTTAGCAAACTTATTCCTTCATTACGTCTTTGATGAATGGATGTCGCGTAACTATCCAACGATTCCGTTCGAGCGTTATGCTGATGATACCATCTGTCACTGCGTATCGGAGAAGCAAGCCCAGTTCTTGAAAACAGTTCTAATGAAACGCTTTGGAGAATGTGGATTGAAACTGAATGAAGAAAAGACAAAGATAGTCTATTGTAAGGACAGTAATCGAAGAGGTGACTCGGAGCATACTTCCTTCGACTTCCTTGGCTTTACCTTCAGACCTAGAGGTGCAAGAAACAGAAAGACGGGTCAAAACTTTACAGCTTTTCTCCCTGCAATAAGCAAGAAATCGATGAAGAGGATTAAAGAATCCGTAAGGGCTTGGAAACTGAATCGTAAAACTTTTGCTTGTCTGCTAGACATAAGCAATGAGGTTGATACGCAGATTAGTGGATGGATGAACTACTATATGAAGTTTGGTAGGTCTGAGTTCCGCAAGGTGTTGAATTACATCAATGAGCGACTAACC
>QSCI01000227.1:0-1553 GCA_003463005.1 Segatella copri | reverse complement strand
ATTTTGGCTATTTTTGCAACCAATATTAGAACTTAAGAACATTAGAACTTAAGAACATTAGATAATCCAGAAATAAGACTTTTAGTCTTTCAGAACGAAAGAATATAAGTCAATCCGTTTATTCTAATTGCCAGCAATTCTAATATATGTAAATTGTATTAAACAATAACGTGAAATAAGGAAAAAAGAAATATGAAACATGAACTACAGGAAATTGTTGCAGTAGTGAACAACAAGGGTGGAGTAGGCAAGACGGCTACTGTGCAGTCTCTGGCTTCTGGCATAGTCCGGTTGAATCACAATCTCAGGGTTCTGGTAATTGACTTAGACCCACAATGCAACCTCTCTTCGCTTTTCGGAGTGAGAGATAACGAATATGATAACATATACAACGCCATGTGCAAACAGAGTGGTGTGCCAGTCTACAAATGTAAAAATGGAGTATATGCAGTTCCAGGATCTGCTCAGATGGAAAATATAGAACAACACCTTCCAGGAGGCCCTTCACTGAGAGAACAGATGAAGAGCTACACGGTATTACTGGGATGCTTGCAAGACAACGATTGCCATGACATGACAGGAGAAGGACTGAAAAACGTATTTGATGATTTCGACTACATTTTCATCGACTGTCCTCCAGCACTTTCCAAGAACACTTATAATGCTTTGGTTGCAGCGAGCAAGATTTTGATTCCAGTACAGATGGAAGCATTATCTGTCAAGGGAGTAAGTGAAGTACTCAGCGTAATGGATGAAGTGAAAGAGTTCCACATGAACGATAATTTGGAATTACTTGGACTCCTGCCAGTTATGGTAGATGAACGAACCAAGATTACCAAGCAGTTGAGCAAACTTTTAGGCGAAAAACATGGCGACTTAATTCTGCCTTGCCGTATCCGACGCTCTGTAAAGTTCCTGGAAGCTCAGGCACACGGACAAAGCATATTCGAATATGCACCTTACTCAAGTACAGGTATCGATTACGAAATTGCTATCAAGCGCATGTTCAACATCAAAATCTAATCTTGGTAGGGTAGGTTGAAACATGTAATAATAAAACAAAAGAAGATAAAACTTATAAAATATAAGAATTATGGCTGTAGCAAAAAGAAATTTAGAAGAAATTGGTGAGTCTCTTGAAAATATGGGTATGAACGACCGACCAAGTTTATTAAACACAGAAATGGCAAAAAGCGAAGAGGATAAAAATATATCTAAAGGTGGTCGCAAGAGAAAAAGTTACTGGACTGCAGAGGAAAGACGCACTAGAACGAGTGTGGCTACATATCTTAACAAGGAAGAACTCCTTCTCCTGAAGATGAAATGCCTCTCAGATGATATCCCACAGGAAAATCTGCTCTACAATATCCTGATGGATTACTTGAAAAAGTAAGCAAACAAAAAGTAGTTATTAAAAGGGTGAAAACCACAAAACTGTTTACCTAAAAAAGCGCTAAGCTTAAAAATAAGGTATAAGTTCCTACAAAAACCACATTTTTGTTTACCAAAAGAATGATAATTATAGATTATTCTTTATAATAAATTATATATCT
>QSCI01000226.1:0-1575 GCA_003463005.1 Segatella copri | reverse complement strand
AGGCATCCATAAGGATGAACTTCACGTTCTGCTTGGCATTGAGGTTGCCGAAGCGGATGAAGAAAGCATCATAATAGACATTCAGACTCTCACGCATCTGCTTGTTTTCAGTCTGTTCTTCCGCTTCATAGGTATAAAGTTTCTGATAGGCATCACGGAGGGCGATATACAAGACTGCCTTTTCTTTCTGCTCCATATTCAGATCCAACGGCATGAAGGTAGCACCATACTTGGTAAGGTCTTTCAATACACCGATGTTTCCGGCAGAGTCGAGCACCATAGAACCCTCACGATGAAAACTTTCCTGTTTCTCATCAAATGGACGGAGCTTCATAACATCCTCTTTCTTCTTTGCCAGCTCTTCCCGCTTTCTTTCTTGCTCTTTTTGTTGTTCCCGCTCATGATTTGTTTCTTTCAATGTGTTCTGAGTCTTGGAATCTTCTTTTGCCTCATTCCCTTTCGACTGTCCATGCCCGATTTGAACTTTGAGAACTTCTATCGGTTCCATCGGCGGCTTGAACTTCTGATCAAGCGTATCTTCAACGCCCAGAGCCTTGAGCTGTTCCTGACGGTGCATTTCCGCCTTTTGGCGCAGCAGCACCCTGTCTTCGGGAGCCATTGTCATCATCATCTCGTAAAAGCCGTTGATTGGCGGATTCTCTTCCCAAGAGATGCTTGCGTATGGCTCATCCCCAGGCAGGATTGGTTTTGTCTCCTGTGTTGTTTCCTGCTCTTTTGCATCTGTCAACGAAGGCTTTTCTTCTTTTTCCACAGGCTTTGTCACAACTTCAAAAGTCGGATTGACGCTTTTTACCAACGGACTTGCTTTCTTCCTTGACACTTTCTTGGCGGCAGCACCCACTGTTACCTCTGCTTTCTTCTTTGTAGCATGGACAGTCAGACGGTTTTCTTCTTCCATTCCCCAAAGGTCAAACAGCGTCATTTGCACTGGTGGCTGATGATGATTGGACTTTTGGGATAGCTCTGCATCATCAGTAGGCTTTTCCTGCTTTTGCAAGGATACTACCGTATCGCTCTGCTTTTCCTCAATGGAAGGCTTTATCTTCTCTGTTTTTTCTATCTTTTCTGTTTCTTCAACCTCCTTAACTTCCTCAGCCTTTGTTTCCTCTATCCCCAAGTATCGGTTCAAATTGAGGTTCTTCTTAAAGTCTTCATGGAGCATCTTTCGCAAATCCTCTGCAATGCCTTCCACACCATCCTCATGCGTGTATATCATTGCAGGTTTACCGAACGGGTCAGTATCCAACTTTGCCGTTGTATGGATAATGCGTTCCGGATGCTCCAGAAAGTAGTTGTTTGTCGGAATGCGGTTCTCGTCATTATAGACGGTATCAAGCAGGTTGTCGTCTCCTCGCAGCGACTCCTTTTGGGTATTTTTCTGCAGAATGATGAGGTCACTGCCCACTTCCGTATTGGCATTTTCCATGAACAGGTTGTTGGGAAGACGAATCGCTGACACGAGATCAGCATGATAGAGCATCATAAAACGCGCGGCACTGTTGTTTTTGGCATTCAATACGCCTTGTGAGGTGATGAAGGCAACCAACCCGCCGT
>QSCI01000225.1:0-1576 GCA_003463005.1 Segatella copri | reverse complement strand
GTGGTAATCTCACCGTCAGGACCGCTCTTCTGGATGGTCTTCAAGGTCTTGCCACTGCCATTGGTATGGGTAGCCTGCACATTATGGAGTGCGTCTGTTACGGTTGTAACAAGTGCATGAGTGCCGTTGTCAACAGTATATGCCGTAGTTGTCGTAGAGTTGTCCGGCAATGTCACTGAGGTAGCACGGTCGAGCACGTCATAAACAGTAACCGTTGGAGATACATTGTCAAATGACTTGTTGAATGTGGACTTCGAGCCTGTTCCTTCCGTTGTAGGATAAAATGCCTTTGCCACACGTCCGAAAGCGTCATATACGTTTCTGCCGCTGACAATCATCACGTTCTCGTCCTTGGCAGAGCTTCCCTTGGATGCACTTGTCACAACACCGTCCTTCTTCACCTGCACGGCTCTTCCGAAGCCGTCAACGAAAGTAACGGTCTCCAAGTCATCGTTAGGATGCTGGATGTCGTAGTGCTTGGTCACTGCGTATGCAGGAGCGGTAATGCCACTCTCACCAAAGGTAGCCAATGGCTGATACTCAAAGGCGATGGCATAAGGCACGCCCGTAGCCAACTCGTTAGGACCACGCACGCCAGTAATGCGACCGAGGTCATCAACATCAGTCTCATAGTAGAAGTTGTTGAGGTCACGATGCTCCTTGGCTATACCATAGCGATAGTCAAAATTGCCTTGCTCGCTGCGGTAGCCCCACGCATCGTCAATGCGCTCAACATACATGTTCATCTCAGGCTCATAGCGGTACTTGTACCACATACGCTGTCCCTTGCCGTTGGCAGGGAGAGTCTTCTGGATGATGTTGCCGTAAGAGTCGTACTTGTAATCCGTAACAGCCTCGCCATCATTCAACTGCTGTGTAATCTGCGTGATGTGGTTGGCATAGTTGGTGTTGTACTTTGCCGTCACATGGTGGTAAATCGAGCCGTCACCGCCAGTCACCGTAACATCTATTGGAAGTCCGAAGATATGCTTCGCTGCATTGTCCGTGTATTTAATGGCGGTTGCATAGTCAAACTTTCCGTTTCCGTCCTCGCCAAGGCTTCCCTTGTCGCTGTACTTGTAGGACTTCAACTCACCATGATAGCCATTGAGGTAGTACTCATTCCATGCCTCGGATGTAACCACACCGTTTGCCGCTCCCTCATACTGCAAGTTTGCCGTATAGCGGAGAGGTACGAATGCAGATGCACGGTCACTCCAAAGGTTCACGTCACGCTTTGCGAACGTGTACTTGTCACCGTCGGCAGTCAGATAGTAGCTGTCGTAACGGTTCTTTGTCTCCGTGTATTTGTTGCCGTTGGCATCCTCTACGGATGTGGCGGTAACATTGCCCTGCGTGTAGTAGTTGGCTACATCGTAGTTCTCAACAGCCTGTCTGTAAACAGAATTGCCTTTCTCCGTGTCAAGGTTCTTGGTGATGACCTCACCGAAACCGAGGAACTCACGTTCATGGCGGTCACGCTTGCCGTCCTTGTACTCAAAGGCGGTAGTCATTACAGGTCCATCGTCATGGATACCATCATCAACGGTAAGGGCAGACATTACCCACTTGCCAC
>QSCI01000224.1:0-1584 GCA_003463005.1 Segatella copri | reverse complement strand
AGTTGGAAAATCCCAACTTTGCTTTTGCGAGAGACTTGTTTATGTTTGGTTGTTGGACAGGTATCTCTTTCGTTGACATCAAGAATCTTACAGAGGACAATGTTGCCATTATAAGTGGGTCTCCATGGATAGTTTCTCAGCGTCAAAAGACAGGCGTACCATTCAAAATTAAACTGATAGATGCAGCCATACAGATAATTGAACGTTACAAGCCATTGAGAAAAGATATGCACTTGTTTAATATTGGCTCACTTGACATGGTAAACAAGCGTATAAAGAAAGTGGCAAAAATGTGTGGCATCAAGAAGCGAATTTCATTTCATGTAAGCCGGCATTCGTTCGCAGTTTTGGCTTTAAACTACGGTATGCCGATAGAGAGTGTAAGCAAGATACTGGGACATACGGACATCGCCACAACACAAATTTACGCAAAGGTGACAAGTACTAAATTGGAGCATGACATATCAGCTTTTGAAAGTCGAATCAAGGGGCATATGCCGACAATGGGGGGAATGGCATGAAAAGGACTGTAATCACCGTGGACGGAAATGGAATGTTATCCATTCCGTCCAACTTGCAAGACTTGTGGATGAGTGAGGGTGAATTGGTTGATATGCTTCATGTCACCGCCATGAAACTCCATGCTGTGATAAGGTCAATATACAAGGATGGTTTATTGACGGTGTCGGAAGTCCAACAGAAACAGGAAACTTCCAATGGCATTTGGCAAACGTTGTATGGCTTTCCGATGATTGTTGCCCTTTGCTTCCGTATAAACTCATACTGGGCAGCTCGGTTTCGTGCCACCATCTTCAAGAGATTGTACGGGGCAAAAGAGAAAAGTAGTGTCATTATCCTACAACTCAATAGAAGAACAACCGCCTTTAGTTGAATGTCCTCTTGCTTGTTTGTTGGCTTGGCGCTGTCGTACTGTCGTGAATAAGTACTGAAGCATAAGCATGACATTCTTACTTGTAGGGGATGAGTTCTGTTCATAAAAATGACGGACAAAACACCCCTTATTTTTGTTGAATTGTTGAATATGATGAAAGAAGTATTGAACATCAGGCATTTACGGCTCAACATATTCTCAACAAATCTCTCAACAAAAGAAAGATAATGTTGAAAAGAGAAAACCATGAACACCATTCCTTTCTTTCTTTTTTGCCCAGTAATTTGTTGTGTAGAGCTATTTGTTGAGAGTTTGTTGAGGGTATAAGTGGTTGGTTCTCATAAAGATAACACCTATCTTCAACAATTCAACGTTTTACATGCCCTCACTTGGTACGCTGTAAAATGTGCTTGTGGATTAATTGGCAACCGCTCTATTCTCCGAAATGGTTGCAGCAACGTTCCTTGGAGGCTTTGCGCCTCCAGCCACTTGGGCGAACCTCCGCAGTGTTTTAGCATGGCATTAGATTTATGCAGACTATACCGAGGACACACAGCACACATAACACACTCGGCATAGTTCACAAAGGAAATCAACAACACACAACTGAAACACTTGGCAAGTTTCACACTGAAAATATCACCTTTTCCTTTGCAAACTCCATGTACAAAGTAGCTTGTGTCTGTGACCTT
>QSCI01000223.1:0-1602 GCA_003463005.1 Segatella copri | reverse complement strand
ACGGCGGGTTGGTTGCCTTCATCACCTCACAAGGCGTATTGAATGCCAAAAACAACAGTGCCGCGCGTTTTATGATGCTCTATCATGCTGATCTCGTGTCAGCGATTCGCCTGCCCAACAACCTGTTCACGGAAAATGCCAATACGGAAGTGGGCAGTGACCTCATCATTCTGCAGAAAAATACCCAAAAGGAGTCGCTGCGAGGAGACGACAACCTGCTTGACACTGTCTATAATGACGAGAACCGCATTCCGACAAACAACTACTTTCTGGAGCATCCGGAACGCATTATCCATACAACGGCAAAGTTGGACACCGACCCGTTCGGCAAACCTGCAATGATATACACGCATGAGGGTGGCGTGGAAGGCATTGCAGAGGATTTGCGAAAGATGCTCCATGAAGACTTTAAGAAGAACCTCAATTTGAACCGGTACTTGGGGATAGAGGAGCAGCAAGAAGAAACTAAGGTCGCCCAACAGGCAGAAGTTGAGGTAAAACAAGAAAACGGAAAGGAAACATTGGACATAGGGCAAACAGAGCAACCACACTTATATAATAATGTGGAAAGCAACAATGCCGATGAAACAGGTTCGCATCATGAACGGACTGTTCATCAGCAGCCACCTGTCCAAATGACCTTGTTCGACCTTTGGGGCATGGAAGAGGAAGACCGCTTGACAATAAAGGAAACAAAGAAACAGGTAAGCAAGCAGACTGGCAAGGCTACGACAACCACAAAACCATCAGCCAAAAAAACAGCAAAGAAGAAAGCAAGTCCGCTAGTGAAGGCTGTCAATCCTACGGCAAAGTTTGAGACAAAGCCTTTGGAAAATAAGGAAAAGTCCTTTGATGAAGCAAATGTCAATGCCAACACTCCAGATGTGGAGGCAAAGAAGATTCTTCCTGGTGATGAACCATACGCAAGCATCTCTTGGGAAGAGAATCCGCCAATCAACGGCTTTTACGAGATGATGATGACCATGGCTCCCGAAGACAGGGTGCTGCTGCGCCAAAAGGCGGAACTGCACCGTCAGGAACAACTCAAGGCTTTGGGCGTTGAAGATACGCTTGATCCGAAGTTCAAGCCGCCGATGGAACCGATAGAAGTTCTCAAAGCTCAAATCGGGCATGGACAGTCGAAAGGGAATGAGGCAAAAGAAGATTCCAAGACTCAGAGCACATTGAAAGAAACAAATCATGAGCGGGAACAACAAAAAGAGCAAGAAAGAATGCGGGAAGAGCTGGCAAGGAAGAAAGAGGATGCTATGAAGCCCCGTCCGTTTGATGAGAAACTGGAAAGTTTTCATCGTGAGGGTTCTATGGTGCTCGACTCTGCCAGAAACATCGGTGTATTGAAAGACCTTACCAAGTATGGTGCTACCTTCATGCCGTTGGAACTGAATATGGAGCAGAAAGAAAAGGCAGTCTTGTATATCGCCCTCCGTGATGCCTATCAGAAACTTTACACCTATGAAGCGGAAGAACAGACGGAAAACAAGCAGATGCGTGAGAGTCTGAATGTCTATTATGATGCTTTCTTCATCCGCTTCGGCAACCTCAATGCCAAGCAGAACGTGAAGTTCATCCTTATGGATGCCT
>QSCI01000222.1:0-1645 GCA_003463005.1 Segatella copri | reverse complement strand
GCGAAGGGATGGAAAACAATCTTATGCTACAATTACAGAGATGGTCTGAAAGCTGTGAGGGAATCCTCTGAATGGGATGTTGTCATTTCGGATATGCGCTTGGGGAATGATAACGGCATCGACCTGTTGGAATGGATGCGTAGTAACGGCTACCAGAATCCATTTATCATCATGACATCTTACGATGAAAGCATGAGTGCCGTGAGGACTATGAAATTGGGAGCGGAAGACTATATACCGAAGAAATTGTTGCTTGATGTAGTTTATGAACGTTTGGAAGAAATCATAGACAAGCAGAAACGACTCGTCGAGTTGAATAACAAGATTGTTTACCGCAAAAGTGAGAAGTTTCGCCGTATATATAAAATGGCAGAATTGTTTGCTAAAAGCGACATGGCTGTTATGATATTGGGCGACAACGGAACTGGCAAAGAACATATAGCGGAAAAGATACATCTGCAAAGCAAAAGAGCCGACAAACCTTTTGAGGTAGTAGATTGCGGTACGCTTTCTGCGGAACTTGCCGCTTCCGCTCTCTTCGGGCATGAGAAAGGGGCATTCACAAGTGCGGAGGCAGCAAGAAAAGGTTACTTTGAATTGGCTGCTGGAGGTACGCTGTTCTTGGACGAGATAGGCAACCTGCCGAAAGACGTACAGGCGATGCTGCTGCGTGTGTTGCAATCCAAGAGCTACCGACCATTGGGAGCTACAAAAGATAAAGTGGCTGATGTGCGCATTATTGCCGCCACCAACGAAAACCTGCAAGAGGCAGTTCGGGAAGGACGATTCAGAAGCGATCTGTATTATCGACTTCACGAAGCGGTTATTGAGATTCCACGGTTGCGAGATTGCAAGGAAGATATTATGCCATTAGCTAACTTCTTCCTGAAACTATATGATAGGCATACGGACAAAGAAATAAAATGTATCAGTAAGGAAGCGCAAAGGGCACTTGTAAGCCATACATGGCCAGGCAATGTGCGTGAGTTGAAATCATGTATCATGCGAGCTATGCTGTTATGCGAGAATGAGATAATAGATGTCGAGGACTTGCAGTTGTCACAATCGACATTGACAGAAGAGGCTTTGGACTTTGATGAACAAGAACGTAAAATCAATCGAGAGCGTATCTTATGGGCTTTGAAGCAATGCAATGGCATCAAGCGTGATGCGGCTAAAATGTTGGAAATGAGCCATACTACATTCTATGCCCGTATGAAAGAGTATGGTATTCCTACTAATAAGTTGTAACGGTATAAGAACCGTGTAAGGAAGATTGGACGAGTGTCCGGTTTTCCTTACACTATTTCTGCTTGCAATTCCCTTGTGAAAATCTTATTCTCTTGATAAAGTTGCTGATTATCAGGAAATATCATCATCCTATTGTTTAGACTGTCTTGGAATGGCATAGGTATTGGACTAATAAATGATGTGCGCACAGAAACATCAAATTAGTACAAACCCATAAAAGAGACAGAAACATGGAATACAACATATTGATAGAGACTGATTTTTTCAACTTGCTGAATGCAGGTCATAAGAACAAAGGTGGTAACGCTTTGGAGAACTCATATCGTGAGTTTATCAAGGTTGTGGTTGATTTATGCAGCACTAACGTGAAGCAAGCGGTCTTTGCACTGTCATA
>QSCI01000221.1:0-1659 GCA_003463005.1 Segatella copri | reverse complement strand
AGAAAACTGGAGTTATATCTCCATGACCTACACAAAAAGATAGACGGCATCTACGACATGCTGATGTTGAGACACGAACGAGAGACGGAGCAAAAAGGAAGTTCTGCCATCAATGAAAAATTGCTCGACAACCAAGATCTCTGCCTCTTATTTCAAATCTCCCCTCGTTCCCTTCAACGCTATCGCAGTCTGGGAGTGCTTCCCTACAAGCGTTTGGGGCAGAAAACCTACTACACGGAAGAGGATGTGATGCAGTTTGTAGAGAATAATGTCAAAGAATTCAAGAAAGAGAATGTGGAGCATTACTTGACTCGCATTCATCAGAAATACAAATAACAACAGTATTCACCATTAAACATTTACAATTATGGTACAAAAGAAAAAGAGTGATGAACAGGACGTGCTGGTAGTCCGTGACGAGAAGACGGGCGAGATCAGCGTCGTCGCCGGACTCAGCAGGGACGGCACCCCGAAGCGAGCGCCCGCCAAGGCGGAGAACACGCCCGATTTCCTGCGTTTTGACCGCAACAGTGACTTGATGGACAGTTTCTTTAGAAACTTCTTCCGCCAGTGCAAGGAGCCAAGCCGATTCGGATTCTACCGCATAGCGGCAGACCAGGTGGAAAACCTGCTTGGCGTGATGAAGGAGTTGCTGAAAGATCCGGAGGCTAACAAGGAGATTCTTTCCGCCCACAAGGTTGACACCTCCAATTATGAGAAAGAGGCAAAGCAATCGGAAGGTCAGGCGAAAGAAACAGCATCATCGGACGATGCGTCCAAGACGCAAGCTAACACAGAAAAAGAGAATGTATCATCTGAACAAACCAACGAAAAAGAGAACGACATGGAACAGAAACCAGAACAGACCGCAACCGAACAGCAGGCACAGACCGCTCCGGGTGTAAAGCAGAACCTCATTAGTGGTAACGATGTGAACCTGCAGGAACTTGGTGCCAAATATGGCATAGACTTCAACAGTATGAATGAGAAGGATATGAAAGCCCTGCTCAACTACGGCAAGACGGGGCTTGTGATTGTGAAGCCGACCTTCGGCGGTGAACAGATAGAGATACAGGCCCGTCTGTCATTCCGCAAGGACGATAACGACCAGTTGCAACTCGTGCCGCATTTCGTGCGCAACGAGCCTAAACTCGATGTCGCTTACAAAGGCTATACCTTCACTCCAGAGGACAAGAAGAACCTGTTGCAGAACGGCAACCTCGGAAAGGTTGTGGATTTCCCCGACAAAAATACAGGTGAGCTGCGTCCTCATTTCATCAGTATCGACCGTCTCACCAATGAGATTGTTGACATCCCTACCAACAAGGTGCGCATACCCGATACCATCGGCAAGACACCTATTACCAAGGACGACAAGAGAGTGCTCTACTCAGGTATTCCGCTTCGCAAGGAGATTGAGCTTGCCAACGGGCGCAAGTTTACACCGCTGTTGCAGGTGAATGTAGAACAGCGTGGCGTGGAGTTCGTGCCTGGCAGCACAAGACAGGCGCAAGGTCAGAAACAGAATGGAGACAAGAAGCAGACCGCCGACAAGCAGGAGCAGAAGGCAGAAGGTGATGCGGGCGGTCAGAAGAAGCAGCAAGATCCCAACCACTGGCTCAATGAGGATGGGACCATCCGCCGACTCAACACCTATTT
>QSCI01000220.1:0-1683 GCA_003463005.1 Segatella copri | reverse complement strand
ACTGAAAATCAGCGACTTGACCAACTTTTTATAGTTAAGTTTTCATAAGCATTTCTTAATATAAGTTATTGATTTACAGACGATTAAATATTAATTTAACGCAGTATTGTTATTTATATTTGTCTGCTTATTGCCGAAATTCACTCCAGGAAATACAGGAGGTTTAACAGCATGATGAATATCGATGCCAAAAATAGAAAGATATAAGAGTGCAAACACCCCGATGATGATCAGAGCCAATTCTATCCTTGGCATGGTTTCTAATATTTCTTTCATGGTGCAAATATAGTGTTTTTTTCGAAAAAGTGTCGCATTCCTATAAAAAAGTGTCTACTTTCTATAAAAAAGTGGTTCAAGTACGGACGAAAAGCCCAAAAGCCCCTGATGCAAAGCACACCAGGGGCTATAAACTATTAACTATAAACTTCACACAGTTCCCAGTATCTGTGAGCAAGGTCGTGGATGAACTTTCGTCCTCGTTCGGTCCATACGAGATAGGTATGGGTGTAGGCTCTGCCCATCTTCTCCTGTCTGCCATCGCTCTTCGGGTCAAGGAAGGCGCTGTAGCGGGTACGGCTCTTGGCTAAACCCATGTGGGCGTAATCGGCATAGAGGAGATACTGACCGCTCTGGTAATACTGGATATGCAGAGCGCAGAGCGAGCGGTTCAGCTCCTGGGCAGTGATACCGAGTTCCTTCGCAATCTGCGTCGTGGTGAAGCAGGAAACGGAATCGAGCACGTTATCGCTATAGAGCGCTTTCGGCAAAAGATTACCCACCTGATTCTCCAACTGTATGATGTTCTCACCATTCTTGGCGTTGCGAACCACCTGCTCATCCACCACATCATTCAAGCGGCGGATTTCGGTATCCTGTTCGCCGATAAGTTTCTTCTGCTGTTCAATCTGCAGACGCTGCTTCTTCAGCAGATTCTCCTTCTCCTTGAGCGTAGCACGGAGGATTTCTTCTGCATGTCGGATTGTCTCCTCATCGCTCTCTCCCTGCTGTACCGGGATATAACCACCCGTCTTACGGATCTGTGGCAGCACATCGGCCGTAACCCAGTTTTTGAACTTCACGGCAGTAGAAAGCTTAGAGCCGAGCACTAAAGCATAGAAACCGCTCTCGTTAACGAAGATCATCTTTTGGAGTCGTTTAGATGAGGTTCCATCCTTACGAAGGCTTCCCGATACCTTGACGTCGCGTTTCACGACGTCAACCCTTTCGACATGTCGCTGGATGGCATCACGCTGGTTCTTATACCCCAGTATATCACAGACATCCTTTGCACAGAACTGCGGTTCTCCATTTTCATCGGTCAAGGTACGAATCTTACCGAATTCAGGGTTTTCAAATACGACAGCAATTGCTACCTTCTTATCCATTTCTACTTTATTTGTATTAACTGACTTTACCATAATAATCTGTTTTTAAAAATTAATAACTAAAAATTCAACATTCAACACTCAACATTCAAAAATCAACATTCAACACTCAACATTCAACATTACAAAACGGTAATCCAAACGCTCTCCTCTCTTTCCCTTGCTGCGGTAATGGCATTCATAAGCCTGTGCAACCAGATGCGGGAATTAAAGACGGCACCCTGTAATTTATTTTCACCTACCAGAATGCAGCCCTGCGTATCATCAGGATAATTACCGGCATGAATGCGGATGCCCT
>QSCI01000022.1:0-45195 GCA_003463005.1 Segatella copri | reverse complement strand
CCGATGGGTGATGCGTAAGTACAAGCGTTTCTCTAAGGGTAAGAAGCTTGGTAAAGCGTATGATTGGCTTGTAGAGTATGCGGCACATAACAGAAATGAGTTTTCACACTGGGTGAAGGGATTTGTACCCTATCCACGTCTAGGTTAATAAAGAATATAAACTAATAAACAAAAGAGTTAAGTACGAAGAGCCGTGTGATGGGAGACTGTCAAGCACGGTTCCGAGAGAAGGGAGGGTGAAACTCCCTCCACTTACTCGACATTCTTTTTAATATACTTCTTTTCATATTTATCTCTTTTTATATATTTCACGAACTCGTATAGAGCTAATTTTGTTTGTTGTTCCAGTTGCATCCACAACCGTTACATTCTCCAACAAACGACTTGTTGCTATTCGTCCCAAGTATATAGATATGTTTTCTTTATGAAGAACCAGATTACCATCTTGTGACACAATCCTTACGATGGCATTATTATCAAATGCAATTTCTAATTTTCCCGCCATGGCAATACGCTCCTTTGGTGATACCTTTGTTGAAGAGATGTAAGCCAATGCATTTGATAAGGTGTTCAGCATTTCTGACTTATCTGAGACATTTTCAGTTTTTGGCTTAACTGGTGGAGTAGGAGTTGGTGTACTTGCTGAGGTCAAATGGGTTTCCCAAATTGGAGTCTGCGTTGAACCAGGAAATTTGTCCTGTATATATACATTATTACGAACATTATTATAAACATCTTCTTTGATAGATTCCATCATGGAATCCCATGTCGGATTGCTTGTTTCTGGCAGTTCGTTATTAAACTGATCGAGTAAACTAAAAGTAAAATAATCAGTTGGACCTATTGTGGTATCGCACGCCCAAGAACTTTCATTTGGTGAAGCTGATGTTATTAATACATTACCACGGTAATTCAAAAACATCTTTTTGATGCAATTGGATAGTTCCTCACTTACGTAAGTATTGCCATAGTTTGCTCCAAATGTAGGTGTTATTCTTCCGGCAACTCCTTGTCTGGCATTACAACACATACCAATGGTTATTGTCAATCGTGCACCTTTATTCTTTAGCGTATCATGCACCCAAGACAATGGGATAAACTTGTTTGCATCAAGTTGTCCCATCAACATCAAAGGATACTTACTTGCGCCTGTGTTTTCTGTTCCATGTCCAATATAATAGAACACTATGATATCTTCGGAGCCACAGTTAAAACTATTCACAATTTTTTTGCAATTCTCAGGTGAAGTATTGCTATCATAAATATCTACGATGTTTACCGAATAGCCATTATCTTTAAGTGTTGTATTTACTAAGTCTATCCAACGTGAGTATAATAGTTGTCGAGAACTTTTGTCGATTTCACCTACATTTCTATCTGTAGTATCAATAAATGTCAGCCAATGGATAGTTTTGGCATACATGCCTGTGCTAAAAGACAAGCATAACATAAACAATAACAATAACTTTTTCATTTTGTAGAAGTGTTATAAAGATTAGTGATCATTTCATCATTAGGAAAAATGCAGTGAGCAAAACGTAACAGTTCATATTTGGCCAAAGCATATCGCTTAAGTTCTTTTCCTGTTCCATCTATTAGTACCCATTTGCGCAATCCGAAATCCAATGCCATTTCTACCTTTTCAGATTTTGATTTCTCGAATAGTATTTTCACCTGGGGCATTATGACTCCATAATTTGGAATGTCCTCCATGAACATTTTAGGGTCAGACGCCAAAAAGCGCAAAACTTGCATATCTTCACGGGATAAAACTACCTGCAAAGGTTGATTTTTCAGACTATCTGTTGTCATTAGCTTAACTGTTACTTTGCCTGACATCATTATAGTTTGGATGCTATCACCAATTGATTTCTCAAAATCAGTATTTGCATACATCATTTTTGGCATTTTTTTCGCCTTTTGTACTTTGGAAGTCTTGGCAGAACAACTGGCTGTTGCTGCAACAAACGAAATTGCTAAGAATACAATACTTAGTCCAAAATTCAAGTACCATTTTCTTTTCTTCATATCTATCACAAACATTGCGAGGTAGACACCTCAGTTACTCTTGTGATCTCCTACAAGAAATTCAGAGAAAAGTTATCCTACTATAAATAAAAAAGCGTGAGATCCGTACTGTAGCTTATCCCACTCTTCAGGCCTTCGAACTTGCCTACTAACGTAAAGATAAGCAACTTCGAAGCCCACGCCGATATGGATATAGCAATCCCTTAAACGAAATTTCTGTATTATACCCAAGAGAGGGCGCATACAGATATAACGCTTTAAGGGATGCATTATAAACACATCCCGAGAGCATCTACTCGTTGCCTCACTTTCTACGTTAGTCCTCAAGTGTTCGAAGTTTGAAGAGTAAAAAGATGAAGCGTCTTGTAAACGCTGTTTTTATGTATAGTGGCTCACTTATACATTATTCATATATAATCCTTCTTTCTCATACTGAAGCTAGTCCAATAGAGATTTTTGGTAAAGAACCGTTGCAAATTTAATGATATTTTTCTGAATTTTGTCATTTTCGAAAAAAAACTTTAATTTAACTTACTTTTGCTTTGTGTGTGATGTTTGGTAACTGCTCTATAGCTTTTTCTGTGTTTGAAAGAGTTTTAAGCGCTTTATCTCAAGTTGCTTTGTTTGGTAAGGGAGTTTTATAACAACAACGTTTTTGTTTTTGTAGATCATATTGGAGCGAGCCTCAGATTCATGGTTGTATATCACGTATGTTTTTTGTAAATCATCTATCATCCCTCACGATTTTTGGCATTATCCCTCACAATTTAGGTCTTTATTCCTCACAATTTTGCTTATATTATGAAGTAATGCATTGTCTCAGCACCTGCTTGTTTATATCTGACTAACTCTTGGTTGGAAATAATAAGATGGTTGCATATAATGGATAGTGCGGAATATAGCTTTTGATAAGTTATTTAAATAGTCTTAGAAACCTGTATTATTTACCTTTTAAATATAGTTTCGTATGGTTGCCGGCAGCTGCCGGCAACCTTGCTGCCATATGCCGACAATGTTGCTGCCATATGCCAGCAACCTTGCTGGCGGCTGCCGACTATTGGATAGTTCTACTTCTTCATGCCGATAGATACGGCTTCTGTGGCTAATTCACATGCTTGCAATGGATTATAACACAAAGCAACAATGAACTTAAAGCATGATGTTTATACTATTACCAATATTATGATCTTGCGTATCATTATCATCTTATTCTTAAAATTAAAAGATATTAAAAAACTGGCTTTTTCTTGGAGATAATCGCGGATATGTGTATATTTGCATCATCTGATAATCGCGGATAGGTGTGTACTTGCATCATCTGATAATCGCGGATAGGTGTGTACTTGTACCATCTGATAATCGCGGATAGGTGTAAAAATCAAGAAATATTAATCGCGGATAGGTGTGTTTTTCCGGTAAAATTAATCTAGGATAGGTGTAAATTATGAGAAGAAAAGTATATGAGCAGCTAAAGAAATGGAAAGAAGAACAGAACGGAGAAAGTGCTGTTCTCATCAATGGTGCCCGTCGTGTAGGAAAGAGCTATATCGTAAAGGAATTCGCTCAAAAAGAATACAAGAGTTATATTTTACTTGATTTCAATAAAATAGGAAAGGACATAAAATCCTTGTTCGAAACCTATCTGGATGACTTGGATACGTTCTTTATGTATTTAAGCAGTTTCACCAATACACCTCTATATCCAAGAAATTCGGTTATAATCTTTGATGAGGTGCAATTGTATCCCCGGGCTCGTACAGCTATCAAGTATCTGGTTGAAGATGGTCGTTACGATTATATCGAGACTGGTTCGCTCGTTTCTATCAAAAAGAACGTAGAGAATATCATGATTCCTTCTGAGGAGGAAGAAATATTGATGTATCCTATGGATTTCGAGGAATTCTTGTGGGCACTGAACAATGAAACCCTGATGCCGCTTATACGAATGAACTTTCAGAAAAGGCATGAGATGGGACAAATGATGCATCGCATGGCAATGGACAATTTCAGACAGTATCTCATTGTTGGAGGAATGCCGCAGGCTGTAGCTAAATTTGTAGAAACCAGAGATTTCAATAAGGTGGATCGTGTGAAACGCCAAATTCTTACTTTATATCGTAATGATATCCAGAAGTATGCGTCAACTTATGTATTTAAAGTTACTCAGATTTTTGATACTATTCCTTCTCAGCTTCAAAAACATGAGAAGAAATTTATGTTGAAGGCACTCACCGAAGGGGCGAGAATGCGAGATTATGAAACGGCATTCTTTTGGCTGTCAGATGCAATGATAGTCAATATGGCCTATAATACGACAGAGCCAAGTATCGGTCTTGGCATGAATACCGATGATACGACATTGAAATGCTATATGGCTGATACGGGGTTGCTCATCAGTCATGCTTTCAATGAAAATACAATAGTGTCGGAAAACTTATATAACAAGCTTCTGATAGATAAGCTGGAGTTTAATGGTGGAATGATAGTTGAGAATATTGTTGCTCAGATGTTACGTTCGGCAGGGCATAAACTGTATTTCTTTTCCAAATATAGTAAGGATGATGCCCAGGAAAGGATGGAACTGGATTTCCTGATAGCCAAAGATACCATAACGTCAAAGCATAATATTTCACCGATAGAAGTGAAGTCAACTAACAGATACACGCTCACTTCTCTCAAAAAGTGCATCGCTAAATATGGTAGCTATCTGGCAGAACCGTATGTTTTGCATACTGCTGATTTGAAAGTAGAGGAGGGAATTACTTATTTGCCATTGTATATGACAGGGTTATTATAAGTGGTTTTAGTTGAATGGAAAAAAGGCTCGCAAGAAATCGAAACTTCTTGCGAGCCGTTTTATTATAGTGATGCAAGTGAATTCTTCACTCTTCGTTCTTCACTCCCAATTATACGAGTGTTGCAACGATTTCCTCACGGGTTCCTGGCAACATATCGATGACTGGAATCTCTGGCATGGTGTAGCAACCTGGCTGCAGACGGAATGAAGCACGAGCCACGTTAACCAATACCTGAGCGGTGAGGGCTGGGTTGTTGATGCTCATGTTGAACTCGAAACGCTGGTTCTGGGTCTTGCCTGATACACCCTTGCGAACGAGGTTCACACCGTGACCCATATCCTTTACATCATCTACAGATGCTACGGCAAATACGTGGGTCTCATCGTGAGCGAAGTATGGATCGGCCTTGATTTCGGCTGTTACATCCTCAAGCTTGGCACCTTCTTCCAACTCTACGTATACCATACGGCGGTGGATACCCTCACCCAATGGGATGGTTACAGAGAGCGCTTCCTTTACGCCCTTCTTGCTACGAACACAAACTGAGTGACCCATACTCATACCAGGACCGAAGTTGGTGTATGTCAAGCCCTTAGGAGCAAGGCTCTCCATCAGAACACGTACGATAGAATCAGAACCTGGGTCCCAACCAGCAGAGATAACGCTTACCTTGCCAGCCTTCTTGCAGTTTTCCATCTGCTTGGTACGGTAGTCGAGGATGCTGGTGTGGATATCGAAGCTGTCTACGGTGTTGATACCGAGGGCAACGATCTTCTCTGCATACTCAGGGCAAGAGCGGGTAGGGGTTGCGAGGATAGCAACATCTACATCCTTCAACTTGGTGATGTCGTCTACTACTTCATAGTTTGCCAACTCAGCTGGTTTGTCCTTGGCACCCTGGCGACGTACAATACCTGCAATCTCAAAGTCAGGAGCTGCTTCGAGTGCCTCAACAGTAAACTTACCGATGTTGCCGTATCCTACTACGGCTGCTCTAAATTTCTTCATTGTCTTATTTCTTTTATTTTGTTGTTTTTATTTCTTGCGGTTTAGTCATCCAACGGATATGTTTTCCGCTTTTCATTCTATTTCCGGTTGCAAAAGTATAGCTTTTTCTTGAAATACGTGACGTTTTAATAGAATTTTAACTCATAAAAGTTGCAAAAAGTAGTAAAATCATAGTTTTTAGGTATGAATAAGCGGAGATTTGTAAGGTATCTGCTGCAAGAGCCTTACAGTTTCGTTATTTTGTTGCGAAACATCATACATCCCCTTTCCGATACCTCCCGATGTGCTTTGAATTACGTCCCGACGTAGCATGTCATACGTCCCGACGTCTCTGGCTCTGCGTCGGGACGTATGACATGCTACGTCGGGACGTAATTTCTGGCAAATCTTTGCACTTGTATAATTAGGTGAGAATGAAATATGCAGGTTAAATGTTGCCTTTCTTGAATTCATCTAATGTCATTTCTGCATTGAACCCCATAATTCCACTGTCATTCTTAACAATTTCTTTCAATGCTTTTACTGCTTTTGGAGTATTAACGTGCAATAGTGCATAAGCTGCCCATATTCTTACAGAAAGATTGTTATCTTCCAAAAGAGGTTCTAAAATTTCATATTTATGTTCTGCAGAAATGTACTTGATGGCATTTATTATATTTATGTGGCTTTTGTTACCACGTTTGTTGTCACCATTTTGCGTACATTCCCCATGAATGATTGCATTTTCTTTAAAACAGATTAATGCTTCTTCTAAATTCTTGATTTTCATAATTTTGTATTTATTAATTTATTGTTTATAACCAAATCTTTTTAATAGCTTCATTCCAAAATCGTATTGTTCTTTATAGCTTTTATTTGAAAGCCATTGTCTTACTGTTTTACCATGTGTGAATGGTTGTTTTGATGAATAATAACCAGATATTTTTGCATGTATAGAACCTTTACCCCCTGGAATTTTAACTAAATTGTTTGGGTTATGAATTTGTTTAGCACCGAACCTTTTTATGTTAGATGGGGTCTGTTCTACGATATGGTGCCAATTGTAACCTCCTCCAGCTTTTCCATATGCTGATTTAAATGCAGAAAAGCTTTCAAATCCATTTATACAAGCGGTTTTACAAAAATTATAGGCAAGTTTAAGGCCTGTAAATAAAATAAATTCTGGATAAACAGGCTCTAGTGGTTTTTCCATTTGGGAAACCCTCATGACTTCTGTATTATCTATACCGTCGTGCATAAAATCATTCAGTAATATTGTAAATGCCCCAGTAATAGCACCATTTGCGAA
The DNA here is from genome assembly GCA_003463005.1 of Segatella copri. Lineage (GTDB taxonomy): Bacteria > Bacteroidota > Bacteroidia > Bacteroidales > Bacteroidaceae > Prevotella > Prevotella copri_I. The sequence continues at coordinate 38,073 of QSCI01000022.1, read as the reverse complement.
CTTGCCGCCGCCAATTTCGTCTACAAGACCACTCAATATGGAATTTGCTGTGATTTCTCCTGCTCTTCCTAATGCTCCAAGATTGTTATCTATAAAATAGCCACCAGCGGAAGATGTTAATCCCATCATAAAACCATGCACGGCATTACCACCTTGTAGGGCATCTAACCCACCTTCGGTAAATGTATGTTTAAAAAGGGACGCTACTAAGTCTTCGTCTGCAGATATATTGTTTAGGCATCCTGAGACAGCCCCCCAAAAGCCTCCCACCATAGTGTTTTTAGCTATTTGTCCAAAATTTGAACCGTTCAATAAGGACACAGTTAACGCACTGGCTGCACCACCTGCAGCACCAGCTGCGACAGCGACTCCAAAAGATGCCCCTGTGCCAGCTGTTAATACCGTTACACCTATACCTACTACAGCTCCGGTTAAGGATTTCCAGTTCTTGCTGAACCAACTATAGCCCGAAGGGTCTGTCAATGACAGAGGGTTGTTCATGCAATAGCTGTATCGGTAGAATCCTTGTGGATTTTCGGGGGCTTGAATGAATGGGTCAGGTGAGAGGAACATGCCGGCGACAGGGTCATACATTCTTCCGTTCATGTTGATCATCTCAAATTGGTCAATGTGCTCATGCCCTCCAAAGCCTCTATCGTATAGGGCATCGGCATTTTGGATAGTGGCATAAGGAAGCCAAGTGCTTGGATTACGTCGGCATCCCCAAGCGTCATAGCTTAGCTCTTGAGAAAGTTTTCCTTTTTCATCGGAGTAAGCTTGAATTGAGCCTAAGTGGTCGTGATGCAGGTAATTTGTGGTAGTTTCATCCGTAGATGTTTGTTTCACCATTGCGATAGCCTTATCATGTGCAAAAATATAGTTGATATCTTGCCTATTTCCATTCTTTTGATAACGTTCAAATAGGCTGCCAATATAATATTTGCTTTCTCCTGCAAGCGTTGACATGATACGATTACCATCAGGACTATAGGTGATGGTCATTTCTGCGTTTCCATTTTGTGCATAGCTTATTTTGCTGAGAGAATTGTATGTGATTTTATTCCAATCTCTCAACTCATATTTGCGGTCTTTGATTTCCGAAAGTCTACCTGCGTCATCATATACATAGCTACCAACGTCTGACTTCGAAGCAATTCTACCATCAGCATTATATGTGATTCTTTGCGCTTCGCTACCATTCTTGTAAACCCGTGTTAAGCGATGGCAATAGTCGTATTCAAATGTTTCGTGCAGATTTTTGGACAAGTTATGCCGTGAGGTGAGATTGCCTATAGCATTAAATGTATAACTCCAGTTTTGAATGCCTGGAGTACTGATGCTTGACAATGTTCCTACTTTTTCGTCATAGGTAGTAGTCGTGGTTAGACCATTCCCCAGTTCTTCACTTTCTATTTGCCCACGTGCGTTAAGTTTTTTTAATTTCCAATATACTTTTCCTGTTCTGTAGTTTTGTACAGCTGTTTGTATACCACAGGATGAATATATGTTTTGGATTTTTAGACCATTTGGATATGTAATCACATCAGGTAAACTGAGTGCATTGTAACTCGTTTGAATAGTAAAGCTGTTTCCGTTGACAACAGTTTGTTCAGATACGACTCTGCCATAACAGTCGTATTTGTAATTTATAGAAGGTCCCCCTTGTACTTGCTTTTTGTCTAAGGCTCCTTTCCAACCTCTATCATACTCATATATAATGGTCATGTCTGGGCGAGTCTCCTTTATTAAACGTCCTCCATCATCGTATTGATAGCTTGTCGTGCCATGTCCATCTGTATGGGATATCAACTCACCATAGGCATTGTATTTATAGGTTGATACACCAAGAACTGGGTCTGATAGTCTTGTGCGGTTGCCAGCTGCGTCATAAGAAGCTTGTAATTTTGCTAAGCCTGTAGTGTAAACACAGTTACCCCGATAGTCATATTCATATTTTATGCTGCCACCTTGTGCGTCTTGGCTTTCTGCTAAATTGCCGTTAGTATCTAACTTACGAGATGTACGAGTATGATTAGGGTTGAACGTAAATGTGTATAATCCACTATACTGGTAGATATATGAAGCCCCGTTTGGTGCAGTTTGAGTGGTAGTTCTTCCTACGAAATCATACTCGTTTTTGTTCCAATAGATAGTCCTGCCATAAAAATAGGGTTCAGAGGTTCTTGTCACTTGCCCTTTATTATCATATTCTGTATTCTGAAAAATACGCTGTGCATCCAAAGATTCTGTTATAGTTCGGATTACTCTACCCAAACAATCATAAAAAATAAGTTTGTATGGTTTGCCTGTTGCTTTCTCGTAAGTGAAATATAGGGCATGAGATGGCGCGTCTGTCATTCCTTCGCTCCATCCTATGGTATATACTTCCTTTTCTATAGGATTATTGCTTTGAAGTAATCTGCCAAATGCGTCATAGCTATTATTGGTGACGATGCCGTTTTCATCAGTGGAAGACAGTATGTTGCCAAATATCTCGTCTTGGGTATATCTCGTTACAAAGTCAAGACTAGATGTGGAGGCTGTCATCAGTCTACCTTTCGAGTCATATTGCGTCTGTGTAGTACGTGGTACTGTACCATCATCTGGACTAATCGTACTTTTTATGATGTTGCCAAAAGAGTCTCGTTCGTAAGTCTTTGTATAGCCTAATGCCTTATTGGAGGCAAGGGCATGCTCTTCTTGTAGAAAACTTGTGTTTTTGTCATATTTGAAGTAGGCGGTTTCGCTACTTCCGCTATTATGGTTGCGGTGGTACGTATGCGCCATAGTGAGACGTCCTAGTCGCCAAAGTTCCTCGTCGTTTTCATATTGGTTGAATGTTTGCGTTGTTACATTTCCATCCCTAGTGTTTATACTCGTAGGGTTGCCATAGTCATCATATGTTATAGTTGTCGTTATGTCCTTAAGTACATTTGATGAATTGTACTCGTAATTTTTCTTTACTATTTTAGTTGGTAAGTAAGTATAATGGTTGACTGCTTTTTTACCATATTTAATAGTGTTGGTATATGTAGCCTCTGCCACAATATGGTTATTGACATAGGTCTTCTGTTCCTTGATTCCGCCTGCATATGTTAAAGAATCAAATTCGTATTTTGTAATAGAACTTGTACTGGTTGACTCGTCATTAGCGGTAAAAGTCTCAAAGCCCAAAAATCCCCTGCCGTCCATATGAAAAAGGGCATTGGAATATTTATAACTATTTTTTTTTATTCCACCGATGCCATTTGGGGTCTTGATAGTGCTAACTACAGGGTAAGACAAACCTACCGATGCTACAGGATACTTGGAAGAATTCCCACGTTCGAAGACATCGTTGTCAGATAGGTATTTGTATTCTATGTTTGTCTCGTTGCCTAATCCATCGACAATCTTATTTAGCAAGTTGTTGTGTCCATTAGGCATCAAAAACAATTGATATCCATCCCAATTGCTTTTATTCCAATCTGAGGTGCAGATGAAATCTTCTTTTCCGTCACCGTTGAAATCTCCCGTATAGAAGTGCCACTTGTCCAGAGCGTAGACATTTGCACCAGCATCTTGTCTGTTAAACCCTCCTCGTCCGTCACCAAGAAAGACCATAGGCTTGGTCATGTTTGAACCGGAAGATTCCAAATCAATAAGTTGAATGTCATCGTACCCATCACCATTAAAATCAGCAACAAATTTCTGTTTTTTACGGGCATCTTCCATCTTGGGTACATAAGTTTTTTCAAAGGTTCCGTCTCCCTTTGAAAATAGTATGCACCATTGTGACCATCCATTTTCGTTTGGATCATCTTGCCAAGAAGTAAGAAGCATGTCGCTCTTGCCATCACCATTGAAATCGCCAAAGGTGATGCCGTGTTTTTGAGTAGGCCATAATATCTTATCTTTTTTGATGAAAGAACCAAATCCATTGCTTTGGAGCACTAGGGTTCCTGTGTCTGTTAGATTTAGCACATCAATTAAACCATCGCCATTTATGTCGGCAAACTCCACGCGATAGAATTGTTCTTCACACTGTCCTGTTGAAGTTCGGCCAAGTGGTTTTATTGTTCCATTAGAGTTGGGATAAGATGCTAAAACTCTATAGTCTTTCTTTCCTTTATTCCATAGAAATAAATCCATTGCCCCGTCACCATTTACGTCTATAGGTTGTAATTCGTAATCTTTGGGAAGTGAAATTATATCTTTTAGTTGTAAGTAAAAACTACCATCGCTTTTTCTAAATGAGAGGTATAAGTCACAATTGTAAGCAATGTTGTTGCAAAACCTTTTGATGGCAATATCTGTAGTTCCATCACCATTGAAATCTCCACAGACAACTTGTTTAACTTCTCCATCGTATTTCCATTGCCCTTCAAATGCTTTGGTAAAATATGTTCCGTGGCTGACGAAGAACTTACGTCCAGTCCAACCTGCATCTTTATTCTCTGGGATGGCTAGAAAATCAGTTTTCCCGTCACCATTGAAATCTCCTGTTATTAGTTTTGCCTTGTGGATGGAAGCAGTCTTATCGTAATTCTGATTAGATATTTTGAATTGCTCCACTGTTTCCCAATTGAAAATGGTCGGATTTTTATGCATGCCGTTGGCTGTAGACTCCGTGATACTAGTTAGTAAGTTCTTTCCATTTTTTGAAGAATAAGTCGCTTTGAAATTTCTTACTTTGTTTTCACCGAAGTATACATCTATATCTGTGATTATCTTGCTTCTCCTTACTTTTTGTCCATAAATGTAAGTAGTGGGAGGCATGCTGTTGGATGTGTAGGATAATCTAATGGAAGCGTATGGGGATAGTCCGGTCTTCTCATTGCCTGTGTAGTCAATTCTGGTAGCCCACAATTCGTTTGTGTCAGCGTTTCCTGTATATTTTATAGTAAAATAATTTCCGACAGTATCCGAGACTTTGGTTACCGTCCAAAATAAAGTTTTGTTTGATGGAACGTTAAGTAATGCGAGATTTGATTGGTATTCATAGATTAATCCAGACTTCGTGTAGACTTTGAACGAGGATGGATTTGTTATTGTACCATAGGCTATTATCTTAGAGAATATGTCATTTTCAGTTCGATATTCGTAATAATCGACATCGTCACCACATTTCATTAAACGCATGCCGTCAAGGGCGAAAGCATCATGCTCTGAAAAATCAACGGCAGAAGGCTGATGGTCATGATAGCGGTCTGATGGAATACGAGTAATAACAGAGAGGCCTTTTAAGTCAAAACCATAACCTAAAAGACCATCTTTAGTTCCACTGCTATAGCAAATGGATAAAGCTGGTTTCATCCCGCCTGTTCCCACGGGTACAGGTATGGGAATCTCATAACCAAGTTGTCCTAATGGTGTAACCGCAAGGTCGTCATCAATTTTTCCGACTATGCCACCTAGTGAACCGCCTGTCTCTTTGTCTGTAAAGAGTCGGTCTTGGGCTATAGTTATAATGGGTAGGATAAGAAAAAGTAATGTAAGTAGATGCTTTTTCATATTTGTGAATTATTTTTTGATTATCTTATATGAAACTCTCTTATTCAAATCTGAAACAGTTAATATATACATGCCTGGTGCGAGGTCTGATACTGTGATGGAGTATGTTGCCCCAAGAATTTGTCCTTTTAATTCAACTTGTCCTGACATATTAGTGATAGCATATGTTAATGGATTCGTTGCTTTGTTTGGTAAAAAGTTTACATTTATAGCTTCAGATACATAAGATGCAGGGAATATTGTTATCTTCGTTAAATTAAAAGTAGAAATGGAGTCTTTCTTTTGAAGCTTTTTGCTTTCAACAGAAAGATTCTCATCTGTTCTAGAGATACAATTCCCCATATTGTCATATTTGTACACCGTATGTTGAGCGTGGGTGTATACAATATTTGATAGTAAGAAACTACAGCACAGTAATAGTCGTATCATACGCTTTAATATTAGAAGTTAAATTGCAATTTGGCTGCAAATATAAGGATTTTTTTTGTAATCGACAAACTTTTTAAAAGAAAAAATCGTAGACTTGAATTTGCGAGCATTTATCGATGTTAGAGTTACAGTGAATTCTTCACTCTTTATTACAAAGTAGTAAAATCATAGTTTTTTAGATATGAATAAGCAGAGATTTGTAAAGTATCCGTAGCAGGAACCTTACAGTTTTGCTATTTTGTTGCGAAACATCATTCATCCTCTTTCCAATACTTCCCGATGCGCTTTGCACTACGTCGGGACGTAATTTTATGGAACTCTATAACAATAATCCCGCCCTCGCACGTTATTAATATATTAATTTAATTAGGAGAAAAAGAAAATGATAGAATATATTCATGGCGATTTGACAGAGCTGACACCTGCGCTGGCTGTTGTTGAGACTGCGGGAGTGGGCTACGGACTCAATATATCGCTCAATACATATACTGCCATTCAGGGCAAACAGGAAGTGAAACTCTATGTTCACGAAGTGCTGGTGGCTGGTGGAAGAGATGACTCTTTCACCCTTTTCGGCTTTGCTACCAAACAGGAACGTGAACTCTACCGCCTCCTCATCACCGTTTCAGGAGTAGGCGGAAATACAGCCCGTATGATTCTCTCTTCACTCTCGCCACGCGAACTCTGCGAAATCATCTCTACTGGTAACGACAAGGTGCTGAAAACCGTGAAGGGTATCGGACTGAAGACAGCACAGCGAATCATCATCGACCTGAAAGATAAAATCGTGAGCCTCGGCATCGCTGACGAACTGCCAGCCAGCGGAGGCAATGTGGTGATGGTGAACAATGACGTAAAGGATGAGGCGGTAAGCGCCCTTACCATGCTCGGCTTCTCGCCGGCACCATCTGCCAAGGTAGTAGTAGATATCCTTAAGGCACAGCCTGATCTCCCGGTAGAACAGGTTGTGAAACTGGCATTGAAGCAAATCAAATAAGTTAGGAGTTCTTGTCGATGAAACAGAAGCAAAGATTCATATCTTTTCTATTGGCTTGGCTGATGGTGGCAACTTTCGGCTATGCGATAGCTTTGCCTCAACTTCAGGACGATAAAAAGAAAACCCATACCAGCACAGCCCAGCCCGTGCAGCTCGATGAAGATACCATTCCCGATTCACTGCTGCATACTCGCTGGCAGATTCAGCGCACTCAACCTTACTCCCTGAGCGACCTCTATCAGAGTCCGCTCGACCTGAAACGTCCTGATAATCTGCAATATCAGGTAGTCTACAACGATACTCTCGACCGCTATATCATCGGCAACCGCATGGGCTCAACCTGGCTTTCGGCTCCTATCATGCTCACTCCGAAAGAGTATCTTGCATGGACCGAACAGCAGCAGCGCAACAGCTACTTCCGCAAGCAGAACGATGAAATCTTCCAGGCAAAAGGCAAGGAAAAGTTCGATTTCTCAGATATGCACTTCGACTTGGGACCTGCAGAGAAAATCTTCGGTCCTGGTGGCATCAGAGTGAAGACACAGGGTTCTGCCGAACTCAAGTTCGGTATCAACAAGAAAAACATCGACAATCCTTCGCTGCCTATCCGCAACCGTAAGACGACGATGATGGATTTTGATGAGAAAATCAACCTCAACGTCAACGGAAAGGTGGGCGATAAGGTGAACATGAACCTGAATTACAACACCGATGCCACCTTCGATTTCGATGCACAGAACATGAAACTGAAGTACGACGGCAAGGAAGATGAAATCATCAAACTCGTTGAGGCGGGTAATGTCTCCTTCCCTTCCAACTCTTCGCTCATCAAAGGCGCCAGCAGTCTGTTTGGTGTTAGACCGATATGCAGTTTGGCAAACTCAAGCTGCAGATGGTAGCTTCGCAGAAGAAAAGTGCATCGAAGAGCGTATCTACCAGGGGCGGTGTGCAGCTCACCCCTTTTGAGTTGAATGTAGCCGATTATGAGGAGAACCGCCACTTCTTCCTCTCCCAGTATTTCAGAAACCATTATGATGCCTGGATGCAGAAACTTCCTAATCTCACCACGGGCATCACCATCAACCGTGTGGAGGTGTGGGTTACCAACAAAACCGGCAATACCACCAATACCCGAAACATCGTAGCCCTGACCGACCTGGGCGAGAACCAGAAACTGAGCAACCCGATGTGGGCGGCGAGCGGACAGGTGCCTTCTAACCAGGCGAATACAGAGTATGCGGCGATGACAGGGCAGTATGCTGCTGCCCGTGACATCGACCAGGCTGCAACCACTCTCGATGGAGGCGGACTGGTTGGCGGAGCCGATTATGAGAAACTGGAGAGTGCCCGTCTGCTCAATTCTTCAGAGTATACGGTCAATACTGCATTGGGTTATATCTCATTGAAAACCAGTCTGCAGACCGACCAGGTGCTTGCCGTAGCCTATGAGTATACATCGGGAGGCGTTACCTATCAGGTGGGCGAGTTTGCATCCGATCTCAGCGATACCAAGCAGGCACTTTTCGTGAAATCGCTCAAGAATACCAGCAACAATCCGCGACAGGGCAACTGGGGATTGATGATGAAGAACGTTTATTATCTGGCTTCTACCGTAGAGAAGGAGAAGTTCCGCCTGGATGTAAAATACCAGAGCGATACCACCGGCGTATATCTCAGTTATATCCCTGAGCAGCAGGTGAAGGAGCAGCCTATCATCCGTGTGCTGGGCGCCGACCGTCTGGATAACAATAACAAGGCACACAGCAATGGATATTTCGATTATGTAGAAGGCTATACCATCTCTAATGGACGCGTGTTCATTCCGAAGGTAGAGCCTTTCGGCAGTTATATGCGTGATTATCTGGTCAAGCGGGGCGTGGCTGCCGACAAGGCTGAAAAGTATGCCTTTACCGAACTTTATGACAGTACGAAGACCGTAGCCAAGCAGATAGCCGAAAAGAACAAGTATCAGATTGTGGGACAGTTCAAGGGCTCTGCAGCCAATGTCATCTCGCTCGATGCCTACAATGTGCCACAGGGGTCGGTCTTAGTTACGGCAGGCGGTATCACCCTGAAAGAGGGCACCGACTATTCGGTAGATTACAGTGCCGGTGAGGTGACCATCCTGAACCAGAGCATCATCGATGCCGGTACGGCTGTCAACGTTTCTCTGGAGAGTAATACCGATTTCGGACAAACCCGAAAAACGATGTTCGGACTGAACTGGGAGTATGATTTTACCAAGAACTTCCAGTTGAGCGGTACTATCCAGCACCTCTCCGAACAGGCGCTTACCACCAAGGTATCCATGGGCTCCGAACCGCTGAAGAACACCCTTTGGGGCATCAATCTCAACTGGCGCAAGGAGAGTCAGTGGCTCACCAATGTGCTTGACAAGATACCATTCCTGCACCTTACCCAGCCATCGCAGATATCCTTTACAGGAGAATTTGCCCAGCTCATTGCCGGTGAGGCAGGTGGCACACAGGACAATGCATCTTATATCGATGACTTCGAGGGTACGAAGACCACCATCGATGTAACAACTCCTACCTCCTGGTTTATATCCAGTGTGCCTTCGCTCAATTTCAAGGACGATTACAGCGACAAGACCGGTCTGAGCAGCGGTTTCCACCGTTCGCGCCTAGCCTGGTATACCATCGATCCGCTGTTCACCCGCCGTGGAAGTTCGCTCACTCCGGGACATATCAAGGGCGACCTCAAGCAGTTGAGTAACCATTATGTCCGCGAGGTCTATACCAAGGAGCTCTTCCCATTGCGCGACCAGAGCAGTTATCAGGGCGCTACCAATACCCTGAATGTACTCAATCTGGCTTACTATCCAAGCGAGCCGGGACCATACAACTTCAATGTAACAGATTTGCAGGCAGACGGAACTCTGCAGAATCCGCAGCGCAACTGGGGCGGAATGATGCGTAAGCTGGATACCAACGATTTCGAGCAGGCAAACATCGAATACATCGAGTTCTGGATGCTCGATCCGTTCATCTATTCCCGCGAAGAGGCTGATGCTGCCGATTACGGTGGCGATTTCTACATCAACCTGGGCGAGGTGAGTGAGGATATCCTGCGTGATGGCAAGAAATTCTATGAGAGTGGCATGCCGGTAGATGGCAGCAAGAGCTACACCTATACCCAGTGGGGTAAGATTCCTACCCAGAGCACCGTGACCTATGCCTTTGCTACCACCAGTGGCAGCAGAGCCTTGCAGGATGTGGGTTTCAACGGACTGACTGATGCCGAGGAGCAGGAATTCTACAAGAGTGCTTATCTCGACCAGATTCAGGGTAAGGTGAACCAGGCGGTGTTCGACAGCATCTTTGCCGATCCGGCACGTGATGACTACCACTATTTCCGCGGTTCCGACTGGGATGAGATGCGTGCTCCTATCTTGCAGAGATATAAGTATATCAACAATCCTCAGGGCAACTCGCCTGACAGCGACAGCCGTTCTGAGAGCTATGATACTTCTTATAAGTCAACGCCGGATGTCGAGGATATCAACCAGGATTATACGCTCAACGAATATGAGAAATACTTCCAGTATCGTGTCAGCATCCGTCCGGAAGATCTCGTGGTGGGTAACAATCATATTGTAGATAAGCGTGAATACAGCCAGACCTGGCGTGATAATACCAAGTCTACCGTTACCTGGTATCAGTTCCGCATACCTATCGATGAGTTTGAGAGCCGTCAGGGCAACATCAACGATTTCTCCAGCATCCGCTTCATGCGTATGTTCCTCACCGGTTTCAAGAAACCTATCGTGCTGCGTTTCGGTACCTTCGACCTCGTGATGGGCAAGTGGCGTACCTATGATCAGCCGCTCGGCGCAGCCAGTGGCGGAACCCTCGATGCAAGCAGTGTGAGTCTGGAAGAGAACGGCGAGAAGACACCGGTCAACTATGTCTTGCCTCCGGGTATCAAGCGCGAACAGGATCCTAGTCAGCCTCAGTTGGTTGAGGCGAATGAGCAGGCGTTGAGTCTGGTGGTCAAGAATATGAGCACAGGCGAGGCGAAGGCGGTTTATAAGAATTCTACCCTTGATCTGCGCCAGTACAAGCGCATCCAGATGTTTGCCCATGCCAATGCATTGGAGCAGAATACCACCCGTCTGCAGGATGGTGATCTCTCAGTCTTCATCCGTCTGGGTAGCGATTACAAGAACAATTACTACGAGTATGAAATCCCGCTGAAACTCACCGAGCCACGCTCCAACTACAACCGCTATGTGCTTGCCGACTGTAAGGCGGTATGGCCTGAGGAGAATATGCTCGATGTGCCGCTGAGTGTCTTTACGGCATTGAAGAAAAACCGCAACAAGGCGAAGGCACAGGGTGTGGCTTCTTATCTCGCTCCTTATTCCATGATGGATGCAGAACATCCGCAGAACAAGATTACTATCGTGGGTAATCCGAGTCTCGGCGAGGTGAAGACCATGATGCTGGGGGTGAGAAACAATTCTGCCGACATCAAGAGTGGCGAGGTATGGATAAACGAACTCCGACTCAAGGAACATAATAATTCGGGTGGTTGGGCTGCCAATGCCAACCTGAACGTACAACTCTCCGATTGGGGTAGCGTGAATGCCACCGGCAGATACATCAGCGAGGGATTCGGCGGTCTGGAAGATGGCGTGGCAAGTCGCACTGCCGATAATTACGGTACCTACAGTGTGACCACATCGCTCGAAATGGGTAAGTTCTTCCCTGACAAGGCGAAGGTGAGCATACCTTTATATTATAGTGTCACCAAGGAGAAGACCACTCCTAAGTATAATCCGCTGGATACCGATATGGAATTGAAGGATGCCCTCGATGCCGCCGGCTCCAAGCATGAGCGCGATTCTATCGAAAATATCGCTGCCACCAAGATTACGCAGACCAACTTCTCTATCTCGAATGCCCGGGTGGGTATCGCTACCAAGCGCCATCCGATGCCATACGATCCAGCCAACTTCTCATTCACCTACAGTCATCAGCATCAGTATACTACGGGTGAAACGACGATGTATGAGCGCAAGGACAACTGGCGAGGAGCCCTAGATTATTCGTGGAGCCCGGTTTATAAGGCTTGGGAACCATTCAAGGGACTGAAGAACAAGAGTAAGTGGCTCGACATACTGAAACGTTTCGGACTGAACTGGCTGCCGCAGAACATAGCCTTCAATACCGAGATGACGCGCGACTACTACGAGTTGCAGGAGCGCGATATGGAAACCCTGATGAGTGGAGCTGCCGGAGTAGACTCTAAGTTGCCGCTCACCTTCAGTGAACAGTTCCTCTGGAACCGTGAGTTCTCCATCAACTGGGATCTGACCAAGAACCTGCACATGAACTTCCAGAGTGCTACCCATGCACAGATAGAGGAACCATATACACCGGTCAACAAGGATCTTTATGCCGACCAGTATCATGCCTGGAAGGACTCCGTATGGACCAGCATCCGCCACTGGGGTGCACCGCTCGACTACAGTCAGAATTTCCAGGTATCCTACAAGGTGCCTCTCAATCTGCTGCCTGTCTTCGACTGGGTGAACAGCGATGCCTCTTACAATGCCAACTATTCTTGGGAGCGCGGTACAGAGGATGAGGAGGGCAACTCGTATGGAAATACCATCAATACTCAGCGCGAACTGACATTGAACGGAAACTTCAACCTGGTGAAACTCTACAACCATGTGCCTTTCCTGAAGAAGGTAAACGATAAGTTTGACCGTACCCAGAGTAGGGCACAGATGCAGCGCAAGAAGCAGGAAAAAAAGAAAAAGAAGCAGGAAGCAAAGGAACAGGCGGCTGATCCGAAGAAGGCGCTGCCTAAGAACAAGCGTGCCTTCGAACGGGAAATCACCCTCCTGCCTGATACCACATTCAAGATACGCCACGGCAAGAATACCAAGCGACTGATTGTGAATGCCAAGACGGAAGACGGCAAAGTGTTCCCGCTTAAATATAAAAAGGTGGATAATAACCAGATCAGAATCATCTCAAAGGTAGATACTGCCATGAAGGTGAAACTCTCCGTACTGGCTAAGGAACCGCTTGATGATAAGAAATGGTATAAGGGATTGCAGTTGGCTAGTCGTCTGGCAATGATGGTGCGCAATGTGAGCATCAACTATCGCAGCAGCTATCAGCTCACCCTGCCGGGCTTCTTGCCTAGTGTGGGTGATGCCTCGGACAGAAGAAGGTGGGACAGATGGCACCGGGTCTTGACTTCGCCTTCGGTATGGTTGGCGACGATTATATCGAGAAGGCTAGAAACAACGACTGGCTGCTCTGCAACGACAGTATCGCAACACCTGCTACTACCAGCAGAACGGATAATCTTACGTTGCGTGCCACCCTGGAGCCAGTCAAGGATTTCAAGATTGATCTCTCAGCCACACGTACCAAGACCACGCAGAAGAGCATACAGTATATGTATGAAGGAACGCCAACTACCCAGAGTGGAGCCTTCCAGATGACTACCATCTCGCTGGGTTCGGCTTTCGAGGGAATGGGCAATGCCAATTCGGGGTATCGCAGCAAGACCTTCGAGAAGTTTGTCAACTCGCTGGCTGGTTTCAGAGATAGGGTAGAGGCTCAGTATGCAGGTACCGTTTATCCGACTGGTTCGGCTCTGGCTGGCGGCAAGTTTGATGCTTCCCGCACGCCGGTCAACCAGTATAGCAGCGATGTCATGATTCCTGCCTTCCTCAAGGCTTATACCTCGATGGGTGGCAATTCGCTCTCGGTATTCCCGGCATTGAGCCGGATGTTGCCAAACTGGACCATCCGTTACAGCGGTCTGGGACGTCTGCCTTGGTTCAACGAGCACTTCAAGAGTATCAACATCAACCACTCTTACAAGAGCGTCTTTGCAGTTGGCAGCTACAACAGTTACAGCACCTTCCAGGAGTATATGAACGGTCTCGGCTTCGTGAGTGATGCCACTACGGGCAATCCATCTCCAAGCAGCATGTTCAACATTTCGCAGGTAAGTATCAACGAGTCGTTCTCGCCATTATTGGGTATGGATGTCACATTCAACAATAATATGACGGTGAAGGCAGAATATCGCCAGACCCGTGTGTTGAACCTCAGTATGACGAGTGTGCAGCTGAACGAGGCATTGAGTAAGGACTGGGTAATCGGTATGGGTTACCGCATCAACAACTTCGATGTTTTCGGCTGGGGCGCCAAGGCTCCCGTTCCAAGTCGAAGGGCGGCAACAAGAATGCAGCCAATAAGAATGCGTCGACCACCAAGACGGTTCAGAATGGTACCAACCATGATCTGAATCTACGTCTTGACTTCAGTTTCCGCAAGCAGGCAGCCATCGTTCGTGATATAGCCTCAATGGTAAGCAGTGCCAGCAGCGGCAACAATGCTCTGAAACTGAGTTTCTCTGCCGATTATACCTTCAGCAAACTCCTTACCATGAGTTTCTATTATGACCGTCAGACCAACACCCCGCTCCTGTCGAGCAGCAGTTATCCTACCACCACACAGGATTTCGGCCTGAGCATCAAGTTCTCGCTGACGAGATGATGTTTTTATCGCCCAACTGCGGTGCAAAGGTACAATAAAAAAAACATTGCTTTATAAGAATGGGGTCATGTAAATCGGAATCAGGAGTGTTTGCCCATCTTTCTGCAGATCTTTTGTGTAAACCAAGTACGGATTTACTATCCTGTTGGAGAATTTTTGACGGAAAGCATCAAGCGAGGCATGCGTTTTGTATCCAGACGACTTGACCTCTATAGGGCACAACTTACTGCCGCGTGACAACAAAAAGTCGATTTCGTAAGAATGCGTGGCATCCTTTGGAAAAGTATAGTAAAAGAGTCTGTTGCCTGAGGCTCTCAGCATTTGGGCAACCAGATTCTCAAATACGTATCCCATGTTGGTGGATAGCTTGTCGCTCAACAGTTTCTGGTAGATGATGTTCTCCGTATAATCCTTGTCCCAGAAAGCCAAAGTTACGAATAGTCCCGTATCGCCTATGTACAGTTTGTACTTGTTGATGTTGGCTGTCAGTGGCATTCCTACATTCGGATCATCCGTGTGGTAAGCAATGTTAACAGTCTTGCTGTCTTCTAAGTTGAGTATCAACTCATCTATTTTCTCAGCAGCCATTCTTCCTACAGCAGAAGTAGGCTGATAGCGGAGCTGGTTCCTGCTCAATTGGGCTGGGATAGACATGAATAGTTTGGATATTTTGCCCGATGGGTCTATCTTTCTGAAATCATCAGCATATAGTTGGAGAATCTGTCGCTTTACGGTATCTACTTGCTGTAGATTGTTAGTGTTAAGATAAGCATTGACAGCTTGTGGCATTCCTCCTACCAACATATATAGGCGTAGCTCTCTCATCTTCAATCTGTTGACTCCCTCGCCTAGAGATATTTTCTTATCGAAAACTTGACGCAGCAGAGGCACGCTAGCCGTGTCCCCCATGGCCCATCTGAACTCTTCGTAATCCATCGGAAACATCTCGATACGATGTTCTTCGCTAGGGATGCTAATGTCCTTAGTGCTCTTATGTATGCTGATAAGTGAGCCAGTCTCTATATAGTCATATCTACCGTCTTTTACCAAATACTTGATGGCTTGTCGGGCTTTCGGACATTGTTGTACCTCATCGAAGATGATAACCGACTTTCGCTCATGCAATGTTTTATTGTAAGCATTCTGCAGGAAAAGAAAAATGAAATCCATATTCATAAGATCATCAAAGAGTGCTTTCACTTCCTTGGAAGCCTCATTGAAATCTATCAAAATGTATGATTCGTATTCATTCTTGGCAAATTCTTCTACGATAGTTGACTTTCCAATACGGCGAGCACCCTCTACAAGGAGGGCTGTACTTCCCTTGGAAATTTCCTTCCATTCAGCCATTTGGCTATATATTTTTCTCTTGAATACCCTATTCTCCATATTTTCAATGTTTTATGGGTGCAAAGATATATAAAAAATATGTTTTACCAAAATCTTTTTAGCAAAAATATGTCGTTTTACCAAAATTTATTTTTGCGATTTATGTCGTTTTACCAAAATCTTTGCTGCAAAAGTGTGGTCATCTATGTCATTAAGAATTTGAACTGTAGGCAAAGAAAAAGCCGCTAGGATATCGTGTGAGAATATCCTGGCGGCTTTATATGGTAGCTTGAAAAAACTTTATTTCTTGTCGTAAGCATGAACAGGGTAGTCGATGGTATAGTGGAGACCACGGCTCTCCTTGCGTTCTATCGCCATGCGGGTGATGAGATAACCCACGTTGATCATGTTGCGGAGCTCGCAGAGTTCCTTGCTTACCTTTACACGCTTGAAGAGGTTTTCTGTCTCTTCGTAGAGAAGATCGAGGCGGTCCCATGCTCGCTTCAGACGGAGGTCGCTGCGCACGATGCCTACATAGTTGCTCATGCATTCGCCCACCTCTTTCACGCTCTGTGTAATCAGCACCTTCTCTTCGTTGGTCAAAGTACCTTCATCATTCCATGCTGGTACCTTCTCATTAAAGTCGTACTCATCTACATGTTCAATACTGTGCTTGGCAGCAGTCTCGGCATAAACCACAGCCTCGATGAGCGAGTTGCTGGCAAGACGGTTACCGCCATGCAGACCGGTGCATGAACACTCGCCCAGGGCATAGAGACGGTTGATGCTTGAACAGCCGTTCAAATCTACCTTGATACCACCACACATATAGTGAGCGGCAGGACGAACAGGGATATACTCCTTGGTGATGTCGATGCCGATGCTCAGACACTTGGCGTAGATATTAGGGAAGTGACGCTTGGTCTCCTCTGGATTCTTATGGGTTACATCGAGACAGACATGATCCAATCCGTGAATCTTCATCTCCTTATCGATGGCACGAGCCACGATGTCACGAGGAGCCAGACTCAATCGCTTATCATATTTCTCCATGAAACTTTCGCCGTTAGGCAGACGCAAGATGCCGCCATAACCACGCATAGCCTCGGTGATGAGGAAGGCAGGATGGGTTTCGCCCGGATGATAAAGAGCGGTTGGGTGGAACTGGACAAACTCCATGTCGGCTACGGTACCCTTGGCACGGTAAACCATCGCCTCGCCATCACCAGTAGCGATGACAGGGTTGGTGGTAGTCTGATAAACGGCACCACATCCGCCGGTACACATTACGGTAACCTTACTCAGATAGGTATCCACCTTCTGGGTATCAGGATTCAATACGTATGCACCGTAACAGTTGATATAAGGAGTGCGGCGAGTAACACGGGCACCGAGATGATGCTGAGTGATAATCTCTACTGCAAAATGATTTTCCTTGATATCGATATCCGGACAGTTGCGCACAGCCTCCATCAGACCGCGCTGGATTTCTGCACCCGTATCATCGGCGTGATGAAGGATGCGGAACTCGCTGTGACCGCCCTCACGGTGTAGGTCGAACTTGCCGTCCTGCTGCTTATCGAAGTTGACGCCCCACTGCACGAGCTCCTTGATCTGCTCCGGTGCCATGGTGACAACCTGCTTCACTGCTTTATAATCGCTGATATAATCACCAGCAATCATTGTATCCTGTATGTGCTTGTCGAAGTTATCCACTTCCAAGTTGGTAACTGACGCCACACCACCTTGTGCGAATGACGTGTTAGCCTCGTCGAGCGAGGTCTTGCAAATCATACACACCTTACCTTTATGCGCTCTGGCTACTTTCAGGGCGTAACTCATACCGGCAACTCCTGAGCCGATAATCAGAAAATCATACTTATAAACCATTGAGTTTATTCTTATCTAATTTCAATTTTAAGAACGGGTGTTTATCCTATAAAACAGCCCCATTCTCTCAGAATTAATTCTTAATTCGTTGCAAAAGTAATAATTAATCTTTAAAATGAGTAATAAGAGAGGGATTTTTTGTAATTTTGCAGCGAAATTTAAGGTTATATAGTCTTTTAGACTATCAAAAGGTCGTAAAAACGACAATAATATAAGGTAATAAATCAAAGTTATGGCAGATAGAACTTTTCATAAGCGCTTTACGCTGACGGCACGTATCGGTGTGGCGGTGTTTGCAATCCTGGCTCTCTACTTCTTCTGGGTCAAACTGGCTATCATCGGCATCTTTGTGGCTATCATCATCGTGGGCATGATAGAGCGCATACTGAATACAACCTATACCTTCAAGATGGTAAAACCGATAGACCTGGATGAGGAGATGGAATATCTCATCATCAATGAGGGCAGGTTCTCTTCCAACAGAAATGTGCCGCTATGTGATGTCATTGATGTACACATCGCCAAGACTTTCTTCGGATTAGACCATTGTGTGGTCATCGAATACGGACATAATAATATTGTGACCGTTCAGCCGGATAATGAAGAGGCGTTTATGGAGAGAATCAAAAATAAATAATTTCTTTTAAGTTCAGGTGAACTGATTGTGATGAAAAAGATAATATATATGATGTTGGGTCTGATGATGGTATGGATCTCCGTACCGGTGCAGGCCCAGAATGTGATTGAAGATGAGGGAATAGAAACGGTTGATGAGGAGGATGTTTCCGACTCTACACTCGTTGACTCTCTGGCTGCGGATACGCTGACGCAGAAATTGCCTTGGCCGGAATCGGTGAAGGTGGGTATTGATAAACTCCTTGAAAGCAAGATGTTCGAAACATCACAGGTAGGACTGATGGTCTGGGACCTGTCTGCTGACTCTTGTATCTATCAGAGAAATGAACGACAGCTGATGCGTCCGGCAAGTACGATGAAGCTCCTGACTGCCATTACGGCGCTCGATAAGTTGGGCGGTTCTTACCAGTTTAAAACCACTCTGAAATATACCGGTACCATTGAGAATGGGGTGTTGACGGGTGATGTCTATTGTATTGGCGGTATGGATCCCCGTTTCAACAGCGATGATATGTCGGCATTTGTCAATAGTCTGAAGGATATGGGTGTTGACACCATCCGTGGCAGCATCTATGCCGACCGCTCTTTGAAGGATGCTGATTTGTTGGGTGAAGGCTGGTGCTGGGATGATGATAATCCGGTGCTTTCGCCACTGGTGTTCCAGCGCAAGGACATCTTTATGGATAAGTTTCTTGCCAAGCTCCGTGAGGAGGGTATCGAATATTCCTGCTTTGGGGCTTCAGAGAAGACTTGCCCTGCGAGTGCCTTTACGGTCTGTACCCGATTCCATACGATGGATCAGATTCTGCACAAGATGATGAAGGAGAGTGATAATCTCTATGCCGAGAGCATGTATTATCAGATTGCGGCTTCTACGGGCAATAAATGGGCGAGTGCCAAGAGTGCCCGGAATGTGGAAAGACAGCTTATCCGTAAGATAGGACTCGATCCGGCAAGATATAAATTGGCTGACGGCTCGGGACTTTCGCTCTATAATTATCTCAGTGCCGAACTGGAGGTGAAACTGCTGCGTTATGCTTATCTCAACGGTAATATCATGGACCATCTGAAGCATTCGCTGCCTATCGGTGGGGTTGACGGTACGTTGAAAAAGCGTATGAAGAACAGTTTTGTGCATGGCAATGTGAAAGCAAAGACGGGTACGCTGACGGGCATCATCTCATTGGCGGGTTACTGTACCGCAGCCAATGGTCATGAGCTCTGTTTCGCCATCATCAACAATGGTATCATGCATGGCAATAATGCCAGACACTTTGCAGATAAAGTATGTACTTTGCTCTGCCAACCGTGAGCGTTAGTTGATAGTTTATAGTTGATAGTTAATAGTTTTATGGAGGAAATTCGTAAGTTTGTAGATGAAATGATAACATGGGCAGGAGTCACTGGTGATTTTGTGCCCATGCTGCGCCATATCTTGCTCACCATTACTGCCATCCTCTTGGCGATGCTGAGCGATTTTCTTTGTCGCAAGATACTGGTTCCGCTCATCAGTAAGATTACTGATAAGACGGACATCACTTGGGATGATGTGCTGCTGAACAAGAAGGTGCTCACCTCGCTTGCCATATTGTGCCGGCTGTAGTGATATGGTCGCTCATGCCGCTGATTTATCTGGAATATCCGATATTCAAGGAGATATTGGAACGGGCTACGGGCATTTATATCGTGGTGATGTCGGTGCGTACGGCTCTGGTCTTCATCGGGTCTTTCAAAGGATTGGAGGATTCTCAGGAACGACGCTCGTCGGCTCAGCAGTATTTCCATACTTTCTGCGGTGTTCTCAGGGTATTGATGCTCTTCGTGGCTGCTGTGGTGGTGGTTGCCATCCTGTTGGACAAGAACCCGATGACCCTCTTTGCTGGTTTGGGTGCTACCTCGGCTGTCCTGATGCTGGTCTTCAAGGATACCATCTCGGGATTGGCGGCTGGTGTGCGTCTTACCAGCAATGATATGTTGCATAAGGGCGACTGGATTACGGTGAAGTCGGTGGATGCCAATGGTATCGTTGAGGATATGTCACTCACGACCGTGAAGGTGCGCAACTTTGATAACACCATCGTTACTATTTCGCCTACTACCCTGGTGAATGGTTCGTTCCAGAACTGGATTGGTATGCAGAAGAGTGGTGGACGAAGAGTGAAGCGCGTGGTTTACTTCGATTTCCGTAGTGTCCGTCTGGTGGATGAGACATTAAAACGTAATCTGCTTGCCAAGCATTTCGCCACCGAAGATTCGTTTAAGTTGAAGGAGTCGTTGCAGAAGGCGATAGATAAAGATATACAAGAAGGGAAGGATATTGAGGATTTAAAGAATCCTGCAGCCCTTGCCCCTACCAATCTCCAGCTTTACCGTAAATTCATGGAGAAGTATCTGCGCCAGCGTCCGGAGGTCAATACCGATCTCACATTGATGGTGCGCCACATGGAAGCCACGCAATGCGGTCTCCCTATCGAGTTCTATTTCTTCATCAAGGATAAGGTATGGGTGAATTATGAGCACATTCTCGCCGATATCATGGAGCATGCCTATGCCTTGGCGAATGAGTTCGGCTGAAGATTTACGAGCAATATCCGGAACAGTAATTACTTTGAACATTGAATTTTATGAATAGTTTTTCGGCTGTCATTATCCATTGGTTTCGTGAGTATGGTAGGGATTTGCCTTGGCGCGAAACCAAGGATCCTTATGCCATCTGGCTGAGCGAAATCATCCTTCAGCAAACCCGCATCGCACAGGGATGGGAATATTGGGAGCGGTTCATGAAAACCTATCCCAAGGTTGAAGACTTGGCTGCTGCCAGCGAGGATGATGTCTTGAAACTCTGGCAGGGATTGGGGTATTACTCGCGAGCCCGCAACCTTCATACTGCTGCCAAACAGATAGTGGTGCTCGGTCATTTCCCTGATACGCTTGAAGGTATCAAAGCCCTGAAAGGGGTGGGCGATTATACTGCTGCAGCCATCGGTTCTTTTGCCTTTGATATTCCGGCGGCAGTAGTAGATGGCAATGTGTACCGGGTTCTTTCACGTTACTTCGGAATAGATACTCCTATCAACTCAACGCAGGGGAAAAAAGAGTTTGCTGCGTTGGCTCAATCACTCTTGCCAGCTTCATCTGCTCAGCAACTTTCTGATACAGCATTATCGCCTGTTGCTGCCTATAACCAGGGTATGATGGATTTCGGAGCTATCCAGTGCACTCCTCAATCTCCAAAGTGTCTTGTCTGTCCGCTTGCTGAAACCTGTGAGGCTTTGAGAACAGGAAGGGTAGAGGAGTTGCCGGTGAAGAACAAAACACTGAAGGTGAAAACGCGCCATCTCACCTATATATATATAAGGTGTAAAGGCGAAGTGGCTATCCACCGTCGCGGCGAGGGTGATATCTGGCAAGGATTGTGGGAACCATATAACGCATCAGATGCTCCGCAACTGCCTGCCTTTGTCCATAATCCTCTTCTCCTGGCTAAGGATGTGAAGCATGTACTTACCCATCGCATCCTCCTTGCCGACTTCTATCTGCAGGAAACAGAAACCCGCCCCCTGCTCCCTGATGATTATATCTGGGTGAAAGAGGACGAGGTAGAACAGTATGGTGTTCCAAGATTGATAGAAATCATGTTGGAAATGGTTCAAGCTAAATCATAAAAAAGAGGGTGTGTCATAAGGCCATGACACACCCTCTCTTATTTATATATGTTCTGTTAGATATTTCGTCTCAAGCAAGAATTAGTAATTCTGTGCTTCAATCTGGAAGTAGCTCTGTGGGTGGTTGCAGACTGGGCAAACCTCAGGAGCCTTCTTGCCTACTACGATATGTCCGCAGTTAGAGCACTGCCAGATGCAGTCGCCGTCACGAGAGAAGACGAGCTTGTCCTGTACGTTCTTCAAGAGCTTGCGATAACGCTCCTCATGATGCTTCTCGATTTCAGCAACCATCTCAAACTTAGCTGCAATCTCCTCGAAATCTTCTTCGCGAGCCTCCTTTGCCATGCGTGGATACATATCGGTCCACTCATCATGCTCACCATTGGCAGCAGCTTCCAGGTTCTTCTCTGTATCCTGGATAGCACCGCCCTCCAGATACTTGAACCACAACTTAGCGTGCTCCTTCTCGTTAGCAGCTGTCTCCTCAAAGATATTAGCTATCTGTACAAAACCGTCCTTCTTTGCCTTGCTTGCAAAATAGGTATATTTGTTACGAGCCTGTGACTCACCAGCGAAAGCCTCCTGGAGGTTCTTCTCTGTCTTTGTTCCTTTTAATTCCTTCATAATGTATTCTGTATTAAGTTATTAATATGTTCTTTATTATTATCGGATACAAAGATATTGAAAATATTTCAAATGTACAAATAAATTAAGAACTATTTAACTTTTTGGCGCTTATTTAAATAAAATAAAGCAAAACAGAGCATGGCAACACCGAATATCCACGAGATGATGGCACTCGTTACCATACCCAGTGTATGAGTGAATCCCGCCACAATGAAGGTGAGGAAACTCACAAAGGCTACAGTCAAGGCGTAAGGCAACTGTGATGATACATGATGTACATGCTTGCATTCCGCTCCTGCACTCGCCATGATGGTGGTATCGCTGATAGGAGAGATATGGTCGCCACATACCGCTCCAGCCATACATGCAGAGATAGAGATGATGCGCAAAGGATCAGCACCAGGGAATACGGCGATGCAGATAGGAATCAGAATACCGAAGGTTCCCCAGGAGGTACCCGTTGCAAATGCCAGGAAGCCTGCTACCAGGAAGATGATGCCCGGAAGAAGCATCTGAAGTTCTGAGGCACTGCTCGCTACAACCGATGATACATATTCTGCCGCACCCAGCGAGTCGGTCATACTCTTCAGCGTCCATGCCAAAGTAAGAATCAGAATGGCTGGTACCATCGCCTCAAAACCCTTGATGAGACTACTCATCGCCTCATCGAAAGGCAAGGTCTTGCGAATGGTAAACATCATGATGGTAAGAATCAGGGCAGCCAATGAACCGATTACCAAGCCCACAGAGGCATTGCTCGCAGCAAAGGAATCTACAAAGTTGAGATAGTTGGCATTATCGGCATCGAAGAATCCGCCCGAATATACCATGCCCGCCATGCAGAAGATAATCAGCATGATGATTGGTATCACCAGGTCGCTCACGGTTCCCTTGTTCTTGGAATCCTCTTTCTGTTTGGCTCCCACACCATGCTCAACAATCTGCAGTTTGGTATCGCTCACCTCATCAAGCTTCCCGCCATTGGTTCGTTCGTACCATTCCTTCAGTCTTGCATCATACTTGCTCATCGCCTTGAAGTCGAATCCCAGTATCACAATACCAAACATAAAGAGGATGGTAAAGAATGCGTAGAAATTAAAAGGTATCGCTTTGCAGAAAAGCGCCAGTCCGTTCTCACCTCCCGATACGAAGCCCGATACCGCAGCTGCCCAACTCGAGATAGGGGAGATGATGCAGACCGGAGCGGCTGTAGAATCGATGAGATAAGCCAGCTTCTCCTTGGTAACACCGTTGCGCACAGCGATAGGACGCATTACCGAACCCACCGTAAGGCAGTTGAAGTAATCGTCGATGAATATCAGAATGCCGAGCAGAATGGTAGCAATCTGTACGCCAACCTTCGAGTGTACGTGCTTGGAAGCCCAACGGCCGAAAGCAGCCGAACCACCCGCCTTGTTCATCAATGAAACGATGCTGCCTAATACCACCAGGAATACCAGAATGCCCACGTTCCATGGGTCGGAAAGGCAATGTATCAAACCGTATGCCTTGGCATCATCGCCTTCACCTACAGTGTGGTTTGTCAGGTGAACGAGGAATCCGTCGAAACCTGTTCCCATCGAAATGCAATATTGAACGGCACCCAGTATGATACCGATAAAAAGAGAAGAATAGACCTCTTTCGTCTTCAGCGCCAGAGCGATGGCGACGATAGGAGGCAGTAACGACCATGCGGTCCCAATCATGTTGTAATCCATTTTATTGTTTTTGGGCAAAGGTAGTTTTTTTTGGTAATATATGCAAGCTTTTGGGCAGAAAAAATGGTGCTTATGGGTTGATATGGGCAGTTTTAGCATATTTTATCATTATAAAGTGTCGTTTTTCTATATTTTTATTGTATCTTTGAAAACTCAAATTGCAACTCAATCTGAGATAGAAAGGAAACTCAATTTTAACAACTTAATAATGGAGGACTAATTATGAACATCAATTCTGGTATTAAGCAAGCCGTGATTTTAACCATCGGCATCATTGTGCTTGGATTTTGTATCAAGTCGGGACTTGAAAGTGTGATTAGTAAAGATCGAAAGGTTGTTGTGAAAGGCCTTGCCGAAAAGGAGGTGGAGGCTGATAAGGTGACGTGGCCTATCGTTTCCAAGGAAATAGGCAACGACCTGCCTGAACTCTATCAAAAAATCAATGCCACTACGAGAACCATCAGAAACTTCCTGGTGGAGAATGGTGTTAAGGCTAATGAAATCAATGTGAATGCGCCTGTGGTCATCGACCTCAATGCTGAACGGTATGGCGAGAACCGACAGGGCTATCGTTATAACATTACTTCCATCATCACGGTTACATCCAAGAATGTGAAACTGGTTCGCAGTATCATTGCCCGTCAGGGTAATCTGCTTCAGAAGGGGGTTGCCATTGTGGATGGTGGTTACGAGAATCCGGTGAAGTATGAGTATGTTGCCTTCCGTCAGATGAAACCTAAGATGATGCAGGAGGCGATAGAAAATGCTGAGCAGACTGCTGCCCAGTTTGCTGAGAACAGCAAGAGTAAGATAGACAAGATTATGAATGCCGACCAGGGCCAGTTCTCTATCGAAGACCGCGATTCCAATACCCCATATATTAAAAAGGTAAGGGTTGTTACTACCGTTACTTATTCTTTGAAGGATTAGGAGTAATGATTATTTATTAGTGATTAATTGTAATAAGAGGGTGTGTTATAGACTAATGGCATACCTTCTCAAATTAAAACAATGAAAAACTATGAAGAAAATTATATTAGCAGTTGTTTTATTTCTACCATTTCTTGTTTCTTGTTCACAGAACAGGAAAGCACCTGCTGTTTCTTCTCAAACGGCTGAAGAGAAGTCTGAGAAAACTGAAACTGCAAGGTGCAATATCTCACCACATCTGATTTCAGAAAAAAGATTATGGATTACGAGGCTCATCCGGATGAATGGGTATTCGCCGGTTCCCGTCCTGCCGTCATCGATTTCTATACCACCTGGTGTGGTCCTTGCAAGATGATGGCTCCCGTAGTGGAATCTCTCGCCGGGAAATATGCCGGCAAGATAGATTTCTATAAGGTGGATATCGACCAGGAGTCCGAACTTGCTTCTGTTTTCGGTATCAGCAGCATCCCTACCTTCCTCTTCATCCCCGTGAAAGGCAAACCATCTGTGCAGATGGGTGCTATGCAAAAGGAGGATTTCGAAGGACTGATTGATAAAATTAAAATAAAATGACAATTTGGTAGCATCTCAAATTTCCATGCCTCTCCTTACCTATATGTAGGTATTTTCGGGCGAATACCTACTTTTGATGATGCCCGAAATTTGGAGATTTGTCAGATAATACCTAAATTTGCACTCGGAAAAAATGTTTAACGTAATTAAAAGTATTATAGTATTATGATTATCGAAAATGTTCATGCAAGAGAAATCTTGGATTCTCGTGGCAATCCTACAGTAGAGGTTGAAGTTTCTTTGAAGTCAGGTGTCGTTGGTCGTGCATCGGTTCCTTCTGGTGCATCTACTGGTGAGAACGAGGCGCTGGAACTTCGTGATGGCGACAAGAACCGCTATGGCGGCAAGGGCGTCTTGAAGGCAGTAGAAAACGTGAATCAGGTAATTGCTCCTGCTTTGGTTGGCTTCTCTGCCTTGGAGCAGCGTGCCATCGATTATAAGATGTTGGAACTCGACGGTACCAAGACCAAGTCTAATCTGGGTGCCAATGCCATCCTCGGTGTTTCTTTGGCTGTGGCTCATGCTGCTGCTGAGTATCTCCACATCCCATTGTATCGCTATATCGGCGGTTGCAATACTTACACTCTTCCTGTTCCTATGATGAACATCATCAATGGTGGTGCTCACTCTGATGCGCCTATCGCCTTTCAGGAATTTATGATCCGTCCTGTGGGTGCTCCTTCCGAGAAGGAGGCTATCCGTATGGGTGCTGAGGTGTTCCATGCCTTGGCTAAGCTCCTGAAGAGCCGCGGTCTTTCTACTGCCGTAGGTGATGAGGGCGGTTTTGCTCCTGCACTCGATGGTATAGAGGATGCGCTCGACAGCATCTGCCAGGCTATCAAGGATGCCGGTTATGAGCCAGGAAAGGATGTGAAGATTGCCATGGACTGTGCTGCCAGCGAGTTTGCCGTTCAGGAGAATGGTGAGTGGTTCTACGATTATCGCCAGTTGAAGGATGGTAAGAAGAAGGATCCTAATGGTAAAAAACTGACTGCTGCTGAGCAGATCAAGTTCCTGGAAGAACTGATTACCAAATATCCTATCGATTCAATCGAGGATGGCCTTGACGAGAACGATTGGGACAACTGGGTAAAGTTGACTGCTGCCATCGGCGATCGTTGCCAGTTGGTAGGTGACGACCTCTTTGTTACCAACGTGAAGTTCCTGGAGAAGGGCATCAAGATGGGTGCTGCCAACTCTATCCTTATCAAGGTGAACCAGATTGGTTCTCTTACCGAGACTCTGGATGCTATCGAGATGGCTCACCGTCATGGTTACACCACCGTTACTTCCCATCGTTCTGGTGAAACCGAGGATACAACAATTGCTGATATTGCCGTAGCAACAAACTCTGGTCAGATTAAGACGGGTTCTATGAGCCGTACCGACCGTATGGCTAAGTACAACCAGCTTATCCGCATCGAAGAGCAGTTGGGCAATAACGCAGCTTATGGTTATAAGAAGTTGAAATAGAAATGATGATATGAAATTGGAAAACACCAATTTCACCATAACAAAACATAATTAGTAATAACTGAATAGATCAGATACGAAATAGATGGGCATGGATGACTGTGAGGGTTGTCCATGCTTTTTTTCTTCTATGATGTATCTGCATCTTCATGTGTTTAACTGGATAACTTCGATATATTATATTGATT
The DNA here is from genome assembly GCA_003463005.1 of Segatella copri. GTDB lineage: Bacteria > Bacteroidota > Bacteroidia > Bacteroidales > Bacteroidaceae > Prevotella > Prevotella copri_I. The sequence continues at coordinate 10,572 of QSCI01000022.1, read as the reverse complement.
ATGACAAACGTATTGATTAGTGCTGCCGGACTTTGCGGTGCCACGATTATAGGTGCCATTTTGGGATTCTTCGTCAAGGAGTTGCCTCACAAATGGAACGACGCCGTATTGGGATATTGTGCCGGAATCATGCTGGCAGCTTCCACGTTGGGACTGATAGTGCCAGCCTTCGAACAGACCAGTCTTTGGTGGCTGGTAGTAATCGGCGTAATGGCAGGAGCCTTGTTTCTGAATGTGCTAGATCTGGTAACTCCCCATCTTCATCACATCACGGGACTCGACCCCGAGGAGCATCGCAACAATGCCCGACTCAGCATGTGATGCTCTTCGTGATGGCAATCGCCCTGCACAAACTGCCCGAGGGCATGGCAGCAGGAGTGAGTGTCTGTTCGGCAGAGGGAGCAACGGAGTGGGGGGTATCCTTCGGTATCGCCCTGCAGAACATCCCCGAGGGAATGGTCATCATCGCTCCCTTGATGCTGGCAGGCGTTACAGCAGTCCGCACCTTCTTCATCTCCATCTTCATCGCCCTACTCGAAGTGGCAGGCATCCTGTTAGGTTTCGGTTTGGGTTCAGCCTCTTCCACCTTCCTCCCCGTGATGCTGGGTTTTGCCGGTGGTGCCATGCTTTATGTAACGAGCGACGAGATGATTCCCGAAACTCATGCACACGGTTTTCAGAAGCAAGCCACCTACGCCCTTCTCCTGGGTTTCATCACCTTTGTGTTGATGGAGAAATGTGTATAGTCAGAATCTGGTGAGGAGCATTATCTAGAGATGGAAGTCGATTTCCTTCAGCCATTCCTTGACATCGAAGCAAAGACAGCTCTTGCGAACCCAGGGGAGGTCACGATGGCCTAGAATCTCGGCATCGGGATAGTCGAGGACGAGACTGTAGAGGAGGTCTTCCAGAGATTCCTTCTGGGCTGGAGTGCGAGTGTCGGCAGGAATGACACGAAAATGGCCATTGAACAGATTGATTCGTTCGATTCGTGTAATTCGTGTTCAAACGCTATCACTTGCAGCTCTGCACACAGAAGGAGCAGAGGACGGCAGTGAGGACGGTGATGACGAAATTGATTATTTTCTGAATTGTTTCCTTTTTCATTTTTATTAATGATTAATGTTGAATGTTTAATTTTCCCACAGATAACACAGATTTTCACAGATTTTCTTTACTGTGAGACTTGATGTGTATAAGACCGTTGCTTGCAACGAGAGTATCTGTGCAAATCTGTGAGAGACTCTTTCTGAATCACAATGCAAAGATACAACATTTCTCATTCCCAACTCACCGATGCTCATCGTTGCTCACCTATACTCACCGATTATCACTGATAGGGTTATGCTCCATAAGTATGATATTTAGCCATCGTAACCATGATACTTAGCCATCGTAACCATGATACTTAGCTATCGTAACTATCTTGTTTACGCCAGACTTACCCTACCCACCCCTAGAAGGGCAGGTCGGGGGCGGTATTCTGCTGGGGCTTGCTGTTGTTCGCAACGTTCTCTAAATAAGAGTGAGGGTGAACACTTGGCAATGAAGTCGGTGAAGGGTGAACCCCGATGCCAACCTTTAGCGTTAATAATGTGTTAAATATACCCCATAACCCATTATAATCTAGACTCTTATATTTCTAGCATGCGCTGTATATACAAAGTTCTTTTTACTAGGGTTCACCCCGAAGCCGAAAAGGTGAATACTTTGGGCAAGTGTTCACCATTCGGTAACTTAAGATTGAAAGTACTTGTTTACTTTATGTCTTATGAGGTTGAACATCAGGCTGAATACTGAACTCTGAACACTGAAAATGGGGTAAAAATAGCGTTTTATGGATGTTTTAAATCCTATATAACCCATTGATACATATTTCTTTATATTCTTTAGTATGCGCTGCTTATAAAAAGAGTGAAACGTTAATGTTCAGCTTCAGCCCTCCTCGGCGACAGTAGTAATGTGGTACGCACTCTTTATTCTTCCTTGATTTTCCAATCTCTGATAGTTCTCTGGGTACTGTCGAAGCTGATACCGATTTTAACCAGTCGCTTACCTTCAGAATGATAAGGCAACATGTAGCCTTTTTCGTCTATCTGAGCCAAAGCTTCTTCTGCACTCTTATCTACCTTCAGTTCGAAGACGTATATCGTATCTGGCATGTGCATTACAGCATCAGCCTGCCAATGGCGCTCTTCACTTCCGTACGGATATAGATGTTGAGGAAACTGAACATCAGATAGAAGATAGTCTGATAATGCTTCTCGCTGTGATTTTCCAAATCGTATGGTATCGTTGCCATATAGGTGCGCATGTGCTCCAGTGCCGCCTCGATATCATTCCGGTAAACCGCCTTGCAGAACCCCAAAAGGAAGGCATTGTTGTCAGAACGGCGAGGATTCACATAATGGGGAATCAATGAATTGAGCAGTCCGTCGCGTACCTCCTTGTTTGGGATGCCTAGCGTATATTCCTGAAACATCGGCTCATATTTCTTGATGGTCAGATAGCCACTCTGGTAAAGCAATGGCAAGGCATCTGTCATTTCTTCTGTAGATTGGTCGAAGGAACTCAATACTGTCTCTTGACTCTCTAAAGTAGAAAGATTGACATGATACTTATCCAAGAGTTTCAAGAGGAAGGACGGCGTGCCGGAACCAAACCAGTAAGGAGCAATCTTTCCTGCATTCAGTGCCTTTACCAGACTGAAAGGATTAAAGATATCTTCTGATTTCTCACTGAAATGATAACCATCATAGAATTGCGTCAGCTCTTTCAGGCACTCCTCATACGTCATATTCAGTGCTTCACCCATAGCTTCAATGTCCGGTTTCATCTTCGTGGTAAGTTCTGTCTTGCTGATGCCGCAGATGGCTGAATACTGGTCGAACAGACTGATATTGTCGAGGTTGTTGAGTTCGCTGAAAATGCTGAGCTGCGAGAACTTGGTGATACCCGTGATGAAAGTGAACTCCAGATATGGGTCGAGCATCTTCAGAGGACTGTAGAAGTTCTGCATGATGCGACGAAGCGGCTGCAGGTTCTCTTTTTCATGCACTACGTCCAGCAAAGGGGCATCATATTCATCAATGATGACAACCGCCTTTTCGCCCGTCTTCTCGTAAGCTTTCTTCACTAGGTCTTTTAGGCGGAGGTTTGCATCCACCTGATGAGTCTTGTAGCCCCAGATGGTCTCCTGCTCTTCAAGCATATCAGCCAGATATCTTTCCAACTGCTCTATGGTCATGTGCTTGGCACCGCTCAAGTCGAAATGAAATACAGGATGCTTCACCCAATCCTTTTCATAATCAGCAATGGTTAATCCTTCGAAAAGTTCCTTTCTTCCCTCGAAATAGGCTTGGAGGGTAGAGGCAAAGAGCGATTTGCCGAATCGTCTTGGGCGACTCAGAAAAACATATTTCATCCCTTTTTCTCTAAAATCCACGATGTATTTGGTCTTATCTATATAGAGATAACCTTTCTCGCGGATATCTTCAAAGGTCTGAATTCCTACAGGATATTTATTAACTATTTTTGCCATATTCTTACGCACTTTACGTTTTGCGCTGCTAAGGTACGAAGAAAATCTGAATTAGCCAAGCATAAATGCAAATATTTATTCTGCAACGATTATTGCATTCTAGGTAGCCTGGTTTAGATATACAAAAAAGCGGAGCGTGATTTCACAACCACACTCCGCGCAAACTTAAACAACCAATAAAAGAAATAGATTGATCGTTCAATTGTTATATCTGATGAAGAGTAGCTCTTGTTAGAGCTTTGTGTTTTTTATCTGTCAGAAATATGTCTTATGTTGGAAGACATTGCTGATTAGCGGATGAACAGGAGTTCACGATACTTAGGCAAGGTCCAGAGCTCATCGGCTACAGTCAACTCCAACTTGTCAATCTGATAACGGATTTCCTCCATCTTTGGAGCTACCGTGTCATGATAAGCTATCGCCTTATCGTGCTCATTCTCAATCTTGTTGGCAACCTTGCGGGCATTTACCAACTCCTCAACACCTGTCTCGATGATCTGAGTGCGCTCGGCAATCTTCTTGATGATATTGATGTTGCGGGCTGTCAACTTCTTGCCTTCCTCGTCACCGAAGATGTCAATCATGTTCTCCACATTCTTAGCCAACTGGCTCTGATAGTGAGTAGCCACTGGGATGATGTGGTTCATGCTCAAGTCGCCCATTACACGAGCCTCAATCTGAATCTTCTTGGTGTAGGTCTCCCATTTCACCTCGTTACGGGCTTCCAACTCGTTCTTCTTCATGACGCCCATATCCTCGAACATCTTGATAGTGGCAGGGTCGAGATAACGCTCGAAAATCTTAGGACAGCTCTTCTCGCAGTCCAGACCACGCTTGGCAGCTTCCTCTACCCACTCATCTGAGTAACCATTGCCGTCGAAACGGATTGGCTTGCAGGTCTTCAAATCCTGACGAACGATATCGATGATGGCAGATGTCTTGTCCTCACCCTTGGCAATCAACTCATCCACACGCTTCTTGAAGTCGGTCAAAGCCTCGGCTACAGCTGTGTTCAATACGATCATTGCTGATGCACAGTTAGCCTCAGAACCTACGGCACGGAACTCGAAACGGTTACCGGTGAAGGCGAATGGAGATGTACGGTTACGGTCGGTGTTATCAATCATCAACTCTGGTATCTCAGGGATATCCAACTTCATGCCCTGCTTGCCAGCTACGGTGAAGAGATCCTTCTTGTCGGCTTTCTCAATGTGCTCGAGAAGGTCGGTCAACTGCTTGCCGAGGAATGAAGAGATGATTGCTGGAGGTGCTTCGTTGGCGCCCAGACGATGCGCATTGGTTGCACTCATGATAGATGCCTTGAGCAAACCGTTGTGCTTGTATACACCCATCAAAGTCTCTGTGATGAAGACTACGAAACGGAGGTTATCCTCTGGTGTCTTGCCAGGACCATGAAGCAGAATGCCTGTATCTGTAGCGAGACTCCAGTTGTTGTGCTTACCGGAACCATTGATGCCTGCGAATGGCTTCTCATGAAGAAGTACGCGGAAACCGTGATGGCGAGCTACCTTCTTCATCAAGCTCATCAGGAGCATGTTGTGGTCAACGGCAAGGTTGGTCTCCTCGAAGATAGGTGCCAACTCAAACTGGTTTGGTGCTACCTCGTTGTGACGGGTCTTGCAAGGAATACCGAGTTCAAGAGCCTGGATTTCCAAATCCTTCATGAATGCCTGAACACGCTCAGGAATGGCGCCGAAGTAGTGGTCGTCCATCTGCTGGTTCTTGGCAGAATCGTGACCCATCAGGGTGCGGCCTGTCAGCATCAGGTCAGGACGTGCAGCATACAAACTCTCATCTACCAGGAAGTACTCCTGCTCCCAACCGAGATTGGAAATAACTTTCTTGACATCAGGGTTGAAGTAGTGGCAAACCTCTGTAGCTGCTACGTTTACAGCGTGCAATGAACGGAGCAATGGAGCTTTATAGTCGAGTGCCTCACCTGTATAAGAGATGAAGACGGTAGGGATACAGAGTGTATCGTCGATGATAAATACAGGAGATGTTGGATCCCATGCAGAATAACCGCGAGCCTCGAAGGTAGAGCGGATACCGCCAGATGGGAAAGATGATGCATCAGGCTCCTGCTGAACGAGCAACTTGCCTGAAAATTCCTCGATCATACCACCCTTGCCATCATGCTCGATGAAGGCATCGTGCTTCTCGGCAGTACCTTCTGTCAATGGCTGGAACCAGTGAGTGTAGTGGGTTACGCCATTCTCGTCAGCCCACTGCTTGATGCCTTTGGCTACGGCGTTGGCGATGTTACGGTCGAGACGTGCTCCGTTGTCGATGACGTCTACCAGTTTCTCATAGACATCTGCAGGGAGATACTTGTACATCTTCTGTCGGTTGAATACCTTCTTTCCGAAGAATTCACTTGGTCGCTCGCTAGGAGCGGTTACCTCAACAGGCTTTCTCTTGGAAGCCTCTGAAACAGCTTCAAATCTTAAGTTGCTCATACCTTATATAATTTAAAATTTCTGATTTTCAATGTTTTTATATTCTGTTGGAATGTTTATTTTCCCAGCCATTTGGCAATTCTCTCCATGGCTTCCTTACAGTCCTCATGCTCGCCGAAGGCGGTGAGTCGGATGTAGCCTTCGCCCGATGGACCGAAGCCGACACCTGGAGTGCAGACTACGCTGGCACCATAAAGCATCTCTTCGAAGAATTTCCAGCTAGGTGTATTGTTTGGCGTCTTCACCCAGAGATAAGGTGCATTCTCGCCGCCATATACTCTCAAGCCGAGTTTCTGGAGTTCTGCTCTCATGAAGTGGGCATTCTCCATATAGTAGTTGATGGTTGCCTTCACCTGTTCCTTACCCTCAGGGGTGTAGATGGCTTCGGCAGCACGCTGGCTGATATAGCTTGTACCATTAAACTTGGTGCACTGGCGGCGGTCCCAGATAGGATTCAATGCCACTTCCTCACCTGCCAATGTCTTTGCCTTCAACTCCTTAGGAACGATGGTGTAACCACAACGCACACCGGTGAATCCGGCAGTCTTTGAATAACTGTGGAATTCTATCGCTACCTTTCTGGCTCCACGAATCTCGTAGATAGAATGAGGAATTGATGGGTCGGTGATATATGCCTCGTAGGCTGCATCATAGAGGATGATGCTCTCGTTCTTGATAGCATAGTTTACCCATTTTCTGAGTTCTTCTTTCGAGATGACCGTACCCGTAGGGTTGTTTGGATAACAGAGATAAATCATGTCCACACGGTGGTCTGGAATCTGAGGGATGAAGTCATCGCTCTCATCGCAAGGCATGTAGGTTACATTGCTCCACTTGCCGTTCTCGAAGATTCCCGCTCTACCTATCATCACGTTAGAGTCTATATAAACCGGATAAATTGGGTCGGTAACACCGATGTTGTTATCCCATCTCAAAATCTCCTGGATATTTCCCGTATCGCTCTTGGCTCCATCGTTTACGAATACCTCGTTGGCGTCGAGATGAATGCCACGTGGCAGAAAGTCGTTCTTGATGATAGCCTCGCGGAGGAAGTCGTAGCCTCGCTCCGGACCATAGCCTCTGAAAGAAGCCTGCTCAGCCATCTCGTCTACAGCCTTGTGCATCGCCTTGATGACGGCAGGGCAGAGAGGCTGGGTTACATCACCGATGCCCAGACTGATTACACGCTGCTTTGGATGTGCAATCTTGTAGGCGTTCACCTTCTTTGCGATGTCGGCAAACAAGTAGTTGTTGGCCAACTTCAGGAAATGTTCATTAACTAATGCCATATTTTGTTTCTCCTTTTATTTGTGGTCATTATCGACCATTTGTTATTTAAGTTTGCTCTTATTTATAATTCAATTTCTCCTTCAAAGGCGAAGGCTGCAGGCCCTGTCATGTAAACATGATCATCAGCCTCGCTATATTCTATCTGTAGCGTTCCGCCATCCATCACGATACTGCTTTTTCTGCCAGTACGCTTGGTAAGGGCTGCGGCTACGGCTGTGGCACAGGCTCCTGTTCCGCAAGCCATTGTTATTCCGCTTCCCCTTTCCCAAACTCGTGTCCTTATGGCGTCTGTGTCAGTTACTTGTGCAAATTCTATGTTGCATCTCTGGGGAAATGCCTTGTCTCTTTCCAGGATTTTACCATAGTGGGCGATGTCGATGGTGTCGATGTCATCCACGAAGGTAACGAAATGCGGATTACCCATGCAAACATAGGTGCCTTCAAATTTTCTGCCGTCAACTTCGAGCACCGAAGGGCCTATGAATTGCTCGGGATTTTCAAGTTTGGGTTCCAGCATGTCTACTGTTACCGATTCCACAACTTCTTTATTATCCTGAAGATGAAGTTTCAATATCTTGATACCCGAAAGTGTTTCCAGTCGGATGGTGTCCTTTCGGGTCAATCCTTTTTCGTAAAGATACTTACCGATGCATCGGCTTGCATTGCCGCACATCATCGCTTCTGAACCATCGGCGTTGAAGATACGCATCGAATAATCTGCTCTTCTGCTGTCTTGCGGCTTTCCGATGAGAACCAGTCCGTCGCTTCCTATGCCTGTGTGGTAAGCACTCCAGGCAATGGCAGCCTTCTCTGGGTCAGGGATGTCGTATTGTTGGGTATCTACATATATATAATCGTTACCCGCTCCCTGCATCTTTGTAAAATGAACTGTTTCTTTCATCTGCGTTGTTCTTTATGTTTGAATACTCTTCTTTTATCTCTCATGTCTTATCTCTTTTGAGATTTGACTTTTTGCTAGTCTTTCGAATATTTCGATGACTATTTGTTTGATTTCGGTTGCAAAGGTACGACGATTTGTTGAAATATGCAAGAAAATAAATGCAGAAATCTTGATTATTTTTCGCTATCTTACAATTTGTGTTATAAAAATGCTTTCTGCCTTACAAATTGTAAGGAGAATATGATAAGCCTCGATAAATTTAAAATATTCGATAAAAAGCAGAAACGAAATGCTTGTATTTTCTTTAAAATGCTGACAAAATGTATTAATTTTGCAGCCGAAAACGAACATAATGTAAAAGAAAGACTTGATTTGAATAGCAACCAATGAAGGTCCGTTTTCGAAAAGAGACAATCAATAGAAGTATTAACACATTATTAATTATTAAAGGATTATGAAGAAGATTGAGGCAATTATCCGCAAGTCTAGATTCGAGGATGTCAAGAAGGCGCTTTTAGCAGCAGACATCGAGTGGTTCTCTTATTATAATGTAAGAGGTGAGGGTAAAATGCGCCAGGCTCGCATTTACCGTGGTGTGATGTATGATACCAGCAGCATCGAACGTGTGCTCCTGAACATCGTGGTTCGTGACAAGAATGTGGAGCCTACCATCGCCGCCATCCAGGGCGCTGCACAGACCGGTGAAGTAGGAGACGGCAGAATCTTCGTGATTCCTGTACTCGATACCGTTAGAATCAGAACCGGCGAACGTGGCGACATCGCATTGTATAACGCAGAGAAAGAGGAATAATTTAAAATGTTGAATGTTAAGTGTTGAATGTTGAATTAGGCATTCTTACTTATCTTTAATAAATATTATTTAGTATTCTAATTTAACTATAAGATATAAGTATGAGCAGTTTATTATTAACTACACTTGATACGGGTAACACAGCGTGGATGATCATGGCCACCATCTTGGTGCTTTTGATGTCAATCCCGGGTATAGCACTTTTTTATGGTGGTTTGGTGCGCCAGAAGAATATCCTCAGCATCCTGATGCAGACGGTTTTCATCGTGGCAGTAGTCAGTCTGATATGGGTAGCCTTCGGTTATTCCTGGGCTTTCTCTACAGAATATGCCGATTCGGGCAATCCTCTGGCTTGCGTCATCGGTGGTTTCGATAAATGTTTTCTTCACGGCATCGGCTTGGATGCCATCATGCCTACAGGCATTCCGGAGCTCACCTTTGCAATGTTCCAGTGCATGTTCGCCCTGATTACTCCAGCCTTGATTCTCGGTGCTTTTGCCGAGCGCGTGAAGTTCAGCGGATATGTGCTTTTCACCATCCTCTGGGTTATCATCGCTTATCTTCCAATGGCCCACTGGGTATGGGGTGGCGGTTTCCTGCAGGAGATGGGAGCCATCGACTTTGCGGGTGGTACCGTGGTTCATATCAATGCCGGTGTAGCCGCTCTGGTCATGGCACTCTGTGTAGGCAAGCGAGATGATTACCGTGCGGGTCATCCTATCACACCTCACAACATCACCTTCGTGTTCATGGGTATGTCATTCCTCTGGTTGGGATGGTTCGGTTTCAATGCCGGTAGCGGATTGGCAGCTGATGGTCTGGCAGCCAATGCCTTCCTCGTAACCCATATCGCAACAGCAGCGGCAGCCACTACCTGGATGCTCATCGACTGGATTGTGAACAAGAAGCCAACTACGGTAGGTGCTTGTACCGGTGCTGTTGCCGGACTGGTAGCCATCACTCCAGCAGCCGGCAGTACCGATATTTTCGGAGCTTTCTGCATCGGTATCATTTCCACCATCGTCTGCTTCTTCATGGTAGCGGTAGTAAAGGAGAAGTTCAAGTATGATGATGCTCTCGATGCCTTTGGTGTTCATGGTATGGGTGGTATTCTGGGATCTATCCTTACCGGTGTCTTCGCCACTCAGTATGTAACAGGAGCCGAAGGTGTACAGGGTGCCCTCTATGGCGACTGGCATCAGCTTTGGGTTCAGGTTGTAGCCACCGTGGTAAGCATCATCTACAGCGTTGTAGTTACCTACATTATCTTCAAGGTAGTAGATAAGAGTGTAGGTGTACGTGTTGACAAGCGAGTAGAAGAGGAAGGTCTCGACATCTACGAGCATGGTGAGAGTGCTTATAGCAACTAATTGCGAAATTCGATTATCAGCATAAAATTTAGGTCAATGGTGTTTCATTTTGAGGAATGAAACACCATTTTTTTTAGTATGCTCGGCATGAGCTTATTCTAATGGGTGCAAGTCCCTAACAAGCCCTAATAGCGGGAATTGTATAGCCAATAGCAAGGGTGTCCACTGCGAGGTGGAAT
>QSCI01000219.1:0-1689 GCA_003463005.1 Segatella copri | reverse complement strand
AAAAGCTTGAGCCGTATGAGGGGAAACTCTCATGTACGGTTCTTAGGGGGGAAGAGGGCAGCAATGCCCTTGACCTACCCGATCGACCGTCAGACTTGGCACAGCGTGACGGTCGAGGTGTGCGTGCCGGCAACGAGATTGCCAAAATCTATGCCGACAACAAGGTGGATGTCATCATCTATGCGGTGGAAAAGTCGCTTGACTCTTACAAGTTCAACCTCCTGCACTGCAAGCAGACTTTTATCTCGCAGTTGAAAAGCGGAGCCTTGGGGGCGAGAACCATTGACGAGGGAGCGATGGACGAGAAATCGGGCATGAATTTTTCCGAGTATATGGCTATTCTCTCCGGAAATACCGACTTGCTTGACAAGGCGAAGCTGGAGAAGAAGATTGCTTCTCTGGCGGGTGAGCGCAAATCGTTTAACAAGGGCAAGCGTGACTCAGAAACAAAATTGCAGTCAAAGACGGCAGAGCTGGGCAACAGCAAAGCCTCTCTCAAGGGAATGACCGAGGACTACGGCAAGTTTATGGGCAAAGCCAAGAAAGACAAGGATGGCAACATCCTCAACCTCATCACTCTCGATGGTGTGGAGTCCACGAACTTGGAGGTTATAGGAAAGCATCTGCAAATGTTGGCGGAGAAAGAGACAACTGGCGGACAATACAAGAGGATTGGAGAAATCTACGGATTCCCTGTCAAGATTGTCAGCGAGACAAGTTTCGAGAATGGTCTTCCATTTGTTGACAACCGCTTTTTTGTCGAGGGCAATTACAAGTACCAGTACAACTACGGTCACATTGCCAAGTCGGACCCGATAGCAGCGGCAAACAACTTTCTGAATGCCTTACAGAAGATACCAAGCTACATTGAGCAGTATGATTCAAGATGCAAGGCTTTGGAAAAGGAAATACCGCAACTGGAAGAGATAGCTGGCAAGACTTGGAAGAAAGAGGAAGAACTGAAAGGTCTTAAAGCGGAACTGGCGGCGTTGGATAGAAAAATACAGTTGGAATTGGCACCACCACAGGAGCAAGATACTGCTGAAAAACACGAAACAAAGAATATAGAAACAGAACAAAGCATAGTTGGAAAACAAGCACGCTCCGTCTGTCGGTTATGACACCTAATTATATATAGGGTATCTTGATGTTTTTATCATAATAAGATACCCCTGTTTTTTACATGAAATCTCAAATTTGCAAACATAACCCCATCATAAAAAGATGAATAGCAAGTATTCCTGCTGAGTTTATCAAATCAGGGCCATTGTTGTTGATGACGACTCTACCATCAGCTCATATATACCTTTCCGACACAAGCATATAGTGTTTTCATTTGTACCCCGAGTGTGTACAGTTTCAAACCATGATTCACATTCTAACATAAGAAAGTGAAGCCGTGACCATTTGTGTATTTTTGCCAAACTAACTCCAGTACATACAACAGATGTAAAAGATTTCTGCAAAATTGACCGAAATCATAAGAAAAAAACGCCAAACCAGCAAATTTCTTAAAGATTATATCTGTTTATTAAGATTATTTTTGTATATTTGCAGCATTATTTTGGTGGTAAAGCCTATTGGCCTGCCACGTGACAATAGGACTTTACGGAGCAGCCTATATCACAATTCTTCTCCGTAGTAACAGTCCGTTCTCTCTCACTGGTCTCTCCCTGCGCGGCAGAGGCA
>QSCI01000218.1:0-1694 GCA_003463005.1 Segatella copri | reverse complement strand
AGGAGAACATGATCATCGAGTTGCAGCGAGGCAACCAGATTGATTTCGGCGAGTTGGGCAAGTTCCGCCTCCAGCTTACCAGTGAGGGTGCGGCAACCGCAGCCGAATTTAAGAGCGACATCAACATCAAGGGTGTGAACATCCAGTTTATCCCGGGCAGCGATCTTGCCAACATCTTCGTAGGCATGGAGTTTGAGCAGGTTGCATCACGTGCCGTACAGAAGGCTGCCCTCAAGGCTGAGAAGGAGGGTGCCAAGACTCTCGACATCGAGGAGGCTAAGAAAAAGCCTGCCAAGGACAATGCTCCTTCTGGCGGCGAAACCACGGGTGGCAACACCTCTGGCGAACAGACCGGCGGCACTGGCAGCACTGGCAATGGTGACACTGGAGACGGATTAGAATAATTAACCTTTTAAAACAGAATAGATTATGACAGAAAAGAACAAGCAGAAATGGAATGAGATTCTCAAGTTTGCAGTAACCGTACTGACAGCTCTCCTCGGGGCGTTGGGCGTTTCGGCAGGTGGACTTTAGAGTGATGCCTATGAGAGACATCGATATGATAGTGGTGCATTGCAGCGGCAGCCGCTGCGATCACCGTTATACGATGAAGATGCTGCGCTACGACCATGTTCATAACAACGGCTGGACTGGCATCGGCTACCATTTCTACATCACGCTGGATGGAGTGGTTCATGCCTGTCGCCCAGTAGAGCGTATGGGTTCTCATGCCATCGGTTACAATGCGCACAGCATAGGCATCTGTTACGAGGGTGGTCTTTCGCCATCGGGCTGCATCAGCGACACCCGCACTCCTGAGCAGAAGGAGTCGATGAAGCATCTGATTCAGGAACTTCACCACCGTTTTCCGGGCATCCGTACCATCCTGGGGCATCGCGATTTGCCTGGCGTTCAGAAAGCCTGTCCGTGTTTTGATGCCACGAAGCTCCAGTACCTCCTGGATGCTTCCTGATTCTCTTCCATTAAGAGGGTTTTTCAAGAGCAGAAACCCTCCGAATTTATTTAACAAGTTAGGGCGCATCCGGATTGGATGCGCCCTTTTTCTTTGTCGTCATATTTCTTTCATTCAACACTCAACATTCAACATTCAACACTCAACACTCAACACTCACCATTCAACATTCAACACTCAACATTCTCTTACTTTTTCATAAACTTTTCACTGAAATCTCTTGCGGGTTTGAAAATAAAGTCGTAACTTTGCGGCATGGATATTTAAAACAGATGATTATGAAGCAGGTAGAAGAAAGATATATCAGCTTGTTGACCGACTTCGGTTTCAAGCGAATTTTCGGAACAGCAATGAACAAGGATTTGCTCATTTGCTTCCTCAACAGCTTGTTTAATGGCAGACAGGTTGTAAAGGACGTATCGTATCTGAACCCGGAGCATGTAGGAGATGTCTATACCGACCGCAAAGCCATCTTTGACGTGTATTGTGAAGGAGAAAATGGCGAGAAGTTCATCGTAGAAATGCAGAATGCGTACCAGACGTATTTCAAGGATCGCGCCCTCTTCTACTCCACCTTCCCTATCCGAGAACAGGCGCCCAAGGGGAATGAGTGGGATTTCAAGCTCAATCATATCTATACCGTTGCCCTGCTCAACTTCAGCATGAACGAGGATGCATTCGACAAGGAGAAAATCCGCCATCATGTGCAGTTGTGCGACAC
>QSCI01000217.1:0-1709 GCA_003463005.1 Segatella copri | reverse complement strand
AACATAACCCTTGATTGCGGCTATAGGAAGTCTTTTATACTTCTTGTCAGATGTCTTTCCATTTTCGAACAGTTCCAACAAAGCCTCGTCTTCACTTGTTATGTTCATATATTATTCAGCCATGTTATTTTTATTTGTGTGCAAAGTTACGATAAATATTTTAATTATCAAAATTGATAACTAATTATTAGCCATATTATAATCATTTTTAACTATTATTCTTGGCACTCGCGGAAAAAAGCAATAGGACAAACCTATTTATATTCAACTGTGAAAAGCGCATTTATGCCTTCTGTATCAAGTGCTTCAAGTCCTCATCGTTGGCGATACGCCCCAGCTCATCCTTGACTATCTGCTTGACATCCTCCTTGATTTGGTTGTAGTTGTCCTGTATGGTCTGCTTCATGCAGTCGATACCATCCGCATCCAAGAAATCGTTGATGATGGGGAGTTTCTGATAACGACTTTCCTCCCGTTTCACCTTTTCGGTATCAACTACTATCTCGGCATGGAATATCTTCTGCTCGATACGCTCGTTGAAGTTATCGGAAACAGAGCCGACAAACATTCCTTGGATGAGTCCGCTAATCTTGCTCGGCGGAATGAGACTGTCCATTTGGGTATTGATGGATGTAGAAACATCCTGACGGTTGATGGAAATAGACTGGCGCTTTTGGAGTACTTTTCCAAAACGCTCGGATAAAGTCTTAGCGGTCTCGCCAACGACCTGACCGCTGAAGATGTTACCTACCGTATAGATAACCACCTTTGCCTCCTTGTCTCCATAATCACGGACCAATTGCGAGAAGTCCTGGAAGACCAAGCAGACGGCAACCTTGTTGCTTCGTGCCGTAGCAATCAGATTATCCAAGCCTTTGAAATAGATGGTCGGCAACTCGTCAATAATAACGGATGATTTGAGCAGTCCCTTCTTGTTGATGAGTTTCACGATGCGGCTGTTGTACAAACCAAGTGCCGCACCATAAATATTCTGACGGTCGGGGTTGTTGCCGACACATAGAATCTTCGGTTCTTCGGGATTGTTGATGTCGAGTGTAAACTCGCTTGCGGACATCACCCAGTAGAATTGTGGTGAAATCATTCGTGACTGCGGAATCTTTGCGCTTGCAATCTGTCCTGCCAACTGCTCCATTGCACCACCTTGCCAGGCGTCCATGAATGGAGAAAGATAGTTCTCTAATTCTTATTGTTGTTGATGACGACTCTACCATCAGCTTATATATACCTTTCCGACACAAGCATATGGTGTTTTCGTTTGTACTCCGAGTGTGTACAGTTTCAAACCATGATTTACATTCCTTATACAAGAAAGTGAAGCCGTGACCATTTGTGTATTTTTGCCAAACTAACTCCAGTACATACAACAGTTGTAAAAGATTTCTGCAAGATCGACCGAAATCATAAGAAAAAAACACCAAACCAGCAAATTTCTTAAAGATTATATCTGTTTATTAAGATTATTTTTGTATATTTGCAGCATTATTTTGGTGGTAAAGCCTGTTGGCCTGCCACGTGACAATAGGACTTTACGGAGCAGCCTATATCACAATTCTTCTCCGTAGTAACAGTCCGTTCTCTCTCACTGGTCTCTCCCTGCGCGGCAGAGGCATACGTTTTTATATTTTTCAAACACTCCAAATTGACAGCGCATGAGAAAGTTTACTTCTTTGTTACTGTTAGGCTTCGCT
>QSCI01000216.1:0-1736 GCA_003463005.1 Segatella copri | reverse complement strand
ACTGATATAAAAAATGATGTAACTTATTACATATCAAATTATAACACGGGATTTGGTAAATAATTAATATAACCTCAAAATGGAATGAATTATATACATGACATTTCAGGTAAACAGTTTTGTGGTTTTGATGATAAGCCATTCTTAAAAGTAGGTAAACAGAAATGTGGTTTTACATACTAAAAAGAGGAAGTACGGTACTCCCCTACTTCCTCTTCTGCTTTCTTGTTCTGCTTAGCCTCTATAGAATACAGGCATGAATGAACCGACACAGTCAAAAAATTCTTGTGCCAGCCTTTCAAGACCCGATGTTTTCAAAGCAGCAAAATCATCATCACTAGCAGCAATACAGAATCTGTCATTCTTGATTCCTATGAATTTGCATCTGCCCAACAGGGCTTGCTGACTGGTATCCTGTACCATCGAAATAAACTGATTCCATTGCTCAAAACCTTGAGTCGTGTCTACTTCTATCTTCTTGTCAGGATTCTGATATACATGCGCAAAAAGATCTCCCTGCTGCGTGGCATCATCAGATGTTTTCTTTCCCCTATTACGGTTTATTTTTTCATTCAGACGACGAGCAATATCTGCATCTTTATCTCCGATATGATTGATACCTACATCCGTCCGCTTGATATGGAAGATAACATATTCAGGATCTCCCTTATGCTTTCCGTTCCGATAAATAAAGTCTTCTTCAGAAAATTCATCAAATACGATATCTGTCTCACTGCGACTAGCCATTCTGTTGAGATCTTCCCTTACCACATCGAGTACCTGTTTTCTGAATTGCGAGAATTTAGGATATTTATTCATCACAGGCTCCCCCTTGTCGTCAAGCAGAATATTGCCATGTTCATCAAGTTCTACCAGACCCAAATACTGTTTCATCGGCAAAAACTCAACCTTAACATCCAAGCTCTTGTCTAGTCCCATCTGACGAAGCAGATATATATAGAGTCGAGGTGTATTCACCTTCTTGGAATATTTAGCAATCATGGAGATATGGTGAATATATCCCTGACGCATGTCAAAAAGGCTCATGGTGAGTTTTGGATCTATCTCAAGTATTACTTCACCCTTGATGCGTTCTACTTTCTCACCATCGCTCTTTGTATAGCCTTTCTGCGTTGTCGGAATCTCGATGTTTGAAAATACGTGCTGTATCTTCTCTGTCTTGCTATCCGTCTTTACACGCACCGACAGGTTGAGGATATCGTTCTTCAGCGTATCACGCAGATTCTTATAATTATGAAACTCCGTTGATACCTGAAAATCCTTGATGTCTATTTTGATGGGCGGAATCTCCATAACAGCATGCTCTATTCCTTTCTCGAAAAGATAGTCGGAGCGTGCATCTCCAAGCACTCTCTTCTCGGTAAAATACTCTTCAACATACTTCTGCAGATGGGTACTTGCAACCATCAATATGTTTTGTTGCAATAATGTATATTGCTTATCCAATTTTGTCAGCGAAAAAGGTGTGTTAATCCACACCAGATTCTTGTTTCCTTTTGGTTCACTCATATAAAAACCACATTTCTGTTTACCATAAACCACAAAGTTGTTTACCTAAAACCACTTTTTTATTTACTTAAAACCACATAAATATTTACCCGAAACCACCAAGCTATTTACCATAAACCATATTCCTATTTACCTAAAACCACTTTTCTATTTACCATTTCAAACATAACTCATTATTAATCAAGTTATTATACTCTTGTAATAAA
>QSCI01000215.1:0-1736 GCA_003463005.1 Segatella copri | reverse complement strand
TAATAATGCATTTGTTCTTACTTTCATATCTATACTATTCACAAATGTAACATAAGGTTCCTTACCTGATAGAAAAGCTATATATATAGGCTGTAATATATGATTTACCAAAAGATATTTTTGGTACTGGTATATATTACTTTTTGGATCAGCTGTTTCCAAAAAATCTTCCAATATTTTGGTTCCTACCAATTGAAAGGAACGATAGTTTTTCAGTAATGTATCTGGGCCGACCGATTGCCCTTCCCTACCTATCCAATATACATAAACAGGAATGTCTACAAATCGAATTGTTTTTGCTATTTTTGATGGAAAATAATCATATTCGTTGTCACTATAAAACACCTTTTCTGTCCATTGTAAACCTGACTTGCGAATTAAATCGGTTTTATAGCATATTGAATTTACAAATATATTATTTTTTATTGAATTGTAGGTCCAATCAACAGATTCTATATCTAAATCTTTACGTTTGGTTACTCCTGATTCAAAAGAACATTTCACCATTTTATCCACTGCTGAATAATATATATAACGCTCACACATAAGCATATCTGCATCTGTAAGTGACAGATCATGAACGAACTCTATATACTCCGTTTTGGAGAACCAATCATCAGAATCCAATGTTCTGAAATACTTACCTTTCGCAATACGCAAGGCTGCATTCATACATGATCCATAATTACCATTCTCCTTATTAACTACGACAAAATATTCAGGATACTTATCGCGAAATAACTCAGCAATTTTTAAAGTTTCATCAGTAGACCCATCATTGACGATGATGATTTCCACATCATTCATAACATCTTCTACTAATAAAGATTCCAAACATTTCCCCAAATATGAACTTGAATTATAAGCAGGGATTACCACAGTAAGAAGTTTATTTTCCATATTGTCTATAATTTATGCACATAGAAATACCATATGCTACAAATAATAATGTTAAATATCTAAAATGTGAGACTGTAATTGAGAATAAATAAAAATATAATAAAAGAACTATGCTCTCCTTGAAGAACTTTTTCCTTGTCATATTGTACAAAGGAATAAACAACAATCCCGATAAATACAAGGCTAACACATAAAGACCACCATCAGCAAATAATGCAAACAAGGAATTGCTAAAGCCATAATTATGGTTTGGATTTTGTTCGCTAAGTAAAGATTTACCAAAAAATAAATTGTCTAAACCTATTTGAATGCATTTTTGTATATCATAAGATCTCGCTGATACAGAACCTTCTCCAGAGGATGATGAAACCTTATCCTGCAAAATCCAATTAATAACAAAAGGTATAACCAACAACATTAACGTCAACAACAAAAATTTTAAAAACTTATATTTCTTATTTTTTGTGTTCCACATTGCGCAAAATATCAAAAAACACAAAAAAATCTGCCCCGTTGTAGAGAATGTCGTGATTATAGTAACACCTAAAATGCATAGTACAATTTTTCGTTTTTTTTCTCGTAAAAATAACTCTATGGCCAAAGCTATACATAATGCCATATTATACATTGGAGCCTCGTTAAATATGCCACAATTTCTAATATATTCATTTCCTAAAAAAAAAGAATTCTGCGCCTCAAAATATAAATAAAAATAAGTTGGATAAATACGCTGTTCTCCCCAAAAAACAGGAACATATGCTGTTGGAGAAATTAAAATTTAGTGTACTACCCATAATATGCTGTTGGAGAAATTAAAATTTAGTGTACTACCCATA
>QSCI01000214.1:0-1779 GCA_003463005.1 Segatella copri | reverse complement strand
TAAGGTTGAACTTGGCAAAAATGAGCAGCGAAGCAAGTTCTTGGTTGATGCAGTCAAGCAGATGAGACAAGGGAATGATGTTTCCTCAAAAGCATTGCAAGATAAACTTGAAGTGATGAACAAATCACCTCAAAAGAAGGTTGTAACCCATCGCTTCGAGCCAACCTCAAAGAATATTCTTCTTTTCATAGGTGGCTTGGCTCTATCTCTTGTCATTTCCATTTGGGGCAATCTCACCCAATGGCGAGAGCATCAAGATTGGGAGGAGGCAGATTTGAAATATAGGGCATTGAAAATGGTTCTTCTATCTGATGACCCGAATATTCGCTACATCGAAAAGCATTTCAATGTGCAACGAGATGAGAAAGTTATTGATGATGTAAGAAGTCGTGTTGCTGTTTATGAAGATTCAATCTTTCGTTATCATAAAATGGTGGAGATAGCAGCATACAAAGATAGCTTGGCAAGAAAGTTGACAAACGAATCAAATGAAATCAAAAGGCTTATCAAGAAATAATAAGATGTTGTTTCTTGTGTTTGCACCATTGTAGCAGGTGGAACACTATATAAAAAACTGATAGTGGCAAAAATATTACCTCGCCACCATCAGTTTGTTTTCGCATTTAATTTTGATATGGGTTACGAGACGAATATTCCTTGGATTGAGGCAATCTGAGGCTTTGTTGCTAGGCAATTCAAAATGATTCGTTTAAAACGATACGAGTCAGTTTAAATTAATATAGGTGAATAAGATAAAAAATATCGTAAAAAATAACACAAAATAGCTATTGTTGGCAAAAAATCACTAACTTTGAAATAAAAAATGTGTTAAGCAATGAACATAAATAAAAATAAATTATCACATATAATATTCATATTTATCACGTTGGCCTCACTGACTATCGTGATATCATGTTCGAGTGAAGAAAAAATTGTTGTTCCAAAGGAAGAAAATGAACAAACAGTCATAATGTTTTTCCCTTGGAGTTCAAATTTGTTACCTTATTTTCAACAAAACATAAAAGATTTTTCTAAAAGTATAGAAGAAAGAGGCTCACAAAATACACGAGTCATGGTCTGTTTAGCTACAACGCCAAATACTGCGGATCTCATGGAATTAAAGTATGATAATGGAAGTTGTATCGTTGAGAATATTAGAACTTATGACAATCAAAGATTTACTTCGCAAGAGGGTATTTCTAATATATTGAAGGCTATAAAAGAATATGCGCCTGGAAAGAAATATGGATTAATTATCGGCTGCCATGGAATGGGATGGTTGCCAGTAATTCATACAAAATCCAATGAAACTCAAGAGATATTTCATTATAATGTAAGTAATGGCCCAATGACAAGATATTTCGGTGGATTAACACAGGAATATCAAATAGAAACGTCTGTCTTGGCTCAAGCAATTTTAGAGTCCGGAATTACTATGGAATATATACTATTTGATGATTGCTATATGTCTTCAATCGAGGTTGCATATGATTTAAAAGATGTCACGAAATATTTAATAGCTAGTCCCACTGAAGTAATGGCATATGGATTCCCATATCATGAATGTGGGAAATATCTTATAGGAAATGTTGATTATGAGGGAGTTATTCAAGCATTTTATGAGTTTTATAGTCAATATACATATCCATATGGTACAGCAGCCGTTACGAATTGTCAAGAATTAGAACAATTGGCAAATATTGTGAAAAGAATTAATATCGAAAATCAAAATAATAATATATCAGCAAATAGTATCCAGGTAATGGATGGATATACTCC
>QSCI01000213.1:0-1814 GCA_003463005.1 Segatella copri | reverse complement strand
GCCACCACCTAAGCCTTTATGAAGAGGACTTCGAGGCTTGGCGCAAATTGTGAGAATTAAGGTCTGCGACCTTGGGCGTGGATAGCAGAAAGGCAGTAGTTCCAACTAATGTGTTCTGAGAGGGAGCGAGGTTATGTTTTGGGAACCCCAAAACGCCTCGCTCCACCATGAGGGCGGAGATTTTTGCTCCCAACGGTCGCAGAAAGTGAGTGTACCAACTGTAAACAGTATATCGAATGACAAGCATGCAGGAACAGAACAGGAGAAAGGGCGGAAGACCGCCCACAGGCAGGGTTCGCAAGCTGTCGAAGTCTGTCACGGTGAAGTTCTCGAAGCCAAGCTACGAGGCATTGAGGCTGAGGGCGAGAAAAGCCAACCGCAAGTTGGCGGAATACATCCGTGAGTCCGCCTTGAACGGTGAGGTGGTCAGCGGACACAACGCAGAGACGGTAGCCATCGCTAAGAACCTCATTGGCATGGCAAACAACCTCAACCAACTTACCAAGCTGTCGCATCAGAGAGGTTTCCATGAGACCCATGAGTACGTGATGGACTTGTTGAGAAGATTGAAAGAAATCCTTGGCGAGTATCGCCAAGCAAGTTATAAACCGAAGCCAAGCAGTATGGGCAGAAAGGAGGATACCACATGATAGGCAAGCTAAAGAAAGGTGCATCCTTTGGTGGTTGCGTCCGCTACGTGACAGGCAAGGACGAGGCGAAAATCCTTGCATCCGATGGAGTGTTACTCGGCACGAATGCCGAGATAACGCAAAGTTTCGAGCTGCAAAGACAGCTAAATCCAAGGATTAAGAAGCCTGTGGGACACATTGCATTGAGTTTCAAGCCCGAGGATAAGCCACGTTTGACGGATGATTTCATGGCTAAGATAGCCATTGAATACATGCAGATGATGGGCATCAACGATACCCAATTCATTATCGTAAGGCATCACAACACGGACAATCCACATTGTCATATCGTGTATAACCGCATCAACAATGAGAGCAAACTCTTATCAGACAGGAATGATTACAGGCGTAATGAGCAGGTGACCAAGGCTCTTAAATCCAAATATGGACTTACTTACGGAACGGACAAGAGCAATACTAATACTCGTAAATTACGCAATGCCGAGCAAGCCAAATATGAGATTCACAATGCTGTCAAGGATGCCTTGAAAGGCGCTGATAGTTGGCAGAAGTTCAAGAATAAACTTGCAAAGCGAGGTGTTCTCTTGGAGTTTGTCTATAAGGACAAGGAGCGAATCAAGGTTCAAGGCATCCGTTTCTGCAAGGATGGATATAGCTTCAAGGGTACGCAGATTAGCCGAGAATACAGCTTTGTCAAGTTGGATGCAAGACTTGGCACAGAGTATAATCGTGTATCGCCAAGAGCCGAATCTATGCAGGGAGGACAACCAAGTTATCACCAAGTAGAACAGACTCAACCAACGGCAGGACATACCCAAGACCCTTGGAGTGGTATTTCTTCCATCGGCTTGTTCGCTCCGTCTAATGCCCAAACTTATGAGCCATTCCCTGAGGAAGAATCCGCCAAGAAGAAAAAGAGAAAACGCAGAAAGTACAAACTTAAAATTAGAATCGAACATGAAAGAAGAACTATTGGAAGCCATCTACGGCACAGTTGAGAGATTGGAGCAGAAAGTCGATGAACTTTCTGCCTCCACAAAGAACGCAGGAGCGGAAACCGTTCCTGCAAGTAATGACATAACCAAGTTGGATAAGTCAATCAATGCGATGTTTATCAAAGAAGAGGAAGTCAGAGGTAAAATATCCAAATTAAGAGATGCCATT
>QSCI01000212.1:0-1827 GCA_003463005.1 Segatella copri | reverse complement strand
GGTAAAGAGCATCGTATGTATAGGTATGCGCCATCTGTCCGCCAGCCTTTCCACTCTGTGGAACTGATGCACCGTTTACCACGCTGAGCACATTGCTCACCGCATCGTATGTATAGGCATTGTCCATGATGGTATTGCCACCACTGTTCACGGTGAGGTTCTGCAATCTGCGGCGCTGAGGATCATAGGTGTAGAAAGTCTCCGCACCGTTGCAATACTTCAAATATGTGCGCTGCTCAAACTTGTCATAGCCGATCTTGCTCACATAGTCGTAGCCGTAAGACTTATAGCCATGCACCTTTTCAAGCTGACCGCCGAGGTTGTAAGAATAGGTAATCTTCTCCTCGTCTGGATAAATCATCTCCAACAGGCGGTTGTGGCTGTCATATGTCCATTGTGTGACATAAGTAGCAATCGCCTGGTTAGGCACAATCATCGTGCGGCGAGTCTTCGTCACCTCGCCCATCTTGCCATAGAAATACTCAATGGCACCCGTTCCGTCCTCACGGAGCATCAATCTACCGATGCGGTTCTGAGAAGCGTTGCGACCACCATAGTAATACTTCACGTTATTCTCTGGATGGTCTGGGTAGTTGATGTCTGTCAGACGCTGATAGTCATAATCGTAGGTGATGAACTTGCCTTCCTTTGCAAGGTTGGCAGTCTGCTTGGTAAGCACATTGCCGAGCGCATCGTAAGTGAAACTTGTGATGCCGCTGGCAGGATGGTTCACCTCCGTGCGGCGGTCGCCCATGTCGTAAGTAGAGGTCGTTACATTGCCCTCCGTGTCGGTGACACGAACAAGACGCTGTATGCCGTCATACTCAAACGAGGTGGTAATCTCACCGTCAGGACCGCTCTTCTGGATGGTCTTCAAGGTCTTGCCACTGCCATTGGTATGGGTAGCCTGCACATTATGGAGTGCGTCTGTTACGGTTGTAACAAGTGCATGACTGCCGTTGTCAACAGTATATGCCGTAGTTGTCGTAGAGTTGTCCGGCAATGTCACTGAGGTAGCACGGTCGAGCACGTCATAAACTGTAACCGTCGGAGAAACATTGTCGAAAGACTTGTTGAACGTTGATTTCGATCCAGTTCCTTCCGTTGTAGGATAGAAAGCCTTTGCCACACGTCCGAATGCGTCATATACGTTTCTTCCGCTGACAATCATCACGTTTTCATCCTTGGCAGAGCTTCCCTGGGATGCGCTTGTTACAACGCCATCCTTCTTCACCTGCACAGCTCTTCCGAAACCGTCAACGAACGTAACGGTCTCCAAGTCATCGTTAGGGTGCTGGGTGTCGTAGTGCTTGGTCACTGCGTATGCTGGAGCGGTAATGCCAATCTCACCAAAGGTAGCCAAAGGCTGATATTCAAAGGCGATGGCATAAGGCACGCCTGTAGCCAACTCGTTAGGACCACGCACACCAGTGATGCGACCGAGGTCGTCAACATCAGTCTCGTAGTAGAAGTTGTTGAGGTCACGATGCTCCTTGGCGATACCATACCGATAATCGAAGTTGCCTTGCTCGCTGCGGTAACCCCACGCATCGTCAATACGCTCCACATACATGTTCATTTCCGGCTCATAGCGGTACTTGTACCACATGCGCTGTCCCTTGCCATTGGCAGGGAGAGTCTTCTGAATGATGTTGCCGTAAGAGTCGTACTTGTAATCCGTAACAGCCTCGCCATCATTCAACTGTTGTGTAATCTGCGTGATGTGGTTGGCGTAGTTGGTATTATACTTCGCCGTCACATGGTGATAGAGTGAGCCGTCACCGCCTGTAACAGTCACATCAACAGGAAGTCCGAAGATGTGCTTGC
>QSCI01000211.1:0-1880 GCA_003463005.1 Segatella copri | reverse complement strand
GAGTTTTAAAGCTTTTGCCCTTACAGGGCGACAGGTATGCGTCCGTAATTACCCAGGGCGATGCCCTGGGCTAGGAGCTTCTGCCCTTTCAGGGCGTGTGGGCAAAACTTGCGAAACTTCAGATAACAATTAATAGTTAATAGTTTACAGCATTGATACCGTAGGCCTAATTATTAATTATAAATAATCAATTATAAATTAAATAAGATGAATCCAGAAACAGAATTTCGCGAGGGATTGGACGAACTCGCAGAACACTATACAGAAGTATTGAAGCTCTTGGGAGAAGACCCTGAACGTGAAGGACTTGTAAAAACACCGATGCGAGTAGCCAAGGCTATGCAGATACTGACTCGTGGCTATACACAGGATGCACACAAGGTATTGACCGATGCCCTCTTTGAAGAGAAATACAACCAGATGGTCATCGTGAAAGATATTGATTTCTTCTCGATGTGCGAGCACCACATGCTTCCTTTCTATGGCAAGGTACATGTTGCCTATATCCCGAACGGCAAGATTACCGGCCTGAGCAAGATAGCCCGTGTGGTAGATATCTACAGCCATCGTCTCCAGGTACAGGAGCGTCTTACCCAGCAGATTAAAGACTGTATTCAGGAAACATTGAATCCGCAGGGCGTGATGGTAGTGATAGAAGCCAAGCACATGTGCATGCAGATGCGAGGTGTAGAGAAACAGAATTCCATAACCACCACCAGCGACTACAGCGGAGTCTTCAATTCACTGAACACCCGCCAGGAGTTTATGAGTCTGCTGAGAGGAGAAACGAAGAGAATCTAATTTTTTAATGTTAAGTGTTAAGTGTTAAATGTTAAATTAGGCATACGCCATAGCAACTAGCAACTTAACATTTAACATTTAACATTTAACATTCGTATTAAGCATTCAACATTATTACAAAAGATGAAGTTTATATCTTGGAATGTAAATGGCCTGCGCGCTTGCGTAGGCAAGGACTTCGAGAACCAGTTTAAGGAACTCGATGCCGACTTTTTCTGCCTGCAGGAAACAAAGATGCAGGAGGGACAGCTCGACCTCAGTTTGAGGGCTACGAGAGTTATTGGAACTACGCTGAGAAAAAAGGATACTCTGGTACAGCCATTTATACCAAGCACAAGCCATTAAACGTAAGTTATGGCATGGGCGTAGATGAACATGATCATGAAGGCAGAATCATCACGCTGGAATATGACCAGTTCTATCTCGTTACCTGCTACACCCCAAATTCGCAGACAGAACTCAAGCGCCTGGATTATCGCATGACTTGGGAAGACGATTTCCGCAAGTTCCTGAAATCTCTTGATGCCAAGAAACCTGTTATCATCTGCGGCGATCTGAATGTAGCACACGAAGAGATAGATATCAAGAATCCGAAGACCAACCGCCGTAATGCCGGTTTCACCGATGAGGAGCGCGAAAAGATGACCATTCTTCTGAATGATGGCTTTACCGACAGTTTCCGTTATCTCCACCCGGATGAGGTAACCTATTCGTGGTGGTCATACCGGTTCAAGGCGCGCGAAAAGAATGCCGGTTGGCGTATCGACTACTTCCTAGTCTCCGACCGTATCAAGGAACAGATTACAGAAGCTAAAATCCATACTGAAATCATGGGCAGCGACCATTGTCCGGTAGAAGTAGATTTAACGTTCTAATCCTACCTTTCATCCAACATCAACAAGAATAATCAGAAGAGGGTGAATCATAAGTTTATGATTCACCCTCTTCTTGTTGTTGGTAAATATAGGTCAATCGAGTAGGAGGAAAACGAAGTAGTTTTTCTCCTACTTTCGTTTTCCGACCTCTCACACCACCGTACATGCGGTTCCGCATACGGCGGTTCCTATTTTGGGTGCCAT
>QSCI01000210.1:0-1928 GCA_003463005.1 Segatella copri | reverse complement strand
AATCGAGTAGGAGGAAAACGAAGTAGTTTTTCTCCTACTTTCGTTTTCCGACCTCTCACACCACCGTACATGCGGTTCCGCATACGGCGGTTCCTATTTTGGGTGCCATTCGATGTATGAACCCATCAATGTAGCATAGCCTGCCATGCTCAACTTTTCGTTGGTTATCGCACGACATAGGATGTAACTGCCAGCTATGCGCCAATACCCCAAACGGCTATTGCCCCACAGGTAAGCTTGGTATTTGTCAATACCGCACTTTACCAAGTTGGCAATTCTCGTTTTCACCCTCTTCCACGACTTCCATATACACATACGTAGCCGTCGCCTTAGCCACTCGTCAGTTTCCATGAGGAAACGTTTCATGTTGGCAAGGTGATAGTAACCTACCCACCCCCTTATGTACTCTTCAAGTTTTTGCTTCCTCTTGGCATATCCCCAACCATTGCTTCGAGAAGTCAACTCCTTGAGTTTGGCTTTCATCTTGGATTTGGCTTTTGGGTGTACCGTGAGTTGGCATTTGCCTTTCATTACATAAAAGGAGTAACCAAGGTATTTCACACCTTGCACATAGGACACAACTGTCTTGTCCCTGTTCACCTTCAGATGAAGTTTTCCTTCGATGAATCGGGTTACAGATTCCTTCACGCGCTTGGCTGCACGCTTGGACTTACAAAATATCATCGAGTCATCGGCATAGCGGACAAAGGGGAGACCTCGACGAGTGAGTTCCTTGTCCAACTCGTTGAGCATGATGTTGCTCAAAAGCGGACTTAACGGTCCTCCTTGGGGAGTGCCTTCCTCACTTGCCTCGAACATACCTTTGTTCATCACACCACTGCGGAGATATTTGTGGATAAGGCTTATCACCCTACCGTCCTTTATCGTGCGGCTGAGGATTTCTATGAGTTTGCTGTGGCTCACTGTGTCGAAGAAACGCTCCAAGTCGAGGTCAACCACATAGATGTAGCCATCATCGACTATTTTCTGCGCACCTCTCAGGGCATCATGGCAGCCTCTTCTCGGACGGAAGCCGTAGCTTCTTGAAGAGAATTGACGCTCATAGATAGGGGTTAGGGTCTGATTGATGGCTTGTTGAACCAGACGGTCTATGACCGTGGGAATGCCCAACAGGCGCACCTTGCCATTGTCTTTGGGTATCTCTACCCTTTTTACTGGATTCGGACGGTATGAACCGTCAAGCAAGGAACGGATTAGGGCATCCTTGTTAGCCAAGAGCCAAGGGAACATTTGCTCACATGACATCTTATCGATACCGCTACAGCCCTTGTTGCGCTGCACTGCCTTGTAGGCTTTGAGCAGGTTGTCGGGACTAAGGATTCGCTCCAACAAGTGCTCCTTGTCGAATGGTACTTCCACGATGTTGTCTTCACATATCCACATGAAGGTCTGCGCTCCCACATATCCTTCGGATTCCGTCCTATCTTTCTGTGGGCAGCCCTTGACTTCTGCCAATGTTTTCTGCATTCTTTCCTTCATAAGGTAAGTTTCAATTACTATCGTTTAATTTATAGGTTCTGCCCTTCATGGAGCGTTATCGAGAACTCCACTACTATGGCATCTGCTGACTTCTCACAGCAAGCTTTACTCCATGACTTTCGTAAAGGCAACTAATCATCATGTCTGTGAGACCTCCTCGGATAAGGCTTATTCTTTCCATCTTATACCCACTTCATTTACACCAACCATTCCGAATAGCTATAGGACTTTGATTTGTTTAGCAATCTAATCCATGGTCAAATGCCTTATATGAAGTTTCTATACGTTAGGTCAGATGTTTGCCGCCAGCTTCTTTCAGATTCCACCTCGCAGTGGACACCCTTGCTATTGGCTATACAATTCCCGCTATTAGGGCTTGTTAGGGACTTGCACCCATTAGAATAAGCTCATGCCGAGCATACTAAAAA
>QSCI01000021.1:0-45956 GCA_003463005.1 Segatella copri | reverse complement strand
TACACACTATTTCAAAGAACGTGGGTCTATTCCTTACGGACAAGACTCCTTTAAATGAATTGTTTAACAAAGCTGTTCCAACAGAAGAGACGGAGGATTGGCTATATCCAAGCCTTTTCAGGCCCGATGATTTCTAAACGGGACAGCAGTGATAATATATAACAATTTAAAACAACTTTGAACTATAAGGCTATATACCCCTTAGGAAAAAACTGAGGAACTGAGGAACTGAGGAACTGAGGAAATGATAGAGACTTAGAATCTTACTCTTGATACTGTTGAATATGTGCTTATATTAAAAGTTAAGTATCAGATTATCAGATATATAAAACACTTGACTCCCTGAAATAAGGGGTCAAGTGTTTAACGTGATACCCATACCCCCTAAAACAGGGGGCATGGGTATGAAATGGAGTTTCGTTACATTGAACTTTCAAATCGTAACTTGATGAGATTTGGCTGATTTACATCTCAACCACTACTTCATGCTTGCCTTCAGAGCAAGGAACGATGGTGCCTGAGATAGGAGTGCCATCCACTGTAATCTGCTTCACGCCCTTCTGGTTTCCGCTAGGATTCTTTACTGTGATATGGTATTCGCCACCACGGAACTTGCGGGTTACCTCATACTCCTTAGCGGTGCTTGGGAGACAAGGATCGATGAGCAAACCTTCATAATCTGGCTTGATGCCGAGGATGAATTCTGATACTGTATACCACATCCATGCCGCTGTACCGGTGAGCCAGGAGTTCTTTCCTTCGCCCGGTTTGGCTGCATCCTTACCGGCTACCATCTGGCAGTTTACGTAAGGCTCTACCTTGTGAAGTGTCTGATATTTTTCCTCTACATAGCTAGGCAGAATCTTGGTATAATGGCTCCAGGCATCGTTGCCTCGGCCGGCTACCGTTTCTCCGATGATGACCCAAGGATTGTTGTGGCAGAAGATACCGGCGTTCTCCTTGTAGCCTTCAGGATAAGAAGAAATCTCACCCATTTCTACATGATAGGTAGTGTAGGCAGGGTTGTTCAGTACCAGTCCGTGCTCGCATTCTAGTCGTTTCTTGCTGCTGTCCAGTGCTTTATCGCAGAGTCCTTCTTCCAGACCGATACCAGCCATCGTACACCAGCCCTGGCTCTCGATGAAGATTTTGCCTTCCTCGTTCTCATCACTACCAATCTTGTTGCCGAAGAAATCGTAAGCGCGGAGGAACCATTCACCGTCCCATCCATGCTGCTTCACAGCCTCGTTCATCTCATCTACAGCCTGCTGCATGCGCTCGGCTTCTGTCAAATAATCTTCCTCTGCAAGACCGGCTATTTCGCCCTCCTTGCTTTCCATAGCTTCCTTGGCAAGCTGCTTGCACAGAGCCACATAATCCTTGCCGGTAACCACGAACAGACCGGCTATCATCAGACTCTCTGCCTTGCTTCCTTCGCCCTTGTTTTCGGTGGTCTGGAACTCTCGTTAGGGTCCCAGGAGAAGCAGTTCAGGTTCAGACAGTCGTTCCAGTCGGCTCTTCCGATGAGCGGCAACTTGTGTGGACCCAGGTTGTTGATAACATGGTTCATCGAAATCTTGAGGTGCTCGAAGAGGCTTGCTTCTGTGCCTGGCTGGTTGTCGAAAGGCACCTGCTCAGCGAGGATAGAGAAGTCGCCCGTCTCCTTGATATAGGCTACGGTACCGAAGATGAGCCAGCAAGGGTCGTCGTTGAAACCGCCACCGATATCGTTGTTGCCGCGTTTGGTGAGCGGCTGATACTGGTGGTAGCAGCCACCGTCAGGGAACTGGGTGCTGGCGATGTCGATGATGCGCTGGCGGGCACGGGTAGGTATCTGATGAACGAAACCTACGAGGTCCTGGTTGGAATCGCGGAAGCCCATGCCTCGACCGATGCCGCTCTCGAAGAAACTTGCCGAACGCGACATACAGAAGGTGATCATGCACTGATACTGGTTCCAGATGTTCACCATGCGGTCTAACTTATCGTTGCCGCTCTTCACGGTGAAGATGTTCAGCAGGTTATCCCAGTATTGGTTGAGTTCTGCGAAGGCAGCATCCACCTTTTCGGTGGTATCAAACTTGGCGATAAGCTGATGAGCTTTCTCCTTGTTGATTACCTTCTTGGCGCTGAACTTCTTGTCCTGTTCGTTCTCCACATATCCCAAAAGGAAGATGAGGTCGCGGCTCTCGCCTGGCTGCAGGGTAACCTCGATATAATGAGATGCGATAGGGCTCCAGCCGTGGGCAAAACTGTTGCGTGGCTTGCCTTCCATCACAGCCTCAGGCTCGGCAAACTCGTTGTAGAGTCCGATGAAGCTCTCGCGGTCGGTATCGTAGCCCTGAATCTCGGTGTTCACTGTATAGAAAGCATAGTGGTTGCGGCGCTCGCGGTATTCGGTCTTGTGAAAGATGGTAGAACCCTCTACCTCCACCTCGCCCGTAGAGAAGTTGCGCTGGAAGTTCTCCATATCGGTAGCAGCATTCCAGAGGCACCATTCTGCAAAGGAGAACACCTTGAGGGTCTTCACCTCCTTAGTCTGGTTCTTCAGCGTCATCTTCTGCACCTCAGCCCATGTATGGAGCGGAACGAAGAAGAGCACACTCGCCTCCACGCCGTTCTTGCTGCCCGTGATGCGGGTATAGTTCATGCCGTGGCGGCACTCGTAGCTGTCGAGCGGTGTCTTGCAAGGTTTCCATCCCGGGTTCCATACGGTATCGCCATCTTTGATATAGAAATAGCGACCGCCGTTATCCATCGGCACACCATTGTAGCGATAACGGGTGATGCGACGGAACTTGGCATCCTTGTAGAAAGAATAACCACCTGCAGTGTTTGAGATGAGCGAGAAGAAATCCTCGTTACCCAAATAATTGATCCAAGGCCATGGGGTCTTTGGGTCAGTAATCACGTATTCGCGATTGGCGTCATCAAAATGACCATACTTTTTTTCTGCCATTGTTTTTTTAATGTTTATTTCTAGGTAAAATATATTATTTTCGTGCAAAGATAGTAAAAAGTTTCAGTTTCGGGGTTAGAAAACAGTTTTTTTTTGTATTTTTGCAATGAAAAGTTTGATGATTATCATCATTCCATTAACATTTTATACTGTTGGCTTATGAAAAGAAACATTTTATCACTTCTGGTAGCCCTCTTTGCAACCTTGCAGGTAGCGGCTCAGACATACGACAACTTGTGGAAGCAAGCTGAAATCAATGCTCAGAAGGACCAGCCTAAGAGCGAAATCGCGGTGATGAAGAAAATCATCGCCAAGGCTTCGGCTGCCAAAGATTACGGGCAGCTGCTGGCGGCTGAGATGCGGCAGGCGATACTCTGGAGAGAGATTTCGCCCGACTCGCTGACGCCCCATGTGAAGCGGATGGAAGCCGAGGTGCTGAAGGTGAAGGGCCCGGCGTTGAAGGCCGTGAGATATGCTGTGCTGGGCAAGGTGTATCGTGATAGTCCTTATGGGATAGAGGTGGATGAGGTTGCCTTGGACCCAAGTGATGATGTTTCTTTGGATCAAAGTGCTTCTTCTTCTCTGAGCCAGCGGGATGTGAACTTAAAGAAAAGCCAGGAGTTCTTCAAGAAGGCCTTGGAACAGCCTGAACTTCTAGCTCGACATACATCTGCAGAGTATGTTCCATTGACGCTGAAGGGCGTGGATGGCAGTTCCTTTAACAACGATCTGCTGCATCTCATCGGATTCGAGGCAGACAGCAAGGAGGCGTACCATCTGCTGTACACCTATTATAATAAGGTGGGAAATAGGGGTGCGGCTTGTCTCTGTGCCTATAAGCTCATCGAGAAATACCGCCAGGACGACGTGAGAGAGGTGAAGAAATCGAAGTATCTGCAGACCATCGACTCGCTCATCCAGGTTTATCAGGATATTCCGGAGGCAGGCGAACTTGCCGTGGAGCATTTTCGCTTCATGGAAGGGGCTACCGATGCCAAACCGCAGGATAAGCTCAACTATATCAACTATGCGCTGAGCCGTTGGGGGGGATGGTCGAGAATGAACGAATTGAGAAATGCGCAGAAGCGACTCACCGAACCGATGTTCCGGGTGAAGGATATGCCATTGGTGCTTCGTCCTTCAGAAAGGAAGTGGGTGCATCTGAACGTGCGCAATCTCCAGAACCTGAAGGTTAGCATTTCCCGCCTCAACATCACGGCAGATAATGAGTATGATGTTCAGAATGAGGCTACCTATAAGATGCTTCTGAAAAAGACTACGAAGCTGCATCAGAAGGATTTCAGCAGGAACTACTATGGTCGTCCGAATTACGAAGAGGTGAAGGATTCCATCGAAATCGGTGGCAATCTGCCGCTGGGTGCCTATCTGATGGAGGTGACTTCGGATAATACCGGCATCGCTCCGCAGCGAGAACTCTTCTATGTCAGCAATCTGGCGGTGATGATCCAGCAGTTGCCGGATGATAAACATCGCTATGTGGTGGTGAATGCTACAGACGGACAGCCTATTGCTGGGGCGAAGATAGAACTCTATGAAAAGGATTATGATTTCAAGACGAAGAAGGACAAGCGAATAGTTCATGCCCGCTTGACAACCGATGAGAATGGCGAGGCTTACTTCAAGAATGTGGATGGAGAGGTATTGATTTCTACCAACAATGACAAATTTACGCCAGCCAAGTACATCTATCTTAGCCGTACCCGCTATTATGAGAAGAAGGATAATGAGACTAAATATCAGGTTTATACCGACCGTGCTCTCTATCGCCCAGGACAGAAGGTACATGCCACAGCCATTTTCTATACTGTCAAGAAGGGGTTGGATGCCAGCGTGCCAGGAAAGAGTATGGAACTGAAGTTTGTCCTGAGTGATGCCAACTGGAAGCAGGTGGCAGAACAGAAGGTTACGACCGATGAATATGGTACGGCTTCGGTAGATTTCGAACTCCCGAAGGAGGGAAAGACAGGACAGTATTCCATCTCCGTGAATGGTACAGCAAGCGAATATTTCAGAGTGGAGGAGTACAAGCGTCCAACCTTCGAGATTACCTTCCCGAAGGTGAATGAGAAATATAACTGGGGCGACACCGTGGTGGTGAAAGCTTCAGCCAAGACCTATGCTGGTGTGCCTGTGCAGGGTGCCAAGGTGGAGTATCAGGTGACCCGCAGAAATCAGCTTTGGTGGTGGGGCGCAGGATCTGCCGGACAGTTGGTGAAGACTGACAGTTGCGTGACTCGTGAGGACGGAACCTTCGACGTCGAGATTCCGCTGGAGGCTTCCTTGTCAGGAAAAGACGAGGCTGATATGAGCGATTTCATGCGCATCGCCCGTTTCTTCAACTTCGAGGTCTCAGCCATCGTTACCGACATCAGCGGCGAGAGCCACGAGGGCGTGATGAGTCTGCCTCTGGGCACCAAGCCAACCATCCTCACGGTGAATCTTCCTAAGCGTATCGAAACAGACAGTCTGAAGACGGTGACCTTCGCTTACCGCAATGCCAGTGGAATGCCGATTTCTAGTAGGTTGAAATATCGCATTGATAAGGGCGAATGGAAGAATGCCGAGGCGAATGCACCGGTTTCTATCAAGGAATATGCTTCTTCCTCTGCCTCTTCTTCCCTCGTTTGGAAATCTGGCGTTCATCAGCTGGAGGCAATCTGCGGACAGGATACCCTGCAGCAGAAGTTCACCCTTTTCAGTATGAAGGATACCCATCCGGTGGAGCCAACTACCGAATGGTATTATCAGACGGCGAAGACCTTTCCTCGTGATGGCAAGCCTGTCTATATCCAGGTGGGCTCTTCGGAGAACGGAGCGCACATCGTATATTCCATCATCGCCGGCAACAAACTGCTGGAGAAGGGCGCCTGGGAGTTGGGCGACAGCATCGTGACTCTGCCTTTCACCTACAAGGAGGAATATGCGTCGGGCATCGTACTGAACTATAGTTTCGTGAAGCAAGGCAAGTGCTATACCCGAATGATGAGCATCGCCCGTCCTTTGCCTGAGAAGAAACTGAATATCGCCTGGAAAACCTTCCGCAACCGTCTGACCCCTGGACAGAAGGAGGAATGGACGCTGAAGATTACCACCCCTGACGGCAAGCCAGCCAAGGCGCAGCTGATGAGCGTACTCTATGACAAGTCGCTCGACCAGATAGCCCCGCATTCCTGGAATTTCTCCCTGGCTTCTATCAGAGTTTGCCAGACTGCTACTGGGAGGACAACCTCACTTTCCGTTCATTATACTTGAATGGCGTTTATCCTACCAAATATTATGACGAGAGGGGACTGGATGTGGATAAGTTTGATGGCAAATACTTTAGTTATTATGCTTATATGCAAGCGGTGGAACTGAGCAAGTTGGAACGTTCTTCTGGCGGAACCGTTGAGTCTGTTCGTATACAGAAAGACGAGCTGGTTCAGGAAGAAGCGAAAGTCATAAGGATTCGTGGCTCTAAGATGACCCGTGTTGCAGCGGCTGCTCCATCTGCCAACAAGGTTTTTGATGTAGTAGAGGAGATGCCGCAGTTTGTCGGCGGTACTGGCTCAGATGCAGGACAATTCCTCGACAAGGTACAGGTGCGTGAGAATATGAACGAGACCGCCTTCTTCTATCCTGCCTTGGAGAGCGACAACAATGGCAACGTAGCCATCAGGTTTACCCTGCCTGAGAGCGTGACTACCTGGAAGTTCATGGGATTGGCTCATGACAAGGAGATGCGCAACGGTTTGCTGGTGGAGGAGGCTGTGGCTCAGAAAACCGTGATGGTGCAGCCTAACATGCCTCGCTTCCTGCGTGAGGGCGATAAGAGCACCATCGTGGTGAAACTCTTCAATACTTCCGACAAGAAGGTGAGCGGCAACACCCGTATGCAGATTCTCGACCCGGAGACCAACAAGGTGGTTTGGCAGAAGACGCAGAACTACAGCATCGATGCCGAGGGCTCTGCTACCATCTCCTTTGATGTCCAGGGACTGAAAGAAGGCGTATATATTAATAAGGTGGTGGCTGCCGGTAATGGCTACAGCGATGGTGAACAGCACTATCTGCCGGTTTTGAGCAACCGTGAACTCGTGGTGAACACCCTGCCTATCACCCTGCATCAGAAGGGTGAGCAGAACTTCGACCTGAGCAAACTCTTCCTGAACAAGGAGGGCAAGCAGGCGAAGGGAGTAGAGGATGCAAAGGTGACCGTGGAATATACCAACAATCCAAGTTGGCTGATGGTCAAGGCGCTGCCAGCTATCAGTAATCCGGATGAGGAGGACGCCATCTCGCTGATGTCTGCCATCTATGCCAATACCATCACCACCCATATCCAGAAGAATCTCTCTTTGGATAATCATTCTCAGAAGAATCTCTCTCAGGAGAGCATCCGTCTGCAGAATCAGGTGGAGAAGCTGAAGAAGTTGCAGAACCCTAACGGTTCCTTCTCCTGGTGGAAGGGCATGAAGGGCAGCCGGTATATGACAACGTCGGTAGCCGAAATGATGGTTCGATTGAATGCCATCGCAGGTGTACAGAAATCAACCGCCCGGATGCTGACTTCCGCCATTGATTATCTCTCCTGGCAGACAGCACAGGAAGTAAGAGAAATGAAGAAACAGGAGGAGAAAAAGCAGAAGGTGAGTCCTAGCGAACAGGCGCTGCATTATCTCTACATCCTTTCGATGGATGGCAGAAAGATGAAGCAGAATCTGGAGCAGGATAAGGCTTATCTCCTGGACAAGATGTCGAAGATGACCGGTGATTTCTCCATCTATGGCAAGGCGCGTGCTGCCGTGGTACTCGCCAGAAACAGCCAGCAGAATGCTGCTTACCGCGAGAAGGCAGGCGAATATCTGCAGAGCGTGAACGAATATGCCGTTTACCGTGAGGAGATGGGCCGCTACTACGATACCCGCAAGGCACTCTACAGTTGGAGAAACTATAAGATACCAACCCAGGTATCCGTGATAGAGGCGCTGCAGATGCTGAAGCCGAACGACAAGCAGACCATAGAGGAACTGCAGCGCTGGCTCCTGATGTCGAAACGTACCCAGGTTTGGGATACACCAGTGAACACCGTAGATGCCGTCTACGCCTTTATGAAGGGCAATGAGAGCAACTGGAGCAGGAAGGCTGAGAATGCCGTTCTGAAACTGGATGGTAAGCTGCTGCCGATGCCGCAGGATTCCACTACTTTGGGCTATGTGAAGACCGAAAAGACGGGCAAGGCATCTAAGCTGAGCATCGACAAAAAGAGCGATTATACAGCTGGGGAGCCGTCTATGCAGAGTTTAAGCAGCCTGTCAGCGAAATCGGTTCCATGGAGTCGGGCATCAAGGTGCGCCGTGTCATCGTTCCTGCCGAATCTGAGGGTAAGGGCAAGGCGCAGGCGAAGGTAGGCGAGAAGGTGAAGGTAACGCTCCTCATCACCGCCGACCGCGACTACGACTTTGTGCAGATTACGGATAAGCGTGCGGCATGTCTGGAACCGGTTAACCAGAAGAGTGGTTATCAGTGGGGCATAGGCTGCTATGTTTCTCCAAGAGATCATGCAACAAATTTCTATTTCGATCGTTTATCTAAAGGTATGCACATCGTAGAAATGGAGTATTACGTGGATAGAAAGGGCGACTATCAGAGCGGAACTTGCACCGCTGAGTGTACCTACAGTCCGGAATTTGGTGGCCGCACAGAGACTTATGAATTGAAAGTTAATAATTAAAGTTTATAGATTGATAATTTAAAATAGAATAGTATGAAACGGATGAATATATGGATGCTCTCAGCGCTGTTGGCGCTGCCTGCATCAGCACAGAAGATTACAACCCAGCACGAGGTGGTAGACTGCGGACAGGTGGTGTTCAACAAGCCTGTAACTGCCGAATTCGTGCTGAAGAATGACGGGCTCAAGCCGTTGGCTATCAACAATGTATTGAAAAGCTGCGGCTGTACGGAGGTAGATTATCCGAAGACGAGCATAGCTGCCGGCGAAAGTTTCGTCATCAAGGCGGTATACGATGCCAAGCAGATGGGTACTTTCACCAAGCAGGTTTGCCTCTATACCAATGCGGATGAAGAGCCGTTCATCCTCTCTATGAGGGGAAAGGTAGTGGGTAGCGTAGTAGATTTCGCTGGTTCTTACGATGAGATGCTGGGTGTCATCAAGAGTGATGCCCAGGAGGTGGAGTTTGATGATGTGAACCGTGGCGACCGTCCGGTTCAGCGCATCCATATCTTCAATCCTACCGACGAATTACTGGAGCCGGTAGTGATGCATCTGCCACCCTATCTTCATGCTTTCGTATCGCCTTCCAAGGTAGCTCCGCGTCATTCTGCCGAAATCAGTTTCGTGCTGGATTCCAAGAAACTGCGCGACCTGGGCTTGAACCAGACATCGGTTTATCTCGGTGAGCGTCCTGGCGATAAGATTGCGCCTGAGAAGGAAATCGTGGTATCAGCCGTTCTTCTTCCTGGTTTCGATAACATGACTCCAGCCAAGAAGGCTCTGGCTCCGAAGATAGAGATGTCTGCCACCGATCTCAATCTGGGTAGTTTCAATGGAAAGAAGAAGCTGAAGGGTGAGATTCTGATTACCAATAAGGGTAAGTCGGAACTGGATATCCGCAGCATGCAGATGTTTACGATGGGCTTGCAGGTGAACCTGAAGAAGAGTAAGATTCAGCCAGGAGAGACCGTTAAGATGAAGGTGACGGCTGTGGCTGCCGACTTGAAAAAATCGCGTGTCAGACACCCTCGTATCCTCATGATTACGAATGATCCTGACCATGCTAAGGTGGTGGTGAAGATTAATGTACAATGAATTAAAAACGAATATCGTGCAGATAGAAATAGATAACGGCAGTGGGTTCTGCTTTGGCGTAACCACTGCCATCAAGAAAGCTGAAGAGGAGTTGGCTAAGGGCGGTAAACTTTACTGCCTGGGCGATATTGTGCATAACGGTATGGAGGTGGAGCGCCTGCATGAAGCGGGACTCATCACGATAGACCATGAGCAGATGGAGGAACTGCAGGGCGTAAAGGTCTTGCTCCGTGCTCATGGTGAACCGCCTGAAACTTATGCCCTTGCCGAGCGAAACAACATTGAAATCATCGATGCTACCTGTCCTGTGGTGCTCCAGTTGCAGCGCCGCATCAAGAAGCAGTATGTCAACAATCCGGAGGCACAGATTGTGATTTTCGGCAAGAACGGCCATGCTGAGGTGCTCGGACTGGTGGGGCAGACGGAGAGTCATGCCATCGTGGTAGAGAAGTTTGAGGATGTGAAGCAGCTGAAGGAAAGCGGTCAGTTGGATTTCTCTAAAGATATCTATCTTTACTCCCAGACAACCAAGAGTCTCGATGAGTTCCACCGCATCATCGAATACTGCCAGGAGCATATTGTTAAGGGCGCTGTCTTCAAGAGTTTCGATACCATCTGCCGTCAGGTGGCTAACCGCATGCCTAACATCGCTGCCTTTGCCAGCAAGCATGATGTCATCCTCTTTGTGAGTGGCAGAAAGAGCTCGAATGGTAAGGTGCTTTTCAAGGAATGTAAGAGCGTGAATGCCAACAGCTACCAGATTGAAAGTGCCGACGAGATAGATATGAACTGGTTCAAGGATGTGGAAACGGTAGGTATCTGTGGTGCTACCAGTACGCCGAAGTGGCTGATGGAAGAGTGCAAGGATAAGATTATCAAGGAAAGTTCGGCTCTTTTGTAGTAAGAGCTAAAATATTGATTATCAGTTATTTGATATACTTGATACGGTGTTTCACCGTATATGGGTAGAGGATAGTTTTATCGTTGATTGGAAAGCTTAAAGTGCTGGGTATTAATTAGTTAACCCCCTTGCTACCGCGTTTTGCGAGCAAGGGGGCATCTTTTATATACTGTCTGAAAATAAAACAGGTGATAAATCTTCTCCCGAAGACCTATCACCTTCACAAAACAGTAATTAACTCAAAATTTATAATCTATATCATTACTACCTTGTTAATATGCTTGCAAAGATACTAAATTGAAGTTTTTTTTCCAAATCTTTTTCATCGAATAAAATAAATTTATCGGTAAAAGTAGTATATTTAACGTATTTTTGCATTAATAACCTGGCAGTCTCTTTTCTGTAGCTTATTCTGCTATTGCTTTTTGATATTGTTCCATCAGCCATGCCTTCTGTTCAGGAATGGTCATGTTGCTGTTGTCGAGCGTGATGGCATCATCTGCTTTTCTGAGTGGGGAAGTCTCGCGGTGGGTATCGATATAGTCGCGCTCCTCTACATTCTTCAGAATCGCATCGAAGTCGGCTGGCATTCCTTTCTCCTTCAGTTCATCGAAACGGCGCTGTGCTCTCACCTGTGAGCTGGCTGTTACGAAAATCTTCAGCTCGGCATTAGGGAACACGGTGTACCTATATCGCGACCATCCATCACGATGCCCTTGTCTTCGCCCATCTTCTGCTGCTGTTCTACCAGTGCCTCTCTGACGAAAGGAACGGCGGCAATCGGACTAACGTGGTTGGAAACCTCTAACGAACGGATTTCCTTTTCTACCAGTTCGCCGTTCAGATAGCAGTCCGGGCGACCGGTTGTTTCATTAAACTTGAATGAGATGCTGATGTTCTTCATCTCCTTCTGCAGTTCTTCAGTCTTTACGGCTCCATCTGCTTCAAAGAGCTGATGACGCAGCGCATAGAGAGTTACCGAGCGGTACATGGCGCCCGTATCTACATAAACATAACCTATTTCCTTGGCAAGATCCTTTGCCATCGTACTCTTACCGCAAGAAGAGTATCCGTCTATTGCTATTGTTATTTTCTTCATAATTTCGAACTAACTTTAATGTATAATAATGTAGAATTTATAATCTGTAACTTACGTTCAGCATGAAACTGCTGCTACTGACGTGATATTTGCCATAGGCAACGTTCAGATGGAAGCGCTCCAGGTTGATACCGCCACCCACAGAAAAACCGGCTCCATGACTGCTTTCCTCATCTTCTGAGGTGCTGATTTTCATCTCGTTGGCTCTCCGGAAGTTGTAGCCGGCACCTATCCACAGGCTCTCCGAAAGCAGAATGTCGGCACCTACTACGGCATGATCACGAAGACTGCTGTCCCAATGGTTCAGGTTGACCAGTGTGGCTGATACCCTGAACGGTGCGTTGGCGAAGCGTTTCGTCACACCCAACTGCAGGTCGATAGGCATCTTCTCGTATTCATTGTCGTAAGCTTTCAGCTGTCCACCCAGGTTCTTTGCCACGCAAGAAACCGACCATTCCGTTTCCGGGTCGTAATAGTTGATACCCAGATCCACTCCCACAGCGATAGAATTGTAATCGCCAATATACGAAGTGATGAATTTGGCGGCAATACCACCCGCAAACTTTTCACCGAGCATATAAGAGAAGTAACCCGCAACGGCAATATCCTTTGCCGAGAACTCACCCATCTGGATGTTGTTCTCATCCGTCTCTTTCATCTTGCCGTAGTCAACAAACTGAGCCGAAACAGCCCACGAAGCCTTGTCGTTGACAGTACGGTTGAAACTAGCCGAGGCAGTGTTCACCCCCGACATATAGTTCATATAATTGAGATTGACCGTCTTGTCGTTTACAGATGACAGGAGAGCCGGATTATGGAATATGAGTGCCTCATCATCTTCTATCAAGGTGATGTTGTCGCCACCCAGAGCAGCTGCATGAGCACTCACCGGCAAGCGAAGGAAATTATACCCCGTTTGGCTCTCTTGAGCATCAATAATTGTCGCAAAAAGCGTCAATATTGCGGAAATTACATATTTTTTCATTTAAATTTTCTAATTCTTTGGCAAAGATACTGCTTTTTTCAATAATAAGAAGTAATTTTGCAATGTTTTCGTAGGAAATAACGATTTTAAACGGTTTTTATTGTGGAAATTAAGAAATCAAATAGCGCACAACTGGAAGATAAGCGGGTTACATTTTTCCTGCTAGGTTTGCTGCTGGCTTTTACTTTCATCTTCGTAGGACTCCAATATCAGAGAGGTCCGCAGGGAGATGATGACTTGTCGGAATCGATGGAAGATCTTTCACAGGATCTGGAAATGTCGGCTCGTCCCGACCTGAAAGATATGGTGAGTGCAGAGGCTGTTTCGGCTCCTGCTTCTAAGTCAATTACTCAGGAAGTGAAGGCTGCCGAGCAACAGACTCAGAAGGCACCGCAGAAAATCAGTTCTACAACCAGCGAACTGGTTATCGGCGACGGCTCGGGTGTAGTGGATGGAGCTGAGGTGAAGGAAGCGGTTCCTGAAACTCCCATTGAGAATCCGGGAGCTGAGGCTCCTATCAAACTGACCGTCGTGCAGAAGATACCGCAGTTTCCTGGTGGCTGGTCTGCCTTCATGCAGTGGCTTACCAAGAACCTGAAGTACCCTGTAGCTGCCCAGAAGAGTAGGATTCAGGGAACCGTAGTGGTATCCTTTATCGTAAACAAGGATGGAAGTGTTGCCAATATCAAGGTAAGCACTTCGGTAGATCCATTGCTCGACAACGAGGCTTTGAGGGTGATGAAGATGATGCCGAAGTGGAAACCGGGCATCGATAAAGGCAAGGTCTGTCGCACGATGATTGCCATCCCGGTAGTGTTCCAGCTATAAATTATAAATTGTTCATTGTAAATTATACATTATAAATTATACATTATTATGAAGACAGCAGATGAAATTTTAAGCATGGTAAATGAGTTTCTGGCTAATTTGCCTTACGAAAGAAAGCCAAAGTCTCTTTATGAGCCTATCAGATACGTACTTTCTATGGGTGGCAAGCGTATTCGTCCTACGCTCATGCTTCTGGGCTACAATCTTTTCAAGGACAATCCTGAGAAGATTCTGATGAATGCCGTTGCCCTGGAAACTTATCATAACTATACTTTGCTGCATGATGACCTGATGGACAATGCTGATTTGCGTCGCGGTCATGAAACGGTTCATAAGAAATGGGATGCCAACACGGCAATCCTTTCGGGCGACAGCATGCTCGTTCTGGCTTATGAACGTATGGCTCAATGTGATGAAAAGCATCTTGCCAAGGTGTTGAAACTCTTTACGACCACTGCTCTGGAAATTGGTGAAGGTCAGCAGTTTGATATGGAGTTTGAAAACCGTAACGATGTGAAGGAGGAGGAATATATCGAGATGATCCGCCTCAAGACCAGCGTTCTCCTGGCTTGTGCCTTGAAGATGGGTGCTATCCTTGCCGATGCTTCTGATGAGGATGCAGAGAACCTGTATAAGTTTGGCGAGCAGATAGGATTGGCGTTCCAGTTGCAGGATGATTACCTCGATGTTTACGGCGATACCAAGGTGTTCGGTAAGGAGATTGGTGGCGATATCACATCTAACAAGAAGACGTATATGCTCATCAATGCCTTCAACCATGCCAACGACGCTCAGCGTGCAGAACTGCAGAAGTGGGTGGATGCCGAGGAGTTCGACCGCAAGGAGAAGGTGGCTTCCGTTACCCGTCTATACAACGAGATAGGTATCGACAAAATGGCGCAGGATAAGATTGCTTATTATTTCGAGCAGAGCAAGAAGTATCTGGATGCCGTGAATGTGCCTGCTGAGCGTAAGGAGGAATTGGCAAAGTATGCTCAGAAAATGATGAAGCGACAGTACTAGTTGATAGTTAATAGTTTATAGTTGACAGTTGATAGGGCAATGTTCAAAGTAATAGATACACATACGCATTTCGATGCGGAGGAGTTTGATGAGGATAGGGCGGAGGCTTTCGCCCGTGCCAAGGAAGCGGGGGTAGGCAAGGTGTTCTTGCCTGCCATCGATGTGAAGACCACACACGCGGTCCTGGCATTGAGCAAGGAATATCCAGGCTATGCTTATCCGATGATTGGTCTGCATCCTGAAGAGGTGAAGGCTGACTGGAAGGAACAGCTGGCTGAACTCCGGAAGATACTGGAGGAACATCGCATGATAGGCAATGCCAATCCTGCAGACGAATCGGGTAATGCCAATCCTGTGGGTGATTCTCCTCAGTTTTCAGACTTGATTGCTATCGGAGAGGTAGGACTTGATTATTACTGGAGCCGTGAGTTCGAAAACGAGCAGCTCGAGGCTTTCGAGGAACAGGTAAAATGGTCGGTAGAAACCCAGCTCCCGCTGATGATTCATTGCCGCAAGGCGCAGAACGAGATGGTGCATCTGCTCAGAAAATATGAGAAAGAACTGCCTGGTGGCGTCTTCCATTGCTTTACGGGTAATCAGAAGGAGGCAGAAGAACTGCTCTCCTTCGATAAGTTTGTATTGGGCGTCGGTGGCGTATCTACTTTCAAGAGTAGCCATCTGCGTGAAGACCTCCCTGCTGTAGTTCCTCTGGATCGCATCGTTCTGGAGACCGACAGTCCGTATATGGCGCCTGTTCCTTATCGCGGCAAGCGTAACGAGAGTGCTTTCGTGGTAGAAGTGATGAAGACGCTCGCTAAGGCTTATGGCATAAGCGAAGAGGAGTTTGCCCGACAGACCAGCCTCAATGCAGAGCGGGTTTTTCCGCTATCCGTAGCGCAAGTATAGGACGCAAGCGTTCAAAACTCCTTAAATAAACATAAAAAAACAATGAAAGTTATGGTATTTCGGAGGAAAAGCAATAATTTTGCACTTCGAAATTGTTGCAGCAGCATGTTGCGGCGATTCAGAAGAGTTCTTCGGAATATGGAAAGGTGCTCGAGTGGCTGAAGAGGCACGCCTGGAAAGCGTGTAACCGGCAAAACCGGTTCGGGGGTTCGAATCCCCCTCTTTCCGCTTTTATATATATAATAAGGTATATGAAGAAAAATACAGCTATTGCACGTTTTGCAATATTGGTTTTCACATGGATGTGTTCTCTGCCTATGATGGCTCAAGAAGAGAGCATGGGATTTCATCAAGCTCTTAAGACAAAGTTTATAGAGGGTAATGCGGGATTTATGTCTCTCGTTGCCATCGCACTCATTGTGGGTATGGCTTTCTGTATCGAGCGCATCATCTATCTGAGTCTCTCTGAAATCAACGCCAAGAAGTTGATGCAGGATATCGACCAGAAGGTGTCGGCGGGAGATGTGGAAGGGGCTAAGACGCTCTGCCGGAATACTCGCGGACCGGTGGCTTCTATCTGCTACCAGGGTTTGATGCATATCAGCGAGAGTCTTGATGACATCGAGCGCTCGGTAAGCGGATATGGTACCGTTCAGGCGGCTAATCTGGAGAAGGGATGCTCCTGGATCAAACTCTTTATCGCTATGGCGCCATCGCTCGGATTCCTCGGAACCGTGATCGGTATGGTCATGTCGTTCGACCAGATTCAGCAGGCGGGCGATATCAGTCCTACTATTGTTGCTTCGGGTATGAAAGTGGCGCTCATCACTACCATCTTCGGTATCATCGTAGCCTCATCCTTCAGGTTTTCTATAACTACATCCTTTCTAAGGTGGAGCACCTGACAAGTCAGATGGAGGAGTCGG
The DNA here is from genome assembly GCA_003463005.1 of Segatella copri. Lineage (GTDB taxonomy): Bacteria > Bacteroidota > Bacteroidia > Bacteroidales > Bacteroidaceae > Prevotella > Prevotella copri_I. The sequence continues at coordinate 29,497 of QSCI01000021.1, read as the reverse complement.
CGGTTACTTTGATGGATATTATTGCCAAGAATAAATAAACGAAGAGAGAAATGGTTAAATTTCAATTTTCAAAGCAGAAGACGAAGTCGGCCGAAAAAATATCGCAGCAGGTGTTCTATATCATGATAGGACTGGCGGTGCTGGTTTTCGGTCTGTTCTTTTTGGTAGGCTACGATTTGCCTTTCGAAGAGAACCCCGACTTTAATGCGCCTCTCTTTACCGATGTGCTCATCCTGCTGATGTGGCTCTTCCTGATAGGAGGTGTGGGTCTGGCAGTCTTTTCGATGATCAGAGATTATCGCAGCAGCAAGTCGGAGGCTGTAGTGAATGGCATTCCCGTGCGTCGCATCTTCCGCATCACATGGATCGGAACTTTGGCAGTTTTGCTGCTTACCTTCTTTTTGGGCGGTTCTGCTCCGATGCTCATCAATGGCGAGAATTATGCCGACTGGCTCTGGCTCAAGCTTTCAGATATGTTTGTCATCACATCGCTTCTGATGCTGGTGGCAGGAATCGGTGCCGTCTGTTTCGGTGCCACACGTTATATTCGGAAGAAAAACTAAAGAGAGTGCTTTAGGCTCTCTATTCTATAAATAAGGATTAAATATGCTGATTAGAAGGAAGCAACACGAAACCCCGGGACTGAATACCACATCTACAGCCGACATCTCGTTCATGCTGTTGATATTCTTCCTTGTCACCACATCAATGGATGTGGATAAGGGACTGTTGCGCCAACTCCCTTCACCTGAACCGCAGAAGAAGGAACAGCAACAGTCGGTGGTAGACAAGGCCAACCTCATGGCGCTGCGCCTGACGGCTGGCGATACGCTTTTGGTCAATGGTAAGCCGATGCAGGTGAGCCAGCTCAAGGAAGAAACCATCCGCTTTGTTCACCGCCTGGGCAAGAAACATCTCATCTCTATCGAGAGTGACCGCGATGCCGACTATAATCTCTATTTCCAGATGCAGAATCAGCTGATGGAAGCCTATAGCCAGCTACGCAACGAAACAGCCCAGAAGAAATATCATAGGGATTATGCCCTCTTGAACAATGACCAGAAAGAACAGGTGCGCAACATCTGTCCGCAGCGCATCACAGAATCGTATGCCAACGCAATGACTCATGCCGACCAGCGTGTTGATGCCAATGCTGAAGAAAAGCAAGGGGAAGAAAATTCTATAGAAACAGCTACAGAACAGCAGAAAGGAGGTAAACAATGATGAATTTTCATAAGAAATCGCATGAAGTGCCAGGGTTGAATACATCTTCTCTGCCAGACCTCATTTTCTCCGTACTGTTCTTCTTTATGATTGTTACCCACATGCGCCAGGTTACCTTGAAGGTAGACTGCCGTTTGCCACAAGGCAAGGAACTCACCCGCCTGACCAAGAAATCGGCGGTTAGCCATATTTATATAGGTAAGCCAACCAAAGAGATGCAGGCAAAGTATGGTACCGGTACCCAGATTCAGTTGAATGATAAGTTTGCTTCGGCTCCCGAAGTGATGGATTACATTTCGGCAGAAAAGAAGCGTATGTCGCCGGAAGACCAGAAGCTGATGACCGTATCAATCAAAGCAGATCAGGAAACCAAGATGGGTGTGATAACCGACGTAAAGCAGGCTTTGCGCCAGGCAAAAGCACTAAAAATCAGTTATTCTGCCACAGAAAAAGGAAAATAATATTAATTTATCATGTTTTTCTCTTAAAAAATTGCTTTTATTAATTTTTTGTATTATCTTTGCACGCAAATTATTAGTATTATGGCAAAACAAATTTTAGATTCATTAGATAGGCAGATTCTGAAGCTGATTTCTCAGGATGCCCGTATTCCATTTTTGGAAGTGGCACGCGCTTGCAACGTGAGCGGTGCTGCCATTCATCAGCGTGTTGCTAAACTTACAAATCTTGGTATCATCAAGGGTTCACAATTTATCATTGACCCAGAAAAGATAGGTTACGAAACTTGTGCTTATATGGGACTCTATCTGAAGGAGCCTGAGAAGTTTGACCAGGTTGTAGAGGAGTTGAAGAAGATTCCTGAGGTTGTAGAGTGTCACTATACTACAGGTGGTTTTGATATGTTTATCAAGATTTATGCGCTGAACAACCACCATCTCCTGGAAATCATCCATGATAAGTTGCAGCCATTGGGATTGTCTCGCAGCGAGACCATTATCTCTTTCAATGCATCTATCAATCGTCAGCTTTCTATGCAGGACCTCAAGACTTTCAACGATGATGAAGAGGAAACTGATGAGGAGGCTGCAGCAGAGAAATAAGATATAAAAAGAAAAAAAGCAGTAGCTCCCTGCGGGATTACTGCTTTCTATAAAGGGTGAGGAATGTGAACGGTAAGCCGTTTTCATTCCTCATTTCTTTTTCTGTCACTTCCCATTCTGCCGGATTGATTTCCGGAAAGAAGGTATCGGCATGTTCAGGCTCCTTTTCAACGATTGTGAGATAAAGCTTGTCTGCAAGAGGCAAAGCCTGTTCATATATGCTGGCTCCTCCGATGATGAAACATTCATCTGATGCTTCTTTGCTTCCAACCGTTTCTTTGCTTCCAACCGTTTTTTTGCTTCCAACCTCTTCTTTCCTTGCTGCCAGCGCTTCTTCCAGAGAGGTGTATACTTCGCACCCTGTTATCTGCTCTTTTGTCTTTGAGATAACAATATTACGGCGGTTGGGCAAGGCTCCGTTCGGCAGCGACTCAAATGTCTTCCTGCCCATGATAATCGTATGTCCGGTTGTGAGCATACGAAATCGGGTCATGTCCGATGGGATGGCGTAGAGCAACCGGTTCTTGTACCCGATAGCTCTATGCACTTTTGATATACAGGCGATGATGCTGAGCATTTTTTATTTTAATGTTGAATGTTGAGTTTTGAATGTTGAATTATTCATTCTTGCTGTAAACTGTTAACTATAAACTGTTAACTATAAACAGCTCTCCCGTCCCGTGGCTGCTCTTGATCTTCCACTCCTGCGGATAGAGGTTGTTGGCACGGTTGCCAATGTTCTTTTCCCAGCCTATCGGAACCTGTCTGTAGGTTACCAGAACATAACCCTTAGGCGTATCGGCAGGCAGATTCACAGCCTCCTTGCGAAGGTAGCGGATGGCATCATCGTAGGATAACTCCACCTGTGGAAAGTGATCTTTGTTGAGCATCGTAGAGAGAGCGAGAGCCTGGTCGGGGATAAGTCCCTTTCCCTTGTCTGTTCCCAGTTTCACACCTGCATGCAGCACCTTCAGGTTCTTTTCTGCCTGGTCGTAGATGTCTTTCCATCTGCCCGGAATGGCGTAAACCGTCTCGTTGCTTTCTGCAGGCATCCATTCCGTATCAGTCTTCAGCCAGCCGTCCGGAATCTCCGGTCCCTTTCCTTTAGCCACCTTCTTGTCTTTCTTCTTCTTATCCTTCCTGTTCTCCTTGGCTGGTGAACCTGCTTCCCATTCGCCCTCTTTCTTCAGAATCGCCATAAACAGACCTTCGCCTCGCGAAACGCCAGGAATGAACCGGTAAACAGGAAAGTCGGTGCCCGTGAGGTTGCGGGTGATGTTCCATGCATCTTCTACACCTTCCAGTGCCATCACTTCAGCGCCAAGTTCTTCGCATATCCAGTCCACGTTCTCCTCATCTTCGTGCGCATTGAAGGTGCAGGTAGAGTAAATCAGGATACCGCCTGGCTTCAGACAGTTCCAGATATCCGATACGATTTCGCGCTGCAGCTGCCAGCAGTTGTTCACATTCTGGGTACTCCATTCGCTGATAGCCCCTTCATCTTTGCGGAACATTCCTTCGCCGGAGCAGGGAACATCGGTAAGAATCACATCAAACTGCAACTTCGATTTCTTGTAATCGCGGGGATAGTTGTTGGTAACAATCATATCCGGATGACCGAACTTCTGTACGTTTTCGGCTAGAATCTGTGAGCGGGTGCGCATCGGTTCGTTGCTGAAGAGCAGACTCCCTTCCGGCAAGGCAGCCCTTACGGCAGTCGACTTTCCGCCAGGGGCAGCACAGAGATCCAGCATCATCACCGGTTCTTTTACGTACTGTCGGATAGCCATATCAACAAACATGGATGAGGCTTCCTGTACATAATATAAGCCGGCATGCAGCAGCGGATCGAAGGTGAATCCGGGACGCGTAGAGAGATAACGGCCGGTTTCCGGACACCAGGGAATCGGTTCGCCATCAGCATCCTTGCATTTAAAAGGATTGATGCGGATACTGGTTGGTGCCTCCTCTTCAAGGATAGCATGCTCCAGACGCTGATACAGCTTTTCGCCCATCAGTGCCTGCGTATATGTTCTGAAATCTTCAGGTAATGTCTTCATTCTGTTTCTTTTTCTTTAATTTGTTTGCAAAAATAAGAAATTTTTCGTTTCTTTGCAACTAAATCGCGAAGAGATGCGTCTAAGAAGCAGAAATTTTTCAAAATAACAAGGTAAAACAATAAAAAATAATGATATGAAGAAAGCAATATTGGCATTAGCGCTCGTTATGAGCATCGGAGCCACCCAAGTGTCTTTGGCGTCTTCAGCTCCAAAACATCGTTATCATCCAACTACCCAACAGGTAGATTCAAAGGCTGCTCCTGCATCTGCCGCACAGCCATCTGCTTCGAAGGATAAAGACGACGAGGCGTTGGAGGCTTATTCTGATACAACCAGTACAGATTCGGCCAACTATGATGATTATGATGAGAATGATAATAAGTCTGTTCATTCTAGATACAGTTTAGACAACTATGATGATCCGTTCGATTTCATCGGTTCGGTATTTGGTGGCGGAGCGCTGGCTGTTATGATCATCTTCTGTATCATCTTCGGTCTGCTGTTTGTCTTTGCTCCGCTGATCATCGTATTTCTGGTTATCAGATATCTGATTCGCCGCCACAACGACCGGATGAAACTGGCGGAGATGGCGATGGAGAAGGGCATCAATGTTCCGGAAAGCGACCGGCCGATAGACAAGCAGAGCGATGAATATCTCGTGAAACGGGGATTGAGAAATGCCTTCCTGGGAGCCGGCTTGTGCGCCATGTTTGCCTGGTGGGATGCTGATTTCCTGGCTGGCATCGGAGCCCTGGTCTTCTTCTATGGCATCGGTCAGACCGTTATCGGCTCGCTTCCTGCCATCAAGGACTGGTGGAAGAACCGTCATGGCGACCAGAACACGGGCTATAATGGTACTCCGGTCTAGCAGCCGACATTCAATATATCATGGCTTCTCAATAGGAGGGGAAGTCACAAGGAAAAGAACAACAATTATTAGTTAATATATATAAGGTGGAAAAGTTATCCGATATCTCTCTCGTCACGAAGGTGGTGATGCTTCATGACCGTAAGTCGTTCGACCTGCTGGTCAGGAAGTATCAGTCACCCATTCGTGGGTTCTTCCTGCGGCAGACGCTGGGGGATGCGCAGCTGAGTGACGACTTGGCTCAGGATACCTTTGTCAAGGCATATACCCATCTGTCCGGTTTCAGGGGTACAGCCTCTTTCTCCACCTGGCTCTACCGCATCGCCTATAATGTATGGTATGATTATACCCGCAGCCATAAGGAGACGCAGGACATCGATACGCCTGCCGTTTCCAGTAAGAATGCACAGGGCGCCCATGCCGGATTGAAGATGGATTTGCTCAAGGCATTACAGATATTGAATGAAAATGAACGTACATGCATCACGCTGCAGCTGATGGATGGACTCTCTATAGATAAGATTGCAGAGGTGACGGGATTGGCGCAAGGCACCATCAAGTCGCATCTCTCTCGAGGAAAACAGAAACTTGCAAGTTACTTAAAAAAGAATGGTTATGACCGATAAGATAAATGATAAGAAGTTGGAGAGCATGAAAGGGGAACCATTGACCCCTCAGGATGAAGAACTCTTGCAGATGTTCTTTGCCGATTGCCAGATGTCAGAGATTCCTGATGACGGATTCTCCGACAGGGTGATGCAGGCATTGCCGGCTTTACCCGAAACTGATACAGCGATGTCGCTGGTTAAGCGCCAGCGTCTGGAACATTTATGGACGGCAGCCTGTGTGGCAGCAGGCATCATCATAGCAGTAGTCTGTCAGGGATGGGAGCAGATTCAGGGGTGGCTTTTCTCTATGAAGATAGATTTCCTCCTTTCCGGTTCGCGTGCCCTTACGCATGTGGCAGATTCCATCGCCCACTCTCAGAATCTCCTGATGGTGCTGGCTGGCATCGTTGTCCTCATCATGGTTTGGGGATATAATGAACTGGCTGATGCACGTCAGTAGGCTTCTTCCCTGATATCAATTGTATGAATGATCAACTCTTTCTATTAGCAGAATAGTTTTTAGTGCTAATAGAAAGAGTTTTTTATTACTATAAATATCATCTTTATGCTCTTGAAATCTCCGTTCAAAGCTTTTGAATGTCCGTTCAGTGTCTTTGAACGGACATTCAATGACTTTGAACGGACATTCAATGTCTTTGAACGAAGATTTAATATTGCTGAATATAGAAAAACAAATAGGTGCTGCTACTTTTTCAGTAGAGCACCTATGTTTATGATATCGGTTTCTAAAACAATTTATAGGTAGTGCGGAGCACTTTGAACTCGGTTCGGCGGTTCAGCTGGTTGCAGATTTCCTGATGCTCCTTGTTCTGCTTCAGGATAAATTCTTCGTTGAGCACATCGCCTTCCTTGAGCCAAGGATACTTCTCGGTGAGTTTCTTGCGCACATTCTTCGGCTTCTCCTTGCCGTAGCCCACAGGGGTGAGGCGCTCTTTCTCTATGCCGTGTTTTATCAGATAGTCTACTACCGATTGGGCGCGGCGCTGAGACAGATGCTTGTTATATTCGCTGTTTCCCTTGTAGTCGCAATGGGCGCTGAGTTCGATGGTAACGTGCGGGTTCTCTTTCAGCAGCATTACCAGCTGGTCGAGGGCTGTTGTACTTGCCTCGGTAAGGGTTGCTTTGTCGAAATCGTAGAAGATGTTGTCGATGAGTACAGGGGCTGTGATGGAAGCCAGCGGAAACTGGAGCACGTATTCCTTACTCTCTTTAGCCGAATCAACCCGAAGTTCTTCCTTGTGGTTGAGGTAGCCTTTGCAGGATGCCATCACCAGATAGTCGACATGCGGATTGATAGGGAGGACAAACGAACCGTCGCCCTTGACGGATAGTTCCTGTTCGTTCCGTCGTTGCCTACGATTCTCACCTCTGCGGCAGGCAGTTCATAACCGTCTTTCTCGTAAACCCATCCCTTCATCGTGGTAACAATCTCCGGATTCTCGAAGGAGTAGATATGATCGTAGCCTCTTCCGTCTTTTCTGTTAGAGCAGAAGAAACCCTGGTTGTGGAGACCCTCGAAAGTCATTCCGAAGTCATCGGCTTCTGTATTCAGCGGATAACCGGGGTGGGTGAGTTCATATTTCCGGGTGATGGAATTTACTTTGGCGATATAGATGTCGAGTCCGCCCATTCCCACATGACCGTTGCTGCTGAAGTAGAAGTCGCCGTTAGGACGGAAGGTAGGGAACATCTCATCGCCTGGGGTGTTGATAGGTTCGCCCAGGTTCTCTACACCGCCCAGTCCGGCAGGAGTGATGCGCACTCGCCAGATGTCGAGACCGCCCTTTCCGCCCGGCATGTCTGATACGAAATAGAGCCATTCGCCATCAGGAGAGATGGCTGGATGGGCAAAACAACTGAGTGTATCTTTGCTGATTTCCAGATTTGCAGGCTTGCTCCAGGCTGCATCCGAGCGGTTGGAGGTTACTATCTGGGCTAAGCGGGGCGAAGTGGGATCGGTGGTACACTGGGTGAGGTACATCTGCTTGCCGTCTGGGGTAAAGCAGCATGCGCCCTCTTCGTAGTCGGTATTGAGACCGGTTCCGATGGCTTCCGGCTTGCTCCATTTGCCTTTGTCGTTCTTTTCAGAGAAGAAGATGTCGGCAGATTTCGTTCCCGTCACTCCGTTCAGGTCGCTGCCCTGGGCTTCGTTGCGGGTTGAGGTGAAATAGAGCTGGCTGTAGTCATCGCTGAGGAACATCGGCGAATAGTCGTCTCTTCGGGAGTTGAAAACATCCATCCGCTTTACCTTGTACCGGCTTCCTTCCTTCTTCCAGACTGGGGCTTTTCGTGCCGATTCGAGTCCGTTCTTTACCAGCACGTTGTCGGGCATGGAATCGAGCAGAAATTCGAATTCCTTGGCAGCCTGTCTGTAACTTCCGTTCTTCAGGAGCAGACGGGCGTAAGCCAAGCGGTCGTTGAGGTCCGCCTGCTTGTACCGGATGGCATTGCTGTAGGCAGCCAGTGCCTTCGGCGTACTGTTGATTTTATCATAGCAGCGTGCCATCTTCAGAGCCACCTTGCCCCGGACAGCCCGCTCTTTGGTAGGTGTCTTGGTGTACACCTTTTTATATTGGGTTGCCGCATCGAAGTATTCGCCTAAAGAAAGATGCTTGTCTGCTTTCTTCAGGTTCTGTTCAATGCCGCAACTTATCAGAAAGAAGCAGCTGATTGCTGTTATGATTTGATAAAATCTTATTTGTTTCATATTGATTTACATCTGCGAGTATGGCTGACGATATTGGCAGCCTGCCTTCCAGTTGCTGCAGCCATAAGCTGTCTTGCCCTTGATGATGACGCCCTTGCCGCAAAGCGGACATGGTTTGCCAACCATTGGGTCGGCAGCTGGAGCCGGCTGAGCAGGGGCATTCTGAGAATCTGTATTCTGTGCTGCAGCCTTATTGGCTTTCTTGGCAGGAGCCTTTCGGGCAGCCGGTTTCTTGGCAGCCGGTTTCTTCTTGAGGTCTTCCTCTGTCATGATGGTCACTCTCCGGTTGCTGTTGTCTGACAATACATCGATGACAATCTTGTTGATCTGTTCTTTCAGTCCGTTGATGAAGTCGGCAGGATCGTAGGTCTTGTGCTCAATGTCGCGGAGTTTCTTCTCCCAGATACCGGTCAGTTCGCAACTCTTCAGCAGTTCCTCATGGATGGTGTCAATGAGTTCGATGCCTGTCGGAGTTGCCATCAGATTCTTGCGCTGGCGACGGATGTAGTGGCGCTTGAAGAGGGTCTCGATGATGCCGGCACGGGAGGATGGTCGGCCGATTCCGTTCTCCTTCAATGCTGCACGAAGCTCTTCGTCTTCTACGAATTTACCGGCTGTCTCCATCGCACGCAGCAGGGTTGCCTCGGTATAATACTTAGGTGGCGTGGTCCATTTCTCCGTCAGGGTAGGCTGATGTTCTCCCGATTCGCCTTTTGTGAAGGATGGGAGGGTTCTTTCTTCTACACTTCCTTCTTGGCGCCGTTTCCTGAGTCTGCATTTCCGTTGGCGTTATCTGAAGCATCATCGTCATCTGCATTCTTTACATCCTTGGCATAGACTACTCGCCAGCCCGGTTCGAGAATCTCCTTACCGCTCACCTTGAACTCTATCTTCTCCGGTTTCGGTCCGTCTTCGTTGATGACTTCGCCCAATACGGTGGTGGTGGAGAATTTACAGTCCGGATAGAACACGCTGATGAAGCGCTTGGCGATGAGATCATACACGTTTGCCTCCATATCGGTGAGTCCGGTTGGCGGAACACCGGTTGGAATGATGGCGTGGTGGTCGGTTACCTTACTATTATCGAAAACCTTTTTGCTCTTCGGCAATTTCTTGCTGATTGTTGCGAGCTGCTGAATGAGCGGGAGGTATTTCTGCTGACTCATGATCTTTGCCTGACTTACTCCGTTCAGAATCTGCGGACATTTCGGATAGATATCGTCGGTCAGGAACTGGGTGTCTACACGAGGATAAGTGGTGTACTTCTTTTCGTAGAGACTCTGGATGAGCTTCAGCGTAATATCGGCAGAGTAGGCAAATTTCTTGTTGCAATCCACCTGCAGCGAGGTGAGGTCGTAGAGATGAGGGGGTGCCTCGTTTCCCTTCTTCTTGCTTACATCCGTAACCGTGAAGGGTTTGCCGGCGATGGTACTGAATGCCTTCTCGCCTTCCTCCTTGCTGGTAAACTTGCCGCTGGTGGCGGTAAACTGGGTGTCGCGGTAGATGGTGGCGAGTACCCAGTAAGGTTCTGAAACGAAGTTGTCGATTTCCTTCTGGCGGTTTACGATCAGGGCAAGGGTAGGGGTCTGCACCCGGCCGATGCTGAGCACCTGTCGGTTCTGCCCGTATTTCAATGTATAAAGTCGGGTAGCATTCATGCCGAGAATCCAGTCGCCGATGGCACGGGAAAGTCCGGCAAGATAGAGTGACTGATATTCCCCCTGGTCTTTCAGTTCCTGGAAGCCCTGCTTGATGGCTTCATCGGTCATGGACGAAATCCACAGTCTCTTGACGGGGCATTTCGCCTGTGCCTTCTGCATCACCCATCTCTGGATAAGCTCTCCTTCCTGTCCGGCGTCACCGCAGTTGATGATGCTGTCGGCAGCCTGCATCAGTTTCTCGATGGTAGCAAACTGCTTCTTGATGCCTTCATCGTTGATGAGCTTGATACCGAAACGCTGTGGAATCATCGGCAACGCCGCAAGGCTCCAATGTTTCCACATCGGAGTATAATCATCCGGTTCCTTCAGCTCACAAAGGTGGCCGAAGGTCCATGTTACTTGGTAACCATTACCTTCCATATAACCGTCGCGCGCCGTGGTAGCCCCGATGATTCGGGCGATATCCTTAGCCACACTCGGTTTCTCTGCTATACAAACTATCATGTTTTATTCTTATTTCTGTTTGCAAAGGTACAATAAAATAATGAGAAAGCCATCATTTCGCCTCCTTTTTCTCATGGCAGGGAATAAAAAAGCCCTGTAAGGCTTGGGCCTTACAGGGCGTATTTCATATAAATCTGCGTGCGATTACTCGTACTCCTGCCAGCTCTTAATCTGAAGCTGATCCTGGCTCAATGTGCAGAATGCCTCGATGAAGGCGGAAGCCAGACGGGCATTGGTGATCAGAGGAATGTTGTGGTCGATGGCGCCACGACGGATTCTGTAACCATTGGTGAGCTCACGCTTGGTGTGATTCTTAGGGATGTTGACGATGAGGTCGAACTTGTGGTCGGCAATCATCTGCATCACGTTAGGGAGATCCTTGTGGTCTTCATCAGGCCATCCTACGGCTGTAGCCTTCACGTTGTTGTCGTTGAGGAACTTCGCTGTACCGGCTGTAGCATAGATGGTGTAACCGTTCTTCACCAGCGCCTGTGCTGCGTCGAGCAGAGAAGCCTTCTCCTTCGCACCACCGCTTGAAAGCATGATGCCCTTGTCCTTTGAAGGAATCTTGTAGCCGGTGGCAATCAAAGAGTTGAGCAATGCCTCCTCGAAAGTATCACCCATACAACCTACCTCACCGGTAGAACTCATGTCCACACCCAAAACTGGGTCGGCGTTCTGCAAACGGGCGAATGAGAACTGTGATGCCTTCACACCCATACGGTCGATATCGAAGGCAGACTTATCCGGTTTCTGATATGGAGCGTCGAGCATGATGCGTGTAGCAGTCTCGATGAAGTTGCGCTTCAATACCTTGCTCACGAATGGGAATGAACGGGATGCACGGAGGTTACATTCAATAACCTTCACATCGCGACCCTTAGCCAAGTACTGGATATTGAAAGGACCAGAGATGTTGAGCTCCTTAGCGATGGCACGTGAAATCTTCTTGATTTGACGGGCTGTAGCGAAGGAAATCTGCTGAGCAGGGAAGGTCATGGTAGCGTCGCCGGAGTGAACACCTGCATACTCTACGTGCTCTGAAATACCATACTCAACAATCTCACCGTTCTGGGCAACACCGTCGAACTCAATCTCGTTGGTCTCTGTCATGAACTGGGAGATAACTACAGGGTATTCCTTAGAAACCTCAGAAGCTGCCTCCAGGAAGCGACGCAACTCATCATCATCGTGGCAAACGTTCATGGCTGCACCGGAAAGAACGTAAGATGGACGAACGAGAACAGGATAGCCTACCTCGTCGATGAACTTCTGAACATCCTCCATAGAGGTGAGGGCGCTCCACTTAGGCTGGTCGATACCCAACTTATCGAGCATGGCAGAGAACTTACCGCGGTTCTCGGCACGGTCGATGTTGACAGGAGATGTACCCAGGATTGGCACAGACTGGCGATGGAGCTTCATAGCCAGGTTGTTTGGAATCTGACCACCTACAGAAACAATCACACCACGTGGTGATTCCAGGTCGATGACATCGAGTACACGCTCGAATGAAAGCTCATCGAAGTAGAGACGGTCGCACATATCGTAGTCGGTAGATACGGTCTCCGGGTTGTAGTTGATCATGATTGACTTGTAACCCAACTTGCGGGCTGTGTTGATGGCGTTTACTGAACACCAGTCGAACTCTACAGAAGAACCGATGCGGTAAGCACCCGAACCGAGAACGATGACAGACTTCTCGTTCTTGTAGTAGTTGATGTCGTAACCCTCTACGGCGTAAGTCATGTAGAGATAGTTGGTAAGGTCAGGATGCTCGCTTGCCACAGTAGGGATGCGTTTTACGGCAGGAAGAATGTTCAGCTTCTTGCGCTGGGCACGAACTGCGAGCACCTCCTTCTCCATGTTGGTGTTCTGAGTCTTCAATACGAAGCGGCCAATCTGGAAGTCAGAGAAGCCCAATACCTTAGCCTCGCGCAATACCTCGGCAGGAATCTCCTCCAGAGTATTATATTCAGAAAGCTTGTGCTTGTAATCAACGATATTCTTCATGCGCTCGATGAACCAAGGATCAATCTTGGTCAACTCCTCGATGCGCTCGATGGTGTAACCTTCCTCCAAAGCCTGGGCGATGGCGAAGATACGGAGGTCGGTAGGGTTAGAAAGTTCCTCATCCAGGTTTTCGAACTTGGTATGGTCGTTGCCTACGAAACCGTGCATTCCCTGACCAATCATACGGAGACCCTTCTGGAGCATCTCTTCGAATGAACGGCCGATAGACATGATTTCGCCTACAGACTTCATGGAAGAACCAATCTTGCGGCTTACACCGGCAAACTTGGTAAGGTCCCAACGAGGAATCTTACAGATCATATAGTCGAGTGATGGAGCTACATAAGCTGAGTTTGGAGTACCCATCTCGCCAATCTGGTCGAGTGTATAACCGAGGGCAATCTTAGCTGCAACGAAGGCGAGCGGATAACCGGTAGCCTTAGATGCAAGGGCAGAAGAACGGCTCAAGCGAGCATTGATCTCGATGATACGGTAGTCGTTGGTCTCTGCATTGAAAGCATACTGGATGTTGCACTCACCCACGATGTTGAGGTGACGGACGCACTTCACGGCGATGTCCTGTAACATCTTCACCTGCTCATCGGTAAGAGAACAGGTTGGAGCCACAACGATAGACTCGCCTGTATGGATTCCGAGTGGGTCGAAGTTTTCCATAGAGGCAACGGTGAAGCAACGGTCGTTCGCATCACGGATGCACTCGAACTCAATCTCCTTCCATCCCTTCAGGCTCTCCTCAACGAGTACCTGAGGTGCGAAAGTGAAGGCAGATTCGGCAATCTCCTTAAACTCCTCTTCGGTCTTGCAGACACCGGAACCGAGACCTCCCAGCGCATAGGCAGAACGGATCATGATAGGGTAGCCGATGTTGCGTGCCGCAGCCACAGCCTCCTCCATGTTCTCGCAAGCGTGGCTTACAGGAACCTTGAGGTCAACCTTGTTGAGCTCCTTTACGAAGAGGTCGCGGTCTTCCGTGTTCATGATTGCCTCTACCGAAGTACCCAACACATCTACACCATACTCCTTGAGCACACCGTTGAGGTAAAGTTCTGTACCGACGTTCAAACCCGTCTGTCCACCCCAAGCCAGCATGATGCCGTCTGGGCGCTCCTTCTTGATAATTTCAGTTACAAAAAAAGGTGTCACCGGCAAGAAATAAACCTTGTCAGCAATACCTTCACTTGTCTGAATTGTAGCAACGTTTGGATTAATGAGGACGGAACTAATACCCTCCTCGCGCAAAGCCTTGAGAGCCTGCGAACCGGAATAGTCAAACTCACCTGCCTGGCCGATCTTCAAAGCACCGGAACCCAGAACGAGGACTTTCTTAAGCTGTTTCTTCATCATTAAATATAACTATAAGTTTGTTCTTTATATGTCTTGTTATTTATGTTTTTAGCAACTAAACTGTATTTGTGTTAGTTCACAAATGGTAGACACACTATTTCTAGATGCAAAGTTACGCTATTTATTTGATTATTCCAAATTTTCTGCAAATCTTTACAGTTAAATAACATCAATTATTATTATTTCTTCTCTAGAATGTCGTATTTTTGCAATTATTTTGTTACTTTTGCAGCGGCTTTTAGTCATGTAGAAAAAGAATAAAAAATAGCAAACAAGATAAATATAACAACAATGAAAGTCGGATTATTCGTCCCTTGTTATGTGGATGCCCTTTACCCTGAAGCGGGTGAGGCTACATACAAGTTGCTTAAGCATTACGGACTAGACGTGGGTTATCCCGAAAAACAGACTTGCTGCGGCCAGCCAATGGCTAATGCCGGTTTTCAGTACAAGTCGGAGAAGGTCATAGAGACATTTGATGAACTGTTCAAGGATTACGATTATATCGTAGCTCCTTCTGCCTCATGTGCCGCTTACGTAAAGGTGTATTATCCTAAAATCCTTGAGGGTAAGCACGAGTGTATTTCCTCAAAGAAAATCATGGATATTGTGGAGTTCCTTCACGATGTGCTGAAGGTGGATCATGTGCCGGGCAAGTTCCCGCATGTGGTGAGTGTACACAACAGTTGTCACGGTGTGCGTGAACTGGGATTGTCATCTCCTTCTGAGCGCCACATCAAGCCTTTCAACAAAATCATTGACTTATTAAATATGGTGGAAGGCATTACCATCCACGAACCGGAGCGCAAGGATGAGTGCTGCGGATTTGGCGGTATGTTCTCTATTGAGGAACCTGCCGTTTCTACCCGTATGGGCGAAGATAAGATCAAGCGCCACATGGCTACAGGCGCTGAGTTTGTTACCGGACCGGATTCTTCCTGTCTGATGCACATGGCTGGAATCGCCAAGAAAGAGAATATGCCGATCAAGTTTATTCATGTTGTTCAAATATTAGCTGCAGGACTATGAGTACAGAACATTCCAAGAGAGCTGCGAAGTTTACGCAGAACGTAGAGAAGACCACCTGGCACGACGCTACCTTCTGGTCTGTTCGTCAGAAGAGAGATAAGATGGCGCAGGAACTTCCTGAGTGGGAAGACCTCCGCGAGCATGCGTCTGAAATCAAGATGCACACGATTACCCATCTCGCCGATTACCTCGATATGTTTTCCAAGAATCTGGAGAGCCGCGGGGTAAAGGTTCACTGGGCAAAGGATGCACAGGAATTCAATGAGATTGTGCTCGGTATTCTGAAAGATCATAACGTGAAGAAGATGGTGAAGTCGAAGTCGATGCTCACCGAGGAGTGCGAGATGAATCCTTATCTGGAGCAGCACGGCATTGACGTGGTGGAGACCGACCTGGGTGAGCGCATCATCCAGCTCTTGCATCAGAAGCCTAGCCATATCGTGATGCCTGCCATCCACCTGAAGCGTGAGGAGGTAGGAAAGATGTTCGAGGAGAAGGGAATCTCCAAGGAAATCGGCAACTATGATCCTACTTACCTGACCCGCTGTGCCCGTCATCATCTCCGCGACCAGTTTATGGAAGCTGGAGCAGGTATGACCGGATGTAACTTCGGTGTGGCTGCTACCGGCGATTGCGTGGTTTGCACCAACGAGGGTAATGCGGATATGACTACTTCCATGCCTAAGCTCCATATCGTAGCGATGGGTATTGAGAAACTGGTTCCTGATTATAAGTCATTGGCTGTGTTCCAGCGTCTGCTTTGCCGCTGCGGAACCGGTCAGCCTACCACCGCCTTCACTTCTCATTTCCGCCAGGCTCGTCCGGGTGCCGAGATGCATGTGGTATTGGTGGATAACGGCAGAAGCGACATTCTTGCTGATAAGGACCACTGGCAGACGTTGAAGTGTATGCGCTGCGGTGCCTGCATGAATACCTGTCCGGTTTATC
This sequence comes from Segatella copri, assembly GCA_003463005.1. Lineage (GTDB taxonomy): Bacteria > Bacteroidota > Bacteroidia > Bacteroidales > Bacteroidaceae > Prevotella > Prevotella copri_I. The sequence goes on along the minus strand of QSCI01000021.1, from coordinate 13,428 downwards.
GTCGTTCAGGCGGTTACAGTTACACCTATTTTATTCCGGGTCCTATTGGTGTGAACCTGGGTATGCTGAAGAATCCTCAGAAGTACAGCGACAATGTTTCTGCCTGCACCTTGTGCTTGTCTTGCGACAATGTCTGTCCTTCCAAGGTAGGACCAGGTTCGCAGATTTACGTATGGCGCCAGAGTCTGGAGAAGTTGGGCAAGGCTGATCCTGTGAAGAAGGCGATGTCGAATGGTATGAAGTATCTCTTCGACCGTCCTGCGCTCTACACCACAGCTTTGAAGTTTGCGCCACTCGCCAACCTGATTCCTGAATGCTGCACGCACTTCAGCAATTGGAATGCCTGGGGCATCGGTCACGCCATGCCTGAGTTTGCAAAGAAGAGTTTTCATCAATTGTGGAAGGAGGGAAAAGTAAAATGAAGAAAGAAGATTTCCTGAACAAGTTGCGTAAGAATACGCATGTTCAATTCGATATGCCTGCCGTAGATGTGAAGGGTATCCAGTATGAGGATACGCTGAAACAGTTTATTGAGATGACGGAATCGGTAGGTGGCCATGTGATAGAAGCGAAGGAGGGTGAGAGTCTGGATGAGCTGGTGAAGAAGGCTTATCCGGAAGCCAAGGTCTTTGCCTCTCATCTGCCAGAAATCACGATTGCCCAGAAGAATCCTGATACGGTGGCTGAGGCTAATGACCTGAATGGTACTGATGTGGGTATTGTTCGTGGTGAAGTGGGTGTAGCTGAGAATGGCTGCATCTGGATTCCTCAGACCATGAAGGAGAAAGCGGTGCTTTTTATCTCGGAATACCTTGTGATATTCCTTGAAAAAGAGAAGATTGTGAACAATATGCATGAGGCTTATGCCCGTATTGAGATGGATCCGAAGTACAATTTCGGTATTTTCATCAGTGGTCCGTCAAAGACTGCCGATATTGAGCAGGCACTGGTTATGGGTGCGCAAGCAGCCAGAGGCGTAACCGTAGTGCTTTTGTAAAAGAAGTATTGAATCTTAATCTATACGAATAAAGCCCACTAAATCGGTGGGCTTTATTCTTATCTCTGCTCAGTTAGATTTCCCATTGGTATGTGTCGTAGATGACCCCTCTTCCTCCGAATCCTTCCTTTTGGTGGATGAGATTCTTGTTGAGATACTTGCCCGCATCTTCTGTGGATTTGCCGAAGTCGAAGTATGGGACATTCCATGGGCATTTGTGGAGGATAAAGTCGAAGAGGGCATCCAAAGCTCCCAGTTCCTTGCCCAATTCGTTGGCAGCGATATACTGGGTATGAATTACTTGGGGGGTAGTATATACGATGCTTCCACCAATAATCGTTTCATCTTTCTTTACCACAAAGCAGAGAATGTGGTCTGGAAAACGATGCATAAGTAATTGCAGTTCCTCTTTCGAGTGTACAGGATGAGTATTATGCCTCTGCCAAAGATTCTTGTCCAATAAATCCCAAAAGTCTGAGATGTCCTTTGGAAATTTTGTAAATCCAACACTTAGTCCATGGCTCACAGCTTTCTTGATGCCTCTTCTTCTCTGCTCGCTGAATCGTAAGGGGGCATTGAGAAAAATGGTAGTGGAAATCTCTCTAGCTATCAACTTTGCCTTCCCAATATAGGAGAGAGCATAGAGGTCCTCTTCCGAAGGGATGCTCTGGTATATCCATGGCATTGCCTTGTAGATACATAACTGGAAATCATTTTGCAGGAGATAGTCCTTGAGAGCCTGAAAGATGTCGATGCAAACTTCTGCTGTTACCTTGGAACAAGTCAGTAAGCCTCCATACGTCAGTCCTTGGTGAGAATAGAGAATCTTCTTGTCCTCATCCGCAGTTTCATTGGCAGGAAGAATGGCATACAAGCGTCCTTTATAATAGAACATCAAGGAATGGTCATGAAATCTGTCTTGATGATAGTCCATATAGTTTCTGTCGAAGAGGAAGGTGCCTTGTCTGGATTTCCAAACAAAGTTGTTCCATTCGGCAGCGTCTTTTGGGGTATATCTTTTGATTTCTATCATGGCTCTGATGTTGTGCTATGTGTGGTATGGATGTATTTCAGAAATTCATCGTATTCATACAGATAGTCTTCTGGCTCATAAAGTTCAGAGGCAAGCACCAGGCATACGGCTCCCTCGGAGAAATCATCCAGTGTGCGCCATATCTCTGTGCCGAGATAGAGCCCCATGCCAGGATTGCTGAGCTGGTATTTCTTGGTCTCCTTGCCGTTGTCTAGGGATACGGTAAATGATCCATGCACGGCGATGATGACTTGCTGGAGCTTTTTGTGGGCATGACCGCCTCGGTTGCCACCCTGTGGCACATCGTATATCCAGTAGGCACGTTTCAAGTCGAAGGGAAGCTCGATGTTCTCCTCTGATACGGTCAGGTTGCCTCTAGGGTCGGATATGGTATGTAATTTGATGATTCTACCTAATTCTTTCATAAAGTTGTATTCTTTTATTTGATAACGCTCTTTTTCTTATTTTATTGCTTATTGCTTATCCTTCTTGGGCAACTTGATGCTGGCATTGAACTTACGATGGCTTATTTCCTTCTTAATTTCCTTGGAGTAGAGGCTTGCACCTTCATGGTTCAGATGGTTGGCATTGTGGAATAATGCCCTGTGATGGGTGTAGGCAGTGTCGCAATAATGGTTAAGGAATGGGATGCCTTCCTGTTGGCAGATAAGCTTGAACCTGCGAAATACTGAGTCGCTTTGGTAGGATAGCTGTGGCGATGCTGTGAATATGAGGCTGGTATGGCTCCTTTTGCATTCGGCTATCAACTTGTGCAGATATTCATATTTCTTTCTGTCGTGTTTGTTTTGGGGTAAGGTCTCCTTCTCGATGGCTTGGCATCCCTCGTATGGAGAGTAACCCTTGGTATAGCTCATGGCTGGATGACGCCAGTCGGCAAGCAGCTTGAGTAACCTCGAATTATACTGATAGAAAGGAAAGAGCATCTTGATGCGCTCGGTGGAGTCCACGTCCCAGAAAATCTCTCGTATGCCTGGTCGGTGGTAATAGGGGCGCAGGTTGGTGAGATAGGTACTGTTGTCATCTTGCAGCAGGTCATAGTCTGGTTCTACATCGTAGATGAGCATGTGGGGCATGCGTCTTTGCTTGAGTAGTTGCAGTCTGCCCATGCTGAAGATGATGCCCATGCGGTCTTCTCCCACATTATAATAGTTGCCCAAGATGTCTGGGTCGTAGTGATGCAAGGCTCTCGACGACCCCATGATGATGGAGTCGGCTATCAGCTCATTGTGGATATAGTGCATCCTGCCGCTCTCGCCTTTTACCTGAAGGTCGAGATAACGAAAGGTTTGTGCCGTGATGAAATATATGATGGTCAGCAAGATAAGAAAGACCATGATTTTACTTAAGAACTTTTTCATATTTCAGCTTACGATTTGTTTCAACTTACGTTTATTTCAGCTTACGATTTAGAAACCTGCGTAGATGAATTGCCCCGAATCGAATACACCGAAGAGGAATATGCTGGTAGTTACCACGACGTATGTACACCATCTCACCCAGAGCTTCGGATGATGGAATGGATTTTGACCTGGGGTTACTTCAACGATGAGATCTTTGGCGAATACCATCAAGATGAATAAGAGGATGAATTTTTCAAATACCCAGAAGTTCATGTCTTGCTCAGTGAATATCTTGCCGATTACATGGAAGGCATCGCCCACGCTTGGCATTCGGAAGAATATCCATAGGAAGTTGATGAGCAGGAAGTTGATGAGGATGCTTATTCCTCTCCTCATTCTCTGCCTAACTTTGTGCTCGGTATTTCTACTCTCTTTGGTGAAGCTTAGCATCTTCTCCATCACTTGGAAGAATCCGTGAAGAACTCCCCAAAGTATGAAGGTCCAGTTAGCCCCATGCCAAATGCCACTGATGAGGAAGGTGATAATGATGTTGAGATAGGTTCTTCCCTTGCTGCATCTGTTTCCGCCTATGGGGATGTAGATGTAATCGCGCAGCCATTGGGAGAGACTGATGTGCCAACGATGCCAAAAGTCGGTGACGCTATGGGCAAAGTAGGGATTGTGGAAATTCTGTTGCAAGCGGATGCCGAGCATGGAAGCCGAACCGATGGCTATGAGAGAGTAGCCGGCAAAGTCGGTGTATAGTTGGATGGAATAGAGGACGGAGGCTGCCAGCAGTTCTGATCCACTGTGCTGCATATAGCCATCCAGCACGGGATTCACGTAGAGCAAGAGACGGTCGGCAATAACCGTCTTCAAGAACATACCCCACACTATCATCTTGGCACCATTTGCCAACTGCTGATAGTTAGGACGCACCAGCTGGCTCAGTTGGCATCTCAGGGCATCGTATCGGTTGATAGGACCTGCCGTGATGGATGGGAAGAAGGATATATAGAGCATGTAGGTGGGCAGATGATGCTCTGCTTGATACTTATCTCTGTAAACATCGAAGAGATAACTCAATGCCTGAAAGGTGAAGAAAGAGATACCCAGTGGTACTATGAGGGTATGGTGAGATGAGAGGCTATCCATGTAGAGCACCTCTGTGAGGATAAAGTCTGTATATTTGTAGAAGAGCAGGGGGAGGGTGGTGAGAAGGGCTCCTAAATAAACAATGAGTTTGCTTCTGTTGTTTGAGGTGCTGTTTGTTCTCTCCTTTCCCTTATTTCTTTCTATCAATAGAGCGGAAGTATATGAGATGAGTGTTACCACCAAAAGTATAGCTGCCAATGACTGGTTGTAATAGTAGTATAGGGCATAGGAAATCGCCAACAAAAAATACTTTTTGATGGCTTCCTTCTTGATGGCATGGAGCAGCAAGAAGAGGAAGGGAAATAAGGTGATGTATAGAAATGAATTGTAAATCATTGGAATAGTGTGGGCGAGTTTTCAATAAAAGAAGTACAGAAAACGAACTGTTAACTGTTACAGTTAACTTTTCGCTTTCTGTATTCTTTGTTGCTGGGCAGGTAACAAATCTGCCCTCTCGGTATTTTTTAATGGGGGATGATGTTATTTCTTCATGTATGGGTCGGTTCCCAATACAGTCTTTGCCAGACGCTTTGCCTTGTCGCGGAGCTGGTTGAGGTCATCGCCCTTCTCGCCGTAGCAGAGTACGACGCCCATTCTTCTGCCTACGTGAGCCTCTGGCTTGCCGAAGATACGGATGCGGGTGTGGTCTTCCTTCAGGGCATCGAGCATATTGTAGTTTAATGGCTCGGTGCTTTCCTCTGGCGAGAGGATGACGGCAGAACAGCCGATGTGCTCCAGATGGATTCCGGCGATAGGCAAGCCCATCACGGCACGGAAGTGGAGCTCAAACTCGCTCAGGTTGGTGGTGTGACCGAGGGTTACCATACCTGTATCGTGTGGACGAGGACTCAACTCTGAGAAGATGACTTCGCCCTGCTTGCTCAGGAAGAACTCTACGCCCCAGAGACCGGCACCTGTCAATGCTTTGGTTACTTCGCCGGCAATGTGCTCAGCCTTCTTCAAAGCCTCTTCAGGAATCTGGAATGGCTGCCAGCTCTCGCGGTAGTCGCCGCCCTTCTGTACATGGCCGATAGGTGGACAGAAGAGGGTAGAACCGTCTTTCTGGGTGACGGTGAGCAGGGTGAACTCAGAATCGAAGTCGATAAATTCCTCGATGATTACTTCCTTCACGTCGCCACGACCTTCTTCCATTGCCTCCTTGTAAGCCTCCTTCAGTTCATCGTCGTTGTGAACATAGCTCTGACCATGGCCGCTTGAACTCATCAGAGGTTTCACTACGCATGGGAAACCGATTTCATCGGCAGCGTTCTTAAACTCCTCGAAGGTCTTGGCATAGAAATACTTGGCGGTGCGCAGACCCAGTTCCTTGGCGGCAAGGTCGCGGATGGCACGGCGGTTCATGGTGTAGTTCACGGCACGTGCAGAAGGCACAACCTGGATGCCCTCCTTCTCGAAGTCGAAGAGTCGCTCGGTGCGGATAGCTTCAATCTCAGGCACGATGATGTCTGGGTGATGTTTCTCTACCACTGCGGTCAATGCGTCGCCATCGAGCATCGAGAACACTTCCCGCTCGTCGGCTACCTGCATGGCTGGTGCATTGTCATACTTGTCGCAAGCGATGACGTACTGTCCTGCTCGCTTTGCGGCGATGGTAAATTCTTTGCCCAGTTCGCCTGAGCCCAAAAGCATAATCTTCTTCATTTATATGATGTTTAATATTTTATATCCCTAAAATTAATCACTAATAATTAATCACTAAGTCCGAACTTCTTTCTGATAAATTCTGCGATAAACTTTTCTGTTTCTTCGATTCCCAGATGGCTGCTGTTGATGCAGAGGTCGTAGCTCTCGCTGTGTCCCCACTTCTTGCCTGTATAGTAATCGTAGTAAGAGGCGCGCTGCTCCTCGTGGCTTTCGATAAACTTGCGGGCGCTGGCTCTGTCGATGTTCTTTCGCTTGCACACTGCCTTAATGCGGTCGTCGATATTGGCGGTGATGAAGATATTGATCACATTCTTGTAATCACGCAGCACATAGTCGGCGGTTCTGCCCACAAACACGCAGTTGCCCTCATCGGCAGCCTTTCTGATGGCGTCGCTCTGGAACTTGTACAGACCTTCCTGCGAGAAGTCGTTGTGATAGAAATTGTTATCGCTCAGGAAGGGCAGATGGGTATGGAAGAGAGACTTGAAGAATCCCTTCTGCTCATCGTTCTGCTCGAAGAATTTCTCAGAGAATCCACTCTCCTTGGCGGCAAGATTCAGCAGCTCACGGTCGTAACATTTGCAACCGAAATCCTCCGCCAGCTTCTCGGCGATGATATGGCCGCCGCTACCTATCTGGCGACCTACGTTTATGATAATCTTGTTCATAATTTATAGTTTATAATTTATAGTTTATAGGGCAATCTTGCTAAACGGCGAAGCTGCTATTAACTATTAACTTTTAGCTGTTCTTGGTGTTGTCTTTTCAGCTTGTTCATGTACCATGACATTACGATGGCAGCGATGACTGCTGCAGAGAAATCAGAGATAGGCATACTGTACCATACTCCATCAATGTCCCATATCATCGGCAGAAAAGCCAGGAGCGGCAGAAGGATGAGCAACTGTCTCGACAAGGAGAGGAAGATACTGATCTTCACCTTTCCGATGCACTGGAAGAAGTTGGTGATAACCATCTGGAACCCGATGACCGGGAAGCAGAACATCACTACTCTGATTGCCTTGATTCCCAGGTCTATCAGATGCTTATCGGTAGTAAACATTCTCGCGCAGTAGTAAGGCAGGAACATCGCTATCAGCCAGCCCGTTACCATGATGGCGGTGGCGGCAATGATGCTCAGGTTCAGTACGCGAATCAGTCGGTCTAGTTTCTGGGCTCCATAGTTGTATCCGGCTATAGGCTGCATTCCCTGGTTTACGCCGAATACGAACATCACGAACACCATCGCAATACCATTGGCTATTCCGTAGGCACCCACGGAGAGGTCGCCTCCGAAACGCACCAGCTGGTTGTTGATGAAGATGACGATGATGCAGGCGCACACGTTCATCAGGAAAGGCGAAATGCCGATGGCGAGGATGTTATCTACGAGCTTCCTCTTCAGTCTGTAGATGCCTTTCTTGAAGTGGAGCAGCTCATTCTTGTTGCTGAAGAGCTTAATCTGCCACATCAGCGCCATCAACTGCGAAAGGATGGTGGCGATGGCGGCACCCTGTATTCCCCATTTGAAAACGAGGATGAAGAGCGCATCCAGTATCACGTTCATCACCACCGTGAAGATGGTGGCGTACATTGCCTGCTTAGGCTTGCTCGCTGCTCGGAGCAGGGCATTCATACCGAAATACATGTGGCTCACCACATTGCCCAGCAGGATGATGACCATATACTCATGTGCATAGATGAGCGTCTGGTCGCTGGCTCCGAAGAATCTCAGGATAGGGTCGAGGAAGAGCAGACAGATGATGCTCAGTCCGATACCGATGATGAGATTCAGAGAAATTGTGTTACCCAGAATGTTTTGCGCTGTGGCATAGTCTTTTTGTCCCAGCTTCACGCTGATGGCAGTAGATGCTCCTACGCCTACACCGGCTCCGAAAGCGGCGGTGAGGTTCATGAAGGGGAAGGTGATGGCGAGACCTGAGATGGCCATGGCTCCCACACCCTGACCGATGAATACTCGGTCAACGATGTTGTAGAGTGAGGCGGCGGTCATCGCAATCATAGCTGGCAAGGCATACTGAACGAGCAGCTTACCCACCGGCTTCGTACCTAATTCTAATGTCGCTTGTTTATTTTCCATTTATATCTGTTTTTTCCTCATAGCCGTTCGCCCAGCTTCTTTCAGAATGCAATTGCAGCGGCTACTTGTCTGCAAAAGTACAAAAAATATCTGATACCTTATTATATATATGAGAAAAACTTGCATTTCATGATAAAAACTTCTCTTTTCCTTTGGTGTTTTCGTACAATTTCTGTACTTTTGCACTTCAGAATAAACAATTCAACTGATTAATAAATGCAATACAGAAATATTGCAGCAACAACAATAACAAACCGAACTACCGATATAATGATGAAAAAATATTTGATGCTTTATGCATTTTTAATGACCGCTCTTTCTTTGTTTGCTCGCGAAGACAGGGTTAGCAATTTTGAGCAATTGATGCGGTTGCCCCGCATCGCCGAAACCGATATGGTGTCGTATCCGGGAGGCAAGTGTATGATGTATCGTCTTTATCTCAGAGATAAAGACCTCAGTCACACTCCCTTCTCGGTAAGTCGCCCTGCAGATTTTCTCTCTCCCCGTTCCATAGAGCGCAGAAAGAGACAGAATCTGCCCATCGATGTTACCGATTTGCCTGTGGCTCCTGCTTATGAGCAGGCTGTAAGCGAGGCAGGCATCGAGATTGTGGGCAAGAGCAAGTGGAACAATACCCTGCTGGTCCGCATTCATAAGGAGAAGGAACTACGGAAACTGGATGAACTCGATTTCATCACCCGGAAGATGAAGGTCTTCTCTGCTCCCGATTCTGTCAGTCAGCGCGTCAGAAGTAGCGTTCGCAGGGGATTGAACGATTGGACTGGTGGAGTAGGCGAATATGGTGCTGCCGATGCGCAGATCCAGTCGCTCAACGGCAAGCGGCTGCATGGAACCGGACATTTGGGCAAAGGAATGATGATTGCTGTCTTCGACGGCGGATTCATGAATGTGGATAAGATTCCGGCGCTGCATAATATCAGATTGGCGGGCATTAAGGACTTTGTGGTTCCTCAATCCAAGAATATTTTCGCCGAGATGGAGCATGGAACGATGGTGCTTTCTACGATGGCTGCCAACGAACCCGAAAGATTCGTGGGAGTGGCGCCTGAGGCTCAATATCTGCTGGTGCGCTGTGAAGATGAGCGCACAGAGAGTCTGGCAGAAGAGGATTACTGGGCTTTTGCGGCTGAATATGCTGACAGTTGCGGCGTGGATGTCATCAACTCTTCGTTAGGCTATCATGGCTTCGATGATGCGTCTACCAACCATCATTATTATGAGCAGGACGGTAATTCTACCCTCATCTCCCGCACCGCTTCGATGTGTGCTGACAAGGGAATCATCTGTGTCAATTCTGCAGGAAACGACGGAATGGGAAGTTGGAAGAAAATCAATTTCCCTGCCGATGCACGCAATATCCTTACCGTGGGCAGCGTAAACGAAATGGGCGAGAATGCGGCTTTCAGTGCCGTGGGACCTACTGCTGACGGCAGAATCAAGCCTGATGTGATGGCTTACGGAAGTCCTACCTGTGTGATTACGGGCCGTGGAAATATCATCAATGATAACGGAACGTCTTTCTCATCTCCGCTCATCGCCGGAATGGTAGCGTGTCTCTGGCAGGCTTTGCCTCAGAAGACGGCTAAGCAGATTATGAAACTCGTGAGATTGGCTGGTAATAATCAGCATCATCCCGATAATGTATTCGGATATGGTGTGCCTGATTTCTGGAAGGCTTATCAGACGGGGAAAGCGATTAAGTAGTTAATAGTTGATAGTTTATAGTTAATAGGGCAAACTTGCTCTGCTAGCTATAAACTTTCAACTATAAACTGTCAACTTTAAACAGTAAACAGCATGGAACGACTTCGATTATCACTTTTTGAATTAAACTCCATGGTCCGCGACGTCATTTCGATGTCCTTGCCCGATAGCTATTGGGTGGAAGCGGAACTCTCCGAGGCTCGCGAGGGCTACGGCGGGCACTGCTATCTGGAACTCATCGAGAAGGATGAGCGGTCTAATACGCCCATTGCCAAGGCGCATGCCTCCTGCTGGCGAAACCGATGGATGTTCATCAAACCGAATTTCGAGCACATTACCGGACAGCGCATTCATGCCGGAATGAAAGTGCTGCTCAAGGTACACGCGCAGTTTCATGAAAACTATGGCTTCTCCTGGATAGTAGATGATATTGACCCTAACTATACGATGGGCGATATGGCGCGCAAGCGGCTGGAAATCATCAATACGCTGAAAGCAGAGGGCGTATTCGAACTGCAGAAGGAGTTGGCGCTCCCGATGTTCTGCCAGCGCATCGCCGTCATTTCCAGTGCAACGGCAGCAGGTTATGGTGATTTCTGCAACCAGCTTGCCGATAACGATTATGGTCTGCAGTTTCAAACCCGCCTCTTTCCTGCTACGATGCAGGGCGAGGGGGTAGAGCAGAGTGTGATAGCTGCCCTCGACAGTATCAATGCCGAATGGGAACAGTTTGACTGCGTAGTCATCATCCGAGGCGGTGGCGCTACGAGCGATCTCTCGGGTTTCGACACCCTGGCGCTTGCCGAGAATGTGGCAAACTTCCCGCTGCCTATCATCACGGGAATAGGACATGAAAGGGACGAGAGTGTGCTGGATATGATTTCTTTCCAGCGTGTAAAGACACCGACAGCCGCTGCCGCCTTCCTCGTTAATCATCTTACTGAGGTTTATGCCCGTGTGGTGAATGCGCAAGAGGCTATCGTGCAGAATGTGAAGCACCGTCTGCAGGTGGAGAAGATGAGGCTCGACAGATTGAGCAACACGATTCCTGTCCAGTTTTCGCTGGTGAAGACGAAGCAGGGAGCCTATCTCGACCGCTTGATGAGCCGTTTAAGCACAAATGTCCAGTCGAAACTATCGGAGGCCCAGCGCCATTTCGAGATTCTTTCTCAGAATATTCAGCCGATATTGGAAAGGAAGATGCTCAACGAGAGTCATCGTCTGCAGCTTCTTTCCCAGCGCATCCTGGCACAAGACCCCGAATTGTTGCTGAAACGTGGCTACAGCATCACGCTGAAAGATGGCAAAAGCATCCGTTCTGCCTCGCAACTGAAGTCTGGCGACATCATCGAAACGAGGTTTGCCGAGGGCAGCGTGAAGGCAAAAGTTGAATAATAGTTTATAATTTATTGAAGTTTTGCATGTGGCTTAAGTACGGGCTGAGGGCCCAAAAGCTCTTAGCCCAGGGCATCGCCCTGGGTATAATGGCAATCAGCAAGACGCCCTGTAAGGGCAAAAGCTTTAAAATATCCACTGTTAACTCCAAAACAAAATAAAAAAAATGGAAAAAGAAGAAATGAAATACGAACAAGCCGTAAGAGAGCTTGAAGAAATCGTAGACAGAATGGAGAATGATGAACTCGATATTGATCAGCTCTCCGAGCAGTTGAAACGTGCCAAAACCTTGGTGAAACTCTGTAAAGACAAACTCACCAAGACCGATGAGGAAATCAAGAAACTCCTCAGCGAGGATTGATTTACGATAAGCAGAAACTTGTTGGAAATTGTAGAAGAAAGTTGAATTTTCGCGCACGGATCTCACGGATCTCACGGATTTTGGCTCCTTCGGAGTTTTGGCTGTGAGGCTTAGTGAGTACCGTTGCTTGCAACGAAGAAGATCCGTGAGATCTGTGAGATCCGTGTGTGACTTAAATACCATCCGTAAATATGATACTTAGGCATCGTAACTATCTTGTTTACGGCCGGGGGGTAACTAGGGTGAGTAGGAAATCGATTTTTCTGGGAGCCTATATATATACTATATCTTTCCTATAGTAAACGAACCTTTACATAAGGAAACTCTTAGAAAGTACCCTCCCCTTACTTACCCTACCCACCCCTAGAAGGGCAGGTCGGGGGCGGTATCCTGCTGCGAATAGTCGTCCTCTGCCCTTGGCGATGAAATCGGTGAAGGGTGAACCCCGATGCCAACCTTTAGCGTTAATAATGTGTTAAAAACACTATATAACCCATTATAATAGAGACTCTTATATTTCTAGCATGCGCTGTATATACAAAGTTCTTTTTACTTGGGTTCACCCCAGAGCCGAAAAGGTGAATGCTTGGGGCAAGTGTTCACCCCGCTGTTCACCAATCGGTAAGTGTCGGCAAAGTTACGACAAAACGGCGATATAGGAAATCGGAATTTACCACATTGTAGTAAAAATTAAAAAAAATAAATAATAAATCTTTTAAAAAAGGGGACGATGAAAAAAAACTTCTTTCTGTCGATGAGAAGTGTTGCTCTCCGAGTTTGTTCGTTTTACCAATTGGATTTTCACCCATTATGCTAGCGAGGAGGTTCGCCTGAAGGTATGGATGGGTATTGGCACGGTGTTGTTCTGTCACACGAAGGAGAACGCCGATTACGGTTGGCATCCTTTTGGGGTACTCCCAAAAGAACTTGCCTGTCGGTGATTTGTTCCTCCATAGTCGGATAATTAAGATGGAAAGAACATATAAAAAAGCATAAAAAGTTTCTGATTTTTCTCATAAACAAATTAGATTTCATATATTTGCGCAAAATTAGAAACAATGACAGAACTATTAAGTATATTATACAAGCTGCGGATATTCACTTTGGATGAACTTTCTGAGGCTCTGAAAGACAAGGTGAAGGCGGTGGAGGCGTTGCTTGCTCGGTACAAGCAACAAGGGTGGATTGTGGCTATACGGCGCAATACCTATTGCATGAAGGATATTGCATCTGGCTTACCTGTTTGCGACAAGTATGAGATAGGAAGCCACTTGTCACATACAGCTTGCATCAGTTATCACACAGCATTGGAATTTCATGGATTGGCTCATCAACCCTTCAATGAGGTTTTTGTGAAAAGCATGACTCGCTTCAATTCCTTTTCTTTCGACGATGTGGATTATACCTATTGCCGACAAACAAAAGAAATCGTTGGTATGATGACACCCAAGGGAAACCCTTATGTGCGAGTAACGGATGTGGAGAGTACGTTGTTGGATTGCTTTGACCGCATCGACCGAGCTGGTGGTATTGAGGAATTGCTGCATTGCATGGAGGGTATCGTCTTGCTCAATGAGGAAAGGCTCATCGATTATCTCGCAAGGTACGACAAGGCATTCCTGTACCAGAAGACAG
>QSCI01000209.1:0-1957 GCA_003463005.1 Segatella copri | reverse complement strand
TGTAAGGGCAAAGCTTAAAAAACTCCAGACAAAACATAAAGCTTTTGCCCTTACAGGGCGCCTTACCGATTGCCATTATACCCAGGCGATGCCCTGGGCTAAGAGCTTTTGGGCCTTCAGCCCGTACTTGAACCACATACGAAACTTCAGTTATTAATCGAACACTTCGCTGTTAATCATGATATACCCTGATCCATAGCTTACATTGATAGGCAGAATCAGCGAGTTATCCGAAATTTCGTCGACCCCGTTCGCCTCGAAGAGCGAAGCATTCTCGGCATCATTCAGTCTGCTCTTGACGAACCCTATTACCCATTTTGCCGCAATCTTCTCGGCGGCAACATCCTTGTCTACAAGGTCCTTCACCAGCTGTTCATCGCAGAAGTTGATATCCGCATTCACGTTCTCAGCCTCCGCTTCTTCCTTCCCCATTTCCTGGTTCTCGAAGAAGAGATTATACTTGATTTTCATATCCTTCATCATTACGATGTTCAGATTTTTCAGTTCCCCCTCCGAGTCAGCAATCGTCTCATAGAGTTTCTGTGCCGACTTCTTAAAGATGTTCTTCACATCCATCAGGCAGTAATAGATTTTGCCGTCAATCACCACCACCCTCAGTTTTCCGTACTGCGGATGAGTAAAATAAAAAGGTTTCATTGCTTTCATCTTATAAATTCCTTTTTAAAACAGTTGGGCGCTCCCACAACGGTTGATGTGCCTATACACAAAAGCCCCCGAAACCCAGACCATATCGGTTCTGAATTCCGGGGGCAAAGGTACAACAAGATGCTGAAACCTACCTGGTACGTACCTGGTACGCGTACCAGGTACGAATTAATTTATGAAACGTCATTCACGTTATATAACAGACTAACTAACAGATATTTATCGATTTTGCAGTTTCTCCGATAAATCCAGACATCTGTTGCTGATCCATCCCTTTATTATAGGCAGAGCGAAGATTCTCCTTGTCAATATTCCAAAAGTTACCGAACACCACCCATACATTCTGTATGCCGAGTTTGGTAGAAATCTGGAATGCGAGAACTGCAGTTTTAGCTACAGAGAGTCCCTTAGGCTGGAAATGCTCATCAAGAAAGCCATGTATCGCCAAACTGGAGAGCACCATTAACCCCTGAGGATTAGCAAGAGATTCCGGCAACGGACGGAATTTCTCTTCTGCCTTTGCCTTTTCACCCTTCTTCTTAGGTCCATCACCATAATTTTCAATATACGTTGCATTATCGTGCAATTCTATTGTTCTATTATCACTCATGATTACTATGTTTTTAGATTCTATATAATTTACAATAAACTCACTGTCCAGACTTAAATAGACATCTGTTATAAAAATATATAGTGCCTTTATCCTCGACAGACTACGCTTGATTCGCGTACTTAAGTTTTTTTTCATATTGTATTATTATTGTTGTTGTTTTAAGTTTCTTGCCTCATTATAGCAGAGTATGAGTGTTTGCGCTAACAATTTATGAGGCGTAAGCAGCCTGGAGTGCTGGTGATCGCCTCTTATCGTGAGGTGTGGGACCAATTCTACGTCATCTTTCCTTTTGTTGAATATTTAAGTTAATAAAATGACCGAAAGATGCGTTTTTCAGTATCTAAGGCCGGTTTATTCTATTCTCCTCCAATTTTCGAGATGCAAATATATAAAAAATATTAATACATACGCAAGCCAAGCTTAATATTAACACGAATTTAACATAATTAGTAATAGAAAGCAAGTTTAAATATAATTTCAGTTTAAGTTATACGCAGATTCAAACGATAGAAGTCGCTATCGCCCTCCCCCAACAACCAGCATGATAAAATCATTATCAGTAAATCAGCTCAGTCCCTCAGTTCCTCAGTTCCTCAGTTCCTCAGTTCCTCAGTTTTGTTCTAGGGGGTATACTTGATACTTACAAATTGTAAGTAATTATATTTTTATTATATATAT
>QSCI01000208.1:0-1971 GCA_003463005.1 Segatella copri | reverse complement strand
TTCCCCCAAAAGGAGTGAGTTTCTCAGATTTTATTTGTACTTTTGCCATGTCATTCAGAATTTTGTTTGTTTTTATTTTGCAACACTAAGATAAGTGAAATTTCTGACATGGCAAAATCCTGAGCAACTTTTTGTTGCTCAGGTGCTTATAAAAAATATTAAATTATAGTGTTGCGGAAATTAGATCTTATAAAAGTGGTGTCAAAAATGGCAAAGGGAAATGAGTAGTAGAGAGTTTTAATTGTATCAAATCAAACAATGAAAAATAAAACATCTATAATGATTGTAGTTTGGGGAATAGCGGTATTATGTACACTATTCTTGAGTTCATGCAAGCGACCAGAGGTCTTAGACAATAGTACTCTTGTAAATAGCGCAAGAAACGTGGCTTTGACCTTTGGTCCTGCGTATGTTCCATTTTTTAAAGAGGCTAACGTATCGGATGTTCAAGTTTTCCAAAAGGAGGATTATGGGGACAGCTTTCCTGAAATTAAAAAACAGATAGGAAGAAAGTACTATACTGTAACTTTTACATATGATAGTACTGCCGTTAAATTTGATTTTGGATTTGCAGCAAGAGTCAGAATATGGAAAGATACAGGGGAACCATTAGATGTTATATTTGGTAATGGTTGGGGAAGAAATTTTCTATTTAAAACCTTTGTAGAGCAAACCAATCACTCACCAAATGACTATGAGAAAGTGGCTTCTGACTCTATTGTTAAAGTACCATTGCAAACTGTACATGAACCAGAGAGTATTTGGAATTCCAATGCTGACAACAAACAAGACAGCCTATCAACGAGAGACTTTCTAACAAATACAGAGAAAGAGAAAATAAAAGAATTGGCTTCACAAGTTCCAGACAGCATAAGAAATCGTTTTGCAAGTTTAGTGGATAAATGGAATTTTGCAATAGACCATAATCCTAAGACGCGATATAGTGCAAGCACATATTCATATGCAAAATTGCCTGAGTTCATTCCTCTCAAATCAATGGGAAAACAAATACTTCCATTAATTATGGAACGAATGATAAACCCTTCCGATTTTTATTTTTTTGTTCTTTATGAAGCTGTTCTGGAAGGAAATGAAACGAATGACGATTCTAAGTTTAGCAAAAGCGAACAAATCAGAGCTATAAGGTGTGTAAAAAAATGGCTGGAAAAACAATAATAGGCAGGTTCTTCTATTATAATTGAATCTACATCATTTCTCCTGTGCCGCAGAATATATAAGATGTAGCAAATGCAATAACCAAACTTGCCTATCGGTGATTTGTTCCTCCGTAGTCGGACAATTAAGATGGAAAGAACATATAAAAAAGCATAAAAAGTTTCTGATTTTTCTCATAAACAAATTAGATTTCATATCTTTGCGCAAAATTAGAAATAATGACAGAACTATTGAGTATATTATATAAGCTGCGGATATTCACTTCGGATGAACTTTCTGAGGCTCTGAAAGACAAGGTGAAGGCGGTGGAGGCGTTGCTTGCTCGGTACAAGCAACAAGGGTGGATTGTAGCTATACGGCGCAATACCTATTGCATGAAGGATATTGCGTCGGGTTTACCTGTTTGCGACAAGTATGAGATAGGAAGCCACTTGTCACCTACAGCTTGCATCAGTTATCATACAGCATTGGAGTTTCATGGATTGGCTCATCAACCCTTCAATGAGGTTTTTGTGAAAAGCATGACTCGCTTCAATCCCTTTTCTTTCGACGATGTGGATTATACCTATTGCCGACAAACAAAGGAAATCGTTGGTATGATGACACCCAAGGGAAACCCTTATGTGCGAGTAACGGATGTGGAGAGTACGTTGTTGGATTGCTTTGACCGTATCGACCGAGCTGGGGGTATTGAGGAATTGCTGCATTGCATGGAGGGTATCGTCTTGCTCAATGAGGAAAGGCTCATCGATTATCTCGCAAGGTACGACAAGGCATTCCTGTACCAGAAGACAG
>QSCI01000207.1:0-2106 GCA_003463005.1 Segatella copri | reverse complement strand
GATTTTGTGTCTGCGACATTTCTGTTGTGCAAGAAATATGTACAATAAAATGAATTTTGTCGCTTTGCAAGCAAAATCCCACTAAACCCTATAGGTTGCGGATTTGAGGTTATGCAAGGTATAAACGCGGAGCCGCTTACCACGATTTGGGGTTATCCCTCACGATATTCTCACTACACATTACCAGATACTGCATATCATTGTTGAAACATCAGTCTTAGGTGCATCAGTATCATCAATAATGTCGGGACGCATCTGTTACTGCGTCGGGACGTACAAGATACTGCGTCGGGACGTACAAGATGCTACGTCGGGACGCAATTTCGGGAACACCAAAAACGCCTGAGCATCGCTATTTTTATGGCAATATATGGCAGATTATGGCAATTCTTTTACGAAAAAACATAAAAGTATTATTATAAAAAGTCAAACAAAAAGAGGGTGTACCATGAACTGATGGTACACCCTCCTAAAACAACTAACAATTTCACTAAACTTATAACTTACCAATCTTCTTCATTCTGTCTACCTGCGTCTTTACTACATCCAATGTAGATTTATCGGTAGAGAAGACGGAGTTCAGACCTTGCGCTTCCTGAGCAGGATCACCGGTGTAGTCATCACCTACCTGCCACTGCTCATGCTTAGGATTGGCAAAGCCGCCCCATCCCCAGAAGTTGCAACCGGCAAAGTAACCGCCAGATGCTGCATTGTCGCCAACAAGACTGAACACATACTTATAATATCCATCACGTGCTTCTGTTGTAGAAGAAGTTGAAAAAGAGAAACCATCACGAGGATAGCCGAACTCCTCCATCACCAATGGTTTTCTGATACGTCCGCATACCTCAAGATGTTCATCAATATACTCCTTGGTGTTCTGGCAGGAGATTCCCAAATCTTCCTGCAAATGGTCTTTTCTCGCCCAACTCCAGTTGTATGGCCAAAGATGAATGTTGCAATAATCTACATTCTTGTCGGCACAGATCCGTTCCCAACAGTTCAGTTCACCTTCACATCCCCATTTTCCTTCGCTACCGATAGAAATCAGATGATTCTTATCGAGCGAACGGATCAGCTTGCTCGCTTCACCCAGCCACTTTTCGAAAGCAGGCAGCTGCTCTTTGCTGAAAGCACGAGGCTCATTACCTATCTGCCATGACATGATAGCCGGGTCATCCTTATACTTCTTCTTTGTATATCTGTTGGTTCTCGTAAGTATGAATTTCACATAATCATAGAATAGCTGATGCGCCTTTTCGCAGGATGCATATTTGGCGACGAAGTTCATGAAGGCAGGATATCCATCTTCGTTAGGACGGGGAGCCTGGCCCAAACCAGCCTGCTCCAGGTAATAGCCATAACCGCCACTCCATTCCCAGGAATTGTTCAGATAGAGCACGGCCAGCATCTTGCGTTTGCCCATCTCCATCAGCAGATAGTCGAGACCGGCAAGAATCGTATCGTTATAAACGCCCGGAGCTTCCTGCAGCGTCGGCTCAACCTTGGTCTTCACTCCTCGCTTTCCATCAGAGCCCACCAGGATGCGGAGGTTGTCAATGCCCATCTCCTTCATTTTATCGAGTTCCTTGCAGAGACGTTCACGGTTGCCGCCCTGTCCTTCTGAACCGAGGATGGCACCATACCAGAAATTGGTGCCTACATAATAATAAGGTTTACCGTCGCGAACGAAATGTCCGTCCTTTACCTGCACAAAATTTGACTTCGCAGAGATATTGCATGTAGCCAATGCCATCATCAATAAAACAAATATCTTCTTCATTTATTATTTAAGTTTACAGTTTAAAGATTCATTTTCGGTTGCAAAGATACTAAATAAGGGCAAAAAAGCATGATACTTTTTTGCCCTTTCTACATATAAATCTAAACTATGCTTATTTATTATTGCTTTTTCTGCTTTTTTCTAAGGTTTCGGATAGATTTTCAGGTAATCTTCCATCCCTTCGGCTGCTCCCTGCATCACACCTTTAAATATACCTCAAATCCGCAACCTATAGGGTTTAGTGGGATTTTGCTTGCAAAGCGACAAAATTCATTTTATTGTACATATTTCTTGCACAACAGAAATGTCGCAGACACAAAATC
>QSCI01000206.1:0-2127 GCA_003463005.1 Segatella copri | reverse complement strand
CAGGTGTGTATTCCGCTTACATGAGCCACCTCTTCAATACACAGGTCAGCATCGTCTATTCCGACAGCATGGACGAATATTCGGCAAAATGCAGTATGAAGACCATGGCCATCACGGATGAGTATATGGTGAAGGGATATTACCGCCACTATGACGGCATGAGTCTTCTGAAACATGCCCTGCACAACACCTGTCCCGACATGATGAAGAGCATAGGTGAAGACGAGAACGGCAACGACATCAAGGTGCGTGACAGCGAGGGCATACAGCTTGCCAATGCCAAGATTGACGAAATCCGCAACGGGTTCACTGAATGGCTGGAAGAGCAGTCTGACTCCTTCAAGGATCGGCTGACCACAATGTACAACCGGAAGTTCAACTGCTTTGTGCGTCCGAAGTATAACGGTTCTCACCAGACCTTCCCCGGCTTGGACTTGAAAGCCCTTGGCGGAAAGTATGGTGTCAAGAGTGTTTATCCAAGTCAGAAGGACTGTGTATGGATGCTTTTGCAGAACGGCGGCGGGATATGTGACCATGAGGTGGGAACTGGCAAGACCCTCATCATGTGCATGGCTGCGCATGAGATGAAACGTCTCGGTATGGCTCACAAGCCGATGATAATCGGGCTGAAAGCCAATGTAGCGGAGATAGCCGCAACCTATCAGACGGCATATCCCAACGCAAGGATTCTGTATGCGTCGGAGAAGGACTTTTCCACCAAGAACCGTGTCAGTTTCTTCAACAACATCAAGAACAACGACTATGACTGTGTAATCATGTCGCATGACCAGTTCGGGAAGATACCACAATCGCCAGAACTCCAACGGCAGATATTGCAGGCTGAGCTTGATACCGTGGAGGAAAACTTGGAAGTGATACGCACGCAGGGCAAGGACGTGTCGAGGGGAATGCTCAAAGGCTTGGAAAAGCGAAAGCAGAATCTGGAGGTGAAGTTGCAGAAGATAGCCTACAGCATCGAGCAGCGCACCGATGATGTGGTGGACTTCCGCATGATGGGCATCGACCACTTGTTTGTGGACGAGAGCCACCAGTTCAAGAACCTCATGTTCAACACCCGTCACGACCGTGTGGCAGGACTCGGCAACAGCGAGGGAAGCCAGAAGGCGCTCAACATGCTCTTTGCTATCCGTACCATACAGGAGCGGACTGGCAGGGATTTGGGAGCGACATTCCTGTCGGGAACAACTATCAGTAACTCACTGACAGAGTTGTATCTGCTCTTCAAGTACCTGCGCCCCAAGGAACTGGAGCGTCAGGACATCCGCTGTTTCGATGCGTGGGCGGCAATCTTCGCCAAGAAGACTACCGACTTCGAGTTTAACGTCACTAACAACATCGTACAGAAGGAACGTTTCCGATACTTCATCAAGGTACCGGAGCTTGCTGCTTTCTACAACGAGATAACCGACTATCGTACGGCGGAGGCGGTTGGTGTGGACAGACCACAGAAGAACGAGATCCTTCATAACATACCACCGACACCAGAGCAGGAAGATTTCATCCAAAAGCTGATGGAGTTTGCCAAGACAGGTGATGCCACCATCCTCGGCAGACTGCCCCTGTCGGAAACGGAAGAGAAGGCAAAGATGCTCATAGCCACGGACTATGCCCGAAAGATGGCACTCGACATGCGCATGATAGACCCGACTTGTGAGGATCATCCCGACAACAAGGCAAGCCATTGTGCCAAGATGATAGCCGACTACTATCACCGTTACGACGGTCATAAGGGTACGCAGTTCGTGTTCTCCGACTTGGGAACATATCGACCGGGCGAATGGAACGTGTATTCTGAAATCAAGCGCAAGCTGATAGAGGATTACGGCATACCGTCGTCTGAAATCCGCTTCATTCAGGAGTGCAAGAACGAGAGGGCAAGAAAGGCGGTGATAGCAGCCATGAACGAGGGTTCGGTACGAGTATTGTTTGGCTCCACATCCATGTTGGGTACAGGTGTAAACGCACAAAAACGGTGTGTGGCTATTCATCATTTGGACACACCGTGGGTGCGACATGAAGTCGCATAGATAATTGTTGGAATGATACTTTAAGTATCAGTTTTAACCCGCTGTTCCGTCAGCGGTAGCCTACCGACCGATGCACCTT
>QSCI01000205.1:0-2127 GCA_003463005.1 Segatella copri | reverse complement strand
AAGGTGCATCGGTCGGTAGGCTACCGCTGACGGAACAGCGGGTTAAAACTGATACTTAAAGTATCATTCCAACAATTATCTATGCGACTTCATGTCGCACCCACGGTGTATCCAAATGATGGATAGCTACACATCGTTTTTGTGCGTTTACACCTGTACCCAACATGGATGTGGAGCCGAACAATACTCGTACCGAACCCTCGTTCATAGCTGCTATCACCGCCTTTCTTGCCCTCTCGTTCTTGCACTCCTGAATGAAGCGAATCTCTGACGAGGGTATTCCATAATCCTCTATCAGCTTGCGCTTGATTTCTGAATACACGTTCCATTCGCCCGGTCGGTATGTTCCCAGATCTGAGAATACGAACTGCGTGCCCTTGTGATTGTCATAGCGTTTGTAATAGTCCGCTATCATCTTGGCGCAATGGCTCGCCTTGTTGTCGGGATGATCCTCACAAGCCGGGTCTATCATGCGCATATCGAGAGCCATCTTTCGGGCATAGTCCGTGGCAATGAGCATCTTTGCCTTCTCTTCCGTTTCCGACAGAGGCAGTCTTCCGAGGATGGTGGCATCACCCGTCTTGGCAAACTCCATCAGCTTTTGGATGAAGTCCTCCTGCTCGGGTGTCGGCGGTATGTTATGAAGGATCTCGTTCTTCTGTGGTCTGTCCACACCAACCGCCTCCGCCGTGCGATAGTCGGTTATCTCGTTGTAGAAGGCTGCAAGCTCCGGCACCTTTATAAAGTATCTGAAACGTTCCTTCTGCACGATGTTGTTGGTGACGTTAAACTCGAAGTCGGTAGTTTTCTTGGCGAAGATTGCCGCCCACGCATCGAAACAGCGGATGTCCTGACGCTCCAGTTCCTTGGGGCGCAGGTACTTGAAAAGCAGATACAACTCAGTCAGTGAGTTACTGATAGTTGTTCCCGACAGGAATGTCGCTCCCAGATCTCTGCCTGTCCGCTCCTGTATGGTTCGGATGGCAAAGAGCATATTGAGTGCCTTCTGGCTTCCCTCGCTGTTCCCGAGTCCTGCCACACGGTCGTGACGGGTATTGAACATGAGGTTCTTGAACTGGTGGCTCTCGTCCACAAACAAGTGGTCGATGCCCATCATGCGGAAATCCACCACATCATCGGTGCGCTGCTCGATGCTGTAGGCTATCTTCTGCAACTTCACCTCCAGGTTCTGCTTTCGCTTTTCCAAGCCTTTGAGCATTCCCCTCGACACGTCTTTGCCCTGCGTGCGTATCACTTCCAAGTTTTCCTCCACGGTATCAAGCTCAGCCTGCAATATCTGCCGTTGGAGTTCTGGCGATTGCGGTATCTTCCCGAACTGGTCGTGCGACATGATTACACAGTCATAGTCGTTGTTCTTGATGTTGTTGAAGAAGCTGACACGGTTCTTGGTGGAAAAGTCCTTCTCCGAGGCATAGAGTATCCTCGCATGGGGATAAGCTGTCTGATAGGTGGCAGCTATCTCCGCGACATTGGCTTTTAGTCCGATAATCATCGGCTTGTGAGCCATACCGAGGCGTTTCATCTCATGCGCAGCCATGCACATGATGAGGGTTTTGCCAGTACCGACCTCGTGATCACATATCCCGCCGCCGTTCTGCAAAAGCATCCATACACAGTCCTTCTGACTTGGGTACACACTCTTGACACCATACTTTCCGCCAAGGGCTTTCAGATCCAGACCGGGGAAGGTCTGGTGAGAACCGTCATACTTCGGACGCACGAAGCAGTTGAACTTCCGGTTGTACATTGTGGTCAAGCGTTCCTTAAAGGAGTCAGACTGCTCCTCCAGCCATTCAGTGAACCCGTTGCGGATTTCGTCAATCTTGGCATTGGCGAGCTGTATGCCCTCGCTGTCACGCACCTTGATGTCGTTGCCGTGTTCATCCTCACCGATGCTCTTCATCATGTCGGGACAAGTGTTGTGCAGGGCATGTTTCAGAAGACTCATGCCGTCATAGTGGCGGTAATATCCCTTCACCATATACTCATCCGTGATAGCCATGGTCTTCATACTGCATTTTGCCGAATATTCGTCCATGCTGTCGGAATAGACGATGCTGACCTGTGTATTGAAGAGGTGGCTCATGTAAGCGGAATACACACCTG
>QSCI01000204.1:0-2147 GCA_003463005.1 Segatella copri | reverse complement strand
TGGAATAGGCAATCAAAGTATAAGCTGTTCCTTCTATATCTTTCATCTCCATCTTCTCCATTCGAGTGAGGTCAAGATTCTTCATATCAATCTTGCCATCCTTGGTCTTGGGGCGATCACGTTTTCCTGTACGTGGACCAGTATAGACATAAAAGAGACAAGCATTGTCACGAAAGCGGCTTATCAAAGAGAAACCTTCTTTCTTTATCCCATTAACAAATGTACTTGTAGAGAAGTAAGCATCTGCAACTATGAGGGTTGAGAGTTTAAGAAGTTCCTTGCGGTAACGCTTAATGACGCTGATATAGAAATCTACCATAGTCTTGTTTCTAAGACTCAGTTCTTTATTATTTAGCGACTGGTGGGCTCTTAACATCATGCAGTCTTTGGTATCAATATCAATGAGTCCAATACCCATGATTTCGAGACCATGTTTAACAGACTGAGCACATCCTGACCAAAAACGACCGATATGTGGTGTTTTCTTGCCAGCTTTACTGATGTAGCTGGGATCAATGGCAATAGCCCATCTTCCCTGTTTACCCAAGAAGCGCTTGGCAAGTGAGACATTAAGTTTGAGCCAATCAATGCACTTCGACTTTTTCAAGCCGAATGCGTTGCGATAGGTTTGCTCAACATGCAAGCCATACCTCCCCATTTGGGTGAAATTTATCTTTCTTGGTATTACCATGAACAAAATTATCACCTCGATGAGTATTTTCTCGAAACTTTTTGTTATCTTTGCAGCTGAATCTTCAACTGCATCTTTAAAGATATCCATATATTGGTCAAGTCCTGTATTCATGTAATATTGTATTTGTCGTGATCTACAAAGTTACTGAAAATCAGCGACTTGACCAACTTTTTACAGTTAAGTTTTCATAAGCATTTCTTAATATAAGTTATTGATTTACAGACGATTAAATATTAATTTAACGCAGTATTGATTAATAAAGAATATACTACCGCTGATATATGCGCAACAAATTGTGACGCTTGTGGTTCATTTCCCTTGAAATCCTTAACAAATACAGCTAAGGTATAGCAGACCTTATTAGGCAGACATATATAGGCTACATCATTCTGAGCTGCAAGAATACCATTTTCATTGACATCACCAGAACCTGTCTTATGTGCTATTACAACCCCTTCTTTATCAAGAAGTGGAGCTACTATCCTATCTATACCTGTTTTACATTCTTTCAATGCATTCTTAATGAAATCTTGTTTCTCATTACTGATAAGACTTTCTGTAAACAAACGATTCATCAACATTGCAGCACCAAGAGGAGATGTGTAATTAGAGTAAGCTTTGTCATGGTCAGCGGACATTTCCTCTTCTGTATAAGCTATCTGAAAACTCGAATGTGGTATGAGTTTCGCTATAAAACTGTCTGTTTGTGCAGTATTGAGCATATTCTTAAACATGATATTGCTTGCATTATTGTCGCTCTGGGAAAGAGTATAGCGCAACAGATCTCTTACTGTCAACGATATAACTGGTGCTGAATAATCTTTCATCATAGGGCTCCATGTCTTTGGATCAAGTTTTTCCCTATTTATCTTTACCAAGGTATCAAGGGAAAGGCCTTTTTTGTCAAAATCATTGCAAAGAGCTAATGCCTGATGAACCTTAAATACACTCATCATAGGATAAATGCTTTTATTATTAACACTAACCGTATCTGTGTTATTAATAATAACCGCCACACCAATTTCACCAGGACAAGCCGAGACAATCTGAGAAATGCTATCAGTCAAAACATCTGTTAATGGAGGATTCGCGCTACCTTTTGTAGCTGATTTATGGGACAATGAGAACACCAAGATGAAGATGCAAACTAAAGCTATACACAAAACTACGATTTGCTTTTTTCTGTTTTTTTTCATGTTTCTTAATTCCGCAACACTATATTTAACATTATTTATAAGTGCCTGAGCAACAAAAAGTTACCCAGGATTTTGCATGTCAGAATTTTCACTTACCTTAGTGTTGCGAAAAGAAGACAAGCAAAACTCTAATATGACATGGCAAAGATACAAATAAAATCTGAGAAACTCACTCCTTTTGGGGGAATTTTTTCGATTATGGAGCAATTTGATGCTCTTTTAGCTCAAACCATAGATTCCACCTTGGGATTGAGATG
>QSCI01000203.1:0-2155 GCA_003463005.1 Segatella copri | reverse complement strand
TGGGCATTCTTCCAATCGATGGTTTCACCATCATAATAAGCAAGGTCAAGTGTCTTCTTGGAGACATCTACGCCAAAATACAGTTCTTTATCCATATTATTAACATTTTAATATTAAATGGAAACAAGAAAACATTTGGCTTGGCGAAGGACTGAATCAAAAAATAGTGATATTCTAGAGTGACATACAGTTCACCTTAACACCCGTTAACCAATTCGTTTAAACTTGTTTCCAGGTGCAAAGGTAAAAGATGTGATAAAAGGAATACTTCAAATAAAAGAGGAAAACTCGCCTTACGTAGGCGACCTAGATATAGACAAACTGAAAGATTTGACAATTGCGTATATGGAAGGTAAAAACTTTCTTGATATATCGGAATTGCTACCTCAATCAAAAGGAAACGACCATTTAAAGAATGTTCGCAGATTTGTATTATCTGTTATCCCATCTGTCTCGTATGCTATAGGTATCTTTAGTAAATTATTAAAGCGAAAGGCTGATGACGAAAATGTACACATTGATGGTGACATTCTTTTCCTTGCGACCATAGTTAAGGAAGGTGTTATAAGTGCAAGTATGCTGAGATATAAAGAAAAACATTTTTTGATGCGAGTTGCTTGTCATGAGGAATATTTGAGTTTGCATTAATTAATCATATGACTCCACTTTTAAAGTGGAGTCAGACATAGAATATTCCATTCCCATCTCCTTCATAGTGACCTTGTCAACATTTAGTGATATGAACGAAGCTTTTTAAACAAGATTGTATTAATAATAGATTCTTTAGATTTTTTGTTTATTGATATGAATGTAGTTTTCTATAAAATAGATAAGCCAGCCAATCTCCATGGCCTCAAAGGAGCTGCTTTATTCCGAGAAAAGCGAAAGGATAATGAAATATTGTCTGCTATGGACGAGGATACTTATGAGGAGTTTATAGCTACTTGGGCTTATTATTGTGTCAAAAATAAAGCTGAAGGTTATCAAGATGTCTTGCGTATTGGTGGTCCAGGTGATGGTGGTATGGATGTAGCCGCTTTTTATCACCAAGAAAATAGAGATTGTGATATATACCAATGTAAGCATTACAACTCTCCCCTTAGTAAATCTTCGATTTTACCAGAGTTAGGTAAGTTTCTATATCATGTCTTTACTGACGTATTACCATGTCCTCGAGCGTATTTTCTGATGGCTCCCAAAGGGCTTAGTGCTAAATTTGCTCAATTATATACGAATAGTGAAGAGTTAAAAAGGACGATTCTAAGAGAATGGGATGAAAAAATCTCTACCCATATTGAAAAAGGACAAGTTTTTGCCAATAAAGGTGCATTGAAAACATTTTTGCAGAATTTTGATTATACAATATTCAAGTTTTATTCGCCTAAACGTATTATAGAAGATTTGCTTGATTCTCGTAATCGTCATGTTTATACGCAGTATTTTGGCGTTAGAAAAGAAATTATGGAACGAAAAAAAATAGAAGTTCCTATGGTACTGATTGATTATGAAGATAATTATATTCGACATTTACTTGAAGCTTATACTGATGCGAACGGTAATTTTGTGATATCTAAAGAAAACGTTATATCATCCAAATTTCAAGCACATTTTAAAAGATCACGTGAGGAATTTTGGCTTGCTGAAAGTATCAAGAAAATGAGTGTTGAAAACTGCCCAGGAGATTGTGATGATTTTAATGAACTAATGAATGATATGTATTACCATGTTGCTGATATTTATGAAGAAGAATATGATAACGCTTATTGCAGGCTTAAAGCTGTAACTGATAAGGCAACTAGTTTTGTAAAGAAAGAGAGAATCATTTCTGGTGAGTTGGGATCTCCTGAATTAAAAGGTATTTGCTTTCAGTTATCTAATGAAGATAGACTAGTATGGAAAAAAATATAAAATTACTTAATGGGACTGTAGATGTAGCCCTCAGGTTACTTGCCGTGTTGAGTACCTGTAAAATACTTATGTCAGAGGATAGACTTGCTATATATTCATATTTTGCTATTCATTTTTCTGATATGCAAAAAAATGAAGAAAGTGTCCATCCAGATATCCCCTATAGATATAGTGGATATACAAAAGTAGGGAGATTATACCATCTTCTTTAAGCCTTCTAATATCAAGAGGATTAGTAAAATGTATT
>QSCI01000202.1:0-2159 GCA_003463005.1 Segatella copri | reverse complement strand
ATTCCACCTCGCAGTGGACACCCTTGCTATTGGCTATACAATTCCCGCTATTAGGGCTTGTTAGGGACTTGCACCCATTAGAATAAGCTCATGCCGAGCATACTAAAAAGGAGGGTGTGTCATAAGTTAATGACACACCCTCCTTTCTAAATATCAGTCTAATTGTTTAAACTCAAAATCTGCTTTGCTGCAACAACTCTTCTTATAGTCGAATTGGTACATACGCATATACTGCTCTTGAATCTCTTTCGCTCCATTATAAAATGGATCGAAAGTATATGATTTAGTTGTCACTGTTATCTCCATTTCAGGAGTCAACACTTGTCCATTTGTTCTCTTGATACGCTTAGGGCGTACAGCAAAAACTCTTCCCATAATCTTAACTTTTTTAATTGTTTGACTTATTTTTTTCAGAAATTTTTCTTATCCATTCGTTTAATTCCTTACCAACCATTTCTGGCTCTAAAGAATTTATTGTTGCCAATGTCACATAGCAATCCGCTATTTCAATCTTATCGATTTTCTCAGGACATCCGATACGTTCCAATGTTTTCTTGAGCATTTCTACATTGTTGGCTCTATTGCCTAACTGTACAATGACCTTAGATTTATCATTCTCATCAGGCATGGTATCCATATATACCTTGCCCTCTTCGTCATTTTGGTACTCACAAGCTAAGGTTGACCAATACCACGTAAAGAGATTCCAATCCTTACGCTCGTCAACAGCATTCATCCATTGTATAGTACGATGCTCCTTTTGGAGAACTCCCATCAGATAATCTACTCTCTTGATAATATATTGCTGAAGTTCAGGAGAAGATTTGAATCTACTGATAAAGCTACCTCTTGGCACATCCATTGCCAAAGG
Organism: Segatella copri; assembly: GCA_003463005.1. Lineage (GTDB taxonomy): Bacteria > Bacteroidota > Bacteroidia > Bacteroidales > Bacteroidaceae > Prevotella > Prevotella copri_I. The sequence continues at coordinate 1,288 of QSCI01000202.1, read as the reverse complement.
AGGATACTCCCACCACATTTCACGTTGTCTTCTTCCACCATTATCCCATTTCAAGCATTTCGAGAAGTTCCAATCCCCTTCATAACGAGCCTGAATATAATAATGATTATCATAGAATCCCATGTCTATCATACCTGGATTTCCATCATTACGAGTAATCTGTAATGGGCAATCCTCACTTTCAAGCGATGCTACAGTCCAGCGAGCCTTTGTCCATCTCTCAACAGCTTGTTCCCAAAGCGAAGTATTGTATTTTCGTTGGTCAACGACAGTAGCCGCTTTATTCTCCGAAGAAACAGAATTTCCTTCGATTTTACTTGAATTCAACATTGCATGATTAACATCAGAAAGGACATTCAAATCTACCAACAGATGTTGCTTTACTTCCTTTCCTTCGTCTTCATCTCCTTTTTTTGCCTTACTATAAGCCGCATTGAAATTTCCAATCGTTTGTTCCTTTACATCATTAGGGAATGGCTTAAAATCCTTAGCATACAAATCTTTGCGCAAAGCCTCAACAACGTCAAACAATGTTTTTAACAAAGCATTCTCGTTAGGACTTCTCTTCTTACTTGGTTCGCAAACTACAGTTATCACCTGATTGACTGCTCCACTAAGTTTTTGGATATTCTCAGGCTCACAATGCATTGCCACAAGTGATGTCTGATACTGTAGCTCTAACTTTTCAGATTCAGTAAGTTCCCCATCCTTCACAGCATTATACAATGTGTCGAGGAATTTCTGATAAATTTTCAACTTCTCACCAAAGACAGTATTACTTCTATCATGTGCTATTCGCCATTCTTCGGACTTTTTAGCTTGTTTTTCTTGCCATTCCTGCTGATTTTTACGCAGATGTTCTTCCTTGTCCGTTTGTCCTTGCAGCAATAATTGGGTAATAATTGCAGTAATCACGACACCCAGGATGGCAGCCATTAAACGACTTGCTATTTCCAAATCCGTAAAAACCTGAAAAAACCATGCTCCCAAAAGAATCATGATTCCCAAAATTACAGAGCCCCAAAAGAATTTCTTATTATACATATCTATTTCACGTTAAACTTGTTCACTACCTTTATAATGGAATCTACATAATCTTCCCTTTTCACCACTCGTTGAGCAGGATGATAGGTATCCAGGCACAACCTGCCATCCTTGTTATAGACAAACATACATTTGACCTGTTGGCGGAATTAAAAAACCGCCTGAAAATTAGTATATTTTTATGGAGAAAAAGTTGTGCATCTCGTTGATTTTAAGTAACTTTGTAGTGTCCAATTATAAAGTT
>QSCI01000201.1:0-2198 GCA_003463005.1 Segatella copri | reverse complement strand
TCCAATCTCTCAACTGTGCCGTAGATGGCTTCCAATAGTTCTTCTTTCATGTTCGATTCTAATTTTAAGTTTGTAACTTGCATCAAAGGCTGAAGCCCTTTCTGCGTTTTCTCTTTTTCTTCTTGGCGGATTCATCCTCTGGGAATGGCTCATAAGTTTGGGCATTAGACGGAGCGAACAAGCCGATGGAAGAAATACCACTCCAAGGGTCTTGGGTATGTTCTGCCGTTGGTTGAGTCTGTTCTACTTGGTGACAACTTGGTTGTCCTCCCAGCATAGATTCGGCTCTTGGCGATACACGATTATACTCTGTGCCAAGTCTTGCATCCAACTTGCCAAAGCTGCATTCTCTGCAAATCTGCGTACCCTTGAAGCTATATCCGTCCTTGCAGAATCGGATGCCTTGCACCTTGGTTCGCTCCTTGTCCTTATAGACAAACTCCAAGAGAACACCTCGCTTTGCAAGTTCATTCTTGAATTTCTGCCAACTATCAGCGCCTTTCAAGGCATCCTTGACGGCATTGTGAATCTCGTATTTGGCACGCTCTGCATTGCGTAACTTGCGAGTATTAGTATTGCCCTTGTCCGTTCCGTAGGTCAGTCCATACTTGGATTTTAGAGCCTTGGTCACTTGCTCATTACGCCTGTAATCATTCCTGTCTGATATGAGTTTGCCCTCGTTATTGATGCGGTTATATACGATATGACAATGTGGATTGTCCGTATTGTGATGCCTTACGATGATGAATTGGGTTTTGGTGATGCCCATCATCTGCATGTATTCAAGGGCTATCTTAGCCATGACTCATCCGTCAAACGTGGCTTGTCCTCTGGTTTGAAGCTCAATGCAATGTGTCCCACAGGCTTCTTAATCCTTGGATTTAGCAGCCTCTGTAGCTCGAAACTTTGCGTTATCTCGGCATTCGTGCCGAGTAACACACCATCCGAGGCGATGATTTTCGCCTCGTCCTTGCCTGTCACATAGCGGACGCAACCACCAAAAGATGCACCTTTCTTTAGCTTGCCTATCATGTGGTATCCTCCTTTCTGCCCATACTGCTTGGCTTCGGTTTATAACTTGCTTGGCGATACTCGCCAAGGATTGCTTTCAATCTTCTCAACAAGTCCACTACATACACATGGGTCTCATGGAAACCTCTCTGATGCGACAGCTTGGTAAGTTGGTTGAGGTTGTTCGCCATGCCGATGAGATTCTTGGCGATGGCAACCGTCTCAGTGTTGTGTCCACTGACCACCTCGCCGTTCAAGGCGGACTCACGGATGTACTCCGCCAACTTGCGGTTGGCTTTTCTCGCCCTCAGTCTCAAAGCCTCGTAGCTTGGCTTCGAGAACTTCACAGTGACAGACTTCGACAGCTTGCGAACCCTGCCTGTGGGCGGTCTTCCGCCCTTTCTCTTGTCTTGTTCATGTATGCTTGTCATTCGATATACTGTTTACAGTTGGTACACTCACTTTCTGCGACCGTCGGGAGCAAAATTCCTCCGCCCTCATGGTGGAGCGAGGCGTTTTGGGGTTCCCAAAACATAACCTCGCTCCCTCTCAGAACACGTTAGTTGGAACTACAGCCTTTCAGCTATCCACATCCAAGGTCGCAGACCTTAATTCTCACAATTTGCGCCAAGCCTCGAAGTCCTCTTCATAAAGGCTTAGGTGGTGGCGCACGATGTTCTCGATGATGCCCGATACGCTCATGCGTCTCCCTCCGAGGATGCGGACGACACGATCAAGACGGTCTCGCACATCGGAACTGACAAAGACTGGCTTGCGGTCGTCAATCCTTGGAACTTGGAGGAATGTCTGCTGATACTCCTCCAGTGTCGCCTTGCGCTGCTTGCCGCTGATGCGCTTCTGCGGATTCGGTGGCGATTGAGCCTCGTTCGTTAGCTCGTCCTCCATACAGGAGGTTGTTGCAGCCACATTCTCTGTCACAACTTCTAAATCGGAGTTCTCCACCTCTTCAAAGAAAGAGCTATGTTCTTGGGCATAGTCTTTACCATAAGTGGATGATTGAAGCGAAGCCACCACCTCCTGTGTCATTTTCTCCTGCTGTTCAGGAGACATTTTCGTTTCTTTTGTTCTTGCCATAGCTTATGCTGTTTTATTTGTTAGTATAGTGGTCACGGTTTGCACCATTGACCGATTGTCGGGTGCAAAGTAAGTGTACTGAGTGCAGCCAT
>QSCI01000200.1:0-2253 GCA_003463005.1 Segatella copri | reverse complement strand
CTGAAAATCAGCGACTTGACCAACTTTTTATAGTTAAGTTTTCATAAGCATTTCTTAATATAAGTTATTGATTTACAGACGATTAAATATTAATTTAACGCAGTATTGAATTATGGTACAAGGTAAGAAACAATTAAGCAGTAAGTCAAAGTTCGCCGAGGTTGTAATCGGTGATAATGAGGCGAAGGATATGCGTGAGTCTGATGTAGACAAAAAAGCGGAGCTAAGACCGAACAGATAGCCTCTCTTGTCAGAATGATATTTACTCAAAAGCGTGAGCGGGTAGTCTTTAGTAAGGAAGAACGTGAAACCATCTATGATAAGCTGATCAATTATATAGACATCCCAGATATGCCTTTGGACAACAATGATACCGAACGCTTGATCCGTGACATGGTGATGGGTAAGAAGGCTTATATACTCTTCTTCCTGAGTTCTGGGAAGATTAGGAACAATAAAAATGAATTTCAAATTTAGTCAAATTAAGGTATAACCTCCATTAACTTGTGCTGATGGAGGGCTAAACTTTGTATTCTAGTCTCAAAATTAGAAAAATGATGCCGCCGTGCAAAGTTACAATATTATTTTGAGATATGCAATACGACGTTGAGCTGATACTTACGGTACTGCTTATATGTGGATATACAATAAGATAAATGAGTTTGCGATAATAGCAAGAAAAATAGAAAAGTATGCATAGTGGAAATAAACCTACACAAACTCATTTAGTGTATGTTATGGGCTTTAAAAAACAAATATAAAAATTAGGAGGAATATTATGGTTTCTATATTAATTAAAATAGTCGTTATAGTTGTGAGTGCTATCGCTGGTGGTTTCTTTGGAGCATGGTTTTCTTACCGATTTCAAAGCCGAAAAATCGTCAAGGTACGTCGTATAGCAATCAAGGCATTGGAAATCTTCTTGAATTATGCAAAGAAAAGACAGACTTATGACTTGGCTGCTTCGGAATTTAACAATAAGATTAACATAGTAGAGAAAAGAGCAATATTAGTTGCTTTATGTAAGCTTGGTATTCCTATTGTAAAACCTGTTGATGATGTGTTTTGTATTGAACATGTTCGGTTTGGGCACGAGGAAATTTACCGAGATACGATCAATTTGATGATAGAACAAATCAATAAGGGTAATTGTGATGAATTATTTTTCTCAGATGTTGAAGCCTATTTCTCTTCCAATTCTCGTTTGTTGGCAGTTAGGGCTGTAGCTAAAAAATATGTAGATATAGACTTTTCTAAATGTGATTATGACAAAACGAATAATGTCATTAATCATCCTAATTTTCCTATAGAGTTGTTTACCCCAGGTGAGTTTAATGTTATAAGCGTCTTTAGACTACGTACCAATTGGGATACTTATTTCGATGCTAATGGAAAGGCAATTCCTGAGAAAATGACTACTCTAAAGAAAGAGATAGATTTAGGTATTTGGGATACCTATCTATTTTGGGATTTGGAATCTTATCAGAATATGCAAAACCAAAGCAATATGGCAAATGTTTTTGCAAAAGTGATGTTGCAAAACATGGGTATTCAGCTAAATGCAACAGCCTCTAACGAGAAGATTGATGGTCACTAAAATGCAGATAAAAGAAGATGCTGTTTAATAGCTTAACTATCTGATTATTAGTGTTTTAGTTGTAAAAAACTTCGAAAAAACTTGCATATGTCAGAAAAAAGTAGTACCTTTGTAGGCATGAATGACGAAATGAAGTTACGTTTGACTTGGAACAGATAACTTATGTTCTTACCGAGCATTTCGCTTACAACACTCCATTTACGAGAATTGTAGAGAAGCTATCTCATATGGGATTGAATATGAATGAGAAAACCTTGAGAGTCATCGTACATAAGATAATCTCTTATATCCGCAAGGAAATGAAAGATGTCTGGGAGGCGACCATCAAGAAGACTCACAATTGGATGATTGATGAGATCTTAGAGCCCTTGGAAGAGAATCATTCCTTGTCTATTTGGTTTATCGATGAGATAGGTAGACTGTTTGGAATCGGGCATGACTGCAAGAAGGCAGGTTTAACAGCCGACCAGGTTCTTGTGGAAAGGCTTCAAAGGAACAAGCCTATCATGGACCGAATCAAAGAGAAGTTTGAGCGATTTGCTAGATTGAATTACAAAGGCTTGGGCGCTTTGACAAAGAAGGCTCTTAAATATATCAAGACTGAATGGTCGGCAATGCAAACCATTTTGCAGGATGGCAACCTTGAGTTGTCTAAC
>QSCI01000020.1:0-46638 GCA_003463005.1 Segatella copri | reverse complement strand
AACTTTATAATTGGACACTACAAAGTTACTTAAAATCAACGAGATGCACAACTTTTTCTCCATAAAAATATACTAATTTTCAGGCGGTTTTTTAATTCCGCCAACAGGTTCTATTTAATCTTGTAGGGCGTTTTTTATTCTATTCTGCGGCATTAATCTTCGACATGTTGAACGCAGAAACCTTGCCGTCTGGCGAAACGGTTGCGTTGATTTTGAAATGGTTGGTTTTCTTAGTACCGTCGGTAAGCTGAACTTCCTCACGTGCTGAGAACTGAACCTGATATTCATAATCTTCGTCACCCACCTCGCGCTTCTTGATCTTATAATCGTTGGTGAGGAACCAGTTCAGGTTGGTCACATCTTCCTTATAAAGCTTATTCATAAAGGTAACAACATCTGCCTTGGTAGCAGAATTCTTACCCAGAAGCGAAGAGAGAATGTCCTCGCATGAAGCTTGCAAACCATCAGCATCGCGGGTATTGATGCTTTGGAAGAAATGGCGGAACAGACTGCTTACCATATCTTTCTCTTCAGGCTGCAAATCTCTGCTCTTGGCTTTCTTCATCGCATTCTCAGCCTCTTCGATATGCGAACCGTCAGCATGAGCGGCGAGATAAGCCTGGTAAGCTTCTACATTATCAGCATTCTTGGCCACATTCCAGTCGATGGAATCTATCTTGTTCAAAACCTCCTGCTTGTGTGGACTGTTTGGGTATTTGTCGAGATAAGCCTGCAGGGCCTCTTTCGAACCGCTTACTACGGCGTTGGTCCAGTCCTGATCGGTCTGTTTCAGAAGTTCGAGGTGAGCCATGATAGAATCACGATGCGCCTCGTCTGCATCTTTGTAAGTATCTAGGTAACTCTGCAGAACCATCGGGTCGCTACTCTGCATCGCATACTCGTAAGCTTCCAGCTCCTTATTCTTATTGGCATTATCATATAAATATAAGAAAATGCCACAAACGAGGAAGGCGAAAATCAGAGAGATGATGATGACGCCACGATTGCTTTTTTTCTTTTCCTGGGTTCCCTCGCCGTTTCCGCCGTTCTGAGAATTAGATTGCTGTGGGCGAACCGGAGGAACGGGTGGAGTAGGAGGTGTTGCTGTTCTGACAGGTGTCTGTGGACGAGCCTGCTGCCTGAGAGCGTCCTGTCTGAGAGCCTCCTGACGGCGGATTTCTTCTTGTCTGATTGCATTCTGTCTGGCTGCGTTTTCAGCTTCTTGCTGCTGAGTCATAGAAGCCTGGCTGGCAGGAGTCTGCTGGCTCATTCCTGTCGGAGGCGTCATTCTTGTGAGCGAAGGATTCAGCTCATGGCAGTTAGGACACATTTCCAGGTTGCTGAAATAAATCTCGCCACAATTTGGGCATTTGGTAATTTTGCCTGCTATTTCTACTCCGCAACTAGGGCAGGTAGGTGCTTTATCGCTAATTTGGCGTCCGCATTCCGGACATTTTATAATTGCCATAATTCTATTTTGTGTTTATTAATTTACTTATATAATTCATGCTTCTCTACTTCCAGACCTTATCTACTCTTTACCTTGAAGCTAATCATCAAGTTCCAACTTCAAGGTTTAAAGTACTATCGATGTCTGAATCTGATTTCTCTGAGCTTGTGGCGCCCCATGAAACGGCTTTTGTCAACATAGCCGTTTATTCCGTTGAGTCTGCCCTTACCCGTATATTGCCACATTTCGAAATCTCTACCATCGCGCAATACAGGGATGCGCTTCGTATACTGGGCAATCATCAGCTTGTAGCTGTCTAGCTTGCCCAGAAGATAGTTGTCATAGAAATTGGCTCCCGTATAGATGAGGGGTTTCTGCTTATATGCTTTTTCTACGAGATGCAGAAACTTAAAGAGCGAATCGCAGAATTCTTCTGTATTCATGCCGCTTTTCGTCTCCACATCAATCATAGGCAAGAGGTCCTGATCTCCCGGACGGCATTGGGCCATGAAATTTTCCAGCTGCGTCTGCTGTGGGATGCGGGGTCTGTAGAAATGATAAGAACCTACTTTCATTCCGTAGCGATGAGCCAGGTCGATATTCTTCTTGTATTTGCTGTCGATGTTGGTTCCTCCCTCGGTAGCTTTCAGATAAACGTAAGCCATCTTAGAGTTGTCGCCCACGGTTTCCCAGAACACGTTGCCCTGATAATGACTCAAGTCGATGCCGTGAACGTGCCGACAAGTGTCTTCGCATTGCACTTGGGCATGGGCTCCCAAGGCAATGATGGATGCTATAATAGAGATAAATAATTTTTTCATAGATGCAAAGATACGAAAATCAGATGAAAATCGTACTACTAAGAGATTAATTTTATAGATATTTTACTCTTCGTCCTGATGAATCCCATGTTAACCCCTTCAGTCCTTACTGAAATTTACTCTTCAATCTCAGATAATGAACGGAAGAAATTGTTCATGAAATTGCTCATGGTTTCTATCGGAGCGTATTGCAGATAGCGCATGCTGCGGCGCAGATTCTTGCGCATGGTTCCCCCCGTGGTGCGTACAAAGCCGCTGCTGGTCTGCTCAAACTGAATGGCCTGCTGGTCCATGATATTATAGTAGAGCGAACGGAGCGTCAGCTTGTAGGCGCCTCTTTCTATGTGATGAACGAACGGGATTTCGTCCTGTTCGAAATCGAAGAAGGTGATGAGCACGCTTCCTTCCAGCTGGGCGATGCGCTGGATGCGGAGCTTGGCAAGCCACTTCTCCAGTTTCACGAAATCTACCTTGTCGCCTCGGGTTCTCAGGTAGTCTCCCAACTGGATGATTCCTCTGAGATTGATTCCGTTAGCCAGCATTCCATTTACGTTTGCCACGATGATGCGCAGCAGATAAATGGTCTCGATAGAGGTATCGATGGCGTGGCGTTCATCTTCCTGAATCTTGCTGAGCCGTCGGTTCAGAAAACCGTTGTTCATCTTCACCTCTCCGGCAGGAACATCATTCACGTTCTTGAGCATCTGAGCTATCTTTTTCTTCTTAAAGGTAGTCATCGGTTCCATTTCTTCCTTGATGCCGAAGTTGTCGGCACGGAGCTTAGTAAAAAGGTTGCGCTGAAGAAAATTCATATGCCTTGTTCTTATTAATAGTCAATAATAAAGTTTTGTTCTTCCTGTCAAGAAATCTCTAACGCAGAAGGAGACCCTCCTCTGATTTGAGAAGTCTTCCTAACTGTATCTCTTAGGATAGCGCAAGAGGATGGCTAGCAGGGCTGCCACACCTATCGCCAGCGGATAGTAGAGATAAGGAAGAATGTCCATCGGACTGAGATTGGCCAGGCCGGCTGCCAGGAGCATCTGCACGCCATAAGGAATCAATCCCTGAACCATGCATGAGAAGGTGTCGAGAATGCTGGCTGCCTTGCGGTTGTCTACGCCAAACCGGTCGCCTATCTTTTTCGAAATATTTCCTACTGTCAGAATCGCTACCGTATTATTTGCCGTACAGATGTTTACCATCGAAACGAGGGCGGCGATAGAAAGTTCGGCTCCACGCTTGCTGTTTACGTGGGCTGTAATCTTGTTGATGATGAAATCGATTCCGCCGTTTTCGCGGATGATTTCGAGCATACCACCTGCCATCATGGCGATGATAATGAGTTCGCCCATGCCGATAATGCCGTTGCCCATGGCTGAGAACCAGCCAAAGAGATCGTAGCTTCCGGAGACACCCAGAAGATGACTGCCTATGCCGATGGCGCCACAGAGTAGGGTGCCCAGAGTGAGAACAGCCATTACATTCATGCCGGCAATAGCGGTAACGAGGACGGTGAGGTAAGGCAATACTTTCATGTATTCTACCTCGTTGATGTGGGTTGGGGCCTGAAGACCGACTCCCATGACAGAATAGGCGATGAGTACGAGTACGGCGGCCGGAACCACAATCATGGAGTTGACCTTGAACTTATCGCTCATCTTGCAGTTCTGCGTCTGCGTAGCAACAACCGTCGTATCGGAGATGAACGAGAGGTTGTCGCCGAAATAAGCGCCACCTACGATGATGGCGGTCATCATGCCTACGTTAGCATCCATCGAGTGGGCCAGTCCGGCGGCTATCGGAACCAGAGCCACTACGGTTCCCACACTTGTTCCGATAGATACGGAGATAAAGCAGGCAGCCAGGAAGAGTCCTGGCAGAATCATGCTGGCTGGCAGGATGCTGAGCGCCAGGTTGACGGTTGCATCAACGGCTCCCATCGCCTTGGCTGATGCGGCAAACGAGCCAGCCAGCACGTAAATCCAGAGCATGAGCATCAGGTTGTTGGCGCCGGCACCCTTGCTGTATGTGTCCACTCGTTTCCTGACAGGCATTCCGCCGGAAATTGCCACGGCATAAATGCTCGAAATCATGAACGCTACTGTGAGCGAGAGGCTGGTGTCCTGATGGCTGCTGTCTACCGAATATACGGTAAAAGCCACGATGAGGACAATCAGTAAAAATAATGGCGACAACGCCAGCAAACCTTTTTTATTACTCATACTTCTTTTTTCTTTTTAATTAAAGAGTTACTCCATTCTTGAAGATGGAGATTTCACGATAGCCATTATACTCGTTGCGAGCCTCCTCGCCACTTGCTACGGCTATAATCTTATCAATAAACTTGCTTACCAAGTCTTTCATTTCTACACCTTCTACCAGAGCGCCGGCGTTGAAGTCAATCCAGTTTGGCTTGTTCTTTGCCAGATTGCTGTTGGTAGAAATCTTCATCGTTGGCACGAAGGTTCCGAATGGGGTTCCGCGACCTGTGGTGAAGAGAACGAGCTGGCAACCTGCTGAAGCCAGAGCTGTGGCTGCAACAAGGTCGTTACCTGGAGCAGAAAGCAGGTTCAAACCGGTTGTCTCCAGACGGTCGCCATACTGGAGCACGCCGCTTACCGGAGCACGGCCGCACTTCTGGGTGCAACCCAAAGCCTTATCTTCGAGGGTAGAAATACCACCTGCCTTGTTACCTGGAGAAGGGTTCTCGCCAACTGGTTCACCATGGCTCAGGAAGTACTCCTTGAAGTCGTTAATCAGGTGAACGGTCTTGTCGAAGAGTTCCTTATTTTCGCAACGGTTCATCAGAATGGTTTCTGCGCCAAACATTTCCGGTACCTCTGTCAGGATGCTTGTACCGCCCTGAGCTACGAGCCAGTCGCTAAATTCACCTACCAATGGGTTGGCTGTAATTCCGCTGAAGCCGTCAGAACCGCCACACTTCAAACCTACGCGCAGTTTGCTTACCGGAACTTCCTCGCGCTTGTCTTCCTTAGCCTGGGCATAGAGGTTGCGCAGAATCTTCATGCCTTCCTCGAGTTCGTCGCCTTCAACCTTCTGTGTTACAAGAAGTTTGATGCGGTCGTTATCATAGTCGCCGAGCATCTTCATGAAATCATCTGGCTGGTTGTTCTCGCAGCCGAGCGAGAGAACGAGCACGGCACCTGCGTTTGGATGCAGACAGATATCGCGAAGCACCTTGCGGGTATTCTCATGGTCGCCCGAGAGTTGTGAGCAACCGAAGTTGTGGTGCCATGCGTGGATGGCGTCGATGCCTTCGCAGCCTGTTTCTTTCTTGAGGAGTTCTACCAGCTTCTCAGCCACGCCGTTAACGCAGCCCACGGTAGGAACTACCCATACTTCGTTTCTTACGCCTACTTCGCCATTCTTGCGAACGTAGCCCTTGAAGGTGCGGTTTTCCTTAGCGATGTTCAGCTGCTCGTTAACCGGGTTGTAGGTATATTCGAGCGTACCGGCAAGATTGGTCTTGAGGTTGTTCTCGTTTACCCATTCGCCCGCCTTGAGACCGGTCTTTGCATGACCGATAGGGTAGCCATACTTCAGGATATCTGTACCCTCGGCAGCATCGTTGATGAGCACCTTGTGTCCTGCAGGTGTATCCTGCAATAATGTGATGGTCTTGCCATCTACTTCAATCGTTTCACCCTTCTTCATAGGGCGCAAGCAAACCACTACCGAGTCGGCAGGGTTAATCTTGATAAAACTTGATTGTTCCATACGTAGTCTGTTTTTTATTTATTGTTTATAATTTATAATGTTCCTGTATGAATTGTCTTCCATGCGGAAACCCTGTTCTGCCCGATAGCCTTAGAGCTGGGTTCTGCGATAGAAATCTACATTTTCCTTCATCAGCAGCTCGATAGGCATATAGTTTACCGGCGTAACTTTCTTCTTAAGTACGATGGCCTGGAAGAGCGTGTCTACGCAGGAGTAACCCTGCATGTAGGCGTGCTGGGCGATGAGGAAGGAGATGCTTCCTTCGCGCAGACAGCGGGCGTTTTTCTCCACCATATCATAGCCCATGATCTGAACGTCGCGGCGGTTGGTCTTCAGCAGGAAGTCGCCCACGATGTGCGCCTTCGAAGTCATGGTGATGCAATGGTGGATGTTCGGATGCACGGCAAAGAACTTCTCCAGCATTTTGACGAATTCAGCACGTGTGCCGCTCAACGGCAGGTCGAGCAGGGTAATCTTTACGTTAGGGAAGTGGTCGTGCATGTAATGGCGGAATCCTACCTCTCGGTTGTCCTGCTGCTTGCTGACCACTCTTCCGTCTTTGGTCTGCCTCATGAGCAGGATTTCATCTTCCTTTGCTGCAAGCATCATCAGCATCTTGGCTGCGAAGAAACCGGAACAGAACGAATCCTGACCGAAGAAAGAGAGCGGACGCAGATCGGGCATGTAGGAGTCGAGCAGGATGAACGGGATGCTTTTGTGGTGCAACGCCTCGGTAAACTCGCGGGTTACGTCGAGCGATGAAGGCACCACGATGACTCCTTCCGGACTGGCCTCAAGAATCTTGTTGCCTTCTTCGCGGAACGATTCCTCGCTGGAACGCTCATAGAAACGAATTTCTACATCGATATGGAAGTCACGTCGGGTATCTTCACATTTTTTTGCGCCTTCCTCTATTTCCTCCCAGTAAGCCTCCGATTCATGTTTCGGAATCAGCAGGTAGAAGGTATAGGATTTGTTGTAAGCCAGAGCGCTGGCGTACACATTAGGCTGATAATTCATTTCCTTGAGGGCTTTCTCGACCTTGTCGCGTGCAGGTTTCGACACGTTTGGACGGTCGTGCAGAACTCGGTCTACGGTTCCAACGGATACGCCAGCTCTCTCGGCAATATCCTTGATTCTGATTTTTTCGGCCATTGTTTTTTAGCATTACGGGTCTGGTTGCCTCGCGTGTACTTATTATATAAGGAGCCTCTCCTGGGGGCTACGATAGATAAAACGTCGCAGGTACTTCCTAGCTGTGCACAGACCACAATTAGTATTAAGCAATTCTGTTGTGTGCGACCACAAGTACGAATTTTGCCGCAAATATACAACAATTTTTTGAATTGTGCGAAGACACAGCAACTTTTTTGCACGAAAAACAAAAAAAAATGCGATTTTATTTCGTTATTCGAGAAATTATGGTTATTTTTGCCCTCGAAATTGAACGACAACTGATAATTGAACTTCATTTCTCTACTGAAAAGTGGAATTTAATTTGTTACTCATAACAAACAAAATAAAAACAAAAAAATTAAAACTATCAAACATGGCAAAAATTGCAACATTAGGTGAGATCATGCTTCGTTTATCACCAGAAGGCAATGATCGTTTCATTCAGAGTGAATCACTTCGCATCATCCTGGTGGTGGTGAGGCTAACGTAGCTGTAAGCTTGGCTAACTATGGTCATGATGCTTACTTCGTATCTAAGCTCCCTAAGCACGAGATCGGTCAGATTGCTGTCAATGGTCTCCGTCGTTACGGCGTTAACACAGAGTTCATCGCTCGTGGTGGCGACCGCGTAGGTCTCTACTATGCCGAGACTGGTGCTTCTATGCGCCCATCCAAGGTAATCTACGACCGTGCACACAGCGCAATTGCTGAGGCTGACCCATCTGATTTCGATTTCGACAAGATTATGGAGGGTGCCCAGTGGTTCCATTGGAGCGGTATTACTCCAGCTATTAGCGACAAGGCTGCTGAACTTACCAAGTTGGCTTGTGAGGCTGCTAAGCGTCACGGCGTAACAGTTTCTGTTGACCTCAACTTCCGCAAGAAGCTCTGGACTTCTGAGAAGGCTATCTCTGTTATGCGTCCTCTGATGAAGTATGTTGATGTTTGCATCGGTAATGAGGAAGATGCTCAGCTCTGCCTGGCTTCAAGCCAGATGCTGACGTAGAGGGCGGTAAGACTGATGCTGAGGGTTACTACGGAATCTTCAAGGGCATGATGAAGGAGTTCGGATTCAAGTATGTTGTTTCTACTCTCCGCGAATCTCTCTCTGCTACACACAACGGCTGGAAGGCTCTTATCTATGATGGTAAGGAGTTCTATCAGAGCAAGCACTATGACATCAACCCTATCATCGACCGCGTTGGTGGTGGCGACTCTTTCTCTGGTGGTCTGATCCACGGTCTTCTTACTAAGGAGACTCAGGGCGAGGCTCTTGAGTTTGCGGTAGCTGCTTCTGCTTTGAAGCATACTATCCCGGGCGATTTCAACCTGGTATCTGCTGACGAGGTAGAGAGCCTGGCTGGTGGTAACGCTAATGGTCGCGTTCAGAGATAATTATAGTTTAAAGTTTATAGTTGATAGTTTATAGGCAGTCTTGCTTACGGGCGTAGCCTCCTATAAACTATTCATTATTAATTCATATAAGATAATGGCAAAGTTTAGCAAAATGCAGGTTATGGCAGCTATGAAAGAGACTGGTATGGTACCTGTTTTCTTCAATAAGGATGTTGAAATCTGCAAGAACGTCATCAAGGCTTGTTACGAGGGTGGCGTACGTGTTTTCGAGTTTACTAACCGTGGTGACTTCGCTCACGAGATTTTCGGAGAGTTGGTAAAGTGGGCCGACAAGGCTTGCCCTGAGATGATCTTGGGTGCAGGTACAGTTGTTGATGCCGGTACTGCTTCTCTGTATCTCCAGCTCGGCGCTAACTTCATCGTAGGTCCTAACTTCAACCCAGATATTGCTCCAGTTTGCAACCGTCGTCTGGTTCCTTATTCACCAGGTTGCGGTTCTGTAACAGAAATCAATAATGCTCAGGCTGCCGGTTGCGACGTAACCAAGGTATTCCCAGCAGGTAACGTAGGCGGTCCTTCTTTCGTCAAGAACGTAATGGCACCTTTGCGTTGGAGCAACATCATGGTAACAGGTGCCGTAGAGCCAACAGAGGAGAATCTTACTCCTTGGATCAAGGCTGGCGTTCTCTGCGTAGGTATGGGCTCTAAGCTCTTCCCTAAGGAGACTGTTGCTGCTGGCGACTGGGCTGCCATCACAGCCAAGTGTCAGGAGGCTCTCGGTTACATCGCGAAGGCTCGCGCTTAATTTAGAGACTATTTTTCATCTAGATGCAAATTTCAGCATCCTTTTTTCCATGTCGCCATCATCAGTTCTGGTGGTGGCGACACTTTTTCTTTCAGCTTGTTCTCCTGCGAATAAGGCAAGGGTAGATGAGCTGAATGAGCAATCCTATGCTTATCATTATCGCAACCTCGATTCTACTAAAGTGCTGGCTGAGAGGGCTTTGAAGCTTTCAGAAGATTATTCCTCAGGCCGTGCTGAAGCCTATAACAACCTTGCCTTCGTCTGTATAGCCAAGATGGATTACAAGGGTGCCAAGGGATGGCTGAGGAAAGTTGAAGAGGAGAGCGATAATCAGATAGAACTCGCTATTGCCGATGTTCAGAACATGCGACTCTGCCAGAGAGAATCGCACAACAAAGATTTTTATGCTTATCGCGAAAAAGCGATGAGGCGTTTGCGCAGAATTCGCGAAGAGGTGAATTCCATGCCCCCGAGGGAAAGCAAACGTGTGATTTATGCGAAATCTGAATTCTATATTGTGGCCGCCACCTATTTTTATTATCTGGGCTTAGACGAGCCGATGTTTCAGGAGCTTAACCGTCTGGACCCAGATGAGCTGGAACAGGATTCGGCACAATATCTCAACTATCTTTATAATATAGGTTCGGGCGGAGCTATCGTGAAGGAAACCGAAAACGAAATCAATCAGGCGGAATTCGACCGGCTGATCAGCTGCTACATGCTGGCTAGCGACCCTGCCCATCCTTATCCTTACTGGCAGGCTAACGCCCTGCAGTCTATTAGCGAGCACCTCAGAAAAGGAGAGGTGAGCGATTTCCTCATCCGCAACAACCTGCCTGCCTTCCAGTATCTCAACATCGAGCAGATGCCAAACAATCTGCTGGCAGGCAACTTTGCCCAGCGTGCCCTCAACCTCTTTTCGAGCTACGGAGATGTTTATCAGACTGCCGGAGCCAACCGTACGCTGGCTGAATGTTTCTGGGATATCCATGATTATTCTTCGGCGCTCGACTGCCTGAATCATGCCCTGAACGACAACAAGGCCATCGAGCAGGCACCCGACCTCGTAGCGTCGATACGTGAAAGACTCTGCCTGGTTTATTCGGCTATAGATGATAAGCAGCAGAGCGATTACAACCGCAATATCTATCTGGATTTGCAGGACCGTTCGCGACAGGACCGCCAGCTTGAAGCACGTGCGGCTGCGCTCGACGAAAACGCCCAGCAGCTCAACCTGATGATTGCTGCCGTGGTGGCGATGATTGTGCTCGTGGTGGTTCTGCTCTACGTTTTCGACCACATGAAGCGCAAGAAGATGAAGAACCAGTCGATGGATGAACTGCTTGCACCTTTGCGTGAGTGGAGCGAGAATAACACTAAGAAAATCAACGAATTAAAAGATAAGCAGGAGGAGGTTCAGGATGAACTGAACGTAACCCGACTGCACATCGAAGAAAACAAGAAACGCAATCTGGAACAACGGGCTAAGATTTCGCTCGTAAATAGCATTACGCCTTTCATCGACCGCATGATTCACGAGGTAAACCGACTCTCTGAAGGGGGCGAAAGCGATGAGGTGCGGCAGGAACGTTACCAGTATATCGCCGAACTCACAGATAAGATTAACCAATATAACAACGTGCTTACGGAGTGGATTCAGATGCGCCAGGGCTCACTCAGCCTGCGTATCGAAAGTTTCCCGCTCCAGCAGCTTTTCGATATTGTAAGCAAGGGCAAGATGAGCTTCCAGATGCAGGGCGTGAAACTCGATGTAGAACCTACAGATGCCGTGGTCAAGGCCGATCGCATCCTTACGCTCTTCATGATCAATACCATAGCCGATAATGCCCGGAAGTTTACACCCGAGGTGGAAAGGTAACTATTAGCGCCAAGGTTTCTGACTTCGTGGAAATCAGCATCTCAGATACCGGAAAGGGTATGGACGAGGAGCAGCTGGCGCATGTCTTCGACCGGACCTATACGGGCGGTCACGGCTTCGGACTGCTCAACTGCAAGGGCATTATAGAGAAATATAAGAAGGTCAGTTCGCTCTTTGCCGGCTGCCAGATCAAGGCTGAAAGCAAGTTGGGCGAGGGGAGCCGCTTCTGTTTCCGTCTGCCTAAGGGCATCGCCCGCCGAGCCCATCAGCTGCTGGGCATCATCATCATGCTCTTCGTGCTGCTGTCGGCTTCGGTCCAGCCTTGTGAGGCTAAGAAGACCAACGACATCCGCCAGCGCCACAATCATCACAAGACGAACGTCGATGCCAATCTCCAGCGTGCCGACGATTTTGCAGATAGCGCCTACTTCAGCAATATCAACGGCACCTACCAGCGCACCCTGGCCTTTGCCGATTCTTCGCGTCATTATCTCAACGCGTTCTATCTGTCGAAATATCCCGACGGCAAGTATCTCATGGTGGCTCATCCAGAGGTGGGAATGGCGGCAGAACTCTCCTGGATGCGCTCCGGACTGCCAACCAATTATCACGTCATCCTGGACCTGAGAAACGAGTGTGCCGTGGCTGCCCTGGCGTTGCACCAATGGTCGCTCTACCAGAGCAACAACAAGGTTTATACCCAGCTGTTCCGCGAGATAAGTGCCGATAATACGCTCGATAATTACGTGCACACGATGCAGCAGAGCGAGAACTCGAAGACCGTGGCCGTGGTGCTGCTCATCCTGTTGCTGCTGCAGTTGCCGCTGGCTTATTATCTGCTCTATTACCGCCACGTGCTGAGCTACCGGTTTGCCATGATTGAGCAGACCAAGGCTAAGCGGACCGACGAGGCTGAGCAGGAATCGCTGAAACTGGAGCTGATGACCGATGAGCTGTATAGGGCTGAATATGAGAATGATAAGCTTCATATCTCCAATTCCGTGCTCGACAACTGTCTGTCTACGCTCAAGCACGAAACGATGTATTATCCGTCGCGCATCCGCCAGCTTATCGATTCGCAGCCCGATGATGTAGATTCGCTCAAGGAACTGGTAGCTTATTATAAATCGCTCTATTCTCTGCTCAGCGCCCAGGCGATGGAGCAGGTAGAAGGCAACATCAAGGCAGATGATTTCCTGAACCACTATCTTGTTTCTCTGATGCGCGGCAATTCCAAGGTTTATCATACCGGATTGGCTGAGATTCCGGGTTCAGCCTACGTGAGATATTGGATTGACCAGCAGGATGTGGCCTATGATGCTGCGCTCCATGCCCAGCTCTTCACCCCTCTGACGGGCGATTTGCGCTATCTCCTGTGCCGGCAGATTGTGAGGGAACTGGGAGAGATTACCAATCTGCGCGGCTGCGGCATCAAGGCTTGCCAGGGCGATAAGGGTTGCCTCAGGATAGAGGCCGTGCTGCCGGCACGCATCAAATGGAAAAGTTTAAAATCATAAGAAAATAAAAATATCAGAAAATGGAAAATTTTAAAGTCATCATAGTAGAAGACGTGCCCCTGGAACTGAAGGGCACAGAGGGTATCTTCAAGAATGATATTCCAGAGGCTGAAATCATCGGTACTGCCGAGAGCGAAATAGCCTATTGGAAACTCATCAAGCAGCAGTTGCCTGATCTGGTTCTGCTCGACCTCGGACTGGGCGGTTCCACCACGGTAGGCGTAGAAATCTGCCGCCAGACCAAGGAGCAGTATCCTGACGTGAAGGTGCTCATCTTTACAGGAGAAATTCTGAACGAAAAACTCTGGGTAGATGTGCTCGATGCGGGCTGCGACGGCATCATTCTGAAGAGTGGCGAACTCCTTACGCGTGGCGATGTGGCGAGCTGCATGGGAGGTAAGAAACTGGTGTTCAACCAGCCTATCCTTCAGAAGATAGTAGACCGTTTCAAGCGGAGCGTAAACAGCCAGCTGATGCGTCAGGAGGCTCTGGTGAATTATGAGATTGATGAGTATGACGAGCGTTTCCTGCGCCATCTTGCGCTGGGCTATACCAAGGAGCAGATTACCAACCTGCGCGGAATGCCTTTCGGCGTAAAGAGTCTGGAGAAGCGACAGGCAGAACTGGTTCAGAAACTCTTCCCTGACGGCAACCACGGCATGGGCATCAACGCCACCCGCCTGGTGGTAAAAGCCTGCGAGCTCCGCATCCTGGATATCGACCATCTGCAGGCAGATGAAGAATAACACGTTTCAATAAGCGCTTTTTAAAGAATGTATAAGAAAGTATTGGCCTATCTGGCATTATCGTTGGGAATAGCCGAAGTAGTGGTGATTCTGGTTTCGTGGCTGCTTACAGCTGCGATGCCCGAGTCGTTCGCCCATTCGCTTACCAGCCCGAGGGCATCCGCTGGTTTACGGGCCATTTTGTAGACCATCTCACCTCAGTATGGCTCGTATGGCTGGTGCTCATCAGCATCACCATCGGGGTGGTAAAGCAGAGTAGGGTGCTCCATTTCGACCATACCCAGTATCGCCAGCGCACGGCCTTGCGCCTGATGCTCATCGAGTTGTGCATCTCTGCAGGTATCATGCTGGCGCTCACACTCTTGCCCCATGCCATTCTGCTGAATGCCGTAGGAACCCTCTTTCCGGGTCCGTTCACGCATAGTCTCATTCCGTACATCAGTTTCTCGGTTATGGTGATGAGCATGAGTTACGGCATCATGAGCGAGAGTATCAAGGGCATCAGTCAGGTTTATGATGCGATGAATCAAGGCATCCGCCTCCTGTCGCCCTGCTTTCTTTTCTACATTCTCGTGATGCAGCTCTATACATCCATCCTCTATGTAATGGAGTAAAATAAAAGCCCCCGATGCTCGTTTCCTTGCATCAGGGGCTCTTTTCTTATTGTGGTAAAATCAGGGATTCCTGTTCGGTTTTCGGGGAGTTCGCTTACTCCAAACCGTCTCCCTCATTACCGCCGGTAGTTCCGCCGCCTTCGGTATTTCCGCCGCCCGGGGTGTTATCCGAACCGCCGCCACTTGGGTTATTGTCTGGGTCTTCCACATCGCCCTTATCGTCGGAAGTAACGTTTTTCACCACCTTGCCGTTGCGGTCGTAACAGGTAATCTGGATGGAGGTTTCCTGCAACTCGCGCTTGATGTCAACGCTTGGGGTGAAGATAACACGGCGGTTGGTAATCAGACTGGTAGCCACTTCGCCTACGGTAGGCACACTCTTGGCTCTTACGCCGAATCGCATGGTTCCCAATCCCGGAACGGCTACGGAATGGCCTTCGGTACACCACGCCTTGATAACCTCGCCTGCTGCATCCCAGCAAACCTGCATCACGCCCACGCTAACGCCGCTTCTGATAGCAGCCTCCTTGATTACCTTGCTCTCTGAGAGCTTGTTGTAAAGTTCGGTACCGAGGATGAATCTGTACTGACCCTTCATTTCGCCTACTTGGATAAGGGTCTCCTTTGCTTTCAAATTAATTGCCATAATCTTTTGAATTTTAAATTGTTATAAACTATCAACTGTTAACTCTCAAACTACCTGATGGTGATGGTTGGCACGCAGTAGGTAGAATCTACTTTGGTGGAGATGTTGTTCTCCTGATGTTGCCGCTGGTTCTTTCCGATTACGAGTCCTGCCGTGCAGGAGCTGGATAGGAAGGTGACGATGGCTGAGCAAATCGCCACGATGAGATACCGGATGAATGCCTTCATGTTCTGGTTCATAATCTTTTTTCTGCCCCCTGCTAAGTTTCGCTAGCGAAACGACCCGTTTCGAGGCTTGGAGTCTTGGTTTCATTACTTTTTTATTTTCCCAATTAGGGAGATATTTTTCTCCAACTGGGCAAGTGATTTTGCGCGCTTTCTGAATCACGATGCAAAGATACGAAATCCCGATTTATCAGGTGTGCGATAGCGTGCGATACCATGCGATAGCGGAACATTTTTACTCTAAACATTCAACATTGAAAAAGCCTCCGTTCCCAGCGATTCAATCGCTGGTCCGTCACCCGCCAAGTTAACACTAAACACTAATCACCAATAACTAATATCCCGGTTCCCCGAGGTTATCGATAATAGCCTTTACCTGCTTAGGCGTGAACGACTTGCAAGTCTTTTCATACCCCATCTGCTGCAATTCATCCCAGAGCGGCTGGCAACGGCGAATCCAACTCATGAGATGATTCACGGCCGTGCGTGGCATACTCTCGGGAAAGTACATCAGTCCCAGTTCCTTCTTCGTATACGAACGGTTTATAAAATCTTCCATAATCTTAATTTTTTAATCATTTGTTTATCGGCTCCTTGCTCCCAGAAGGTGCAGCAGCCCCTAAAAGATAGTATTCGCTGAAATCCTTGCAGCCCGGTGGCAACTGGTGGTGAACCAGCTGGGGGAGCATCTCCCTGAGTTGCATGAAGAGGCTTTCGCCCGGCACATCCTGATCAGGAAACATGTGGAATTCCACCTGATAATGCCTTCCGATATCCACCAGCAGCTGCTTATCCTCGGGCTTGAGAAGCGTGGCAGAAGGGATGGCAATCGCCTTATGTCCGGCAGAAAGCATCGCCCAGCAGTCGCTACATCCCTCCGTAATAAACAGCCTCTCGCCCGGTTTCAGTCTCTTCACAACCGGCAGGTTATAGATGCTGCATCTTGCGCCGTAAGGGAACCGGAAGCGGGGAGCATCCTGCTCCTTTTCTTCGCCCGGACTTTTTTCTTCAGAAGAAACATTCCCCTCAGAAGAACAACCTCCCGATGAAGATTTTTTCTTCTTGTAATCCAGGTTCCGGTTCTGGATTCCTATAAGCCGCCCATCGGTATCGAAGTAAGGAATCTGCAGCCAGTTGATGCCCTTCTTGTCCGTCCAGGAAGTCAGTCGGCACCAGTTCACCACTCTCCAGTCAATCTTCCTCTCCTCGAAGAGAAATCTCCGAGCTGCCTGGTTGAGCCAGGGATGCTCGAAGAATCTCGCATACCTGCTTGCATCGAAGGAAGATTTCCCCGAATCATCACCCGAAGAAGAATCACCGGATGAAGAGCCCGAAGAAGCCCCTCTGCCCGAAGAGCCCCCAAAGAAAGAGCTTTTCTCCGAGGAAGAATCCTCCTCCAGCTGAATCTGATGTTCCCCAGCGAGCCATCGGCAAGCCGACGGGAAATCCTTCCCCAGGTATCGCATCGCCAGGTCGATGGTGCCGATAGAACTCCTCATGCAGACATAGCATCTGCAGCTGTTCTTGGTCTTGCTGAACGTAAGGCTGGCGTGGTGGTCGTCATGGAAGGGGCAGAGCGCCTTATGGTGCTCTACCTTCATCCCCATCTCTTTCGCGACCTTCTCTATCGGAAGTTCGCGCAGTTTCTGAATCTCATATTTCTCCATCATATCCCTTTCCCTTTCTTTTTCTTAGCCGGTATACCCGTCAGATATTCTGCAGTCTTGGTATAGAGTTTCGTCTGGCTGTTATAAGTAATAAACTGGCGGTTCTTCCATACGTTGAGCTGATGCTTGGTACCTTCCTGATTCTTGCCCAGACTCAGGCGCAGGGTTTCCAACTGCAGCTCGTTGAAGGAATTCTCCAGCTGGTCGAGCATGTTTTTCGGACCGCTTCTCTGAGCCTCTTCCTGCCCATCGCCCGCTTTAAACATGTCGCCGAATACCTTTACCTTCGACCACAAATCGTAGTAGCAGAACCATTCAACGAAGTCGCCGATGGATTTCGACCAGCTCTGGTCGTTCAGAATCCACAGCACGGCTCCCTTCTTCCATGCCGAGAAGATGCTGCGGTGGGAGAGTTCCCAGAGCGTATCATCATCAGCAAGGTCGGCAAGGCGTGCCATTTCCTCTGCCAGCTTATCGGCTATCTTGTTGAGCTGCTTCACCACAAAACTGCCCTTGCAGTTGTCCAGCCTCAGCAGGTAGCCATCGAGCTTTTCGAGGAAATCTTTGTTGTACGTTCCCTGTCGCGGAATCTTTCCGCTTCGCTCGCCACGGGCTTTGTAGGCGAAAGGTATGCGCCCGAAGAAACCATTGGTCAGGTCTTTCTTGTAGAAGAGTCGGGCCGCCTCGGGAGTAGAGGTAAAGGTGAGGTTCACACGGAGCAGAGGGTTGCCCGTTACGCCATCAGCCGTGGCTCGCAAGGCTCCAGCCCTCTGACAGTCGAAGATATTTCTTACCATCTGGCTCACCTGCTTATGCCCTCCACACATTCTGTCGGCCATCTCCACCTCAGGCAGATTGATGTACTGGGTTCTTCCGCCCAGCTGTTCGCAAGCCATAGCGTTCTGGATGAAGGCAGGATTTGTGACATCAGAAGGTGGAAACCAGAAACTCACGTCCGGGCGCTCCGGTTTTTCCTTGTTGGCGCCCTTGGTTTTCATCTGTCGCTGCCAGTCAACCAGTTTCTTGAACTCAGTCTCATCATGCTTTCTGAAAGGTCTCATGATGGCCTCTACAAGATAACCCAACTGTGCCTTTCCGATACCCGATGGACCTATCAGATGGCCCATTTGCCCGCACATTTCGTAATATTTGTTGTCGGAATACATGAATCTTACGTCTGTGAGATGAGCTGCTAATGCCGGAATTGCCATCGGAATGAGCACTTCCTGCATGTCTTTTGATGCCTGAGAGATGGCAAATTTTACAAATTCAGTACCCTTGCTGGGTTTTGGCATCGCCGGAGCGATGTTGCTAAAAATATTATAATCCATTGCTTTTTAGAGAGTTAAATCGAATTTTATGTTCATTTTTTCTTGCTTGCAGTCTCAGTCTCAGAGTCTCAGTTGTTTTTTTTATGGTCTCGCTTCCTATATATATTATATATAACTAATTAATAATCAATAAGTTATAAAGTCTTAAGAAGCGGGTTTGAAGTTGGATTGTGACATTTATCCTAACTGAGACTGAGATTTGAGAGCTGCTTGAAGAGGAAATGAGGGTAGGGATAATCCTGTTACCAGCCTCCCCGAAGTCCCCATTTCCTCTAGAAAGCCTCAACTCCGTTTATCTGTCATCACTCTTGCCGCTAATGATGCGCAGCTCGTTGGCGGCACCCTGGCAGAAGTCCTGGAAGGTGAAGCTCTCCGTGAACTGCGGGCGGTTGAAGGTAGGGTAGAGCGTACCGTCTTTCTTGCGGTTCACGTTGATGTACTTTCCTTCATACACGTGCGGATTTCTCTGCACCACCTTCTGCAGTTTCTTCTCCTGGTCATTCTGCACAAAGGTGAAGTGATCTTCTCCATCGTGCGTAATGGCTCCATCCAGATACTCGCCAACGGCCATGCGCCCTGGCTCCTTAGTCATCAACTTGAGGTCGATACCCAATTCTGTGTTTGGGTAGAATCCCTTTCCTGCCTTACCTGAACTTTCGTTCATATTGCCATTTAATACTATATTCATTTTTACTTGAGTATTAAATAAGCCTCTCTGGTACGATGACGTTCGAAGAGGTTTCCCAGTCATCTTTTCTAGTACCATCATTCCCCATTTTGTGATTTGCAACTCGCCTGATGGGTAGTCATCTTGTTATCAGATGACGGGTGCAAAGATAGGAAAAAAGGAAATGCTCATGGCCGAAAAAATCTTCTTTCGCCAGGCTGAGGAATGAAAAGGAATGAAAAGGAATGGAAAAGGAAAGAATCAAGGAAAATAAGGGGAATGAACTCTGATGAATTTGTGTTTTTCAGTTTTTATAGGAGAAAACATCGTTTTTCCGCTCAGATTTTCTATCTTATCGAGGAAAATGAGCGGAAAAACGGGGAAATTGTGCGGAAAATCGGGAGATTTTGGCGGAAATACTTGGAATATAATCGGCTCCAACAAGGAAGATGAAAGGTTATAGTTTCATAGCATTGTTTATTGCCTTGTTCCAATTGTCTTTCTTGGTCTTATACAATTCATGTTCGTGAAGTATCTCCCACAGAGGACCTTTGATGGATTTATTATTGTCAGAAATCTTTTTTCCTTGGATATATTTTGCAGTAATTCTGGCTATTGCAGGATCAGAACTGGTGGCTTTTACCTCTTTTATATAGGCAATGATATGAGCCAGTTGGTCTTCGCCTGTATAGAAAAATGGTTTCAAGTCTTGGATGAGTTTTCTGTTCATACCCTCATACTTAATGGTATCTTCAATCAGTTGCGACAACCATTTGTCGGGGTTATCTATATAGCCCAGTATGTAGATTTTGATTTCTTCGTGCTGATGTTCTGGAAGTTTTGAATTAATATCTTCGAGAATCTGACGATAATTTATATCATGTGATTTAAGATTCCTAGTCAGACGATGTGCCCAATGGTCGTAGTCGTCTTTTTTGTCATAACATAGGAAAAGCAGATAGGCTACCCATGTTATACTTACACTCGTGGCTATTTTTGCATCGGCATTATTTGCGCTAGAGTCGTATTCACGTAGGCGACAGAAAAGATTGTCGAAAGCATTCTCAAAGTCATAATCTACAGAGTGCTCCCTGATATCGTCTATCATATTTACTACTTCTACGAAAAATTCGATGGTTGAGAACCGCATGGTATTCATGCGGCTCTCATATTGCTTACAACTCTTCTCAATCACTTTTAAGATGATATGATCCCTGAACGAATTACTTACGAGGTCTTGAGAGTTTTTTAGGAGGCGTTGTTGCATCTGTAGTTCTCTTTATGTCATTTATACTATTCTTGAGCCATTCTTCTAGAGTGGATACATCTTCGGTTTCACTTATAGAAGAACCTATCTGGAAATTCTCTATAGCTCTCTCTGGGAGAAAGTACATAGGCACTACTTCTTCGTTGAGGCATATGATACCGCTTTTGCTCAACTTTACTTTTATCTCACACTCATTGTTTTCTATAAACTGATTGATATAGAACACTTTATCTATAGTATTTCTTATGCTCTGGTCGCTAGCATTTTTATCGTATTTGTATCCGGCAAACACCTCTTTTGCATCATTCTCCATGCCATCTTCTATAAAGCCATTGATATTGCTGTTGCGGGTATAATCTGAATGATTAGTGTTTTCTTTATCACGTTTAGCCGTCAGGCAAACCTGGATTACATAGTCGTTGTTTTCTCTGCATTTTCTTTTTACAACATCCCATGCTTTTGCTTGCATATATATTTCTTCAAAGTTGACCATATAGCCAAGATGCTTGATCATACGATCGAAGTTCTGCTTTAAAATCTTGGTTATCTTGTCTATTTTTCCATAGAACGCACCTGCTTTTTTCTCAATGGCTACATAATGCAATCCTGGCTGATTGATAAAGATGATTAGGCAATGGGGAAATGATTGTTCTATAGTTTCAGCATAGTCATCAACAGCGTTGGTTGTGGTACCTGTAGGCAAGGTTCTTTTCAGATCTTTGTCATCGTTGAGTCTAAACACGATAATATCTTTGCATACGGCAAAGGTATCATTCCGCAAACTGACGTCAGCCTTACCTTTTTTCATATACATGGTTAACTTCTCTCCGACATGAAATAGGTTACCAAAATGTGTGCTGATTTTTTCTTCAGCTACTCTCTTTTCAGGTATAGTATCAGGATCTTCCTGGAAGCTATATCTATAAAAAACAAATTTCTGTTGCTTCATTTTTGTTATTATTTTATAGTTAGCAAGGGTAAACGATGCTTTACAGATACAAAAGTAATAAAAACATCTTAATTAACAAAATATTATTGTAAAATAATAAGGAATGGATATAAAAAAGAGAGAGATTTTGTTTTTATTTGGTGAAAAATAAAAAAAACATTTTATTTCTTGTCAGTTTCTTCGTATTTTTTACGTCTGGTTTAGCCTAAGTCGCATCCTGATTCCCCCTCTCGCCTCCGTTCCAAGCGATTCCATCGCTTGTCCCCCTCTCAAGTCCTCCTTCACCCTCACAATCAGGTGAATATGATCAGGCATGATGCAAACCCTCCAAACCTCCACCTGGGGGTAATATTTATGAATCTTCGGAATCTCCTCCTTCGCGATGGCAATCCCCAGTTCAGAAAGCATCACTTTCGGCGCATCACCATCCCCAGGACGGGCATCCACCCGTCCCCACAGTTTCCCCAGCAGAGGCATGCGTCCCTCCACCACAAGCGTCAGCATATAAGTACCCCTTCCATGGTAATCATGCCATGGGCTTCTGCGTTTCATGGAGTGCTGGGTTTCATGCATCCTCAATCCTCTAGCTATAGCTTCATCTCTATCCATAATAAAATAAGTAAAAAGTAAATAATTAAAGCTCCCGCCCCCGTTTCTCCTGCAAGCTCGCCCCTCCAGCAAAGAAGCAAAGAAGCAAAGAAGGGAGCAGTCCCCCTCTCACCCCCGTTCCAAGCGATTCCATCGCTTGTCCCTCATCGCTTGTCCTTCATCGCCAATCTTCACCATTCATCCCTGCCTTCTCCCTTCACTATCTCCTTCACCCGTTCCTCTATTTCCCTCCAAGGTTGCCCCAGGTTTACCGTCCTCACAAAGATGCGATGCCCCGTCTCCTTATACCTATAAGAAAAGTCGAAATCCTCATCCACGGTAGGGTAGACCAAAGCTCCGCAAGCATTCATAGTATGCGGCTTGCTCCGGTCTTCCTGGTTCATCACGTAAGAAAGAATCTGCGAGAGATGGTCCCTGCGAACCTTCTCCCTGCCGCCAAACTTCGAAACCAGCGCCTCGCGGTAAAACTTGGCATCAAGAATAAGCTTCTCCTGCCTATTCGGATTGAAAAGCGTCACGTCGGTTTCCATCATCGGTAAAGCCTCGCCAGCCTCCTTAAACATCATCCCGAAAGGTGAAAGCTGGAAATCAATATATTCCCGATGCACCTCAGGATACTCATCCCGGCAATTCAGCTTGCAGAAATTCATGAGGAATCGCTCAAAGATGCAGTTCATCCGGAAATCATCCTCCGTGAAATCCAAAAACTCCAGTCTGCCATCCTTATCCTTACAGGGAAGGGTAGAGTCCCAAATCAACCGGCAGATATTAAGAACCAGCTTATAAAACCCGCTAAGCCTATGCTGAAGAAGCCGCCCCAGCAAACCTTCTGTAACCCGAATCTCCTCAATATGAGGAAATTTTGCCAAAGTCTTTCGCAACCTGGCTCTGATATCCTCATCAATTCCCTCTATCCTCATCAGTCTCTTCAAGGTAGAAAAGATAACCCGGCTGATGACTACATCCTGCGTAAGCTCATCTACCTGGCAGATGGTTCTGGCGTTCAGATGCTTACCGCTTTTCAAAGTCTCAGCAAGATTCAGCTTGCCGCGAACGCCCTCCACTTCCTGCTCCTCAAACCGATATGCTCTCAAAAGTCCTTGGCGCAAAAGCCTATCGCAGGCGTTGAGCAAAACTGTTGACAATAGGTTCTCCAGCGAATGGCATTTCTCGCCATCCACCTTTACCTTGTCAAGCTGGTCGCTTACGCCCCAGGCATAACAGAGCAGATAATACAGATTTTCAATTGGAATTTTCTGTTGCATTTCAGAACTTCAGTTTGTTGCAGATTAACTCATATTTATCCTCATCATCAAAGCAGATTTCACGAAGATACGGAAACAATTCATACTCACAGATATCGTTCCACCAGACAGAAAAATCTTCACAACCCTCTGCCTGACAGAAATAACTGTGCCCGATTTCCAGCCCTCGGTCGATGGTAGAAATTACCTCGTTGGCAGATTTTACCTTGCTCACTACCAGCTCCGCATTCTTCTGACTGATGCCTTTTTCTTCCAAAAAATTGATGAAGGCTTCGTTGAATTCCGGCTTGATAGGGCAGAAGCGGAACCGGCGCCGCAGGGCGTAATCCACGATGGCTAGCTGTTCTTCTTTGCCTTCAGCAGGGAAACAATCTTCTTGAATTGGCTGGCGCCGATGAATGGCTTTTGTCAAACTCGTAAACAGGTTTGCCTTTCAGACCTTCGCAGAAGTTCAGAAATTCGATGTATTTTCTTACGTGGCATCTCAGGCTTGTCATTTGGTGCCTCTTGCCGTAGTCCAGTTCTTCGTCTATTCTGCCTGTCAGGAGTTTGCTCACTTCTGTAGCATCCTCTGCTTTCTTGATTTCCAATACCGAGTTTACCCCGCAAGCCTCTTTCGCTACCTTGCAGATAACCTTGTTTGAGCCTACGCTGGCATAGCCACCGGGCTTGGTTTTGTCTATTTTCAGAAATTCCAGAAAGGCTTCCTTTACCTGTTCCTGGCTTTTCCCTTCTAATTTAAAAATATTCTTATCTGCCATATTTATTGTCTTATTTATAAGTTGTTTTGTAATTATATTTTTAGTTGGATCTAAGAAGATCTAAATCCCATGGGTATCGATCTAAGAAGATCTAATTGATTTGTTCATTTCGATAGGATCATCTATCTTTGCAACGTGTTTGATAATTATATTGTAGAATTTAACAACGAAAATTATGGAAAAACAATGGATTTCAACTATTGAGCTGCTTAACTATCTGAAAGAACATCCTAATAAGGAGAAAGAATGCAGACTCAGTTTGGGCTATGGCCTAGGTTCCACCCATTATTGGTATTGGGACCCCGAGACAAACATGTTCATGCACTCCCGTGACTGGGATTTTGAGCCTTATACCGCAAGTCAAGTGGTTAAATGGTACGGGGAAGGCAAATGGAAGATTGAGCAATAATTTGAGTGTGGGGGTGAACAAAACGTTCATCCCCTTATCAGTTATGCTTGGGAGAACAGCATCAGAAGGTAGCTCTCTCAGTAAATAATCCGGCAATACCTCATTAAGTTTCAGCATCTGCTTTACTTTTTCCTGACTATATGTTCTTTCAATTCTTGCAATAATCGAAATCATTTTATGTTGCAGATAAAACCTTTGATGATTCTGAGTGCCCGACAATCTTGGTTTTACCTTAGAATTATGCCGCAAAGTTAAGATTATTATTTGGAATAAGCAAAGTTTTTTGAGCATTTTTCTTAGCGGTTTATCAAAAATATGTTATTTAGCGCAGGAAAACTGCAGGAACCCTAATATCATGTAAAGGGAGAATTTTAAAATGAAGAAAATGAAAAATATCGGAATGAAATCATGAGTGGCTGACAACGGAAAAATTCCTCTCTTTTTAATTTTCCTCTTTTTAATTCTAACCGGTATTATGGTAAATAGGCGTTATGAGAAAAAGATAGAGGTGAAATTTGGAACCTGAAATTGGAAACGGTTCACCCCTTTCTGAGTATATCTTTTTTGAGTAACTCTTTTCTGAGCATTTCTTTCTGATCTTTTCTTTTTATTCTGAGATGAATCCTGATTTCAATATTATGAAAGCTTGGGGTTCATCTCAGAACAGAATCCTACATTATGCCCGTAAGACGCTGGATGGCGATGACTGCCTGATTGTATTCATTAATCGCATCGGCATGCTTCATCAGAACATCGATGGTTTCCTTGATGACATTCACATATTCTACATACGAAATTTCGCCATTTTCATATTCTATCGCACTCAACTTCGAAATTTGCGCAGAATGAGCCTGATTGTTCTGCTCGTAATATTTCAGACGGTTGGATGCTGCCTGGAGACGCTTCGTACAAAGACGGAAATCGCGCTCTTTTTCTGTCTGCTCCTGGCGCATTTCGATTTCAGCCAATTCGCGGTCTTTCTGGGCTGCCTTTACTTTTGCCTTCGTAGAACCGTAAAATAAAGGGATGCCTACGCCAATCTCGAAACCGAAGAAATTGCCTTCGGAAAATCTCGAACGGTCTATGTTGTATGGATTCCAACTGGAAATGACACATTGGGTGCGCAAAGATAAGGATAAACTTGGAGCAAAACCAGATTTGGCAGCCTTGATTTCCTTATCCAGAGCGATGAGCTTGTCCTGCTGGTAAATGCCGTCGGCAGACTGCTGATAATTATAGGAATTGAGATTCTGGGCTGCGATGGCCGAGAGATTCTCTTCTGCCGGTTTTATGGGCTCCTGCGTGTTGAGCTGCGTCATGAGGTCGATTTGCAGACGCTCAATTTCGCTCTTTACATCTGCCATTTCCAGACGGTTTTCGTTGCATTTGCGGTCGGCTGAGAGATATTCCAGCTGGCGGCTCTCTCCTGCCTTGTAACGCATTTCTGCAATCTGGCTGTAACGCTCTAATACTGAGTCGATTCGCTCCAATATCTGGAGTCTGTGAGTCTGATAAAGCATCTGATAATAGGTGTTGGCGATTTCAGCCTTCAGTTGCTGGCTAACCACGTTCAGGCGACTCTTTTCTGCCTGGGTTTCAGCCTTCAGCTGGTTGCGGCGTGAGGCGTAGACGGTAGGAAAATCGAGGCTCTGGGTAAAGGTAAAGCCGTTGTCCGATTCGCCACCCGTAGCAGGGTTTTGAGAGAAAGCAACCTCGGTTTTATCCAGTTCCCAAGCCGTGCCTTGCATCACCTGCGCACGCTCTACCGACTTCTTTCCTGCCTGCATCTGAAGGTTCTGTCGGGCAGCCAAATCGAAACATTCCTGCAGGGTAACTTTCCTGCCCGCAATATGAGCATCAAAATGCTGGGCTCCGACTGTGGCTGGCAGCAGGAGCAGGATGGCGGAAAAGCAAGCCACCACCCTATTCTTTGTTATCTTTATTCTGTTCATTATTTTCATATCTTGAAATCTTACTTTTTCGTAAACATCTTATAGATGGCTGGCAGAACCAGAAGCGTAAGGAGCGTGCTGGTAATGAGACCGCCTATTACAACCGTAGCTAAAGGACGCTGGACTTCTGCTCCGTCGCCATGGGATAATGCCATCGGGAGGAAACCCATAGAAGCTACCAGGGCCGTCATCAGAACCGGACGGAGACGAATCATACAACTGTCAATAATTCTGTTCTGAATAACAGCTGCCAAACTTGCGTCATTCTCCTCAGGAACCGCTGCCGCCTGCTTCTGTATCTGGTTCATCTGACCTATCAGCACGATGCCGTTGAGAACCGCCACGCCAAAGAGGGCGATGAAACCTACGCCCGCCGAAATGCTGAAAGGCATTCCGCGCAACCAGAGCGCCCAGACGCCACCTATCGCAGCAAGCGGAATGGCGGAGAACACGAAGAGGGATTCGCGCAGATTCTTAACCGTAGCGTAGAGCAGCAGCAGAATGATGATGAGCGCTACCGGAACCACGATTATCAGGCGCTGGGTGGCACTCTGAAGATTCTGAAACTCGCCACCATAATTATAATAGTAGCCTCAGGCAGCTTCAGCTTCTCATCAAGGATGGACTGAATATCCTTCACGGTACTCTGCACGTCCCTACCCTTCACGTTGAAACCTACGTAGATGCGGCGGGCACCATTCTCATGAGAAACCTGAGCAGGAGCCGGTTCGTAAACCACATCAGCCAACTGAGAAAGCGGAATACTCTCGCCACCAGCCAGCGGAATACGGAGCGACTGAAGCGACTGGAAGTTGCGCTCCTTAGGGTCAAGACGCAGAACGATGTCAAACTTTTTATCGCCTTCGTACACAGCTCCAGCCGTAGCGCCCGCAAAGGTGGTTTCAAGAATGCGGTTGATTTCGTCAACAGTTACCCCATAAGCCGCCATGCGTTCATGGTTATATTTTACCTGAATCTGAGGCAATCCGGAAACCTCTTCCACGAAGATTCCACTCACGCCCGGCACATTCTTTATCATTCTTGAAACCTTATCAGCCTGCTGGGTAAGCACATCGAGATTGTCGCCAAAAATCTTAACCGCTACATCCTGCTTGATGCCCGTAAGCAACTCGTTGTTACGCATCTGGATAGGCTGCGAAATCTCAGCTTCCAAGCCCGGAATCGTCTTCAGGGTTTCTTCCATCTTCTCCATCAGTTCGGCGGTAGTTTCTGCCGAAGTCCATTCAGCTTTCGGCTTGAGCGCCACCATGATGTCGGCCCTTTCTACCGGCATCGGATCGGTAGGAATCTCGGCGCTACCTATGCGGCTCACCACCTGCTTGATTTCAGGATATTCAGCCTTCAGAAGTTTCTCAGCCTTGGAGCAGCTCTCTACCATCTGCGAGAGCGAAGTGCCCTGCGACATGCTCATTTCTACCGCAAAATCGCCCTCTTCCAGACTCGGAATGAATTCGCCACCCAGGAAATGGAAGGCTACTGCGCTCATGCAGAAGAGCGAAACGGCGCCGGTAATCACATCCTTATATCGCGCCAAGACCCATTCCAGAACCGGTCGATACCAGCCCTGAAGTTTCTCTATCATTCTGTCGCTAAAGGTTTTACGCACATGTCCCTTCTTGCTCAGGAAGAGCGCACTCGCCATCGGAACATAGGTGAGCGAGAGGATGAAGGCACCCAGGATGGCGAAGAAAACGGTAAGCGCCATCGGACGGAACATCTTGCCCTCGATGCCCACAAGCGTCATCAGCGGAATGTAAACTATCATGATGATGATTTCGCCAAATGCCGCACTCTTGCGGATGCGCGAAGCGGAATCATGAACCTCCTCATCCATCTCTGCCTGAGAAAAACGGATGGGAGTATCGGCAGAATTTCTCGCCTTCCGCTCAATACTCTTCACGCCCAGATGGGCCACAACAGCCTCTACGATAATGACGGCAGAATCGACTATCATACCGAAATCGATGGCTCCGAGCGACATCAGATTGCCGTCGATTCCGAAGGTCTTCATCATGCCGAAAGCAAAGAGCATGCTGAGCGGAATGACGCTCGCCACAACCAGTCCGGCACGCCAGTTGCCCAGGAAAATAATCAGCACGAAGATGACGATGAGTCCGCCTTCAGTCAGGTTTCGGGCGATGGTTCCCTCTACTCGGTCAACCAGGTGGGTTCGGTCGATAAACGGCTCGATAACCACGCCCTCGGGCAGAGATTTCTGAATCTGCTCTATGCGCAGCTTCACATTCCTGATAACCTCCTGAAAGTTTTCGCCCTTCAGCATGATGGCTATTCCGGCAACCACTTCGCCCTCGCCATTTCGGGTAACGGCTCCGAAACGGGTGGCATGACCCAGCTGAACCTTCGCCACATCACCTATCTTAATAGGAGTGCCGTTTACGGTCTTCACGGCGATATTTGTCACATCTTCCAGACTCTTCACCACGCCTATGCCGCGGATGAAATACTGGTTGGAATTTTCCTCTATGTAACTTCCGCCCGTGTTGGCGTTATTCTTTTCGAGCGCATCAAACACCTCGCTCACAGTCAGATTGCTGGCGTTGAGCTTATCCGTATTGATGGCCACCTCATATTGCTTCACATAGCCTCCCCAGCCGCTCACTTCAGCCACGCCCGGGGTTCCCGAGAGCTGTTTTCGCACAATCCAGTCCTGGATGGTTCGCAGCTGGGTGAGCGAATATTTGTGCTCGTAGCCCTTCTCGGCGCGCACGGTATAATGGTAAATCTCGCCCAGTCCGGTAGCAATCGGTCCCATCTCGGTTTCCACATTTTTGGGCAAATCTTTCTCCACCTGGGTCAGCATCTGGCTCACCTGCGAACGTACCCAGTAGATATCTGCATCATCATCAAAAACGAGGGTGATGACCGAGAGTCCGCTTCGTGAGATGCTTCTGCGCTCCTTGAGTTCGGGGATGTTGGCGAGCGCCATTTCTACCGGAGTAGTTACGTATTGCTCCACCTCCTGCGCTCCGAGCGAAGGCGCCTGGGTGATAACCTGCACCTGATTGTCGGTAATATCCGGCGTAGAATCGAAAGGAAGATGGATGAGCGAAACGATGCCCCAGATGACGAGGGCTATCGTGAAAACTCCCACCACCAGCTTGTGGCGGATGGAGTAAGTAATCAGTTTCTGAAACATAATCTGTTTTTCTTTAAAAAGCTCTTTATTGATGAAAAGCTCACCTTATATTAATGCTCATCCGCATGTTCGCCCGTGAGCGAAGCCAGATAATATGCATTTTCTGTCACAATCTTCTTGCCCTCCTGCTTCAGATGTTTGCAGAGTTTTACCTCGGTATAAGCTCCATCCGAAACGCCCGTAATAACCTCGTGGCGGGAGAAACTGTACTCGCCCTTCTCTGGCTTGCCGTTCAGAGCGAAGACAAACTGCTTGCCGTCGGTACTGACGATGGCCTTGGAAGGAAGGGCGATGCACGACTGGCTGCCCGTAGCTATCTTGCCGCTTACGTACATTCCGTCGAAGAGTCGGGCTGAGCCGTGAACGCCGCTGGTTTTAAGAGACTGCGCATCTATTTTTACATGAACAGCAACTGATTTCGAATTATCGTTAAAGTATTGGTTTAAACCATAGACATGGCCGACGAGCTTGATGCCCGGCTGATTGGTAAGCGAGAGATAAACCTTATCGCCCGGCTTTACCTTCTGCAAATCTTTCTCGAAAATGTTCAAATCGCACTCTATCGCCTGGTTGTTCTGAATCTTCAAGAGCGGAGTCTGCATGTCGGCAAAGCTGCCCAAGCTGGCTGTAATCTGCGAAACCGTACCCGCAATCGGAGCACGCAAAGGGAAGGCTGTGGTAAACTTGCCCCTGGCTACGGCGGCGGTAGAAATGCCCATCTGGCAAGCTGCTTGCCGATGCCGATGAGGTTGGCGTGGGCCACATGATACTCCTTAGCTGCCTGCTGCGCATTCTTCTTGACGCCAGCTCCGGCCTTGTTCAGCAGTTTCTGTCGCTCCAGGTCGGCAAGTGCCAGTTCGCACTCCTTGCTGGCAGAAAAATATTCGCGTTGCAGACTGACCACATCTGTATTTTCGACCAGCGCCACCACCTGTCCGCGCTTCACATTCTGTCCTTCCTTCACGTAGATAGCCTTCACCACGCCACCCATGAGCGAAGCCACATCGCCCTTGTTCTGGGCGCGCAAAACGAGCTGACCGTTGGCTGCAATCGTAGCATCCATCACGCGGTCAACCGCCTCGCCCATCTTCAGATCTACAGCATCTACCTGGTTCTGAGAGAGCGGAATATTGTCAAAATCCACCTCTTCATGTTCATGCTCATGTCCGTGTTCGGCAGCATGAGCCTCTGCTCCGGCGTGGTTTGAGAAAAAGGTGAAACCACCCCAGGCTAAGATTGCCGCAACGGCAACCACCAATATTCTTTTCATTTTTTCTTCTTTTTATTGATTAATAATTTCGGGTGCAAAAGTACGCACTTTTCCCTGCAACCCGGTTGCAAAAGCTGCATCCTGGTTGCTCTAACTGCAGAAAATCAACAAAAAGAAGGAGGTCCTCGCCTACTGATGGCCGTTTCATCAACACAAGGAAGGCTGGCTGCAAACTGCTGCCAACGCACGCTAATAATCGACGAGGTAGGGATAAACAAATACTCAGAAGAAAGCACGGAAAGAAGATGGTCGCCATCGAAAAGCTGCTTCTGAATGCTCTTCACAATCTTGCCGTTGGTTACAAAATGGTGCATCTGATGCACGCGGCAACCATCGTTTTCATTCTCATGATGCTCAGTATGCTCATCGTTGAGCTTACCATCCTGCTGGCAACGTTCTACAACCATACATATACGCCCCATGTGATGATGATGCATCACCACCGTAGAGAGCAGCACACTCATCGTGGCCACCAGGAGGCTGAATAAGTATAGTTTCTTCTTTGCCATTTTATTCTGTTTCCAATTTTACGATTGCTTTCATTCTGCCCGCAAAATTACATTAAAAGTACGAAATAGCCAAGTAAAACTGAGAAATTTAGCATTTTTTCTTAAAAAAATTAAAACCGAGTACCCTTAAAGCCCTTTGAATACGTAATATGAGTAGTTTTTAGTAACTTTGCAACATAAAATAAAAAAATAGAAATGAAAAAAGTATTTTTAATCTTTCAATTACTCCTTGTAGTAATGCTGGCTCAGGCGCAGCTGATGAACCCTGTGAAGTTCACCAGCTCGCTGAAAACAGACGGAAGTGCTGTGGCCGAAATCGTGTTTAGCGGAAAAATCCAACCGGGATGGCACGTCTACTCTACCGGTTTGGGTGGCGACGGTCCGATTTCCGCTTCGTTCAACGTAAACAAGCTTGAAGGTGTTGAACTCGTAGGAAAACTTCAGCCACGCGGCAGAGAGATTGCAAAGTTCGACCCTCTCTTCGAGATGAACTCCGTTATTTTGAAGGTAGTGTTACCTTTGTACAGAAGGTGAAGTTTACCCAACCAAATTATCATATTGATGCCTATCTGGAGTATGGCGCCTGCAACGACCAGAACTGTATGCCACCAAGTGAGGCTGGTTTTAAGAAGAGTGGCAAATCTCCAGCCGTTGATGCTCCTGCAGCTGGAGCAAAAGATGCTCTGAATGCAAAGGCGATTGATCCTGCTCTTGCTGCCAAGATGAAGGCCGATTCGCTGGCAAAGGTTGCAGCCCTGGTTCAGACCGACAGCGCTACTCAACCCGTAGATTCCGCAGCTTTGACATCTGCTATGGAAAATCTGAACGTCAAGGACTTATGGAAACCGGTTGTTAAAGAACTTCAGACATTTGGCGGAGCTAACGACATCGCCAACCATTCGCTCTTCTATATCTTCTTCATCGGTTTTGTGGGCGGTCTGCTTGCGCTCGTCATGCCTTGCATCTGGCCTATCATCCCGATGACAGTAAGCTTCTTCCTGAAGCGTGCTAAGAACGATAAGAAGAAAGGTATCCGCGATGCGATTACTTATGGTTTGAGCATCGTAGTCATCTATCTGGTTTTGGGTCTTGCTGTAACAGCCATCGCAGGTCCTAGCACCCTGAATGCGCTCAGCACAAGTGCCGTTTTCAACATCATCCTCTTCCTCCTACTTGCCGTTTTCGCCTTCTCGTTCTTCGGTTGGTTCGAAATCAAATTGCCTGACAGTTGGGGAAATGCTGTAGACAACAAGGCTTCCAGCACCACGGGTATGATTTCTATCTTCCTGATGGCTTTCACCCTGGTATTGGTCAGCTTCTCATGTACAGCTCCTATCATCGGTTTGCTGCTGGTTCAGACCGTTACTTCCGGCGACTGGCTCGCTCCTACCGTGGGAATGTTCGGTTTTGCGCTTGCTCTGGCGCTCCCATTCACCCTCTTCGCCCTCTTCCCATCATGGTTGAAGTCGGCTCCTAAGTCGGGTTCTTGGATGGAGACTATCAAGATTGTGCTCGGCTTCGTCGAGCTTGCCTTCTCTCTGAAGTTCCTCTCTGTAGCCGATCTGGCTTACGGCTGGCACATCATGGACCGCGAGGTATTCCTCTCTCTCTGGATTGTCATCTTCGGTCTGTTGGGTCTCTATCTCATCGGCAAGCTGAAGTTCCAGGTTGATGCAATCGGGGGCGACATCAACAAGCCTATGCCTGTAGCCTGCATCATGTTGGGTCTCTGTTCTTTGGCATTCTCGGTTTACATGATTCCAGGTCTCTGGGGTGCTCCTTGCAAGGCTGTGAGCGCATTTGCTCCACCTATTAATACACAGGACTTCAACCTCAACACCAAGACCGTAGAGCCTGCTTACAAGGATTATGAGTTGGGAATGGCGGCTGCCAAGGCTGCCGGCAAACCGGTATTGCTTGATTTCACGGGTTATGGTTGTGTAAACTGCCGCAAGATGGAGGCTTCTGTATGGACAGATCCATCGGTTGCCGATAAGCTGGCAAAGGATTATGTTCTCATCTCACTTTATGTAGATGACAAGACTCCTCTTCCTGAGCCTATGGAGGTAACGTTTAATGGCGAGAAGCGCACCCTGCGAACCGTTGGCGACAAGTGGAGTTATCTGCAGGCAAGCAAGTTTGGAGCTAATGCCCAGCCATTCTATGTGGCTATTGACAACGATGGCAATCCTCTTGCAGCAGCCTTCAGTTTCAAAGAAGATGTTAGTGCTTATCTCGACTTTCTGAATAAGGGTCTGGATAATTACAGAAACAAATAATGTTTTTGATTTAATAGTTCAAATAAGGCCGGTATTGGTTCATTTAAGTAGATTTATGAAGGATAAATTTCAATAGATTAGTTTATTCAAGGTAGATTTATTTAGGATTAATACTTTCCCCCGACAGGTAATGGTTTCCAAGCCTTCCTGTTGGGGGATTTTTTTGGTAAAGGCACAAAAATAGGGCCTGTTTCACAACAGACCCTAAACATACTTACTAAAACTAAATTAACCACTAAAAAAACTAATATTTTTTAATCCTAGAAAATAAGGTGAATAACACCTTTAATCTAAAAACCTAATCTATGACACGAAATCATCCCGATTTCTTGATTGCAAAGATAGGGCTTTTATATGAAACCGCCAAACTTTTTCCCAACTTTTTTTCTAAGAGTGGGCTTTTTTATCGGGATTTCACATTATTTAATCAATAACTCCCCTACCTTCACATTTTAGAACCTATAGCCAACGGTCATCAGCAACTGGTGGCGCTTGTTGTCAACCTTGGTTGCATTAACAGAGCAGCCATATCCGTAAAACTTTCGAATGGATAGAAATCTCCCTTTTGAGAAGAATACTGATAAGCCACATCTATAGCCAAATTCTGGTAATTGAAACCAATACCTAAAGTAAAACGGTTTGTTGCCTTCCAGTTGGTATAATCAGCAGAAGAAGCGATGTAAACGCCATTACTGTCAAATGTCTGATCGCGCAAAGCATTATCCTTGTACATTGGCGATACATAATTATAACCTAATCGGATTGACAACATGTCAACAGGCTTAATCTCTGCACCTAACTTCAAGGTACTTACACCTTGCAGGTTCAATTGAGTATCGTGATTCATAGCCTCATCACTACTACTGCTCTCATAATAGTCTCCCCAATAGGAATCATAATAACCACCATCCTTCACACGGTTGTCCATATGATCGTACCAGGCATATTCATAAGTTGCACCAAGTGCCAGATAATTTCCTATAGTATGACCCAAGCTGGCGCCCACCTTCCATGGTGTATTGAGACGGAAATCATAATCTATACTCTGTCCCCTACTACCCTTGACATAACAAGGCTGCTGACTTCCATCTTTTTCCTCATAGGTAGCAGGATCATAATTCCCCGAAATAGTAATATCATTATCGCCACTAACTGTGAGATCATAGAAGATAGGGCTATTAAAATAAGCACCAATACGGAAAGGAGAATCCTTGACTGGACGGAAGATAACACCCGCCTTCACATCAAATCCTGTTCCAGTAATCTTCAATTGCTCAAATGAATCCATTATATTGCCATCAACGAAGTCTTCAGAATAAAGAGAATTACTATTGTAATGAACATCATGAAGTCCGACTGTCAAACCAAGCCAAACCTGATTATTAAGCGAGCCACTAATGTTGAAATCATAGGTGCCAATATAACCATGCTGATACTGACCAAACAAATACTTATTAGCCTCAGCATAAGCCAAACCACCATCAGTAGGAACAGTAAACAAACCAGGCTGATAGTTTCCGGAATTATCCTTATATCCACCAAGGTTGGCGTCCTGACTGGTCCACCCCGCATACTCCTTGAAATTCTTAGCTGCGGTTATCTTATTAAGAGAAACATTCTTTAAAGCTCCAGCAGCATTCAGAATCTGTCCAAAGTCGGCACTCTTATGATAATTGAAAGCCAGATTCAGCCAATTGGTGCCTTTGTTTTTCGGACTCCATACGATACCCACCTGGTCAAAGGTAGGATGACTCTTTTTACCATTAAAAGTAATACGAGCATCATTATACTCTGTATAATTCTCTGCATCTGTCTGGGCGATAACTCCTGCAGTAAGAGTTATTTGGCTTTTACGGAAAAGACCAATACCAGCAGGGTTACTGCTGATAGTGGAAATATCGGCGCCCAAAGCTTCCATAGCACCACCCATACCCACATAGCGGGCAGTACCTGTAAGCTGGGGTGCAGCCAACTTAGCGTCCTGATAGGTTTCTTGCGCAGCAGCAGTCATGCTAGCCATGAGCATACTGGCAAAGAATATATGTTTTAAATTATTCATAATCTTAAATACTAATTGTTATTATCAATTTATCTTCTTCCTCCGAAGCTACCGCCACCAGAGCGACCACCACCGCCTCCGAAGCTACCGCCACCGGAACGGCCGCCACCTCCGAAGCTACCACCTCCGAAATTACCGCTACTGTTACTAAAGCCAGAATTACTACGACTACCCCAAGAAGAGTTATTGTTAAAGTTGCCGGTATTCTGACGCTGGCCAAAACTACGGTTAGAACCACTACGACGTGAATAAGTATTACGATTATTACCGCCAACACCTGTATACTGGTGATTAGAACCATCAATACGACCTGGGTTGTTGTAGCGAATGTTGCCTGCAAAGCCACCATAGCTAACATGCCCGATTACCGGACCTCCCCAATACCAAGGATTGTAGTAGCCGCCCCAGCCATAATACCAAGGGTCGTACCAGCCACCATACCAGCCGCAGTAACCATAATACCATGGATCGTACCAAGGGTCGAACCAAGGATCATACCAGCCGGCATAATAGCCGTAGCGCCAAGGATTGTGCCAGCCCCACATGCGGCTGCGCCAGTAGTAAGGACCGTAACCATAATAATCGTAGAACCACGGATCATAGAATCCGTCCCATCGGCTCATCTCGCGTGTGCGTACGAAATCCTCATCCCTGTCAGCATACTTCTGGGCGAAGTAAGCATCATCATAAATGCTGTCTGGCGCCACACCCTTGCCCACATGGAACTGGATAATGTCGTTGCCCAGGGAATCTTTCCCTACATTCTCATAATGGCTGAAGATTCTGCCGCCTCGATTGTATTCATCTACCGAACGGTCGCTTCCGCTCCAAAACAGCCGATAAACACTATCTCTACGTGCCCGCTGTTCAGCATACTGGCGCTGGAGCAGAGCCCGTCTTTCAGCCTTTTCTTTGGCCTCCTTCTTCGGATTGAAGTAGAGGTCATCGTCCTGTGCCATCGAAGTGAGTGGCATCGCAGCTGCGATAAGGACTGCAAGAAGATACTTTTTTTCATATTTCTGTTCTCCTATTTATTTTTTTCTCCATTTTTCTCTTTCCAGATCCATCATAAACCATCAGGAAAAATACTCCAGAAAGAGTCATTTCCTGATATATAATAATCTGGATGCAAAAATATTGCTTATCTTTATGCAAAAATACAGAATTTCCCTAAATAATTGTAGGTTTTCCCCTATTTTTTTATAATTTTGCAGAAGATTTAAAACAAATCTAGCTTTTTTGAACATTCGAAGGCGTTTTTAGACAAGAAATTAATACAAATTAAATATGAAATATTTAGTAGCAACATTCACTATTGAAACGACTGCCGACTTGATGCAGGCCTCTCAGGATCTGCTTGCCGATGGTGCAGCCGAAGCCGGATTTGAATCTTTTGAAGAAACAGAAACCGGACTGGAAGCGTATGTGCAGAAAGAACTCTTCGACAAGGAGATGCTGGATGCCTATATTGCTGATTTCCCTATCGGGGATGCGAAAATTACCTACGAGGTGAAAGATGCAGAAGATAAGGATTGGAACCAGGAATGGGAAGAACAGGGATTCGAACCAATTTATGTGGACAACCAGGTGGTGATTTACGATGCGAAACATCCCGAACTCTATCCCGATACGAGCAACAGACCCGACATGATAGAAATAGGTATTGAGGCGAAACTGGCGTTCGGAACAGGAAACCACGAAACCACACGCATGATTATTTCGCAGCTGCTCCACATGCCTATCAGAACCAAACGCATCCTGGATTGCGGAACGGGTACGGGAATCCTTGCCCTCACCTGCTCAAAACTCGGAGCGAAAGACGTGGTAGGCTACGATATTGACGAGTGGAGCGTGGAAAATGCCAAGCATAATGCCGTGCTCAACGGCGTAACTAACATGGAAGTACTCTTTGGCAACAGTCAGGTAATCAACCACATCAGCGGCGTTTTCGACCTGGTTCTAGCCAACATCAACCGCAACATTCTGCTCGACGACATGCGCGCTTTCCGTAGCGTGATGAACATCGGCGGAACCCTGGTTCTGAGCGGCTTCTACGAAGAAGATATTCCTGTACTCCTGGAGAAAGCAGAAGAACTGGGAATGCATGAAATAAACAGACAGATTGACAACAATTGGGCCTGCCTTGTTTTAGGTTCATAAAGATTCTTTTCTGATTCTGAACATTCAGAACGAAAAATCTGAAATCAGAAATATCAGATTAAAACATACGAATAAAGGTTGGATTTTCGCATATTGCCAAAAGTCCAACCTTTATTCCATGAATTTCTTCTCATTATTATTGCTTCCTATGCAGAGCTGCTTGAGCTCATAATAACTGCCGTTGTAAATATTGAAATCTACGTAGCCTTTAATGCCCGGCAACTTGCCACATCCGTATGCTGCCAGAACTTCCATTTGCCCTTATACTGAACCTTGTCAACATAATAGTGGGCTATCCAGTAAGGATAATCTTCGAAGACAGGCGCACTCAGATATTGCTCCTTGAATTTATAATAGGTGTAGATGATAGGTTTAACATGATACTTATCCTCTACAATATGCAGCCAGGTAAGCACATCACGCTGGAAATCCTCCACACTCTTATCTGCCGGCTTATGTTCTATATCCAGTACCGGAGGCAAATCGCCATCCGTAAGATGAACCTGGTCTAGGAAATAATAAGCCTGTTCCCGGGCTGTCGATTTATTGCTCCAGAAATGATAAACACCCCGGATGAAACCGAAATCGCGAGCCTGATTAAAGTTCTCGCGGAAATTCTCATCGAGCCGTGAAGAACCTTCCGTACTCTTGATGATGACGAAGCGCACAGGACAACCCTTGATCATCGCATTCTTGAGCTGTTCCCAGTCTATCTTGGCCTGATAATGAGAAATGTCGATTCCATGAATCTCGTAACCTTCAGGATATTCAGCATCGCCATAAAGCGCACGCCATCGGAAACCAGTTGGACCTACAAAGAAATGATAGAACAGAAAGACATAGAGCATGATAACCGCCATTCCGCCTATCCACCACGCCCAACGGGGATAGCGTTGCAAAAAAGAAGACGAACGCCTTCTACCACGGGAGCCGCCACGCCGAGGAGTTTTCTTTCTCGCCATGGCACTCTTTTTCTGTGAAGAAGCCGTTCGTCTTGTTGACATATAAAAAAATATTTATTCTATTTTTTACTTAGCCTGCTCCAACTGGAGAGTCTTTGTGGTCTGGTCGCAAACCTCAGAAGGACCCCAGTACTGGATAGGACCTGGATAAACGTAAGCTGTTTCCTTAGCCCACTCATCGCGCTTAGAAGCGAAGAACTTGAATGGAGCGCCATCCAGCTCAACGAGAGCCTTGCGGATAACTGGCTTGTTAGCACCATTACGACGCTCGATGTTCATCATCATAGTAATTGGCACACCACCTGCAATCCATTCTGCTGCAGGAGCTGTTGTGTTCTTGATGATTGACATGTAACCGGTCTTGC
Organism: Segatella copri; assembly: GCA_003463005.1. GTDB lineage: Bacteria > Bacteroidota > Bacteroidia > Bacteroidales > Bacteroidaceae > Prevotella > Prevotella copri_I. Next base: position 8,008 of record QSCI01000020.1, on the reverse strand, counting down.
CGTTAGCGATGAGGCGTGAAGCGTTGAAACCGAGTGAGTAGCAGTAGTCAGCATCGTAGTTAGAAGGAGCTGCGCAACGTCCCTCGTAACCGAAGAAGTGGTGCTGTGCAGAGAACTTACCAACAAACTTGCCTTCCTTCTTCCATGCAGCCAACTTCTCAGCTACCATGCGAGAAAGCAACTTCTCTGTCTCGATGAGAGAAACCTGTACGTTTCCGTGAGGGTCGCGGTCGAGGCAAAGCTGGCGAGCTACGTCAGCTGGCAAAGACTCCAATACTGCGAGGTTGTCCTTAGCGATGGCACCCTTAACGAATGCAATCTGCTCCTCAGCATTTGCAAACTCACGGCTCTCGCCTGTTGCAGGGTCTGTAAGAACCTCGTTCAATTCTGCGATAAGCTTCTTGATAGCTGGGATGAACTCGATCAGACCCTCTGGGATGAGAACAGTACCGAAGTTGTTGCCCTCAGCAGCACGGTTAGCTACTGCAGTTGCAATATAAGTAACAACATCATCGAGTGACATTTCCTTAGCCTCTACCTCCTCAGAAATCAAGCAGATGTTTGGCTGAGTCTGGAGAGCGCACTCAAGGGCGATGTGAGATGCTGAACGACCCATCAGCTTGATGAAGTGCCAGTACTTACGTGCTGAGTTACAGTCGCGCTCGATGTTACCGATGAGCTCAGAATATGTCTTGCAGGCTGTATCGAAACCGAAAGAAGTCTCAATCTGCTCGTTCTTCAAGTCGCCGTCGATAGTCTTAGGGCAACCGATTACCTGTACGCCATACTTCTTGGCAGCATAGTATTCTGCGAGAACGCAAGCATTGGTATTTGAGTCGTCACCACCGATGATGACAAGTGCCTTGATGCCGAGTTCACGAAGAATCTCAATACCCTTCTCAAACTGGTCTTCCTTCTCAAGCTTGGTACGTCCGGAACCGATGATGTCGAAACCACCAGTATTGCGGTATTCGTCCATGAGTTCAGAAGTAATCTCCATGTACTTATGGTCAACGAGACCACCAGGACCGAGGATGAAACCATAGAGCTTGTTAGCTGGGTTAAGAGACTTCACACCGTCGAAGAGACCAGAAATCACGTTGTGACCGCCAGGAGCCTGACCACCAGAGAGGATAACACCTACGTTGAAAGCAGGAAGTTCCTTAGCCTCACCTGCCTCGAATGTAATAACAGGCATTCCATAAGTGTTAGGGAACAACGCCTTGATTTCATCCTGATTACCTACTGACTGTGTTGCTGCACCTTCAACTGCCTTTACTGGGCCCTGGAGAGCCTTAGGCAATTTTGGCTGATAAGCAGCTCTTGCAATCTGCAATGCACTTTTTTCCATAATTCGTTTTTATTTTAATTAGTTGAAACTTCAAAAACATCTGCAAAAATAACTCTTTTCTGCGAGATACGGAAAGAAAAATGCTAAAAATGCGTTAATAGATACATTTTTTCCCAAAAAATGATGTTATTTCAAAGAAAATGATTATCTTTGAGCGATATTTTTAATTATTCATTAATTAGGAGAAAAGAATTATGGCTAATAAAAGAGATTTAAAGCGCACGATCAACTACATTACAAGCGAACTTTTCGCCGAAACAGTAGCTGCATCTTTGTATAATGGTAAGCCTACACAGGAAGATGTGGATGGCATTCTTTCAGCTATCGTCATGATCAACGGCGATTACATCAGCCGCGTGTCTCACCCGGAACCGGGAATCAAGAAGGGTGAATATTATAAAAAGCTCATAAACGACTTCAACAAGCAGATGAGCGAAATCATCGACCAGATTTCAAACCTGGCATAATCCTTTCATCATCAGAATCAAAAAATACACCTATTTATATATATGGTAAAAGGAATTTGTCAATGGATATTGTATAAGCGCTTGGGCTATAAGAAAATCATCACCCAGGAGCTTCCTGAAAAGTATATTATCTGCATGGCTCCGCACACCAGCAACTGGGATCTGATACTGGGCCAGCTCTTTGCCCATGCTGAGGGAATCAAATGTAATTTCCTCATGAAAAAGGAATGGTTCTTCTGGCCGCTAGGTCCTATCTTCAGAAAGATGGGAGGTATTCCTGTGTGGAGAAGCAAACATACCAGCATGACGGATAATCTGGCTGCAGAAGCGGATAAGCGGAAGGCTTTCGGACTGTGCATTACGCCCGAAGGTACCCGCTCGCTCAACCCGGAATGGAAAAAGGGATTCTATTTCATAGCCCTCAAGGCGCATCTGCCTATCCATCTCTATGGGCTTGACTATGAGAAGAAGGTCATCCAATGCACCAGGCAGATTATCCCGTCAGGAGATGTTGACAAAGACATGCGTGAAATCAAGTTGTACTTCAAGGATTTCAAAGGAAAGAAACCGGAGAAGTTCACAATCGGAAATATTGATTAAACGTTAGAAGATAACGGTTTAGTCAGCTATTAAAGAAGGAGTATTCGTATAGTGAAACACCAAAACATAACATATTGTTTGATAAGCAGTTTGCTGTTAGCCGCTGGAGCTTCGCTTCAGGCTAACGGCAAATCGTTTTTTCCTATCTACGACGAGGCTAACAGCGGCGCATGGCAAGGCATAGATTATGATGGCGACCCATGGGTGTTTAATGTTTCCCGCCCTTATTTCGTGACGGCAGGACTACAGAACAGGCACCTTTCGCTATGGGCCTCGCACGGACGGTATTATTATGCCGACAGAGATGTATGGAAATGGCAACGCCCTAACCTGTTTTGCACAAACGAAGATCTCTTTACCCAAACCATTGTAGTGCCCTACCTCATCCCGATGCTCCAGAATGCGGGAGCCATCGTCTTCACACCCCGCGAAAGAGACTGGCAGACGAACGAAATCGTCATCGATAATGATGATGCTGTCAAGTCGGTTTATTATTTCGAAAAGGAGGCGAGCAAGCGATGGAAAAACTGCGATTCGCTCGGTTTTGCCAACCGCTACCGACTGAAAGATGGGGAAAATCCGTTCCGCATGGGAACCGTGAGACAGGCGAAGGCTACCAAGCGCAAGAAAACCAGCCAGGTAAGCTACCAGCCCCGTTTCAAGGAAGCCGGCAAATACGCAGTCTACGTAAGCTACCAGTCGCTCCCCAAGAGCGTGAGCGATGCAAGATACATCGTTTATCACAAGGGCGAAGCTACAGAGTTTTCTGTTAACCAGCGCATGGGCGGAGGCACCTGGGTTTACCTGGGCACCTTCGATTTCGACAAGGGCTGCAACGAGTTCAACCGCGTGGTCTGCACCAACAAGGCTTCACGCCGTGGAGTAGTAACTACAGATGCTGTCCGCTTTGGCGGCGGCATGGGAAACATAGAGCGTGGCGGTTACACCAGCGGATTGCCCCGTTGCCTGGAAGGAGCCAGATACTACGCCCAATGGGCTGGTGCTCCTTATAAGGTTTATGGAGGCAGGAAGGGAGAAAATGATTACGCCGACGATATCAACACCCGTTCGCTGATGACCAATTGGCTGGGCGGCGGTTCGGTTTACATGCCTGCCAAAAATGGCAAGCACGTGCCTATAGAACTCTCGCTGGCACTTCATAGTGATGCGGGTTACAATAAGGACGGAAAATCTACCTTTGGATCCCTTGCTATCTGCACCACAGATTATAACGACGGAATGCTGAACAGCGGAATCTCAAGATTCACATCCAAGGATTTCGCCAGGGCTTTGCGCGATAATCTCGTTACGGATCTGACGGCTCAGTTCGGAGAATTCGGCAAACGCTACCTATGGGACAGAAACTATTCTGAAACCCGCCTGCCGGAAGTTCCGTCGGCTATTCTCGAAATGCTTTCGCATCAGAATTTCCCTGACATGAGAATTGCTCAGGATCCGCTCGGAAAGTTCTATATCGCACGCTCCATCTACAAAACTATCCTGCGCTTCGTAAACAGCAATCATGGAACCCGATACGTGGTCCAGCCGCTGGCTCCGCAGAACTTCAGCGTTACGCAGAACCAAGGTGTTGCCCTACTCTCATGGACAGCCCAGCTGGACAAGACGGAACCATCTGCCCGCCCTACTTCTTACATTATTTATAAGGCTGAGGGACAAGGCGGTTTTGACAACGGAACCATCGTGAACACCACCCGCTGCCAGATGCAGCTGGAACCGGGCAAGCTTTACCATTTCAAGGTGGCTGCGGTTAATGCAGGAGGAGAAAGTTTCACCACCGAAACCCTCTCTGTGCTCTATAATCCTGCTGCCAGCAAGTCTGTGCTCATCGTAAACAATTTCCATCGCCTTGCCTCTCCGCAGGTCGTAGATGATGAGGAAAAGCAGGGATTCGACCTCAATCAGGATCCGGGCGTAAGCTACGGACTGACGGCGGGATGGAGCGGCAAGCAACAGGTGTTCGACAAAAGCAGAATGGGCAACGAAACCAGTTTCGGACTCGGTTTCAGCGGCAACGAAATGATTGGCAAGTTTGTGGCAGGCAACGACTTCAACTACGTTCAGGCGCATGCTACAAGTATTGCGGCTTCGGGCAAATATAATATTTCCAGCTGTTCGAGCGAAGTCATCGCCAGCGGCAGGGTTCAGATGAAGAACTATCAGGCAGTTGACCTCATCAACGGACTGGAGCGCCATGACGGCTATACTCACGCCTACTTCAAGTCGTTCACGCCTGCCCTGCAGAACAGCATCAGGCAATACGCCAGCCAAGGCGGAAGAATCCTGATAAGCGGTTCTTACACCGGAAGCGACATGCAGACTGAAGAGGAACAGGCGTTCCTGAGCGATATTCTGAAACTCAGCTATGAGCCTACAGGTTCTACGGCCATCACCAGGGACATCAATCCCGAAGATTCAACCGTAACAGAACGAGACAGTATTGTCTACACTTCGCCTAACGTCAAGGGTTTAGGGCTGCAGTTCAGCTATTATAACGAGCTGAATGCCCAGCATTATGCGGCAACCCATCCCGAGATATTGAAACCGGTTGGCAATTACGCCTTCACGGCGATGCAATACGATACGGGAACGAGTGCGGCGGTTGCCTACAAGAGCACTACTTACCGCAGTTTCGTCATGGGATTCCCGCTGGAATGCATCATCGACGAAAGGACCCGCACCAGCGTGTTGCTCGGCATTCTCAAATTTCTGACAGATTAAATTCAAAGTAAAACAGATAAAAAATTTTAAGCTTATGTATAAGATTCAAGCCAACCAGTCTGGCACTCGCTCTATCGAAGTGAGCGACCAGCATTTAGAGACCATCGAAAAGTATCAGTTACTCCGCAACCTCGTAGACAGCAACGGCATTATCGACGAGGAAGTGCTCGATAAACTGAAACTTAATGTGCGTTCACTCCTCGAGAGCAGCGACATCAAGGATAAAGAGTTGCTCGATCTCTGTCTCGACGTCATCTACAATCAGAACATGAAGGCGCTCGGTCTTCACAACCTCGTTCTGCTCTACGTAGACTGGAAAGACAAGAAGCAGGCTGAGGCTGCAGCTGATGCAGAACCAGACGCAGTAAATGATTAAAAAATATTGAATGGATTATAAGTTAACAGATTTCTTACCTACCACCAAGAAAGAATGCGAGTTGCGCGGATGGGACGAACTCGACGTCATCCTCTTTTCAGGAGATGCTTACGTTGACCACCCATCCTTCGGCCCTGCCATCCTCGGACGAATACTGGAAGCCAACGGCTATCGGGTAGCCATCGTTCCCCAGCCCGACTGGCACGGCGATTTCCGAGACTTCAAGAAACTCGGTCGCCCTCGCCTCTTCTTTGGTGTTTCTCCGGGTGCCATGGACTCGATGGTGAACCGCTACACGGCCAACCGCCGCATGCGTAGCGAGGACGCTTTCAGTCCTGACTCCCGCCACGACATGCGCCCCGACTATCCATCTATCGTCTATACGCAGATACTGAAGAAACTCTTTCCCGACGTACCTGTAGCACTAGGCGGTATTGAGGCTTCGTTGCGCCGCATCAGCCACTACGACTATTGGAAAGACGAGCTTCGCAAGTGCATTCTCTGCGATTCGGGCGCCGACCTCATTCTCTACGGAATGGGCGAACGTTCTATCGTTGAACTAGCCAATGCCTTTGCAGAAGGCAAGACGCTTAGCCAAATCCACGAAATGCCGCAGGTGGTTTTCTACTGCAAGGAAAGTGAGATTCCGGGCGGTTTCAAGGACGACGACATCATCCTCCACAGCCACGAAGAATGTCTCCACAACAAGAAGGGACAGGCTGAGAACGTGCGCCATCTGGAGGAAGAAGCCAACAAGATGCATGCTCAGCGCATGATTCAGGAAGTTGACGGCAAATATGTAGTGGTGAATCCGCCTTTCCCGCTGATGACTACCGCGGAACTGGATGCTGCTTTCGACCTGCCTTATACGCGTTTGCCTCATCCTAAATATAAGGGCAAAACCATTCCTGCCTACGAGATGATCAAGTTCTCCGTGAACCTTCATCGTGGCTGTTTCGGCGGCTGTTCTTTCTGCACCATTTCTGCCCATCAGGGTAAATTCGTGGTTTGCCGCAGCAAGGAGAGCATTCTGAAGGAGGTGAAGAAAATCATCCAGATGCCTGATTTCAAGGGCTATCTGAGCGATTTGGGCGGTCCTTCTGCCAACATGTACGGAATGCACGGCAAGAATCAGAAAGCCTGCGAAGTATGCAAGCGTCCGTCGTGTGTAAACCCTCAGATTTGTCCGAACCTCAACACCGACCACAGCAAGCTTCTGGAGATTTATCATGCTGTAGATGCTTTGCCGGGAATCAAGAAGAGTTTCATTGGTAGTGGTGTGCGTTACGACCTTCTGCTGCATAAGAGCAAGGACGAAAAGGTGAATCAGGCGGCTAGAGAATACACGCGCGAACTGATTACCAAGCACGTGAGCGGCCGACTGAAGGTGGCTCCCGAACATACGAGTCCGGAGGTCTTGAAGTTCATGCGCAAGCCATCGTTCGACCTCTTCTACGAGTTCAAGCGCATCTTCGACAAGATCAACAAGGAAGAAGGTCTGAACCAGCAGATCATTCCTTACTTCATCAGTTCGCATCCGGGCTGTCATGAAGAAGACATGGCAGAACTTGCCGTCATTACGAAGGGACTGGATTTCCATCTGGAGCAGGTGCAGGATTTCACCCCTACTCCTATGACCATTTCTACCGAGACCTGGTACACGGGTTACGATCCATACACCCTGGAGCCGGTCTTCAGCGCCAAGACTCAGAAAGAGAAGCTTGCCCAGCGCATGTTCTTCTTCTGGTACAAGCCTGAAGAGCGCCGCGCCATCGAGAGTGAACTTCGCCGGATAGGCAGAGCCGACCTCATCGATAAACTCTACGACAGGAAGAGCATGGGTGGCAGTTTCAAGGGTAAGAAGACGCATTATGACGATAAGGCGATAGGTTCTACATACGATAATCCAGGTGTAGGAAAAGGTGCTAAAGGCAAGCGTGGAGCTGGCAGAAATGCTTCTGAACCGAATGCAGGAAAAAGCCGTGGCAGAAATGCTTCTGACCGCTTTGCTCCAAAGGGATATGGCAATGTGGGTTGCTATGATGAGGAGAAATACCTGAATAACGGAAAATCTCTAAAATCAGGTAAGCCTTCGAATGCCAACATCCGTGATGCCGTAGCTGCGGCAAGAGCCGAACTCCGCAACCAGAAAGACCAGGGTGCCGGCTTCTTCAAGGACAAGAAGAAAAAGAGCTTCAACCCTAATTTCGACAACGACAACCATAACCGCAAGAACCGTTATAATAGCGGGGATAAGAACGAACGCGGCGGTCGGGGAAATCAAGGTCGGGGAAATCAAGGTCGTGGAAATCAAGGAAGAAATGAAGGTAGAGGCAGAAGAAGATAATTGTCAGCAATACGCCCTGAAAGGGCAAAAGCTCCTAGCCCAGGGCAACACCCTGGGTTTAGAATGTGAGATACTAAAGTCGCCCTGTAAGGGCAAAAGCTTTAAATATATGAAGCTTTGCCCTTACA
>QSCI01000002.1:0-117026 GCA_003463005.1 Segatella copri | reverse complement strand
GACCATTTCTGCTACCGATATTTTAGTGCCTGTATGTTCCAAAATACCTCTTTTGTATTTATTAACACAAAAAGTTGCTCAAAAATTTGGCTATGTCTTAGGAATCAAGAAGAAACTCAATGTTCTTTGGTTCGCACGAAGGAGCAAGCCGGGCGGCTATCCTATATTCTATCGCCATCTCATGCAAACTGAATGGCATCAATCTGTTTGAATACATTAGCGATGTCATAGAAAAGACCATTGAATGGCAACCCAATACCCCACTGGAGAAATATAGAGACTTACTTCCTGACCGATGGAAAAAGCAGTAACAGCATTAGTTTAATCAGCTGTTACTGCTTTTTTTTGAATTATGCAAGGTATAAACGCGGAGCCGCTTACCACGATTTGGGGTTATCCCTCACGATTTTATCACTTATTGTCTCGTGGCTATTGTTCATCATGATATGCAATTGAAACGCTCGACATATGAAGTTTTGCAGATTCTAAGCATTTCATTGACGGACTCATGAAATGAACGAATGTGTTTTATGATAAGCACCATATAGCACGCAGGGATTCCTGCGTGCCAATGGTTAAGCTTCTATCAAATGAGAAGCAGGAACATTACATCAAGTCACACTTCTCCCCGGTGTTCTTCTCAACCTTCTCGCCATCTTTCAGGATGCGAGCCTTATAGCCAAACTTCTCAAAACCTTTCTGGAGTTTCTCTGGGGTTGTCTTGTCGGCATTATACTGTACTGTGACTGTCTGGTCTGGCACAGAAGTCTCAATGCTCTTGATTCCCTTCTCGAAGCGAAGGTTGCTCTTGATTTTATTCTCACAAGCCGCACAGTGCATCTGTGGGGTTGTGGTGAACACTACGGTCTTGATGTCCTTGGCAAAGGTTACCATTGCCACCATCATCATTGTGAACATTACTAAAATCTTCTTCATAACTTTTCTATTTGCTTTAATCATTCAACTTTAAACATTTTCAATTAAAAGTGTACTCTTACTCCTGCGTAGAACATCCTGCCCTCTACAGGTCCCCAAACCAAGGTTGGCTCGAAATCGCTTCCCCATGGGTTGCTGGCACCATAGATAGGAGTTTTCTGCTTGAAACCAGTCAGGTTCTCGCCTCCCACATAGATACTCCAATGGCGGAACCATCTCGTAACCTGCGCACTCACTTGCTCGAAGCTATGGAAACGAGGAGACCATGACTGGCTTCCATCTGCCAACTGGTAAGGCTCAGGATTTCTGCCTCCACCATTCAACTGCACGGTGGCATCAAATTGCCAAAGGCCAAGTGGAGTCTTATAGGAAGCCGTGAAGAGCGCCTTATACTTGCTGGTCAATGGCTTTTCTTTCAAGGTTTTGCCATAATCGTAGGTACACTTCACATCGTTCAGACGATAAGCCGCTGTTATCTCCAAGCCCTTCAGCAATGGATAAGAGGCATCTATCTGGAAGGTGTGCGAATAAGACTTGCCTATCAAATTATAGATGGAGATAAGCCCCTTGTTGGCATCATAATCCACCACCGCTTGATTCTTGAAGTCGGTATAGTAATACTCGGCGTTCAGTTTCAGTGTCTTGCCAAACATCGGGATGTAGAAAGCGGTACTCATACCATAGTTCCAAGCCTCCTCTTGCTTAAGTCTATCACCCACAATCTGAAACTCCCTGCCGCTCGCCAAGAGATAGTTGTACTCTGCCAAGCCAAATACCGTGCGATAGCCCTTACCTGCTGACAAGCGGATGCTGATGGCATCGACAGGCGAATACTTCACGTGGAACCGAGGGGTGAAGAAGCTGCCATAAAGCGAACTATGGTCGAAACGGACACCTGCCATCGCTGTCAACTTCGTGCCTAACGTATAGGTGTATTGGGCGTATGCTCCAGGAGTCGTCTCCTTCTCGTTCATTCTCTGCATCTCCGACAAAAGATAAGGAGAGTCTTCTAGCCCTACTGCCGGTCTTGGAGAAACATTCACATTGGCGCGCTGTCCCAGGTAATCATGGTTGACGCTCAAACCTACCGACAAATTGTGCTGATGAGTAAAATGGGTCTCAAATATCAGTGAGCCATAGAGATTCTTCTCATTGAGGTCGTAGAACTTGTTGCCATACTGAGCATCGAGCTGGTGCATCGAAGCCGAGGACATGAAGGCAATATTGGTACCATGCTCGTGATTGAGGATGAAGGCATGTTTCATATAACCCTCATAGCGGTTGGTATGGAGCTTGATTCTATAAATATCGTCACTATGAACATGTTCCTCATCCTGCCCACTGGTACGAATCTCCTTCAAAGCCCCAAGTCCACCATGGAAGATGTAGTGTTTGCCTTTATACAGCCAACGGTTCTGTACATTATATTGTTCTCTGCCTGGCATATCATAGAAACCATCGCCATTGTCATCATGGTTTTTGAGGATATTCTCATGATGCAACAATATCTCCGTTGCCCACTTATCCGATAGATGAACGTTGGCATCGGCGTTTGCTTCGATTCGGCTCTTGGTATCGCCAAAGAGGTTCACCTCCACCTGTTGCTCATCCTCTGGCTTCAAGTAATCCACATTGATTTGACCTGTAATCGACTCATAGCCATTCTTCACCGAAGCACTACCCTTGGATACCTGAATGCCTTTCATCCAAGGTCCCGGCACATAGCCCAGGGCGTATGGGATGGCTGCACCACGGAAGTTAGGCAGATTCTCGGTGAGCATCTGTACGTAAGTGCCCGAAAGACCGAGGAGTTTGATTTGTCTTGCGCCCGTCGTGGCATCATTATAAGCCACATCCACCGATGGATTGGTCGTGAAACTCTCGCCCAGGTTGCAACAAGCCGCCTTGAAGAGCTCATCCTTGTTCACGGCGATGCCATTCACGGCACCAGCCAATCGGGAAGTGCCCGACTTGCGAGCCACCACCTTCACCTCATGCAAGGTCTCGTCCTTGAAAATGGAATCCTGAGAGGAGGAATCTACAGAGTTATTTTCTACAGAGTTATTATATGATGATGACAGAGACACAACCTCTGTCTTATTATTTTTTGCATAAGTCTCAGCACCAATAACCAGCAAGGCACTGAGCAATATATATCTTGAATACATAAATATATTTCCTTTTATCCGAATCTTAAATCTTCGCTTCGGATGATTTTACCATTTTTACATATGTATGCAACCCTAAGATTTTACTGATAGGGATAGGCATACGACAATCTTGGCTGCAAAAGTACAAACAAACTTTTGCAACCTATTTGCAAATATGAAAAATTAAATAATCAATCACCTTGTCATAGTGAAGGCAGTGCATGACGGTAGTACCCACACTCAGGTAAACCACCATGAGCGAGAGCATCAAAGCCATCAATATGTTGAGCGAACGTTTCATACCTATTTTTTGCACCTTTCTTTTCTCAAGTTGCAAAATTAAGCATTTCCATCAGAATATGAACCTAATATCCCAATAAATTAATAACCTTTAACAGCTCTTGAATGAGCATGAATGCCCCCACTCTTTCTGTTAATCTTTACTATATTCCTGCGAGAAAACTTGCAGGATAAAGGGAATATGAGTAACTTTGCACACGAATTTCTGAAACTATTGTCTTACAAAGACATAAAATAAGAGAGAAACTATTTTATAAGGATAATATTGACTCATAAGAATAAATGAAAAAAGGACTATTTGCACTCGCGCTGGGTACCTTTACCTTGGGCATCGCTGAATTCATCATCGAGGGCATCATCACAGACATCGCCAACAACATGAACGTTTCCATCCCAGAAGCAGGACATCTCATCTCCATCTATGCACTCGGCGTATGCGCCGGAGCTTTCTCGCTGATTCTCATGCATAAATACAGACCCAAGAATATCCTGATGTTCCTGGCTTCGCTCATCACCTTCGGAGCTGTCATCGCCTCAGTAGCACCTAACTACTGGCTCTTGCTCTGCGCCCGCTTTATAGAAGGTCTGCCTCATGGCGCCTACTTCGGAACGGGTACCATCGTGGCGGTAAAGATTGCCAAAGAGGGTAAGGGAACCAATGCCGTGGCAATGATGTGCGCAGGTATGCCGGTGGCCAATCTGCTGGGTGTGCCGGTGGGAACCTTCCTGAGTCACATGTTCAGCTGGCGAGTACCTTTTGTCAGCTGTATCGTGCTCGGACTCATCACCTTATACATGATTCACAGATGGGTTCCAGATGTAGAAGCACTGCCAAACAACGGTATGAAGGCACAGTTCCATTTCCTCCGCAACAAGGCTCCGTGGCTCATCATCGCAGCCACCTTCCTGGGCAATGGCGGCATCCTCTGCTGGTTCAGTTATATCTCGCCGCTGCTTCAGATGGAGGGCGGATTCAGCGCAGCCAGCATCTCTCTGCTGATGATTCTTGCAGGCGGCGGAATGGTAGTAGGCAATCAGGTGAGTGCCTTGCTTGCCGACCGCTTCAAGCCGGGCCGCTTCACCTGTTATCTCCAGTTTCTGGCGGCAGCATCGTTATTGCTCACCTTCTTCCTCGCTCCTTTCGGCTGGATATCAGTGGTGCTGATGTTCATCTGCTGCGCCTGTCTTTTCGGCATCGGATCGCCTGAGCAATTCCTCATCGTGAAGCATGCCAAGGGTGGCGAAATGCTGGGCGGCTGCTGCATTCAGGGCGCCTTCAATCTGGGTAACGCCATGGGAGCTTTCCTCGGTGGTATTCCTGTTGCGATGGGATTAGGATACAACTTCCCTGCCCTTATCGGTGTACCGATGGCATTGGCAGGAGCCATCTGTCTGCTGATTTTCCATAAGAAATATGAATAAAAATGCGATAATCCGAAATAAATGATTATCTTTGCAAAAGAATTTCAAATAAACAAAGAAACAAGATGAAACTTAACAAGACTTTCCTTACCCTGGGTTTGGCCGCAACACTCCTGCAGATGCCAGCCTCATCGTTCGCACAGACTGCGGGCGGTAACCGTCAGAATCCTCTTTTAACAAAGAGCAGTCTTCCATTCGGTGCTCCTGACTTCAGCAAGATTCAGGAGAGCGACTACCTGCCAGCCATCGAAGCGGCTATCAGGGAGCAGCGTGCCAACATCCAGAAGATTGTAAACAACAAGAAGAAGCCTAACTTCCAGAACACCATCCTCGCCTATGAGGAGAGCGGTGCGCTGCTCGAAAAGGTGACTAACATCTTCTTCGGTCTCACCAGTGCCCACAAGACTCCGGGAATCGCCGAAACCGAAAAGAAGGCTACCCCATTGCTGACCGAACTCGACAATGAGATTTCGTTCAACAAGAAACTCTTCGAGCGCATCAAGTATGTTTACGATAATGAATATAAGAAACTCAAGGGCGAAGACAAGCGCCTTACTGAGGTTATCTATAAGAGTTTTGTACGTTCAGGCGCCCTCCTTTCTGCCGAGAAGATGGAGCGCATGAAGCAGATCAACTCCCGCATCTCTGAGTTACAGCAGGAATGGGGCAACCTTCTTCCTGCCGCTACCAACAACGCCGTGGTTTGGGTAAACAGCAAGGAAGAGCTCGCCGGATTGAGCGATGCGGACATTGCACAATGCAAGAAAGATGCTGAGAGCCGCGGAGGCAAGGCACCTTACTGCATCGTCATCATCAACACCACCCAGCAGCCTATCCTCACCAACCTCCAGAACCGCGAACTGCGCAAGAAGGTGTATATGGCAAGCATCCACCGTGCCGACGGAACCAATCCTGATTTCAACACCTTCCCTATCGTAACCGAGATTGCCAAGTTGCGTGCCGAGAAGGGCAAGTTGATGGGATATGCCAACTATGCCGACTATTCGCTCGAAAAGACGATGGCTAAGAACAGCAAGAATGTGGATGATTTCCTGAAGCAGCTCATCAAGGAATATGCTCCTAAGGCTGATGCTGAAACCAAGGCGATAGAAGCGTATGCACAGAAGACTGAAGGCAAGGACTTCAAGCTGCAGCCATACGACCGCTTCTATTATTCTGCGAAGATGAAGAAGGAGATGCTCAACATTACCGATGATGAGATTAAGCCATACTTCAATATCGACAGCGTACAGGTGAACGGTGTGTTCTATGCCGCCCATCGTGTTTACGGACTGAACTTCAAGCAGCGCAAGGATATCCCAACCTATCACCCAGACATGAAGGTATTCGAGGTAAGCGATAAGAACGGCAAGCCAATTGCCCTCTTCTACAGCGATTACTTCCGCCGTCCTACCAAGCGTGGCGGTGCATGGATGAGCGCCTTTGCCAAGCAGAGCAAGCAGCGCGGCCAGTTGCCTATAATATATAATGTATGCAACAACGCCAAGGCACCGGAGGGTCAGCCATCTCTCATCACATGGGATGAGGTTACTACCCTGTTCCATGAGTTCGGTCATGCACTTCACGGAATCCTTTCCGACTGCAAGTACAATACCCTTTCAGGAACAGCCGTTGCCCGCGATTTCGTAGAGATGCCATCCCAGTTTAACGAATCGTTTGCTTCTATTCCGGAGATATTCGACCATTACGCCCGTCATACCGAGACCGGTGCTGCGATGCCAGCCGATCTGAAAGAGCGCATGCTGAAGAGCATCAGCTTCCAGACCGCTTATTCACTGGGCGAGAATCTGGCTGCAACCTGTCTTGACCTTGCCTGGCACAAGATTAGCGAAGAAGAGGTGCCTTCACCTTATATGGCAGGCGCCTTCGAGAAGGAAGAGCTCCACAACATCGGTTTGCTCAACACCCAGATTCCTCCTCGCTACAGCACATCATACTTCAACCATGTATGGGGCGGCGGTTATGCAGCAGGCTATTACAGCTATCTCTGGACAGAGGTGCTGGCTGTGAACATCGCCGACTACTTTGCAAAGCATGGTGCCTTGGATCCAACCGTTGGTCAGGCATTCCGCGATAAGATTCTGAGCCGTGGCAACACAAAGGACCAGTTGGAAATGTTTACCGACTTTACAGGTATGGAGAAGCCAGATGCTTCCGGATTCCTGAAAGCAAGAGGTTTGTAACGCATAAAATTACGATATGAAACAGGTAGAGGGTGTGTCATAAGTTAATGACACACCCTCTTTCTTTATCCTTTTACTGCCTGAGGTGTCCAGCTCTTCAGGAATCTGAGTACCTTTTCTTCGTTATATCCCTTCCCCTCTTCCAGGAAACTGGAATCCTGGATATGGAGAACCTTTCCGGTTTCATCGAGCACCACAAAGACCGGGAATCCGAAACGCTGAGGATTGTTCAGACGCTTCATCAGCTGCTCAGCCTTCTTCACCGCCGCATCACCGGCAGTTTTTCTACGATTGTAGTTCACATGAATATATTCGAAATGATCATTCACCATCTTGTTGACCGCAGTATTCTTCTCTACAAAATCGGCAAACTTCAAGCACCATGGGCACCAGTTACCACCTACCAGACAGATAACAAACTTGCCATTCTTCTTGGCTTTAGCCAAAGCCTCATCAATCTGAGCCATCGGATCGATGCTTTCATTATACACCTTCTTGAGAGCAGTCTGCACCTGAGCAGGTTTCAATGCTCCTGCCTGGTCGAGCGAATCCAGTTTCTTCATCATCTCCTCCGCCTTCACGGTAGAGAATGCAATCTTACCTTCCGGATTGATCAGATAAGAGGTAGGAATCCATGAGATGTGATAATCTTTGGAAATCTTTGTTTCCTTCCATTTCTTAAACTCACAGTATTGCAACCAGGTATACTGATTATCGCCCAGATATTTCTTCATCTTCGCCTCATCGGTATCAAAAGAAACACCCACTACCTGGATCTTGGTATTGTATTTGTCATAGATAGCCTTCACCATCGGCATGTCTCTTCTGCAGTCAGGACACCAGGAAGCCCAGAAATCGAGCACGGTCCAGACACCCGGAACCGTCTTTCCGTCTTTATCCTTCTGAGTCTTCTTATCTGAAAGCTGGAAGATTTTCTTACCCGTCTTACTGTCAGTAATCGTGAAGTCGGGAGCCTCGGTGCCTACAGGCAGCAAGTCAAGCGAAGTCTGTGCTCTACCGACGACAGCCGTCATCAGGAGCAAAAAGAATAATAGTTTCTTCATACAATTTTTCTGTTTATGTCTGTTACTTCAAAAATATATATTAATATTAACCATCGAAACTAGAACTGATAATAAATGAACGGCTGCACACTCTCCTGGGAAACCTCCACCACCATCTGCAGACAGATGATGAAGAGCAGCAGTTTAGCCACCCAAGGCAGAAGGATGAACCGCGCCTGAAGACGGTGATACTGGCGCTCGGTAAAGAGATAGCTCAGCATGACACCGATGATGCAAAGCGTCCAGGCAGGACGGGCATGGAAGAAAGGCACCAGATAATCGATACTGAAATCATTTGCCACCTTATCATACATCTTCCCCAACACACCCAAATCCTTGGCACGGAAGAACGACCAAGCAAAGCATATATATAAATAGGTGATGAGCCAGCTGAGGGAATTGCCAGCCAGCGTACGGGGAATGCTTATGCCCAACTGACGGCTGAAGAACTTATGCACCACAAGTCCGAAACCATGAAGAGCACCCCAGATGACGAACATCCAGGAAGAGCCATGCCACAAACCTGCCACCAGCATGGTGAGGAAGTTGTTGAAATACATGCGCACCTTTCCCTTCCGGTTTCCACCCAGCGGAATATACACATAATCGCGGAACCAGAAGGAAAGCGAGATGTGCCAGCGACGCCAGAACTCGGTAACCGAGAGTGAACGGTAAGGGAAATAGAAGTTGTCGGGCAGATAGAAACCCAGGATGGCTGCCACACCGATACTCATATCGCTGTATCCCGAGAAATCGAGGAAAATCTGGACTGGATATCCGAAGAGCGCTGCCAGATTCTCGAAACCCGAGAAGGTTTGCGGCGCATCAAACACCCAGTTGTTGAACTGTGCGATATAATCGCTCAGCATATTCTTCTTGACCAGTCCCAGCATGATGAGGAAGAGTCCCGTCCACAGCATTCTGCTGGAAGCCTGTTCGTTTCGTTTCAGTCTGGGGATCAGATTGGCGGCACGGGTGATAGGACCCGCCATCAGTAGCGGAAAGAAGGTGAGATAGAAGCAATATTCCAGGAGCGTTACCTCCATGTCAAACTTACGCTTATAGGTATCTACCGCATAGCTGATAGCCTGGAAGGTATAGAACGAAATACCTACAGGCAGAGCGATAGACTGCAGGGAGAAGTTGGTGCTGAACATCTCGTTGACTACATCGCCAATGATGAAATTGGTATATTTGAAATAGCACAGCAGAGCCAGGTCTACAAGCACTACGAAGGTGAGCAGCGCCTTGCGCGCCTTCCCCTCATGCAGTCTCATTTCCTGGGTTACGGCATAATTGATGCAAGCCGTAAGCGGCAGCATCCACATCACCATTCCGTTCACCTTATAGGCAAAGAAAAGGCTGAAGCAGATGACATACATCATCATGGCTGTGCGCGAATAGCTCTTGAGCAGGGTATAAATGGCAAGGAAGAAGATGAAGAGCAGCGCAAACGGAATGCTGCCCATCATCAGCGGAGAATCTGCCTGATAAACAAACAGCCGCTCTATCCAATGCCACAAGGCACTTATTTCGAATGTTGAATAATTCATTTGTCTGTTCTGAAGATATTATTTATAGAACTCTTTCTTATATGGAGTCTTTATGGGTTACATGCTTTACCGCTGGAACCGTCTTGTCAGCAGCCGGAGCCGTTTTTCCTGCAGTTACAGGTTCCTTGGTTGCAGCAGGACTTTCTGTGGTTTCAGGCACAGTTCCCTCAACAGGCATAGAAAGAGAATCCTTCTTCATAGCCGTGTTGTCTGCCCTATGTTTGGTTCCAGGAGGCAAGATGGTAATCTGTCTGTATCTGCGGTCACGCTTATCCGGCATTTCCAAACGGAACGGATGCACACAATGACCGCTATTCATCCATTCTACAATCTTATCCATCCACATGGCAGATGAAGTCATAGTCGGATGCCGGCCGTCTTTCTGGCGTTCGAAGGTAAGTTTGTAGCTAGGATAATAGCCTCGTGGCCCCATCACCTCACGGAGGAGTTTGTTATATCCATTATCCTCACACCAGTTTGGCGGACCGATCCATATCGTCGGAATATTACCTATCTTGCTCAAGATGGCACGGATGCGTTTTTCACATCCCTTCATATCAGCCGTATACAGTTCGTTGCTGCCCAGACATACAAAGACATGGGTAGGTTTGATACGTTGGATATAATGCTGCAGGGTATCGGTAGCAGCCCAGTTTCTGGTGCCCGAACTCACCCAGGTAATACAGGTGAGTTTATGCCCGTTCTTGTTGGCATAATCAGCCAGTCGCAGACCTAGATATTCCGACATAGAGTCGCCAAAGATCAGTACTCGCTGCGCCGCCGTATCCACGGGTTCCTTTATCATGCTGTCAGCCTTTTCCTCTTCAGCAAGCTCTGCCTCGCTTTTACCGGTGAGCGCATCCATTCCAATCTGTTTCAGCGGAATGTTTTCAGCTACTTGCTCTGGAATAAAGGCATAAGCCAGCAGTCCTCCAATGGCTATTGCCAGCAGGGCTATCATTTTCCAGGTTTCTTTCATTTTATATCTTTAATGAGTTTTGGTTATTCTTTTTCTTATACATTCGCCCGACATTACAGCTGAAAGGGAGTGAGCACATTAAGCAACTTTCCGAAATCGGCCTTCGAGATGCGCCTTCCTCTCAAGCTGCGCACCTGCGGATAGTCTTCGAAATAGTTCTCCATCGTAGTATACCACTGATGAGAAACCACTTCCCTGACCGTCTTCAGTTGATTTTCGATGCGACGGGCAAAACTCGGATTCACTCTCGAGAGATAATGTCTTCCATCATTCATTTCGATGGCAAGCATCAGATAGATTTGCGGTCCCTTCTTCTCTTTCCTGCTTCTTACGGTTTCGCTTACCTTCCAACCCTTGGTGGATGTCGAAACTCTGATATCCCAGCCATACTGGCTGTTGAGCTTATCCATCAGTCCCTTGAATACAACCCCGTGAGCCGAAGTATCTTTCAGTCCCGTATAACCGATGATGTAATGTATCATCTCGTGGAGCAAGACACTCTTTGCCTGCTTGTCGGTCATATCATAATAAGTAGACATGGAGAGTTTGAAATCGTAGAGTTTGGTGCGTCCCCATCTGGAGGCCCGCTTATAGGCAAGTTGCCCCAACCGAGTCTTGGCATGAGTAAGTCCGAGTTCAGGAACAGGCAGCTTTCCCCCGAAATATTCGTGGTCGAACCGACTGAACCACTCCTCCATCCATTCTATTGTAACAATCATGTATGTATATTTATTCAATAATTATTCAGTTCTGTATATCAGATACTACAAAACGTTTGCAAAGATACAACTTTTTCTTTGTTTCTTTCAATATTTATCGAAAAATGCGTAACTTTGCACGCAAATTTACAACAAAAATGAACAAGACAGCACAGCATATCATAGATATTAAGAATGTGTCGAAAAGATTTGGCGAGAAAACAGCCTCAACAACATCAATCTCTATGTGAGAAAGGGCGAATTTATGACCATTCTGGGTCCTTCGGGATGCGGAAAAACGACATTATTAAGACTTTTGGCAGGGTTTGAAACCGCCAGCGAAGGCATCATCACCATCGCCGGCAACGATATTACTAACCTTCCTCCTTACAAGCGAAATGTGAACACGGTATTCCAAAAATACGCTCTGTTCCCTCATCTCAACGTTTACGACAATATCGCCTTCGGTCTGAAACTCAAGAACACACCGAAGGAAGAGATTTTGCCAAAGGTGAAACGTGCCCTGAAGATGGTAAACATGAGTGATTACGAATATCGTGATGTCAACTCGCTTTCGGGCGGTCAGCAGCAGCGTATTGCCATCGCCCGTGCCATTGTCAACGAACCGGAAGTTCTTCTCCTGGATGAACCGCTTGCAGCACTCGACCTCAAGATGCGTAAAGACATGCAGCTGGAACTGAAGCAGATGCACGAACGCCTGGGCATTACCTTCGTATACGTTACCCACGACCAGGAAGAAGCCCTCACCCTGAGCAATACCATCGTGGTGATGAGCGAGGGAGAGATACAGCAGATAGGTACACCAACCGATATCTACAACGAACCAGCCAATGCTTTTGTTGCTGACTTTATCGGCGAGAGCAATATTCTCTGCGGAACGATGGTCCACGACTGTCTGGTGAATGTGGCAGGTACTGAACTGCCTTGTGTAGACAAAGGCTTCGGCTGCAACCAGGAAGTGGATGTCGTGATACGTCCTGAGGATATCGAAGTTTCCACCGATACCGCCCACGCCCAGTTTGTGGGCAAGATAACCTCTTCCATCTTCAAGGGAGTACACTACGAGATGCTGGCAGAAACCGAGAAGGGCAACGAATTCCTCATCCAGAACTACAAGCATTTCGAAGTAGGCCAGACGATAGGAATGAGCGTGATACCCGACAATATTCACATCATGAAGAAGGAGCGCATCACCAACACCTTCGATGCAAAGGTAAACGGCGACGGAACGATAGAATTCCTGGGCTGCGAATACCAGATGGAGATTCCGGAAGAAATAAAGGACAAGATTCAGACCGATGAAAACGGAAACGAAACCATCCGGGTGAACGTACCTTTCAACAAGATAGAACTCTTCGACAACGAGAGCGAAGGAACCTTTACAGGCGACATCAGCTTCATTCTCTACAAGGGCGACCACTATCATCTCACCATCGATACCGACTGGGGCGAGAAGCTCTATGTAGATACACAGGATGTATGGGATTTAGGCGATCATGTGGCTATCACCATTCCTCAGGAGAATATTTCGTTTGAATAAAAATTATTAATTCCTAATTATCAATTATAAATTGAACATTATCAAGTTTATCTCTTCGCGACAAAGCTGGTCGATACCTTACGCCATCTTTGCAGCGATATTTGTGGTACTGCCATTGCTTCTCATCGTAGTGTTTGCATTTACCGATGAGAACGGAGCCCTGACGCTCTACAACTTCCAGAAGTTCCTGGCACACCCCGAAGCCATCAACACCTTTGTGTATTCAATAGGCATCGCCTTTCTCAACACCCTGCTCTGCATTCTGCTGGGCTATCCGGCCGCCTATATTCTGACACAAACCAGGATGAAGTATGCCAACACCATCGTCATGCTCTTCATTCTGCCGATGTGGGTAAACATCCTGGTGCGCACACTTGCCACCGTGGCCCTCTTCGA
Organism: Segatella copri; assembly: GCA_003463005.1. Classification (GTDB taxonomy): domain Bacteria; phylum Bacteroidota; class Bacteroidia; order Bacteroidales; family Bacteroidaceae; genus Prevotella; species Prevotella copri_I. The sequence continues at coordinate 103,763 of QSCI01000002.1, read as the reverse complement.
TTTTGCCGACTTTCCGCTGGGTGAGGGCGCCCTCCTGTTCGGTATGGTCTACAACTTCATCCCATTCATGATTTACCCTATCTACAACACCCTGCAGAAGATGGACCGCAGCTATATTGAGGCAGCCGAAGATTTGGGAGCATCGCCTTGGCAGCAGTTCTTCAAGGTCATCCTGCCCCTCTCCATGCCGGGCGTAGCAAGTGGCATCCTGATGGTATTCATGCCAACCATCTCTACCTTCGCTATCTCCGAACTGCTGACGATGAACAACATCAAGCTCTTCGGTACCACCATCCAGGAGAACATCAACAATTCGATGTGGAACTATGGTGCAGCCCTCTCGCTCATCATGCTCTTCCTCATCGGTGCCTCTACCCTCATCGCAGGTGATGGCAGTAAACAGGAAGGAGGTATCAGATGATGCAGTCATTATTCAGTAAGGATATGATGAAGAAAGTATTCTGCCAGTGCTATCTCTGGTTGCTCCTGCTGCTACTCTACTCCCCTATCTTCATCATCATCATCTTCTCGTTTACCGAAGCGAAGGTGATGGGCAACTGGACGGGTTTCTCGCTGCAGCTCTACAAGAATCTCTTTGCAGAAGGCACGCACCATTCGCTCACAGCTGCACTGGTCAATACCGTAACCATCGCCCTGATTACCGCAACCGTATCCACGCTCTTCGGAACCCTGACAGCCATCGGCATCTACAACCTGCGCAATCGCTATGCACGTAATGCCATACAGTTTGTCAACAACATTCCGATACTCAACGGCGACATCATCATCGGTATCTCGCTCTTCCTGCTCTTCATCACGCTGGGCATTCCGCAAGGGTATACTACCGTGGTACTCTCGCATATCACCTTCTGTCTGCCATACGTTATCCTGAGTGTGATGCCAAGACTGAAGCAGATGAATCCTAACCTCTATGAGGCGGCACTCGATCTGGGTGCCTCTCCGATGCAGGCACTTCGCAAGGTCATTATCCCAGAGATATTGCCGGGTATGATTTCCGGTTTCATGCTTGCCATCACGATGAGTATCGATGACTTCGCCGTCACCATTTTCACGATAGGTAACGAAGGTCTGGAAACCCTCTCCACATTCATCTATGCCGATGCCAGAAAGGGAGGACTGACCCCAGAACTTCGTCCGCTGAGTACCATCATCTTCGTACTGGTACTGGTAATGCTGATTATCATCAACAAACGTTCTGAGAAAAATAAGAAGAAATGAGAATGAAGAACAAGATATTATTAGGAGTCAGTGGAGTAAAAGGAGTTAAGACCATCGTCTTTCTCTTTCTTTGCCTGCTGATGATTCTGCCGCTCTCTTCCTGTTACAACAAAGAGAACCGTGAGGAGATTCTGAAGGTTTACAACTGGGCTGATTATATAGATGAAGACGTTCTTGCCAACTTCCCGAAATGGTATGAACAGCAGACCGGCAAGAAGATCCGGGTCATCTACCAGACCTTCGACATCAATGAGGTGATGCTTACCAAGATAGAGCGAGGTCATGAAGACTACGATGTGGTATGCCCGTCAGAATATATCATCGAGCGCATGCTCCGCAAAGACCTTCTCCTACCTATCGACACCGTCTTCGGCAAAACGCCCAACTATATCAGCAACGTATCACCATACATTGTTGAGCAGATAGATGCCATCTCCAACAATGGCCGCATCGCCCACCATTATGCCGTGCCTTACATGTGGGGAACCTGTGGCATTCTATATAATAAGGTGCACGTACCTATAAATGATGCACAGACCTGGGGAACTTTATGGAACAGAAAATATCAGGGCAAACTCCTGATGAAGGATTCCTACCGCGACTCCTATGGCACCGCACTCATCTGGGCACATCGTAAAGACCTGGAAGCAGGCAAGGTGACCATACCACAGCTGATGAACGACTATTCACCCGCTGCCGTAGCCACAGTAGAGAAAGAGTTGAAAGCTCTGAAGCCAAACATAGAAGGATGGGAAGCCGACTTCGGCAAGGAGACCATGACCAAAGGCAAAGCCTATCTCAATATGACCTGGAGCGGTGATGCCGTCTGGGCTATTGAAGAAGCCGGAAAAGTGGGTGTAGAACTGGGATATGAAGTACCGAAAGAAGGAAGCAATGTATGGTTCGACGGTTGGGTAATCCCTAAATATTCCCGCAATCCGAAGGCTGCCGCCTATTTCATCAACTATCTCTGTCAGGAAGACGTGGCACTCGCCAATATGGAGACTACAGGATATGTGAGTAGCGTGGCAGGCAAGAAGGTATTAGAAGCTATGAGCGATACTGAGGCGTATCCCAAACCTGTAAATCTGGCCTACTTCTTTGGCGAGGAAGGCAGGAATGCCCATCTCAACCCTATCATGTATCCAGACAGCAGCATAGTAGCCCGATGCGCCATGATTCATGATGCCGGCGATCATACTCCCGAGGTATTGGATATGTGGTCGAAGGTGAAGGGCGACAATCTGGGCGGCGGCATCGTTATCTTCCTGCTGGCCGTAGTCCTTGCCCTCACGGTATTCGTTGCCATCAAGAAGTATGAACATTACAAGCACAGAAGGCTGTCGAGAAAACACCGCAGAAGACATGTGGTAAAGGTAAAAGGGTAAAAAGGTAAAAAAGTAAAAGGGTAAAAAGGTAAAAGAGAGGGGGAAAAACCTATTTTATAGGGGAAAAAGAACATTTTTTGAAGGAAAAGAGAAAAAAATACCGAAAAAATTTGGTAATATCAAATAAAAGCATTACCTTTGCACTCGCTTTTAAGATATAAAGCTTTTGGGTAGTTACCAGAGTGGCCAAATGGGGCAGACTGTAAATCTGCTGGCTATGCCTTCGGTGGTTCGAATCCATCACTACCCACTTTTCCCAAAAAATAACTCAAAAATTTAAGAGTCCGACTTTCGAAAGAGAGCCGGACTTTTTTCTTTTCATATAAATTCTGAACAAAAGAAGAAGAGTAAATTACTCTCCTTCTACCTGCGTCTTTGGCCAATTCACCAGATATAGCATTTCTGTGGCTCGGGTAAATGCAGTATAGAGCCAGTGGATATAATCGGGAGTAAGCATATCATCCGTCATATAGCCCTGGTCTACATAAACATGCGCCCACTGTCCGCCCTGCGCTTTATGACAGGTAACGGCATAGGCAAACTTCACTTGCAGAGCATTGAAATACGGATCCTGCCGGATTGCCTTCATACGGTCTGCCTTCAGTGGTATGTCCTGATAATCTTCCTCTATCTTATGGAAAAGCTGCTCTTGCTGATCATGGGGCAAAGCAGGCGCCTCACTCGTCAAGGTATCCAGCAATACCGTAGCCTCCAGTTCATAATTATCATAATCGGGGAATTTCAACAGAAGGGTGGCAAAATGAAAGCCGTAGAGGTCGATGCGACGGCTCACCTTCATCACCTTCGCCCTATCGCCATTAGCCAGGAAAGCAGGAAGTTCGTTACTTTGAACTTTTCGTTCTTCCCTTTCCTTTATTTTCTTTCTTTCTTCCTCCATCCAATAATAATTGTTCTTCACAATCATCAGCATGTCGCCACTCTCCAGTTCCTCTTCCCTATCAAGCACCATGTTGCGGATGCCCTGGTTGAAGATGTTGGCGCGCTTGTTGCTACGAGTCACAACAATGGTATCGTCCAGTCCTACATGATGATAACTGTCGCCAAGAGCCTCGATGAGTTCTGCGCCCGGCATCTCCCTGATATCCGAGAAACCGGAGAAACGGATTTTAGGTAGTTGGGTAATGTCATCGTGGGTAATCATCTGGCGGATGCGGGTAGCATTAAAGAGAATACCCGACTGCTGACTCTGACGGACTACTTCGTTCAAATCGCACTCATAAACCGACAGCCCATACCCCTGGAGCATCGCTGCAGAAAGAGCTGGTGATTCTTCCTCACCAACAGGAGGCAACTGTGCCTTATCGCCAATCAGCAAAAGTCGGTCATTACGTCCCTGATACACAAAATGAATCAGATCATCTAGCAGACAGCCGCTGCCAAAGGTGGTTCCGCCCAATCCCAGATTGGCAATCATCGAAGCCTCATCTACCATGAAAAGCGTATCAGTATAGAGATTATCATTGAGGTTGAACTGTCCATCCACTCCGGCAAACGCCTTTTCGCGATAGATGCGGCGATGAATGGTATAGGCAGGCATCCCGCTGTTCAGAGAGAAGACCTTAGCCGCCCTACCCGTAGGAGCAAGGAGCATCACCTTCTGGCGAACAGCACGGAGCGTACGGACGATAGCACCCGAAAGCGATGTCTTACCGGTACCCGCACTACCCCGGAGAATCATCACAGCATGAGGATTACTATCCGTCATAAACTGCACGAAAACATCGAGCGCCTGAGCCTGTTCTGGGGTTGGCGGAAAGCCAAATTGCTGTAATATCTGATATTTTAACTCTTCAATGTTCATATTTCGAAAACTTTTAGTATCTTTGCAGAAAATTTACTGCACCTATTTGCTGTGCAAAAGTAATAATACTTTTTGAAATGAGAAAAAGAATAAAGAATAATTATATTTTGGGAGCATGCGTCATCATCATGATGCTACTCTGTATTCTGAGTGTAAGCCAGCCCATCCGCTTCCAGAAAGCCATGGCTAGCAGAGAAGCAGAGGTGAAGGAGAAACTGATGCAGATACGTCAGGCTGAAGAGAAATACAAGGCAAAACACGGCGTATATACAGGCGATTTTCCGACACTGGTAAAAGGCAAGTACTTACAGGAAGATGCCCAATACATTCCCTATGCCGACGGTAAGAAGTTTACACTCGCTGCCACGGTTATCGTAGGAAAAAGCGGTAAGCAGATTCCGGTGATGGAATGTGGGGCCGGCTATGAAACCTTCCTCGACGGACTCGATGAAGGTTCCATCCAGCAGAAGATAGAGGAGGCCAACTATGCCGGCAACTATCCCGGACTCAAGATAGGCGATTTAACGACTGATAATAACAACGCAGGTAATTGGTAACAGATATGCAAATAAAAGGTAACAACATTCAGCAAGCACGACTCACCATCCGCGTGAGCAGAAACACCCTCAGTTTTTCGGTAGTTGACCGTGAAGCTGAGCATCAGCTCATCTATGAACCTTACACAGTAAAGAGTGGTGTTTCGATGGCAGCCAACTTGCGTCAGGCTTTCAAGGAGAGTACTCTCCTGCAGCGGGGATACCAGAAGGTACGCGTATATCTCGATTCGCCTATCCTGCTGGTTCCTATCGAAGAATTTCATGAAGAGGATATCGATGTGCTCTATCAGCATGCCTTCAACAGTCATAACAGCGATGCCATTCTCTACAGAGTGCAGCCGGAACTGAATGCGGTAGCGGTATTCCCTATCAACAAGGATTTGAAGATGGTGGTAGAAGACAACTTCAAGGATGTCCGCTTCACACCTATCATGCAACCGATGTGGCACTATCTGCATCATCGCAGTTTCACCGGCATTCACCGCAAGCTCTATGTTTATTTCCACGACAAGAAACTGGACGTTTTCAGTTTCGAGAAGAACCGTTTCAAATTCTTCAACTCGTTTAATGCCGAGCATGCCAAGGATGCCCTCTATTTCATTCTCTATGTATGGAAGCAGTTAGGATTCAACCAGATGCAGGATGAGTTGCATGTATCAGGCAATGTTCCTGATAAGGATTGGTTCCTCTACAACACGAAACTCTATATCAAGAAGACCTTCATTCTGAATCCTGCCGCCGAATTCAACCGTGCGCCCATCACAGAGATTAAAGGTCTGCCATTCGATTTGATGGCGCTGTACCTAAGTAAGTAAGACAAGAGTTGATAGTTAAAAGTTGATAGTTAAGAATTCAACAGAATAGCTTATCATAAAGTTCAATGTTCAACATTCAAAGTTCAAAGTAAATATGAGAATCATAACAGGACTATATAAGGGACGCCATTTCGACATTCCACGTTCGTTTAAGGCACGTCCGACAACAGATTTTGCAAAGGAGAACATCTTTAATGTTCTGCAGGGATATATTGATTTCGAAGATACCTCTGCCCTCGACCTTTTTGCCGGTACGGGCAGCATTTCGCTCGAACTGGTATCACGAGGCTGCAGCCGGGTAATCAGCGTAGAGGCCGACCGCGACCATGCCAACTTCATACGCCAATGTTTTCAGAAGTTGGGCGAAGACAAGGATATTCTGATTCGTGGTGATGTATTCCGTTTTCTGAAGACCTGCAAGCAGAAGTTTGACTTTATCTTTGCTGATCCTCCATATGCTCTGAAGGAGTTGCCGCAGATTCCAGACCTCGTTCTGAATGGCGACTATCTCAACGAAGGAGGCATCTTCGTCTTTGAGCATGGCAAAGACTATGATTTCTCCGAGCATCCACGATTCCTGGAACACAGAAGTTACGGAAGCGTAAACTTCTCAATATTCAGATAGAAAAAAAATCCCCGTTTGCACCAGACAAGATGCAAACGGGGATTTATTCGTTACAGCAGCGGCGAGAGTAATCTTACCGTACTCTCGAAAAGACGCTGCAGGAACGGACGTTTTACGAAATAAGATACATCATCTACCAGGATACTCTTCGCCTCATCCCGCAGATAGACAGCCTTCACGCGCTGTGCCATCTCCTCATCAAAGAAGAACGCATTCGCTTCGAAATTATTCTCAAAACTTCGGAAGTCAATATTCGTACTGCCTATCGTACAGAGATTATCATCACTTACGAGCAATTTACTATGATTAAAGCCTGCCGTATAGAGATAAACCTTTACGCCAGCCTCTATCGCCTCCATCACATACGAACGTGATGCCCACTCTACCAGTTTGGCATCAGCATGACGGGGCAACATCAGACGGATATCCACACCCGCCAGAGCTGCTGTTCTCATGGCAAACAATACAGGTTCGGTTGGCAGGAAATAAGGCGTTTCCATATACACATACTTCTGGGCCTGAAGCAGGATGCGGACATAGCCCTGCATGATATCAGGCCAAGGACTGATAGGACTGCTCGTAACTATCTGTACGAGACAATTGTTGTCGATATGCGCACTGACCGGCGGATAATACTGGCGACTGGTAACCAACGTACGGTCTACGAAATACCAGTCTACCAGAAAGGCTCTCTGAATGGCGTAAACGCCACCGCCCTCAATACGGAGATGCGTATCGCGCCAAGTCTGTTTCTTATCACCCTTCACATAGCGCAGAGCTATATTCATGCCGCCGATAAAGCCCACCTTACCATCTATGACACAGAGTTTGCGGTGGTTACGATAGTTTACCTTACTCGTAAAAGCCGGAAAGCGGACTGGCATGAACGAATGTACATCAATGCCTGCATCACGCATACGTTCAAAGAATTCATCCTTCACCTTCCAGCAGCCTACATCATCATAAATCAGTCGCACCTCTACTCCCTGCTCCGCCTTATCGATCAAGGCATCAGCTATCAGATATCCCAAGGCATCGGCTTCGAAGATATAGGTATCGAGATGAATATGATGCTTTGCCTGTCCTATATTATATAATAAGGTAAGGAAGAAATCGTAGCCATCGGTATAAATATCCACCTGATTATCTTTAAAAGGCAGCGCCCAACTCTGGTTGGCAAAGAGATTCATCAGCGGTTTATTGCTGTCTGGCAGGTGAAGATTCTCCTGCTCTACGAACTCGAGCATGGAGCGCTTGGTGAGCTGGTCCATACTGCGGTCGCTGATAAGCCGTTCCTTGCGGGTATTCTGTCCGAAGAAGAAATAGAAGATGATACCCACAAAGGGGATGAAGAAGAAGACCAATATCCATGCCATCGTCTTGGCGGGCTGACGATTGTCCATCAAGACGGTAATGATAGCCGGAACGGTTATCACGACATAAAGCAACAGATATATCCAGTGAAAATAAATCATATAGCATTTCTCCTTTTAAATCTCTAATACTTCTTTACAGAGTTCCTCCCCACAGGACAGGAGTTCCGGTTAATTGAAGATATTGTTTGCCTGACTCGCCAGAAGCGTGTTCATCTGCTTGAGTTTCATAAACTCCTGCAGCAGTTCACGATTGGTCGGATTCCTGGCAAACTCCTGCTGTACCTCAATAATACGCTGAGCAATATAATGAGTACGGAAGCTCAAGATGTCTTTAAAGACAAACTGACGGAGCTTATCGGCGCTCATCTTCATCTGCAGACTAGCCGTAGATACCTCCTGGTCACCTGTAGGCAAACCTGCCAACCTGCTGATTTCCGGATTCGGATGATTGGCAAAATAAGTTCGGCGACAAAATCATCTTCTTTTTCGAGATGCTCCACAGCCTCCTGCATAATCTGATTATATAAATCATTATGAAACTTAAAGCCATCTCCACCCAAATCAAGACTGATATACTGGGCCACAGCTACCTCCACATCATTTCCGTCTACATCCTGTACCGTGATGAGCTGGTCGCCATGATGAATAATCAACTGTACCAGAAGTCCTTCTACTTCCAGAAGTTTATCCAGTGGGGTAACCGCTCTCATCACCGATTGGGCCTGCTGCGCTGCCGCTACAGGCGAATCTTTCAATCCCGCTGCACGTCGCTCTGCCTTTACCTGCTCACTCATACCGTTGCGCACAAAATTGTTCAAGGCATTCACGATAATTGCCTCGTTCACGCCCAAACGGTGAGAACAGTCAGTGATATAAGAAGCGCGCGTTATCTGATTCTTGATTTTCGAGATGCTCTCTACAATCGAATTGATAGCCTGGCTTCGCTTTACAGGGTCTGTCACGCCGCGCAGCAGAATATCGGTCTTAAACTGTATGAAGTCGGTCTGATTCTCCTGAATATATCTTCTGAATTCTTCTGCCGAATGACTGCGGGCGAAACTGTCTGGGTCATTGCCGTCAGGGAGGAAGAGTACCTTTACGTTCATCTCTTCTTCAAGCAGCATATCGGTACCTCGCAGCGCAGCATGAATACCCGCATTATCGCCATCATAGAGAAGAACGATGTTACTGGTAAAGCGGTGCAGCAGTCTGATCTGATGCACGCTCAGCGCTGTACCCGAGTTGGCCACTACATTTTCGATGCCACACTGATGCATCGAGATAACATCGGTATATCCTTCCACCATAAAGACACAATCCTCCTTGCTATCGCCTTCTTGGCCTGATAGAGTCCATAGAGTTCGCGCTCCTTATGATAGATAACGCTATCAGGCGAGTTGACATATTTCTGGCTGATACCCTTGGTTCTGCTGTCGAGCACTCGTCCGCCAAAAGCTACCACCTTGCCGCTCACGCTGAACCAAGGGAAGATGGCTCTGCCCGAGAAACGGTCAAGAATTTTATCCTCACCCGACTTATTGCCGGCTTCGTCCTTATCCACCTTGAAGCAGAGTCCCGTATCAACCAGATATTTCGGATTATAGCCAGCCGCCTTAGCCGCCTCAGCAAGAGCAGTACGCTTAGGGAGCGCAAAACCCAACTGGAATTTCTGATGATATCATCTCTGAAACCTCTTCCTCGGAAATAAGCCATACCGATAGCGATACCATCCACATCATGCAGGAGAATATCCTGAAAATATTTCGCCGCCCAATCGTTGACGATAAACATGGATTCTCTTTCGCTCTCGCGCTGTTTTTCTTCATTGGTCAGTTCACGCTCCTGAATTTCTATTTTATATTTCTTGGCGAGCCAGCGAAGGGCATCGGGATAGGTCATCTGTTCCAGTTCCATCAGAAAGTTGATTGCATTGCCTCCCTTTCCGCAGGTAAAGCAATGACAGATACCTCTTGTTGGAGATACAGAGAAAGATGGATTGGAATCGTTATGAAAAGGACACAAGCCGACATAATTGATGCCACGCTTCTTGAGCGTAACAAATTCAGATACCACCTCTTCTATCTTGGTAGCATCCATAATTTTTGCTATCGTCGGTCTGTCTATCATTATATATATTCTTTTTTCTGTTTTTACTATGCAAAAGTACTATTTTTCTTTGAAAACACAAAGAGAAACGGACAGAAAAGTAAAAATGAAACATATTAAAAACTAAAGATTACATAAAATAAAGTATATCCGGATAGTTTTGGCTATCTTTGCAACCGGCAAAAACACATTGCTGACAATCGGAAAATAACAACAAAATAAATAAATATGAAACTAAACAACATCAAGCAAACATTCCTGGCAAGCGCTGCCCTGCTCTCAACAATCAGCATAAGCGCAGCCGACAGATTTGTAGTTTTCAAGCAAGGAGACTTGCTGCTGAATGCCAATAACCGGGTAGAAATCTACATGGACACCAACGACTGCAAAGGAGTGAGCTATGCTGCTCATGCCCTGCTGAAAGATATAAAAAGTGTGAGTGGAGCCACAGCCACCCTCACCTCGGATGCCGGTTTTCTGAAAAAAGCCGACACAGCCCGACCAGCTATCCTCGTTGGAACCATCGGCCATTCAGCAGCCATCGACCAACTGGTGAAACAGAAGCGCATCAACGGAAATCTGCTGAAGGGCAAACGTGAAAAGTTTATCATCACGCTCATAGATGGTCAGCTCGTCATCGCAGGCAGCGACCGCCGAGGCACCATCTACGGCATCTACGAACTCTCGCAGCAGATGGGCGTATCGCCTTGGTATGACTGGGCTGACGTACCTGCAGAGCACCACGATTCCATTTTCGTAAACAAGGGTATCTATACAGATGGCGAACCAGCCGTACGTTATCGCGGCATCTTCCTCAACGATGAGGCACCTTGCCTAACGTCATGGGTAAAGAACACCTACGGCACCGGATATGGCGACCACCGTTTCTATCAGCGCGTCTTCGAACTGGTATTGCGACTGAGAGGTAACATGATGTGGCCTGCCATGTGGGGCTGGGCTTTCTACGCAGATGACCCGGAGAACGAGAAGACGGCAGATGAGATGGGCGTAGTGATGAGTACTTCCCATCATGAGCCGATGGCCCGCAACCACCAGGAATACGCCCGCAACCGAAAGGGATGGGGACCATGGAACTATCAGAAGAACAAGACAAACCTGCAGAAGTTCTTCCGTGAAGGCATTGAGCGAATGAAGGGAACAGAACAGATTGTAACCATCGGAATGCGCGGCGACGGCGATGAAGCAATGAGCGAAGAGGCTGATACGAAGCTGATGACCAACATCATCAACGACCAGCGTAAGATTATCGCTGACGTAACCGGCAGAAAGGCTAGCGAAACCCCACAGGTTTGGGCACTATATAAAGAGGTATTGGATTACTACGACAAGGGCATGAAGGTGCCTGATGACGTAACCCTCCTGCTCTGCGATGACAACTGGGGTAACGTGCGCCGTGTGCCGAATGCCAAGGAACGCAAGCACAAAGGCGGTTGGGGCTTATACTATCACGTAGATTACGTAGGTGCTCCAAGAAACTCAAAGATGCTCAACGTTACTCCTGTGCAGAATCCTTGGGAGCAGTTGACACTTGCTTACGAGAATGGCATTGACCGTCTCTGGATTCTCAATGTTGGCGACCTCAAGCCGATGGAATATCCTATCAGCCAGTTTATGGACATGGCTTGGAATCCACGTAAATACGATGTAAACAACATCACCCGTCATACCCGCGACTGGTGCGCACAGCAGTTTGGTGAATCGCAGGCCGATGAAGCAGCCCGCATTCTGAACCTCATCTGCAAGTACAACGGCCGCTGCACCCCAGAGATGCTCAACAAGAACACCTACATTCAGGAAAACGGAGAATGGCAGGAGGTGGTAAATCAGTATCTCCAGCTCGAAGCCGATGCGCTGCGCCAGTACAACTGTCTGCCGGCATCCTATCACGATGCCTATCGCCAGATCATCCTCTTCCCTATCGAGCTGATGAGCAATCTGCACCAGATGTATTTTGCCCAGGCACAGAACCACGCCCTCTACAAGCAGGGCAATCCGAAGGCGAATGTATGGGCTGATGAATGCGAGCGCCTCTTCAAGCGCGATTCACTCATCTGCGACTATTACAACCATAAGATGGCTGGCGGCAAGTGGAACGGAATGATGACCCAGAAGCATATCGGCTATAAGAGTTGGAATGATGATTTCGAGAAAGATACCTGTCCGGAACTCTTCCGGGTAACCTCCAAGGATGGAGTGATTATCAGCGAAAACAACGGCGTGGTAGAAATCGAAGCTCCTTACTATAGCAGCAAGACAGATGCTGCCGAGGCAAAATGGACAGAGATTCCATTCATGGGCAAAAGCGTATCGGCAATGACTCTGATGCCGTATACCAAGAGTATAAAGGGAGCCAGTATCACTTACAAGTTTAAGATGCAAGTTAGCAAGACTTCGGATGGCAAGGCATTTAACGGCAAGCAGAAGGTTCGCATTCATGTGATTACCAAATCAACCTTGGATTATCTCAACAAGGGCGGCTTAACCTATGGTGTAAGTTTAGATGGCGCTTCTCCTGTAGAGGTTAACTTCAACAAAGATTTGAACGAGAAGCCGGAGAACATCTACAATATCTATTATCCAACGATAGCCACTCGCATCGTGGACAAGGTGATAGAGCTAGAGCTGCCAGCCTCATCCGATGGCATCCACACCCTCACCCTCACTCCTAACGACCCAGCCATCGTCTTCGAGAAAATCGTGATTGATGGAAGAGAAGGAAAAAAGAGAGTCAAGGTGATTTAAAGGTAGCATATAATAAAAGGTATAGGCACGCACCCACGAAAGGATGCGTGCCTATTCTTTTTACGCAAACTATCACTATCTTCTTATGTTCCATACTTCGTAGCATTCATTTTTACATAAACAATCACAATAGTAACAAATAAATGAAAAAAAAGAGTATTTTTTAAATCTTTTTTGAGAAATATACGTTTATATGAGTAAAGTTAGAAACATAAAAACAAGAAACGAATGAATATAGACAAACCAAAACTCATAAAACAACTGGAGAGTCTTGTCGACAATCGGCAAGACTGGCTATTTCGTTTTGCCTATATTCGAATCGGGCAACGTGAGGATGCAGAAGATATTGTGCAAGAGGTGCTGCTTGCAGCTTTCAAGAAACTGAAAGAAGGGCAACAAGTGGAAGAGTTGGACCGCTACATCATTCGCTCTGTTAGCAACGCATGCCGAGACTACTTGCGCAAAAATCGTCCGCAAATCATAGCTATCAATGAAGCGGCAAGCATACCAAACAGCAATGGTGACAAACAAATACACGAGGAATTTCTCAGAATATCAAAACTGCTGGAAGATATTCCACAGGAGCAAGCGGAAATCGTAAGAATGAAATGTTACGACAACTTGACGTTCCGAGAGATAGCCGAACTGGAGGAGATACCAGAAGCTACCGTGAAATCTCGCTATCGCTATGCCATCCAACATATCCAACAACGACTCAGAAAGGAGAAAAGTATATGAAAGATCAAATGAACATCCATAATGACAAAGGATTTGAGGATATAGAGCAACTGCTCCAACCTCAATGTGATTTCCATGCCTCCTCCCAAACCAAGCAACAAGTAATAGAGAAGGCAAGGAAGAGCTTGGTCAGCCATCGCACCTTGCGTATCTTCCCATGGATTTGCGCAGCATGCGTGGCTGGCATCATCGCTATCATCCTGCAACCACCCAAGGATACCGCTTCTGCGTCGGGCAATGCGACAATGGCTGTGAGAAAGGCTACACAGCCGATGCAAAAAGCTATAATGCAAGAAAAGAATTTGACGGCAGAAAAGGAAAATACAGCAGAAAAAGCCATCACAGAAAAGAGCAGAACATACGAGAAGAAAAAGACTTTCGCCAAGCTCAATGCTCCCAAAAGGAAGGCTAAACCTAAAGCTGAGTTTGGAGATGACATGCCAGACACCGAAGAAAAAGGTCCGGTACTCTTCCCTATGTCAACCTTGCCCGAAGAGCATCTTTTCAAAATGCAGACAGCAGAAGCTCAAGCCACTTCAAGCAATGCCGTGCAAAGTGAGGATGACCGCCAACAAATACGGCGAATCACCGTAAAACTCTAAAGAAAGTATATATAATAAGGTATAAACATTAAAGAAAAAGAACATGAAAAAGTATGTCATATATTTATTACTCATGATGTTCTCATCAATGGGAGCACAGGCACAAAAGTCTTATTTCAAAGAGGCTTTGGAGAAATTGGTAAGCAACAAGGCGTTCACCATGAATCAATCAGGGGCAAAAAATGAGATTGGTGACACAGCACAATGGAGTTGGAAAAAATATCGCTTTAAAACTCTCAAGAAAGACAAGTTTCTCAAGGAACTGGACAAAATCAACGAGGCTTTTCAAAAAGATTGCAATCAGCCTGTAACTGACTTTTACTATATGGTAGATGGAAACAACAACCCACTTAAAACATGGATGAACTTTGACATATCTGTAGGCAACGACCTTATTATGGTTGGAAATTTCTCGGCATATAGCGTCCTTATCAATCGCCAACAAATGGGTCACTCTGGCATGCGCAGAGTCTGTGCCATAGAATGGGGCCATATCATAGAGAATGGTTTGGTTAACGAAAAAGGCTATGAAGGAAACATCAGCATCGTAGAAGGAAAAGCTCCTTTAAACAAGCACCGCGTGGCTGATGAAATAAAACAGCAAACATATAAAGCCACACAATATACAGGCGATTTAATAATCCCAAAAGACACCATAAACGAAAAGGCAGCTCCTAAAGAAGAGACTAAAGAAGAAAAAGAAGTGCCTAATGAGCAGTTGACCAAGATGCTTAAAGATGCTCAGACCAACCTGAAAGGCAACTTTGAGATTATTGGCAAGCGTGACCCTGAACTTTGGGACCGTGGCTATTTTATCTGTTACAAAGACGAAACAGATATGTATGTAGAACCCATCCTTGTGGCTACCAACGGCACTAACTTCTTATACAAGCACGACCTGAAGGACATTACCATGGGAAGAGTGAGAGCACTGATGAAAGATGGAACCATCTGCTCGGAATGGATAGACATTCCTTTTGTACCAGGAGAGATAGCAGAGCTAAGCGTACACAATGGTTACTACAGCCTCACAGGATCAAGTTTCTATAAGCAGTGGGTGGAAGAGGAAAGCAAGAACCATGATGGATGGGACGAGTGCAAGTATACGGCTTACGCACTCAGCAATATCCATTCTCCTGGCATCATCTGCTATCTGTTCTATCAGCATTTGATAAAAGGTTCTTCGAATCAAAAGAAAATATTCAAAGCCCTCCCAACAACTCTACAAGAGAATCATGTGGGTCGCTTTATCAAAAAGCATATGAACAATAAATTATAAAAATCTCAACTTTCAGTCACATTCATTTAATACATATGTGATGTAAAAAAGGACATACTGCATAGAACCCAATGCCACCTCTATCAGTTTTGATGGAGATGGCATTTTTGCTTCAAATTAGCGCATCCCCAATAGAGGTAAATTTCAATGCCGACATGAATGAGAAGCCAGAGAACATCTACAGCATTTACTATCCTACGATAACCACTCGATGAGTAATTTCTATCATTTTTACTCATCCATAAAGAGTAATTCTGAGCAAAACCACTCATTCTAAATGAGCGCTTCTTGAAAAACGCCTTTTATTCACCTTCTATCTTGCATCCACTGAACCCCATTTCCTGCGCCTTCTCAGGTACGAAGGTGTAATAGATAGTCTCAGCCTCATCACATACCTCCCCCTGCGAATTGGCAAGGGTGAGATGAATGGTAACAATGTTGTGACTTATATGATGCAAGGAAGCTATTATAAAGATGCAAGAAAACAATTATAACGATGCAAGAAAGCAATTATATTGATTGCGTGACATTTGTCATGTGATTATACGACACTTACCATACGGTCGGATGACAAATGCCGTATAATCACATGACATATACCAATGTTTAAATAAACCTAATAGTTTACACCAAAAGATACAAGTTATCACATTATTATATATATTTGCATCATCTTTCATAGAAGACAAAGAATATAGAAAACAACGAACCATCAAACAACAAGAAATATGGAACTGAAATACGACATTTACATGCTCAACAATGCCCAGGGCACAGGAGAAAAGCGCCAATACATTCGTATCGTGCAGCATGAACCTATGACCGAGAAGCAACTGCAAGAGAAAATCCAGAGCCGCTGCTCACTCACCAAGGGAGATGTGGCTGCGGTGTTGGCAGAGCTTCATGACCTTTTGGTGGAAGAATTCTCCATGGGACGCCGCTTTTATATCCCAGAGATAGGCTACTTCTCCATGTCGCTAGCCTAGAGATGCCAGAGGAGAATCCAGACAAGAAGATTACGGGCAAGGAAGTACGCATCACCGGCATCAACTTCCGACCAGAAGGTAAGCTAATGGAGGAAGTACAGCGCAACGTCCATTTCGTCCGCTCCCGCTATTCCAACCAATCTACAAAATACTCTGAGGAAAAGCTATTGGCGAAAATCAAGGAGTATCTCCAGGAGAACCGCTATATCACCACTCGCATCCTGCGCATCCTCTTTGGCTTGACTCCTTACATGGCACAGAAGTGGCTCAACCATTTCTGCGAGAAAGGCATCATGGAGAAGGAAGGCACCCAACATGCTCCTATCTATTTCTTGAAGTGAAGGGAGGAAGAAATTCTATATTTCAATTTAATCATCATTATTATGACAAAGGAAGAGCTGATAGACAGAATCAACGACATCGAATGGGAGGACTTCGAGGCTAAGGAGGCCAAGAGCGAACTCCCTAAGAATATATGGGAAACCGTAAGTGCATTCGCCAACACTTCCGGCGGATGGATAGTGCTTGGAGTAAAGCAGAATGGCAAGAAGTTTGAAATATCAGGAGTTGACAATGCAGAGAAGTTGGAACAAGACTTCTTGGGCACCTTGCGTTCCCAAAAGTTCAATGAGCCAGTCGATGCCAAGAGCATGCTCTATCATATAGATGGGCATAAGGTCTTGGCATTTCATATTGCCTCATCACCCCACAAGCCTATCTACTATAACAATCCACAGAATACATTCATCCGATTCGGCAGTGGAGACCAGCGAGCTACCAATGGCGAGATAACCGCCATGTTTCATAACCAATCATTCGGCATCAAGTCTGAGCAAATACTCTTAGACTCAGACCTCTCCATGCTCAATGAGGATACCATTCGTGACTATCGCAACTACTTCAAGCTCTATAGTCCTCGTCCTAATCTGATAGGCAATGACATCGCCGACTTCTGCAAGCGCATCGGAATTGCCGACAATGAGGGACATCTGAATTATGGCGGCTTGATGTGCTTTGGCAAAGAAGAATGGGGTCGCCGTTATGTTCCTACGTTTTGGATGGACTTGGTGGAGATTCCTGGCAGAAGCGTGAGAGAAGCACGAACTCGCTATACCTATCGCATCCCAGAGCAAGAGAACCTTTGGGAGTATTTTCAGATTATGATTAGGAGACTGCGCCTCATCGTGGATACTCCATTCATGATGAACGACGAGGGATTCAATGTGGAAGACCGCTCGCAATTCAAGATTCTGAGAGAGGCATTGGTCAATATGCTCTCCCACTTCGACCCTTTCAGCACCATTCACTCCTGCATCCATATCTACACCGACAGAGTCGAGTTCTTCAATGCCGGTGGCTATCCTGTGCCAATATCTCAACTGGGCAACCATCTCTACTCCAATCCTCGCAACCCGATTATCGCCAAGATATTCAGATTGGTAAATCTATCAGAAACCATCGGTTATGGTTTCGACATGATGAATGAGTGGAAGGAAATCACAGGAAATGACGTGACTTTTGAGAGTGATATTTGTACCAGCACTGTCACTTTTTGGTTGGATAATGACAGAGCTACTAACAGAGCTACTAACAGAGCTACTAACAGAGCTACTAACAGAGCTGAAGGTGATAATACATATACAGATGCAACAGACAAAGTTGTATCCATTCTTAAGTTCTGCAAAGAACCAAAATACAGAAAGGAAATATACGATTTAATTGGTGTTACGTATCAACAATGGAACTTCAAGGCATTCATCGAACCTTTGCTACTTCATGATTATCTGGAACTTACGGTACCAGATAAGCCGACAAGTCCTAAGCAACAATACAGAACGACCAAAAAGGGACTTTTGTTCTTGGAGACTGTATAAACAGTAACAGAGCTAGTAACAGAGCTAGTAACAGAGCAATAGTAACTATGTCGGTAACCATGTTGGTAACTATGTCACAAAAAATATAATATACAATGAGCAACTTAACATTATCAATAACAACCATCGGTGATTTACTTCTTCGCCAGAAGATAACGAATGGTGATAAGCCCATAGAAGATGTTAGCCTCAACATCCCTATCTATCAGCGACCATATAAATGGACAGCACGCAATGCCATCCAATTGCTTGATGACATCATCGAAGCGATGAATAGCAACAAAGAAAAGTATAGAGTAGGCACTCTCATCTTGCACCAGCAAAAAGGAGACCGTTATGACATTGTAGATGGGCAGCAACGTACCATCACATTCTCTCTGTTATTAACTGCATTAGGCGAAAAGAATATCAGTTTCTTACAGCAGTCAGTTTACAACAATGAGCATAACAGTCGTAATATTCCAAACAATTATCAGGCTTTGTGTCGCCGCATAGGTAAGAAGTCTGAAGATAAAAATGATGAGCACGAGAAGGAAAAAGAAAGATTGAAAGGGTATATTGAAAATAATTGCGAACTGATTGTTGTAATTACAAAAGATATATCAGAAGCTTTCCAATTCTTCGATTCTCAAAATGCTCGTGGCAAGGCTCTCTATCCTCACGACTTGTTGAAGGCATATCATCTACGAGAGATGGCAGGTGTAAGCGAAGAAGAAACAGAAAAAATTGTCAAAGGATGGGAACAAGTCTCCCAAAGCAACTTGGCTAATATTTTTGGCAACTATCTCTATCGCATCAAGGAATGGGTAAATGGTAACAAAGCTAATGTACTCAATGAACATAACATTCAAATGTTCAAGGGCATTACTCGTTATGCCAAAACTCCTTATGCCCAGTTCTTCAAGGCAGCATATTGCTATGCCGACATGGTAAATTCATCTGCAATGCCATTTGTATCAGGCATACGTAACATCAACGCTTTCCAATTGAATACACCAATCATTGCAGGTAAGCCTTTTTTCGAATATACCAAACATTACTATAACATCTTGAAAGATATTCAAGACAATAGTAAGTACGAAGGTTTTTATATCAACGACAATGAGATTGTAAAGACTCTCGATAAATATTTCAAGCGAGGAACGGGGAATGGCATAGCACGTTTGCTGTTTGACACATCAGTCTTGCTTTACGTAGATCGGTTCTGCCCTGAAACTTACCCATCCAAGGAAGATTTGGCACAATTTGAGCAATTCGTAGTCTATGCCTTCATTTGGGCTTACTCTCTGAGAGCACAATATAGAAATTTGGGCTGGTTGTCTGCGCAGAATTACATTATGGGCGAAAGCAACAAATTTGGTATCATCAATGGCTTTAACATGTACCAATTAATTGCTCGACAAGATTCCCCAACATCCCTTCTCAGTGCCCTTGCCGACAAATTATGTTCTCTATCAATCGGAGACATATATGACGGTAGAGTACTTGAAAGCAGCAGTACTAGCAAAAATATAGATGCCAAAGATGAGATTGAAATTTCTTGCAATTACCTCTATTTCTTCAAGGAAAATGGATTTTATAAATAATGACAAGCATGAAAGATTTATCACATATTCTGAAAGAATGTTCTGTAAAAGACATCTATTATGTCAATAGTGGAACAGTTACCTACTACAAAATTCCCATCTATCAGCGTAATTACGCCTGGGAACGAGATGAGATTTCTGCATTAATAAAGGATATCTATGACTCCATGGTCATAGACAAGCCTATATACTATATCGGAACACTTGTAACCTTTAAACGTGACGAGAATGTATTCGAGGTTATAGACGGACAACAACGTCTTACTACAATATACATTATCCTCACTGCTATGGGCGAGAAGGTTACCAACAAACTTGCATATTCCTCACGCAAAGCTTCTACTCAAACCATAGAAGTCATGTCTAAGTTTGAGAAAAATAAGGAAGTAAAAGATTCTGATTTTGGGGAGGAATATGACCTTGGCATAAAGAATGGCTATAACTTTGCCAAAGAAGCACTAAAGGAAATAGTAGGTGAAAATCAAGTTGATATGGACAAATTCAAGGAGTATTTTTTGAACCATGTGCATATCATACATTATCGTGTGCCTAAGGATGTTGAGTTGAATCATTATTTTGAAGTAATGAACTCTCGTGGCGAGCAACTTGAAAAGCATGAAATTGTAAAAGCCAAATTGAGTGATCAACTGAAGAATGACAATAAAGCGATGGAAAAGTTCTGCAAAATTTGGGAGGCTTGTAGCGATATGAGTTTCTATATCCAACAAAAGTTACCTAACATGACTGAGATATTCGGTAAAGATATGAGCAACTTCAAGTTGGAGAGATTTGACGATTTTCCTATTGCGCCACAACAATTAGACAACTCCTTTGGGATGAAGACAATAGAAAAACTACTCGATATTCCTGTAAAAAAGGAAAAGGAGGTGAGCGAAATTGACTATAACGATTCGTTCCAACCAATCATTGATTTTCCAAATTTTCTGTTGATTGTTCTCAAAATTACAAGAATGCAAGAGAAAGATTTTAATCCATCAGACTTCACACTCGATGACAAGGAACTTATCAATGAGTTTGACAAAGTCAAGCTCACTCCAGAATTTGTCAAGCAGTTTGCCTATAACCTGCTATTGGCAAAATATTATCTCGACAACTACATGGTGCACCACATAAATGGTGAAGATAAAGCCATTGAGAATCCTTGGAAACTACAATATTACTGCAAGAAGGGCAAGTCTGCCTACATGGCAGATTTGATTGACAAAGACAAGTCTAAACAAAGAGAGTTGGTTCATCTTTTATCTATGTTTGAGGTGGCATTTACAGCCAAGCAACGCAAGAACTATCTCTTCTACTGCTTGTTGCACCTATTCCAGGACTGGAATGAAGATAACTATTTGAAGTTCGTGAGAAATTTAGCAGACAAGTACTTCTTCGATGTATATTTGGATGCAAACAAACTGAATGAAAGAAACCAGCCAAAGCCAAATAGTTTCGATGAAACCATCATTCGAAATGGCAAACAGAGTGTTGAATTGGAAAATGTGGATCGTCCCTTCGATGATGTCTATCCCAAAGGTTCAAGCAATATACCTCTCTTTGTATTCAACTATACCGACTATAGATTGTGGAAGAAATACGCAGAAGAATTGCGAGGAAACAGAGCCAAGAAAGGTTCAAAAGCTAGAATTGAATTCTTTACCGCCTTGGGATGCAGCGACTTTGGCCTTGATACATTTGACAATTTCTATTTCTCTCGAACTCGCAAAAGCCTTGAGCATTACTATCCTCAGGCAAAAGCTGGAGAAGATAAGCCTATCACATCAGAAGAGATAAACTGCTTTGGCAATTTTGCCATGATTGGTTCCGATGCCAATAGTTCTGGCTCCAACTGGAATCCTATAGATAAGAAGAATCGTTATCTTGATTCCAAATCAAATCAAGTAAGCGTGGCTTCCTTGAAATTTAGAATAATGCTACAGATGTGCCAAGACAATTATGATGAAGGCATTAAAAATGGTATCAAGCGTGAATTTGGATACGAGTGGAATGCTGAAGATATGCAAAAGCATCAGGAAAAGATGCTATGCATCATCATGCAACCAACGCACTAGAATTACGCAATTTAAATAGGAAGGAAATATGAAACATTCATTAAATAGAGAAGAACTTATTGAGCAGCTAAAGGAACTAGCTGCTCAAAAGCTGCCAACGTATCTGGCAAATCACATGGGAGCCATGTGCTATGAACCTTCAATGATAGATAGTTTTTCCACAATATGCCAACATTGCCATCGTCCATTGACCTATCAAGCTTTCCACAGTGATGAAGAAATGTTCAACTCCATCATCAAAGAGATAAAAGATTTGGGATATGATGCGTCTCTTGAAGTAATATGTGGTTCATGCGCCCTAGAAGCGAAGGAAGAAGCAGAGTTTTTCGATTTACCATTACTTCCGAAGATAATATCTGTGAGGAAAATGCGTACCATCTTTTCTGCTTCAAGACAAAAAGCGACAAGGACTATCATCAAGCTATAACTGATATGGAATCACTTTATGACTATCAAGCCGTATTGGCATTCTTAAAAGGAGAGTCTTATTTTGAAGATAGTTATGATCGCTACCATAGCATTATGGATGAGCAAGATACTATCAAGAGAATGACGGGAATAGAAATAAACGAAAATGATAGCAATGAAGAATAGCATACCCATACTTCCGAAGTCAGTCGCTTTGGAACTGACATATAGGTGCAATCACCATTGCTTGTTTTGCTCATGCCCTTGGTATGCGCCTAACTCTTCATATCCATTAGGAAAGGAACTATCTACCACACAATGGAAATGGGTAATAGAAAAACTATACGACTATGGAGTAAAGACATTTTCTTTGTCTGGCGGAGAAGCATTGCTAAGAGAAGACCTTCATGAAATCATAAGGCACATCAGAACAATTGGTAATCAGAGGAAAATAGATTATCCCATCATACTCATCTCCAATGGAAGACTCATGAATGAAGAACATCTCAAATTCTTCAAGGAAATGAATGTTCATCTTAGCATGAGCCTTCCTGGCTACCAATCATTTGAAGAGCATACAGGAGTTGCTAATGCAGATTATGTGTTAGAATACTTTTCGAAAGCCAAAGAAATCGGCTTAGAATGCACAGCAAACATTACCGTTACAAAAAAGAACTATTATGAGCTATTTGAGACCATATCGCTTGCCCTCATCAATGGAGCTACAGAAATTCTTCTCAACCGTTTTCTGCCTGGTGGACGTGGTTTGAAATATATGAATGAACTTTGCCTTTCCACAGAGCAAATCAACGGAATGCTTGATACTGCAGAAGAAGTACTAACACTAGCTAATCGCTATGGAAATGTGGGTACAGAAATACCAAAGTGCATCATAGCTTCTGCTAATTCCTACAAAAGAATACATGTAGGGTATCTATGCGCTGCTGCAAAAGATTTCTTTGTCATTGATCCTGCAGGACAGATAAGAACCTGCAATCATTCTCCTCACATCGTAGGAAATGTTTTCGAAGAACCTTGGATTAAGGATACTGATTATTGGAACAAATTTGCATTCCGCTCTTATCAGCCAACAGTCTGCAATGGATGTTCATCGGCTAAGAATTGTGATTGTGGATGCAGGGAAGTTACCAACATTCTAGGACTTGGCATCAATGGAATAGAGCCCAACTTAACTCTCAAGAAACAATAGTTTCTCTATTAACATAGCTTGTTCACATTAATTATCGTTAAATCTGCATTTCACAAGCCATTCATTATCAGTAATAGTAACCTCAGGGAAACTGAGTAACCTAATCGTGCCTTCTTGCAAGTTTGGAAATAACTTACTACCTTTGCACCAGAAAAAGAGAAAAGCTCTCTTTAAGTTACTAATATTGATTATTGATTCTATACATTTCATCCAATCGATTGGACGGTTTTATTTTAATTTGTCCAATCGATTGGATGAAATTCCATTTTTCTAAAGTTTGAAGAAGCCTAATCTTTCTCCCCTAACCATTCTTCCAACACCTGGCAATACTCATCATTTTGCTCGGCGAAAGGCATGTGGCGGGCTCCTACGAAGAGATGCCACTTGGAATCGGAGATACCATCATAGAGGGTCTTTGCCACCAAAGGAGTGCAGAGATCGTTGGTGCCACTCATCACCAAGCATGGCACTTGTATCTCGCCAAGGCGGTCGGTGTAATCATAATCACGAAGCGTGCCAGTCGGGGTGTATTCATTTGGTCCCCAACCATGGAGATAAGCCTCAGCACCAGCACGCTTCTTCCGGCGAAGACACTCTGGACTATCCTCCGTCACCTCACCGGCACAATGCAGGAGCATGAAGTGTTCATTCGCCTTGGCATACGCCTCGCTCGAAAAGTCATCCTTCGCCTCAGCCTCAGCGATGGCACGCTGGTCTTCCTCCGACATAAACTTAATCATGCGATGTTGCTCACTTGCCCAAAGCTTGCTGCTCGAAAGAGTGCTGCTGAGGATGGCTGACTTCACGCCCTTTGCTTGCTTCTCTATCAGATAGATGATGGCGAGCATGCCACCCCACGACTGTCCCAAGAGATGAAAATGGTCGATGTGGAGATAGTCGATGAGCACACAGAGTTCGTTGAGCCAAGTCTCAGGAGTCCAGAGTTCGGGATGTCCCTCCACAAATGAGTTGCCACAGCCCAACTGGTCGTACATGATGACAGCTCTACCTGATTCCGCTACCCTATCCAATAGCTCGAAATAGTTGTGGGTACTGCCTGGTCCACCATGCAAGAGGATGATAGGGCTCTTGCCCTCCTCTGTTTTACCTACGATACGATAATATGTTTGATAGCCCATGAAGGGCATATATCCTTCCTTGATTTCCATTGTCTTCAAATGTTTATATATTATAATGTGCAAAAATATAAAAAATATGGCAATTAAACAAATATATCTTGCTTATTTTATCAAAAGAACTTAAATAATTTGGCTGTTTCTAGCTAATGCAATATCTTTGCATTCTAAATAATAATGAAACCAAATAAAAATAGAATATATGTTTAGTGGAATCGTAGAAGAAATGGCTACCGTCGTAGCTATCAGACATGATAAGGAGAACATCGACTTCACATTGAGATGCTCTTTTGTTGATGAACTCGGCATCGACCAGAGCGTGGCGCATAACGGCGTCTGCCTCACCGTGGTGGAAATCAAGGACGGTACTTATACCGTTACTGCCATGAAAGAAACCTTGGAATGCAGCAACCTCGGTCTGCTCAAGGTGGGCGACAAGGTAAACGTGGAACGTTCGATGGTGATGAACGGCCGTCTGGATGGTCATATCGTACAGGGACACGTGGACGAGACTGCCAAATGTATCGCAATGAAAGACGCTGATGGCTCTACTTATTTTACTTTCGAATATGAGCTCAACAAGGAAATGGCAAGAAAAGGCTATTTCACGGTCGACAAGGGCAGCGTTACCGTTAACGGCGTTTCACTCACCGTCTGTGATCCTACAGACAACACATTTACCGTTGCTATCATTCCTTATACCAGAGAGAATACCAACTTCTGCGACATCGAAGTGGGAACGGTAGTGAATATCGAATTCGACATTCTGGGCAAATATATCGCTCGACTCAAGAGCTTTGAATAAGCCAGCAAAGTTAAGTACGGACGTTCTAAAAAACTTGCACATTTCTTGCGTTTTGCGCACAAAGCAAGACTAAATGGGCATTTTTTTTATAAAATATTTGCGTAAGCCATAAAAAAGTGTTACTTTTGCCCCCGTGTTTTGTCCCAAATTGAACATTGGACAGTAACTTATTAGACGATAGCAAGTCTGACAATCGCACTAGACGACGTACAACTTGAGTACTGAGCACTAACAAACTTAGGAAATTATAACAATAACCATTTTTAAAAATATGAGTTTAAAAATCGTAGTACTTGCCAAGCAAGTACCTGACACAAGAAATGTGGGTAAGGATGCGATGACCGCCGAAGGCACAGTAAATCGCGCTGCCCTTCCTGCAATCTTCAATCCTGAAGATTTGAACGCATTGGAGCAGGCTCTCCGATTGAAAGAGCAGAATCCAGGTTCTACAGTTGGTATTTTGACCATGGGTCCTCCACGTGCTGGCGAAATCATCCGCCAGGGTCTTTATCGTGGTGCAGATACGGGTTGGTTGCTTACCGACCGTCTCTTTGCCGGTGCTGACACATTGGCTACTTCCTATGCCCTTGCTACTGGTATCCAGAAGATTGGTGACGTTGACATCGTGATCGGTGGTCGCCAGGCTATCGATGGTGATACAGCCCAGGTAGGTCCGCAGGTGGCTCAGAAGTTGGGATTGAACCAGGTAACCTACGCAGAGGAAATCCTCAAGGTAGAGGATGGCAAGGCTACTATACGCCGCCTCATTGATGGTGGTGTAGAGACTGTTGAGGCTCCATTGCCATTGGTTATCACCGTAAACGGAAGTGCTGCTCCATGTCGCCCATGCAACGTGAAGCTCGTAATGAAATATAAATACGCTACCTGCCCTATGGAGCGCAAGGGTGATGAGCCTTGGGCCAACCTCTATGAAGAGCGCCCTTACCTCACTCTGAACCAGTGGAGCGTTGCCGATGTAGATGGCGACCCTGCACAGTGCGGTCTGAGCGGTTCACCTACCAAGGTGAAGGCCGTGAAGAACATCGTGTTCCAGGCTAAGGAAAGCAAGACCTTGACCAGCAGCGATGAAGACATCGACGGACTGATGAAGGAATTGTTGAACGAAAGTATTATCGGATAATTTTGAAAAGACAATGAACAACGTATTTGTATATTGCGAGGTAGAAGGCACAACCGTTGCCGAAGTATCTCAGGAATTGCTCACCAAGGGTCGTAAGCTCGCTAACCAGCAGGGCGTGGAACTCCATGCCATCGTGGCTGGTACCGGCATCAAGGGTCAGGTAGAGGATCAGATTCTCCCTTATGGTGTAGATAAATTATTTGTTTTCGATGCTGAGGGTTTGTTCCCATATACTTCAGCTCCTCATACAGACATTCTCGTCAACCTCTTCAAGGAGGAGAAGCCTCAGATTGCATTGATGGGTGCTACCGTTATCGGTCGCGACCTCGGTCCTCGTGTTTCTTCTTCATTGACCAGCGGTCTTACCGCCGACTGTACAGAGCTTGAAATCGGTGATTATGACGACAAGAAGAGCGGCAAGCACTACGAGGGTCTGCTCTATCAGATTCGTCCTGCCTTCGGTGGTAACATCGTGGCTACCATCGTAAACCCAGACCACCGTCCACAGATGGCAACAGTCCGCTCCGGCGTGATGCAGAAGAGCATCTACGAGGGTGAGTGCAAGAAGGAAGTAGTTTACCCAGAGGTAAGCAAGTATGTTCCTGCTGAGGACTTCGTAGTAAAGGTACTCGACCACCACGTAGAGGCTGCCAAGCACAACCTGAAGGGTTCTGCCATCGTCGTAGCCGGCGGTTATGGCGTAGGAAGCAAGGAAGGCTTCGACCAGCTCTTCGAATTGGCTCATCTCCTCCATGGTGAGGTAGGTGCTTCTCGTGCTGCAGTAGATGCAGGTTGGGTAGATCACGACCGTCAGATTGGTCAGACTGGTGTTACCGTTCATCCTAAGGTATATATCGCTTGCGGAATCTCTGGTCAGATTCAGCACATCGCCGGTATGCAGGATTCAGGCATCATCATCTCTGTAAACAACGATCCTGATGCTCCAATCAACAAGATTGCCGACTACGTTATCAACGGCAATGTTGAGGATGTGGTTCCTAAGCTCATCAAGTACTACAAGCAGAATTCTAAGTAATCTGCATTACACATTATTTAAATAAGAAAAGCAAAATGGCTAATTATTATACAGACCATCCTGAGATAGAGTTCCACTTGAATCATCCGCTTATGAAGCGTGTTGTGGACTTGAAGGAAAGAAATTATGTAGAAAAAGACCAGTTTGAAGATGCTCCAGTAAACTACGAGGATGCCATCGAGAACTACAAGCGATTGCTGGATATTACCGGCGATGTAGCTGCTAACATCATCGAACCAAACTCTGAGGATGTTGACCTCGAAGGTCCACACTTGGAAAATGGTCGCATGATCTATGCCAGCAAGACATTCGAGAACCTCGATGCTACCCGCAAGGCTGGCCTCTGGGGCTTGTCAATGCCTCGTCGTTACGGCGGTTTGAACTTGCCTAACGCCATCTTCTCTATGGCTTCTGAAATCATTGCTGCTGCCGATGCCGGTTTCCAGAACATCTGGTCGCTCCAGAGCTGTATCGATACACTCTATGAGTTCGGTTCTGAGGAGCAGCGCCAGAAGTACATCCCTCGCATCTGCGCTGGCGAGACCATGAGTATGGACTTGACTGAGCCTGATGCAGGTTCTGACTTGCAGCGCGTAATGCTGAAGGCTACACAGGATGAGGACGGCACATGGCGTCTGAACGGTGTGAAGCGTTTCATCACCAATGGTGACTCAGACATCCACCTGGTTCTGGCTCGTTCTGAAGAAGGCACCAAGGATGGTCGTGGTCTTTCTATGTTCATCTACGACAAGCGTGATGGTGGCGTAACCGTTCGTCACATCGAGCACAAGTTGGGTATCCACGGTTCTCCTACCTGCGAGTTGGTTTACAAGAATGCCAAGGCAGAGCTTTGCGGTAACACCCGTCTCGGATTGATTAAATACGTGATGGCTTTGATGAATGGTGCCCGTCTGGGTATTGCAGCTCAGAGTGTGGGTGTTGAGCAGGAGGCTTACAATGAGGGCTTGGCTTATGCCAAGGAGCGTGCTCAGTTTGGTGAGAAGATCATCAACTTCCCAGCCGTTTATGACATGCTTTCAAGAATGAAGGCTAAGTTGGATGCAGGCCGTTCACTCCTCTACTGCTGCGCCCGCTACGTAGATATCTACAAGGCTTTGGAAGACATCGCCCGCGACACTAAGCTCACTCCAGAGGAGCGTCAGGAGATGAAGAAATACACCCGTCTTGCTGATGCATTTACTCCATTGGCTAAGGGTATGAACTCAGAGTATGCCAACCAGAATGCATACGATGCCATCAGCATCCACGGTGGTTCTGGCTTCATCATGGAGTACAAGTGCCAGCGCCTGTTCCGTGATGCCCGCATCTTCTCTATTTACGAGGGAACCACCCAGCTTCAGGTAGTTGCAGCCATCCGCTACATCACCAACGGTACTTATCTCAGCATCATCAAGGAGATGTTGGAGAACGAGGTATCAGATGACTTGAAGCCATTGAAGGAGCGTGTAGCTAAGCTCGTAGATCTTTACGAGGCAGCCATCAACAAGGTGAAGGAAGCTAACGATCAGGCAGTTCACGACTTCCTGGCTCGCCGTCTCTACAACATGACAGGCGACATCGTAATGTCTCTCCTCATCCTCGACGATGCAACCAAGGCACCAGAGCTGTTTGCCAAGAGTGCAAATGTATATGTTCGCATGGCAGAGGAAGAAGTTCTCGGTCATTCAGCATACATCCAGAACTTCAAGGCAGAAGACTTGGAGAGCTTCAAGGCGTAAGACATTTATAAGAATAAGATAATTTAAAAAGTCCGTGGACATTCATTTGCTCACGGACTTTTTCATTTTATTTTTCTTCTTTGTATTACTTCGAGTCATTGTTGTGTCTGCCACAATTTTTTGCTGCGGATGTCTTGCCGTAAACTTATTCGCTTCATGGTTCGACCTAAAAGTTGGTACATAGTCGTACAACTAAAGAGGGTTGCCACTAGGCTCAGCAGTCGGAATCTTCTAGAAACAGGCTTCGTATACTTAATATATTAGTTCATTGAATCTGATTAAACGCCTTTCGTTACTTACCCAGATCTCAGTGCGTTTATTCAGTCATATTAGGCTTTAGCAGTAAATGATAATCTCTTTTTATAATCACAGCCATTCCCGAAAAGTGAAACAAATAACCAAAATCGGAAATAGGGATTTTCCCTTCTACTTTAGGGAATCCTTCTCTTTTTATTTCAAAAGAAAGCTGTACTTTTGCAACCATAAAACAATATAATAACTTATAAAAACAGTATCGCTTATGAAAAGAAATGAAGTAATGGCGCTCATCGCCACAACCATATTGATGTTTGCCGTATGCCTCTCGGCTTCGGCTAAAGGAAAAAGAAACGTGGAGCGAGGAATGACCAAGCAGGAAGTAATAGCCATCTTGGGAGAGCCTAAGCTCACCAGTTTCAATATATATGGGGACAAATGGGAATATGACAAATATAATTATCTGTTTGGAGATTCCAAGTACATCACGGTCTTCTTCGACAGAAACGGAAAGGTTGTGCAGTACGATACAAGAATCATAGAACCCAACAGCCAGACATCGAATGTACAGCAGCCACAACACCCTACTCCACCCCTCTACGATGGAAGATGTGATCCAGATGGCAGAATGGATTACGGCTATTGTCTCGATGATGCTTCCTTCACCAAACTATATAATAAGGTAAAGAAGGCAAGCTTTGATGACAATAAGTTCGACCTGATAGAAGTGGCCAGCCTCGGCTGTTACTATTCTTGTGCCCAAGCCGTCAGCATGATGAATATATTCACTTTTGGTGACAGCAAGATGAAAGCCCTCAAACTGATGGCTCCCCATATCATAGATTTGCAGAATGCCAGTATCATCTATCAGCAATTCAGTTTTGAAAGCGAAAAGCAAAAGGTAGGAGAAATATTAAGAAGCAGCAGAATATCTCCTCAAAACTTGCATATTCAATGAAAAAGCATTAATTTTGCACTCAAAAATTGCAAAATAAATGAATACAAAGATATTATCAAAAGACAAAGACCCGATGGGTGCCGCTATCCTTGATTATCAGAAATCGGGAAGAGCAGGAAGATTACGTGTGCTCTCTTCTATGTTCGAAGAGGACGAAATGCCGGTGAAACATCTCTTCAGAAAAGTTGAGGAGATGCCGATGCTGGAGCAGAAGGCCTTGCAACTCACAAAAGGACGTGTACTGGATATCGGAGCCGGCAGCGGCTGCCATACGCTCGCCTTGCAGGAGAAGGGATTGGAAGTGAAGGCGATAGATATTTCGCCCTTGAGTTGCGAAACGATGAAGTTGAGAGGAGTGATGGATGCGGAATGCATCAATCTTTTCGATGAACATCTGGAAACAGGGTTCGATACCATCCTCCTCCTGATGAACGGAACGGGTATCGCCGGAAAGATAGAACATCTCCCTACCCTCTTCAATCGTCTCAAGGCTTTGCTCAACAAGGGCGGTCAGATTCTCATCGATTCCTCCGACCTCAAATATATCTATGAGAATGAAGACGGAAGTTTCGACATCAATCTGAATGGTGCCTACTATGGTGAAGTGGATTATCAGATGATTTACAAAGACATTAAGGGAGACTGTTTCGACTGGCTCTACGTAGATTTCCCATTGCTCAAATCCATTGTCGAAAGCTGCGGTCTGCATGGCGAACTCGTGGCAGAAGGCGAACATTACGACTATCTGGCTAGGATTTTCTAAGCATATAAAGATAAAAGGAGTTAAGATGATGGTCTTAACTCCTTTTTATCTTTTCTTTCTATTTAATCGTCGAAATCGTGACATCCGAGAAATCATTCATATAATCCAGAATCTCCAGCGTATGGAACCCCCGTTTGGCTTTTATTTCAATGCTCGCCTCCACAAATTCTTCCTTAGAAAATCTCCGTTCTTTCAGTTCGTAAGAATGAACTTCCATGCCTTTCTGTTTGATTTTACCGATGAATTCCTTCACACTGTCCCTTGATGGAGCAGAGAAATTCAGTTCGATGGTAGAGGTTCCCAACTGCGGTATCAGATAATTCAGCACCTCTAATCCCATCAACACCATCATCGTAGTAATAGCTGCAGCCACATACATACCCGTTCCGCAAGCCAATCCGATAGCAGCCGTCACCCACAAACCAGCAGCAGTAGTCAAGCCCCTGACCACATTCTTCTGGAAGATGATGGTACCAGCGCCCAGGAATCCGATGCCCGAAACCACCTGAGCGGCCACACGTGAGGAATCCTTCAGATCAAAGCCAAATCCATACTGGGAAACTACACAGAAAAGTGCACTACCCAGGGCTACCAGAAAGTGAGTGCGGAACCCCGCCTCCTTGGCACGGTATTCTCTTTCGATACCTATCGCTCCTCCTAAAATGAGAGCCAGAGACAGGCGAACAGTCAGGTCTATATAGGTTGCATCCATAAATATCCTTTCTTTTTAAAAGATGAAAGAAGCATTACAAAATGCCTCTATTTGATGTTATCAATGCAAATATACAACTTTTCTTTGAAAGAAAGGCGAGAATTTCAAAAAAATAATGTATCTTTGCAACTGTTAGTGCCTATTTCGGCAATTTATTCACAAATACACATTTATTTATATACATGGCAACAGTTGACGACAAGAAGATCATCTTCTCAATGGTGGGCGTATCTAAGATTATCCCACAAAACCAGAAACAGATTCTGAAGAACATCTACCTATCGTTCTTCTACGGAGCAAAAATCGGTATCATCGGTTTGAACGGTGCCGGTAAATCTACGTTGATGAAAATCATCGCAGGACTTGAGCAACCTACCCAGGGTGAGGTGGTTTGGAGCCCAGGCTACTCTGTGGGCTACTTGCCTCAGGATCCTCCGCTCGACGAGAACAAGACCGTGAAGGAAAACGTGATGGAGGGTGTGCAGAAAATCTATGATGCACTCGCAGAATACGAGGACATCAACAATAAATTCGGTCTCGAAGAATATTACGGAGACCCTGATAAGATGGACAAGCTGATGCAGCGTCAGGCTGAGGTGCAGGATATCATTGATGCTACCGATGCCTGGAACATCGACTCCAAGCTGGAGCGTGCGATGGCTGCCCTACACTGCCCTCCTGGCGATTGGCCTGTTACTAATCTCTCGGGTGGTGAGCGCCGCCGTGTGGCTCTCTGCCGCCTGCTCCTGCAGAAGCCGGATGTACTCCTGCTCGATGAGCCTACCAACCACCTGGATGCTGAGAGCATCGACTGGCTGGAGCAGCACCTGCAGCAGTATGAGGGAACCGTAATCGCCGTAACCCACGACCGCTACTTCCTCGACGACGTGAGCGAGTGGATTCTGGAGTTGGACCGTGGCGAGGGTATTCCATGGAAGGGCAACTACTCTTCTTGGCTCGACCAGAAGACCAAGCGAATGATTCAGGAGGAGAAGACTGCCTCTAAACGCCGCAAGACATTGGAGCGCGAGTTGGAATGGGTTCGCATGGCGCCTAAGGCCCGTCAGGCTAAGGGTAAAGCTCGTCTGAACTCTTACGAGCAGATGCTCAACCAGGAGCAGAAGGAGCGCGAGGAAAAGCTGGAAATCTTCATCCCTAATGGTCCTCGTCTGGGTAACAAGGTGATTGAGGCTCAGCATGTGAAGAAGGCGTTCGGCGAAAAGGTTCTCTTCAACGACCTCAACTTCATGCTTCCTCCTAACGGCATCGTAGGTGTGATCGGTCCTAACGGAGCCGGCAAGACTACCCTCTTCCGCCTCATCATGGGCTTGGATCAGGCAGATGGCGGAACATTCGAGGTGGGTGAGACCGTGAAGCTGGCTTATGTTGACCAGCAGCACAAGGACATCGACCCACAAAAGACTGTTTACGAGGTGATTTCCCAGGGCAACGAAACCTTGCGTCTGGGTGGCAGAGATGTGAATGCGCGTGCTTACATCAGCCGCTTCAATTTCTCGGGCACCGACCAGAGCAAGCTCTGCAGTGTTCTCTCGGGTGGTGAGCGTAACCGTCTGCAGTTGGCATTGGCATTGAAGCAGGAGGGTAATGTTTTGCTCCTCGATGAGCCAACCAACGATATCGACGTGAACACGCTGCGTGCCTTGGAGGAAGGTTTGGAGGCATTTGCCGGTTGTGCAGTGGTTATCAGCCACGACCGCTGGTTCCTCGACCGAATCTGTACCCACATTCTTGCCTTCGAGGGCAATGGTGAGGTCTTCTTCTTCGAGGGCAGCTATTCTGAGTATGAAATCAACAAGGCGCGCCGCCTGGGCGATACAGAAATCAAGAAGGGTCGCTATCGCAAGTTGATGGAGGAATAAGGATTCGAAAAAGATAAAGAAGAACTCGGTTCTGAAACAATAAAAAACAAAAGAAAAGGTGTGTCTTTGCCTTAAGACACACCTTTTTTGTTTCTATGCAGCCGTTTTCAAAAGCTTTACCAGATGCAACCAGGACGTTCAGGAAACTGCGTCGCGACGTATCTGGCTGTACGTCGGGACATAATGATTATTACGTCGGGACGTATCAGATGCTACGTCGGGACGTAATTTCTTCTATGTCGTCAGTTAAATTGCAAAAAAACAAATGAAAAAGCCAAGCATTGAACCGAAAAAAAGGATTTTTGCTCAATGCTCTCTTAGTTTTCACCCCAAAATCCCTCTAAAACACCTATATTTCGCTGTTTTTATGGCAATATATGGCAGATAGAACCGAAGAACAGAAAATTGCCATACATATAATGCATTCGTAATCAAAGTGATAACCTATCAATATGGCAATATGGCAATTCTTTGGCGCAAAAAAAATATATAAAACAGCATGCCCGACACATAAAAAAGGGAAGCGCCGAAACGACACTTCCCCATGGATTGGATGAGTTATATAATCATCTGTCTCGCGACATCTTATTCTGCGTATGCTGTCTTGTAGGCAGAGTCAAAGAACATAGCGCAAGAACCTACGCCAGTCTCATACTCATGCTGCTTCTGACCAGCGCTGTCATACTCCACTACATAGCCGTTACCATTATAGTCGGGAGTACCTTTATCGCCCATTTTATAAGAGAGCACGAAGATATGACCGTTCAATGGATCGGCGAAAATGCCGCATGGGCTCACAGGCATCTCTGAGAGCGTCATCGCCTGTGGTTGTGTACTTCCTGCTGCAAGCACACTCACACTAGGAGTGCCGCCAAAAGGTGCATTGAGCACATAGAAATAAGGATGAGCCGCCTGCATACGTGTTGTAGCACCAGGGGTTACACATACAGCATAGTTGCCATCTGCTACCTTCTGTGACTTGCCCTCGGCAAAGTTCACGGTGCGCAGGGAATTCTCGCCATAAGCATTCCAAGAAGCATCATAATACTGGTTGTCAAGAACATACAAAAGACCCGAAGCATAATAGATACCGGTAGGATTGTTCACACCCTCGATATTCTTGGTCTCAACTTTTTTAGAAGAAAGGTCGATGCAAGAGATGTTGCCGCCACCCTTACCATAGTTGCTGTTGGCCACATAGAGATTGCTACCACCGATGACCAAGCCCTCTGGACAGCTGCCTACCTTATACTTGTCGGCGAGGACGAAATTTATGGTGTCCACGGCAGCTACATAGCCACCGTATGTGGTGAAATAAACCTTGCCACCGTCAGCGATGATATGGCGAGGCTCAGCACCCTCGGCTTTGCCCAGCAGGTCTGTAGTCTTGATTTGCTTGATACTCTGCTTGGTTTTCTTGTCGATTACCTCGATGGTGTTGCTCTGATCTACGGCGAGATAAATCTTGTTGCCATATACGATGCCATCATTGGCAGTATTACCGAGCGAACGACCGTTAGCAGCCTTGAATACTTTCTGTGTGGCTGTGCTTGAAGCATAGTCGATAGCTGTGAGAGAGCTCTCAATTTTGTTATACATGTTACCTGAATTCACGACATAAGCGCCCGTGCTGTACTCCTGGAGATAAGTCTCAGGACCATCGTTGTCGTCGCTACATGATGTCATCACTGCAGTACCCATCAAGAGCACCGCCAAACCTAATAAATACTTTTTCATTTTCTTTTTCTGTTTATATTTGAATCTAATTTGTTACTATCTAGAAGTTATACCCGATGCTTAACATCCAGCTGCGGCGAGGCATCGGATAATGCCCTACGAGTTCATACTGCTCAGACAGCAGGTTCTTCACATCCATCCTGACCTTCACACCTCTCAGGGATTTCCCCAAAAAAGTCAGTCCGTCCAGCTGACGATAGAGCGTCAACCCCATGTCCCAGTAACCACCCACTTCGGTGCCGTCATAGTGCTCATTGTTGGCCCATCGCTTGCTCATTCCTTGTCCATGGAGCGAGACATTCACCCAGGGATTCTCCCACCCCAAGGCAATACTGCCCGAGTGCAAAGGGATATAGGCTACTTGATTGCCATAATATCTGGACGAGCGGTCGGTATGGTTCACCACGTGCTGGTAGCTATACGACCCTTGCAGCGAGAGTTGCTGCCCCGGAGCCATCTGCCAGGTGCCACGCAAAGAGGCATCCGCGCCAACGACATCAACCCGTGCCAAGTTCACAGTACGCCAAACGAACATATTGTAAGGAACGCCCACAATCTTGTCGGTCACCCGATTGCAATAGCCGTCCAGCGTTGCTTGAACATTCCATCCCTTATAACGTAGGGATTCGCCGTTTCCCCCATCTCCCGAAGAAGTTTTTTTCCACGTAAACCCGATATTCAACTGTCGGGTTTTCTCAGGCTTCAGATCTGAACTTCCATAATGGAAGAAATAGTTCTCGTTGAAAGTAGGAACCCGGAAGATGTCCTTGTACGAAGCCCTGAGATAAAGCTCATCGCTGGCAGTACCATTCCCCAGAAGCCGATAAGAAAGCGAAAGCGATGGCGAAAGCCGGCGTGCATCCTTGGCAGCCTGTCCTGCTTTGGTAGGATTGGCGCTGCCTTGCAGAGTCTCTATCTTGCGCCCCACGCTGTTGAGGTAAACCGAAGCCAATATTCTGGCAAGAGCTACCCATCTTCCCTTCGCATATCGGGCGGAGAGCGACTGCAGGATACCATGTCGATGAGGTCGCAGGTCGGTGGCGAGAGTGCTGTTGAGCGAATTCATCATCCAGTCGGCAGAGTAATCCAGCGCCCAGCCATCATCCGGCATCCACATCAGTGCTGCCGAAGTATAATATTCCCTCTGCCAGTAGGTAGCATCATTGCGCCGATTTGCCACGAGCGTGTCCTGATAGGCAGAGCTCGCCCAGTTCATCTTGGCTTGCACCTTCAGCATCCAATGGTCATCGAGACTTCTGGCTTGCCACCTTGCCTGAGCAAAGGCGTTGCGGTCGTGCAACTGTTCGGCTGTTACATCGGTATAATATCTCACGATGCCAGGCAACTGTCGGTCGTTGTCATAATAGTAGAGCTTTGCCCACAATTGGTTCCGGCTCATGCCGTCGGCTCGTCTGCCCATCATCCAGTGCATATTCAGTTCGCCATGCCCCGAGTTCATACGACTGTTGGTTCTTCGCTCATGGGTAGTATATTTACCATTGTGCAAAATGAAAGGATAGTCGTTTTCGGCATAGGTGTACTCACCCATCGCCTGGAGAGTGAACCTATCTGACAATCTCTGCACATAGCGCAGATAAGGCGAGACATATCCGAAGGACCCCACCTGCAACTGAGTAGAGAGGTGAGGTTGCTTGTCGATGGGAATCTCGCTCATGGTCTCGATGGCAAGCAAAGCTGCCACCGAGGCTTGCCGGGCCGAGATGAAGATGTCGTCGTTGTCGCCAATGGTGAGTCGCAAAGTCTGCACTTGGTCGAGCGAATAACGGGACACATCAATTTCGCCGCCCTGACATTCACTGAGCAGCACACCATCGTAACTCACGCCCGTGTGTCCCGCTCCGAATCCACGCACAGCTACCGTCTTCATTCCTCCAGCTCCACCATAGTCGCGCAGATTGATGCCTGGCATTCGGTGCAAGGCGTCGGCCATATCCGTAACGCCGAGCCTTAACATATCCCCCTTGTCCAAAAGTTGGAGAGGCGATGTGCTCGTAAGTATCCGGTGCTGCCGAGCATTCACTTTTACTTCCTGCAAATGCTCGGTACGAATGGAATCTTGCCCCATACCCACTTGTGCATACAACAGTAGCAAGCCACCGAGACAAAATATCCTCAATGCCTTCATTCATTCTATCTTTTATATTATTATCTGTGTCTCCATCACGAACCCATCCCACGGGGTTGGATAGAATCATCGGAATCTCTTATCCTAAAGACACTCTTTCATCATATTGTTTCCGATGGCAACGGCAGGTCTTCTGACTTGCGTCCTCCCAGCATCTTCTTTTAAGATGCAAAACTCATGGCAAGCGATCTTCCCGAAAAAATGTCAGTGACCATGGTGCTTGCCGCAATAAGACGCTTACAGCAGCGGGACTGTCCGGGCTTCTCACCCGATTCCCTTTTAATCACTACGCACTCATCCTGCCTGAGGCGGCAGAAGGTGGCAGCGAACCAATTGCGGGTGCAAAGTTACTATAAAAAAATGAATAAAAAGATAACTTTATCCGCTTTTTTATTCCAGCAAGGATAAAATTATCTTTTTATTCAGAGTTCAGTTTATTCTTTTACGATTTCCAGGAGTTCTGCTAAATCATCGATGATCCATTCGGCAGAGGCGAGCTGTTGGCGGTTTCCGTTGCCATAAGTCACGGCACAGGCCTTGCAGCCGGCATGATGCGCCATATCCACATCGAAGTTCATATCGCCCACCACGAGAGTTTCATCTGCCGTTCCCTTCATCTCCTTCAATGCCTTGAAGACCATATCAGGTGCTGGCTTCGCATGCTCCACATCATCGCCTGCAACAATGGAAGAGAATATATCCTCCAGCTGCATCTGATGCACGTATCCATCCAGTGAGCAATGGTTTCGACTGCTGGCCATACCCAATACAAACCCACAGCGATGCAACTCTCTCAGGGTTTCTATTACGTGAGGAAAGGGCTGCACGATCATCGTCTTCTTGTTATCCAGGAAGATTTCGCGATAGGTTGCTGCACATTCCATTCCCTCCTCAGCACTCATTCCGAAGAGCGAAACGAAGGCCTCATCCAATCGAAGACCGATGGTCTTGGCACAAGCCTCATCCGATTTCACTTCCAGCTTTCTTGCACGCATCGTATCCTGCAGAGTCTTCACAATGAGACTCTGCGAATCGCCGATGGTTCCATCAAAATCAAAAATTATATACTTCATTATTCTTACCTTATTTGAAAACGGTCACAAAGGTACAGATTATAACTGAAACTACAAAGCAAATTGCTCACGAATTGCCTTTATAATGTTATTACGAGCCACTTCTGGCTTCATCGCCTCATCCAATGACATTTCTTCAGGAGTAACCTGAACAACTCTATCAAATCCTGCATCCAGCATAGCCTTTCTATCGCTAACACCGCCCGATACTAGCCATATTTTCTGATTGGTAACATGCTCAAGAATTCTTTGCGGCAACTTCCCCATCAAGGTCTGACGGTCGCTATGACCTTCGCCCGTAATCACGAGATCTGCATCCTGAATGAGCACATCAACCTCTATTTTCTCTAAAAGCAGTTCAGCCCCTGGACGAGCCTCTGCATTGAAATATTGCAGGAATGCATAACCCAGTCCTCCGGCCGCACCAGCCCCAGGAACCTCACTCCTATCATATCCGAAATGCTTGGCACTTACCTCGGCAAACTTCCTCGCCTATCATCCAACATCTGCACCATCTTAGCATCAGCTCCCTTCTGAGGAGCAAAGACATGAGCCGCCCCATTTTCGCCACAGAGCGGATTGGTAACATCCGAAGCCAGCACAAAGCTGCATTCCCGGCGAATCTTCTTCCAATCGTCGCCCATCGCCTTGAGCATTCCGATACCGCAATCGGATGTGGCGCTGCCACCCAAGCCCACGATGAAACGTCGCACGCCCCGGCGATAAGCATTCATTATCATCTCGCCCACGCCCCAGGAAGTAGCCTTCATCGGGTTGCGCTGTTCAGGCTCAATCAGAGCCAGTCCTGCGGTCTGCGCAATCTCGATAATCGCCGTATCATCCACGATTCCGTATTCCGCCTCAATCCATCTCATCAGCGCATCATGGGCATGAATCTTCACTCGCTCTCCCTTCATCGCCGAGAGGAAAGCATCGAGCATACCCTCTCCCCCATCACTCATTTCCAGGGTAATAATTTCGGGAGAAGCATCATCTGAATCCAATTTCTTCATTTCAGAAGCAGCATCAGGAGACAATTTCCTTATTTCGGGAGAAGCATCATCCGCATTCCATTCCTTTAATCCCGAAGCAATCGCCTCATTTACCTCTCTGCTCGAAAGGCAACCCTTATAAGAGTCACAAGCTATTATTATCTTCTTATATCCAGCCCCATCCATCAGTCTGAGGCCATCATTTTTCCTATCCATATCCTATTTATATTATATCATTCCAAGAATCATCGCCTATCAAGCGATTCCCCTTTCAGCCCGCAAAATTAGCCATTATTCTTGAAACCACAAACCTTTTTTGGAAAAACTTTCAAAAACTGATGCTTCAGATAAGAGCTGATAGAAAAAAGAGGTTAAAACATTTGGCTATTAAAAAGATTCCTCGTATTTTTGCAGTAGATTTTTCAAAGGTTTTCTAAAGGTTAAAGACTTATGTGCAAATATGAAGAAATAGAAGGTTGGCGACTCTCGAATGGCAAGACGATTCGGGAAACCAATAATGCCGTACACGATGAGGTGGAACGAATCTACCTGGAAGCGTGGGCGAAAGGCATTTCCGTGCCGTATTTTGAAAACGGAAAAACCTATCTTGCTAATCCTGATGGAAGCGATGTAGAAGCAACTCTTGATTTTGCGACACGCGAATATACTATCATAAAACAAGTTGCAGCTCCAGGAAAGGGGAAAATGAGTTACTTACTCCATTAATTACTTCGTAACACCTCTTTTTCTATTAAGATTATGAAAAGAAGACCTGAATTTACAATTATAGCCGGTCCAAATGGAGCTAGCAAAAGTAGGCTTGGAATATTTTATTCTACAGTAAAAGCTTTTGACGGAGACCTTCTAGCAATGTCTCTTCGAAACGAACATCCTGATTGGATAGAGCGATGGATAGATGGAACTGTTATCTCTTCATTGATGAAAGAAAAAGAAGAAGCCATTTCACAAAACAAGAATTTTGCTTTCGAAACGAACTTCTCTACAGATTTGCCAGTCAATCTTGTTCAGGATTTTAAAGATGCAGGTTATAAAATCAGCCTCATCTTTTTCGGCTTATCCTCGAAAGAAGATTCTCTATCTCGTGTTATCCAAAGATACACAATGGGCGGTCATAATGTAAACCAAGACGTGATAGAATATAACTTCACGGAAGGCATCAAACGAGTAAGAGCCTCTCTACCACTTTTTGAAAACATTCTTTTCATTGATGGTACTTCCGATTTTGGCGACATTGTTGCCATTCACATCGAGAAATCAGGCAAGCATCAGATAACAGATCACCCAGCCGAGTGGTTCGACAAATACTTCAAAGAAGCATTCGATGCGCTTGTTGAAAGATAGGAAGAATAGTTCTTTTACAAGATTCTAGCAAATCATTTTATACCCAATTCCCCTCACATTGATGATTCTGATATTTTCATCGGCAGATAACTTGTGGCGGAGCTTGGTGATGAAAACATGGAGACTGCGGGAATTGAAGAAGCTGTCATCGCCCCAGAGTTGCAGGAGAATATCCTTGCTCTCTACCACATTGTTCTTGCTCTCCACAAGCATGCGAAGGATTTCGGATTCACGATGTGACAGTTCTGTATCCTTACCTTCCAACTGCAGAATCTGACTGGTAACATTCAGGCGATAACGACCGATGAAGAGCCATTGATCAGCAGCATCCGGATTATCAGGAGAAACATTTCCCCCTTCCTGTTCTTCAGAAGAAATATTTCCTGCAGAAGCCCGATGACAAAGCGACTTGATACGGACGATGAGCTCCTGGATGGCAAACGGCTTCTTCAGATAATCATTGCCACCCAATTCAAATCCCTCTACCACATCATTCACCGCCGAACGAGCCGTGAGGAAAAGCACAGGGGTACGGGAATCCGTCTTGCGGATACGGCGCACCATCTCGAAACCATCCATTTTGGGCATCATCACATCCGCAACCAACACATCAGGCTTCTGTTCATCAAACATACGAAGCCCCTCTTCGCCATCATGCGCCGTACGCATCTCGAAGCCCTGCGCCTCCAAGGTGTCGCTCAGAATCATCGCCAAGGATGTTTCGTCTTCTACCAGTAATACTTTTATCTTATTCATTGTTTCTTTTTTACTTTTTACCCTTTTACCTTTTTACCTTTAAGAAAATGCAGGGTGAAGCAGCTTCCTTTTCCCGGCTCGCTTTCTACGGAAACAGAACCGCCCATTTTATCCATCAGGCTCTTGACATAGAAAAGGCCGAGACCATAGCCCTTGACCGTATATTTATTGCCATCAGTCACCCGATAGAACTTGTCGAAAATATAAGGCAATTTATCGTGGTCAATACCGATTCCATTATCTGATACGGAAACCAGCACTTCATCCTCGGCTTTTTGGAAAGCCTTGATTTCTATCTTCACGCTATCTTCAGAATACTTGATAGCATTGTCTATGAGATTGCTCACGATGTTTGAGAAATGCATCCGGTCAGCATGAACCATCAGATTTTCCGGTTTTACGGACAACGAAATATTCACCTTTTTATCCGTTCTTTCTTCTGATTTCACTTTCAGCTGATGCTGGGAGATTAATGGTTCAATCACCTCCTTCATTGGAACTTCCACAATATTGAGAAGCATCGATTTCCGTCGTTCCATACTCATCGACAGAATCTGTTCCACCAATCCGCTGAGCGTCTGCAACTGCTTCTGGGCGATGGTGAGATACTTGCGCGCCTTATCAGGATGCTGGAGCATTCCGTAGTTCAGCAGGGAGTCGGTGGCAGCATAGGCTACGGCTATCGGAGTCTTCAATTCGTGCGTGATATTATTGGTGAAATCACTCTTCATCTCATCAAGCGTCTTCTGCTTGAGCATCGTATGAATCAGGAACCAGAAGACGAAAGCCAGGATGAGCATGATGAAGAGCGATGTGGCAAGGATGCCTGCCATCTGGCTGAGCACAGTCATCGTAAGCGGCTCTAGGGTAAGGACATATTTCTCCTCATTCGCCTCCCCCTCATTACAAACCACATATTGGTATTGCTTGGCATTGGCGGAAGGCACATATCCCTTCGTCGTCACTTTCGCCAAAACCTTCTTTCCTGCAAAAAGCTGAATCTGATGCGGAAGCGGATGAATATCGTCGCCCACCAACAAACTGTCTGAAAGCATCTTGACAACCCATGCACTGTCATAGTCATTGATGTCAGGTTTGGCGATTTCATTCAATTTGCCAAAAAGTGTTTGTTGCACCATAGTTGCCAGCTTACCCGACATCATCATCATCAATTCCTGATCCTTGTCATCTTCACTACGCTTCTCTTGCTTGGTAAAAGTTGTTTGAACAGACTGAACAATCTTTCCTCCACGAACCTTTTTCACCTTTACCTTTTGATCTATATCATCGTCTTCATCCATAGAAAAAGCAACAGTACCCGTCAGTTGTCTATGAGGCCCTTTATCATCATTGCGCAATCGTTCGATTCGCTTCTTCATCTCCATGAAGTGAGCGTACTCCATTCCACCCTTAATTTTCGCTTCAACCTCCTTTTCCTGAGACTGATAAAGCCCCACGAGCCAATAGGTC
Source organism: Segatella copri (assembly GCA_003463005.1). Taxonomy (GTDB): domain Bacteria; phylum Bacteroidota; class Bacteroidia; order Bacteroidales; family Bacteroidaceae; genus Prevotella; species Prevotella copri_I. Next base: position 60,353 of record QSCI01000002.1, on the reverse strand, counting down.
TGATATGCGAAGATGCAGACCAGAGCCGCGATGACGAGCGTAACTATGTATTTAAGATGTAACTTCATTCTTTCCTTTATTAAAGATTTTTCCAGATGAATTCAATACTCATTTTCTGAAAATCGGATAAACCTCCGTGGTATTCTTCCATCCCCATTTACCATTCTTTTGTGGCGCAAACTCTCGTCCCATCTTGGCTCCTATCCCCCAATGTTGATTGAACATCACTTCCATGAAGCCACCATAGCTGCTCTTGGGATTGAAAGGAGACATGATGACGCTTCGAGGGTCAGAGGTTTTCGTTGGAACATATTGTCCATAGAATCCCACTGTGAGCCAGTCGTTTACTTGATAAGCCATTCGTCCACCAAAAGAAGCTTTGGTGAGATTGCCAAATCCATATACTCCCGTGTTTATCTTTTCTATCCCGACATAAGGAGAAAAAACAAAACGCCCGAAATTTTGTTGATAAACAACCCCTGCAGTCTGCCTATTCATCAGTCCTGTGACTTCAATACCCGAAGAATATACCGCCATCGTACCCAAATTCGGGGAAAGAAGAGAAATATGAGGTATTGCATTCGGCGCAATCTCCAAAGGTTTTCCTTCTTCCGACATCCAAGGTGCATTCGATTCAGAGTAATAAGATTTGCCTTGAAGTACAGGAAATCCACCGAGCGAAGGACGAGAATATTCCAACGACATACCTTCCTTAGGTAAAGATGCCTTCGGAATGGAATCCAAAGAAACACTCTTCACTTCCTGTGCTTGCATTACCAATGTACAAAAGCAAGCCATAACTGTCAATATGAATATTCTTCGTTTCTCTTTCATGCTTGCAAAAGTAATAAAAAAGAAGATAAGTAAGATACTTTTCAGGGAATTATTTCTGATTTGATAAGACTAAATAACACTTCTGATAAGACTTGATAATCAAAATTCCTTGCTGACACGAGATTTTTACAGTACTTTTGCAACCGAAATCGGGAGTTTTTTCCGAAAGAACGATAAAAAGATAAGAAGAATATGAAAAGATTGGTTATATTAAGCGCTTGCCTGGCCATCAGTCTTGCCGGCTGGGCACAAGGAAACAGAAATGATTCCCTGAAAATGGACAGCATTATCCATTCCCTCCCTGATGTGATGGTAAAAGGCAACCGACCTATCGTAAAGGTGAAAGGAGCAGCATTGACCTATGACCTGCCTCAACTCATCAAAAACCATCCGGTGGATAATGCCTATGAAGCCATCAAGCAACTGCCTGGCGTGAGCGAACAAGATGAAGCCTTGACTCTCAACGCCCAATCCGTAACCGTGATGATAGACGGCAAGGCTACCACCATGACGAGCGAGCAGCTCTATTCGCTTCTGAAAACGATTCCTACCAGCCGCATCGCCAACGCTGAAGTTGTCTATTCAGCCCCAGCCCGCTATCAGGTAAAGGGACAAGTCATCAACCTCCTGCTGAAGCACAACACAGGCTTTCACTCCCTGCAAGGCGAGTTCTTCGGCGGCTACACCCACCAGAACCGCAACAGTTACACAGAGCGCGCCTCCTTGCTCTTCACCAACAAGAAATGGGAAATAGACATGCTCTATTCTTTCGGTCATGGCAAGAGATATTATTACTATGAAAATGAGTTTGCCCACACCTTGACTGATGGCACTTCCTATGCCTTCTCTACACATAGCGACAATATCAAACGTCATCTCAACCACAACATCCGACTGGGAATCAACTATCATCTGGCGAAAAATCATCAGCTCAGTTTTGCCTACACCTCACAACTCAATAACACGAGAGGAACGTCAGAGGATGATGGCGATTTCACATCCCTTCTCAGAATCCATGCCAAGAGTCAGTTTCACAACTTCCGCCTGGATTACTCCACACCATTCGGTTTCTCGGCAGGAGCAGAATACACCTATTATAATTCACCGGATGAACAATGGCTAAAAAGCAGTCTCTACGATGAGATTTACGACATCACAAGCCAGCAGCGAATCGACAAATGGCACGCTTACCTCAAGCAGGAGCACGACTTAGGAAAAGACTGGGGCTTGAACTACGGCATCAATTACACCACATCAAGAGACAAGAGTTCGCAGGAAAACAACAACAAGTCTTCTGATGGCAACACCATTCAAAACGAAGACCAAATGAGTTTCTACGTCGGAGCCAGCAAGTCATTCGGACAAAAACTCACGATGGAAGCATCGCTCATGGAAGAATATTACCACACCCCAATCTGGAATGAGTGGAACCTCTTCCCTACACTCTCCATCACCTATCTTCCTAAGGCAGGACACGTCATCCAATTCGACTTGGATTGCGACAGAGACTACCCTACTTATTGGTCGGTGAAGAACTTCACCACCTATAATGTGGGCGGATATGGAAAGATTGTTGGAAACCCGACGTTGAAGCCATCACGAGACCTCAGCCTCTCGCTTACCTACATTCTGCACAGCAGATACGTGGCAAGTCTCTTCTTCAACAACTCGAAAGATGAATTTCGTCAGCTTCCTTACCAGAGCGACGAGAAGAAGGAGATGGAATACAAGCATGTCAACTTCGACCATGTAAACCAGGTAGGCTTGATGCTCACAGCCCCAATCAACATAGGCAACTGGTGGCAGAATCGCCTTACCTTCACTGGCGTATATCAGAACGACAAGAATTCCCACTTCTATGATCTTCCATTCGACCGCAGCAAATGGTTCTGTCAAGCCCAGTGGAACGGCACTTTTCTCTTTGGCAAGCATGTGCTTCTCAACCTCGATGCTTCCGTTCATACCGACGCCATCCAAGGAATCATCGACATCCCAGCCTCTGGCTATCTCAACGCAGCCCTCACCTGGAAGCCTCTCAAGGATGACAAGTTCCAGCTGAAAGCCTACTGCAACGATATCTTCGAGACAGGCGACAACCATCTGCACGACACCTATCGAGGTCAGCACGTCATCAACAAAATGTACTTTGGCAGAATCATCGGCCTCTCCCTCACCTATCGTTTCGGCGGCTACAAGGCCAAGCAGCATGAAGAAGTAGATACTTCCAGATTCAGGAAATAAAAACGAGAAAAGCTCACCAAGACCATCAAAGTCCTGGCGAGCTTTTCTCGTTTCATATACACTATTCAAGTTTCTTTACTTCAATATATCGACATATCCCTTATTCTGTACCAATTCAGAATTTAAATCGATGCATTTCTGAGGAATCGGGAAGACGGTGGTGTAGCCGGAGGATTCACCCTGAAGAGGCGTACGGAGATCGTAGGCACCGGTGAATTTGCCGAAACGGATGAGATCCTGACGACGCCATCCTTCCCATACCAACTCCAGCAACCGCTCTTCCAGAATGTTATCGAGCGTAGCCTTATGGTAAGGCATTCCCACACGGGCACGAATCCTATTCAACTCCTCATCACCATTCTCTCCGTTTCGGACCTTTGCCTCTGCCTTCATCAATAAAGCATCTGCATAGCGGAAAAGAACTATGTCGTTACTCTGCAACTTGCCGTCCATATAAGAGGTTCTATCCACCTCATACTTCGCCATCCTCGCTCCAGCCGTCTTGACAAACTTACTGTTGGTCAGGTTTTGAGCCACTTCAAAAGGCTGATACTCCAACGGCTTTCCATTATCCATCAGCAGTTCATGACCATCTACCTTTACCACTCCCGCCACAAAGTTCATCTTGCAACGGGCATCTTCATCAGCCTCGCCATAATGATTGGCTTTCATCGTAGAAATCGTGGCACAGGTACCATTCTCACTTCCCCAGCCCAAGGCACCGCCATGCGTATAATGGTAAGAGCGGAAGAGATAATGGAACTGGTTGGTATAGATATTCTTATCCATCGGAATCGTGAAGATATTCTCCTTCGATGTCTCATTATGCGTAGAGAAATTGAATGAATCATCCGACTCCAGGACATAGCCTTCTTCTGCCAGTTTATCACAATAATAAATGCAGGTTTCCCAGGCATTCAACTTCCTGCAGTCCACCTTATCGCCATTACGCAAAGAGGCATCAGAAGCCGGCACAGAGAAATGAATGTCACTTCCCTTCGGACGGCTCGCATACCCCTGGGTCCAGTCATCATACATATAGATTTCTGCATTCAAAGCCAACTTCGCCAACAGAAAGTTGACTACCGGCTGGGTGATGCGACCATAATAATTGCCTTCCTTATTGCTGTGCTGGTCGGGAAGTGAAGGCAATACCTGCTGCAACTCCTGAAAGACAAACTGGAAGATAGAACTGCGATCTGTCTGACCTTGGAACAGGCTGGAATGGAGCTGTTCTGCACTGGAAAGGACCAATGGAACCCGACCGAACATGTCCATAGCATAGTAATAGAACATAGCCCGGATGGCTCTTATCTCAGCCCGATATTCCTCCTGCTGTGCGGCAGAAAGCAGGGCCGACTTGTTGCTGATAATATCCAAAGACTTATTAGCCAGCACGATAACCTTATAAAGGTACTTCCACGTATCATAAAGAGACTGGTCATCGGCACTCCACCGATGCTGGTACATGGCATTCCAGAGGCCACCATCATACCAGTCGCCGCCTCGAATCGGAATCATCGCCTCATCGGTGGTCAGCGTATTATAATCGTAAATGCCACGGCAGGTGCCCTGGATGCCCTCACTCTCGTTAGCTCCACCTATATAATTATAGAGAGAAGCCACGGCATTGATATAAATATCAGATGCAGAGCCATAGATGGCATCCTCGTCCAACTGATCCTTAGGATGTTCGTCCAGGCAGGATGTCATAGACAATGCCGCCAGCAGCAGAAATAAAAATCTATATCGTTTCATAACTTTCTGATTTTAGAATTGAACACTTAAACCCAATGAGAAGGTTCTGTAAACAGGATAAGTCCGCTTATCATCAATACCCATCGTACTGTTCACCACGTAGCTGTTAATCATCGGAGTCAAGCCGCTGTAACTGCTGATGGTGGCAAGATTGTTGACACTCGCCGAAACTCTGAGCGACTGCACCACGCCCTTTCGGATAGGGATATCATAGCCCAGCGTGAGATTCTCTAAGTTGAGATAATCGCCCTTCTCCAGCCAATAATCAGAAACATTCTGGTCAACGATATTCTTCTCAGGAGCTCCCTTCAGCACATTATAATCAGGGAAACTCGACATATTGGTGTAGGCTAAGCCCGTACCATTGAATATCTTATGTCCGAAGGCTCCGTTCATCTGCAATGAAAGATACCAGTCGCGATAACGGAAACTGATATTGGAACCCAACGTTACTTTAGGAGTAGCCTGACCGGCAATATATCTGTCACCGCCATCACTCAAATCTACGGTTCCGTTCTTGTCCAAATCTTCGATATCATAGCGGTAATGCCCATTTCCATCTTCTATAATTCCCTTGCAATGAGGAAGATAGAATACCCCCAAAGGCTGACCAACTATCTGATAGACCACATTGTTGTAACCACCATGCTGACCGGCACCCGACAAGGCACCCATCGCAGTAATATCGGCTGCCGACATCTGCATTCCGTCATATTCACCACTCAGCGAGAGGAGTTTGTTCTTCTGCCAGGAGAGATTCATATTGATATTCAGTTCCATGTCCTTCTTCTGGATAGGAGTGAAGGAAACGCCGACCTCCAAACCCTGGTTGCTCATAGAACCCAGGTTTGCCAACAGTTTATCATAGGCAAAAGGCGGAACCGGCACATCATAGGCATAGAGCATGTCGGTGGTCTTGGAATAGTAATATTCTGCCGTCAGAACCAGCCGGTTGTTCCACAATCCCAAATCAGCTCCGATATTCCAGGTAGCGCGGGTTTCCCACTTCAGATCAGGATTGTTATTGCTAATCATTCCCATCGTAACCGTAGGAGAACTGTTCACCGAAACAATACCATTCTGCCGTACCGTATTCAAAGTGGTATAAGAAGATATTCCGCCAAGATTACCTGAGCGTCCATAGCCCGTACGCAGTTTCAGCATGGTAATTTTCTGGAGAGAACGGAGCCATTTCTCCTGCTTCATATCCCAGGAAAGAGAGACGGATGGGAAGAAACCCCAGATATGGTCATTGCCCACCATCGAAGAACCATCGCCACGCATGGAAACCGAAAGACTATACTTATTATATAAGGTGTAGTCGACATTGCCCATCACAGAAGCCAGGGTCGGATCTTCGTACTTGCTGTCTGTCCCACCGAAAGGCCGTGATGCAGCAGCACCTATATTATGGTAATACATGTCGTTGTTGGTGATTCCCTTCGCAGAAGTCCAGAATCCCGTTCGGATATCCTTCTGATATTCTGCACCCACCATTGCCTTCAGATTGTGGATTCCCCACGAATGCTGATAGTTAAACGATACATTGGCAAGCCAGTCCTCGCTCTTGAACTCCCCACGATAGAGATTGCCCTGCGCCCAAAACCAGGTAGGACAGAACTGGTTGTTCTCGTTGGAAGCATAACTGTATGCTCCGAAGGCAGAAACACTCAGAGAATTTGTCATATCATAGTTCAACTTCAGATGAGCATTGAAGTTCATGTTCTTCGTATCATTAAGCTCCTTGAGCAAGGCACCGGGAGGATTCACCTGAGATGCAGCCCCATTCTTCACCCAACTGCCGTTCAGCTTATCATAAGGATAAGTAGGATTCATGGCATCGGCAGAATAGAAAAGCGCCTGACTGTCGAAGATATCATTGTTCTTGAAAGACGAACCGAACACGCCGAAATCTCCCGTCAGTTTATCGCCAAACGCCTTCTGGGTGACATCAATCTTAGCCACCAGATTACGATAGCCCTTGCTCCGAATAATCGTGTTATGGTCGATATAGCCAAAAGAAGCGCGGTAGTTGCTCTGCGGAGTGCCACCGCTGAAGGCCAGATAATGGTTCTGAATGTTTCCGGTTCGGGTAATCGCCTTGCGGAAATTGGTATCATATCCCTTATTGTTATACTCCAGCCCATACTTCTGTGCAGCAGCTATGTATTCGGCGGCATTGAGCATCTCCATACTTTTGTACATCGCCTCTATACCATAGTTTCCCTCGTAAGAAATCTGAAATCCCTTACCCGTACCCTTCTTGGTTTTTACCTGGATAACGCCCGAAGCACCACGGGAACCATAGAGTGCCGTTTCGCTGGCATTCTTCAGTACTGTAAAGCTCTCGATATCGGCGGGATAGATTGTAGCAAGCGTCGCCACATCAGAAGTAACACCATCAATAATCACCAGAGGATCATTGCCGCCCATGATAGAAGTTGTACCGCGAACCCGGACGGAGTTCAACATAGCAATACGGTCAAGACCATTGGTAGTGACGTTAACACCTGCCGTCTGTCCGCTCAAGGCATCCAGGGCATTATTGAGCACACCCTTCTTCAGAAGTTCAGGCTCCACTACACTCACCGAACCTGATAAGCGCAAGGAGTCTAGGCCTTCGATGTTCACAGACTGAGCACAGAGGGTTTGGGGTGCAAGAATCATCGCACCCATCGCATAAAATATGGTTTTTAAGTTCTGTTCCATAACTATTTCATCGTTTAGTCAAGGTTCAAATCGATTTTCGATTGCAAATATAATAAAAAAGAGTGATTCAAAGTACGTTTTCTTGAAAAAAACTTCAAAAAAAACAAGCTTCTTGGAATTATTTAGTTGGTGACAAAGTTACACTTTTTTGTTGAGATAACCGCATCATCTGGCAGAAAAGTTTAAAATATTTATCCTTTCGTGCCAACATTACCACTTTCAGTCCGCTGGCACATAAGTTGCAAAAACAGAGAGTGAAAGCTGAAGCCAAAAGATAAAGGGGTTCGGAAGAATGACGGAGTTTCGAGGCGAAAGCAAAAAAAATAACAAGAATATTAACAAGCAGAAATCCCGACGGAGCCGTAAGGAACCGAGAGGACGAGTAAAATAAAATTTGGAGGTTTTAATTATGTTGTTAGCACGTAGAAATAATGATTCTGATTGGTTGAGTAACTTCTTTGATGATACTTTATTCAATACCGAAGTAATGTCACGTATGAATGCTACTGCTCCTGCCATTAACATCAAGGAGACAGATAAGAATTACATCATGGAGGTTGCAGCTCCTGGTTTGAAGAAAGAGTGGGTTCGTGTAAACATCGATAACGATGGTAATCTGAACATCGCCATCGAGAACAAGATGGAACACAAGGATGAAGACAAGCACGAGCACTATCTGCGCCGCGAATTCTCTTACAGCAACTACCAGCAGTGTTATACGCTGCCTGAGGATGCTGACCGTGAGAAGATTTCAGCAAAGGTAGCTGATGGTATACTCGAGGTCGAGATTCCAAAGCTTACTCCTAAGGAGGAGGCTAAGACAACAAAGAACATCGAAGTCAAATAATCATCTCCCATAAATGATGGAGGCAGATTCCAAAGCAATTTGGAATCTGCCTTTTTTTGTGCCCTTACCTGAACCATCGCATTTTTCATCTACCTTATTATAATGATTTTCATGGAGCAGCCAAAAGTTTTTCACCATAAATCTTTTTTCTTCCATAATTAATATGTAATTTTGCAGGCAGAAAAGCAGACATGAAAACTTCTGCTTATAGATTTCAGAATATTAATATAAGAAACAGATGAAGAAAACAATTCCAGTAATAGGCATGGCTTGCAGCGTATGCTCTGCCAATGTAGAAAAGAAGCTGCAGTCGCTAGAAGGCATCAACTCCGCCTCGGTTTCCCTGGCAAGCCGAACTGCCTGGTAGATTATGACCCCGACATTATCTCTCTGGAAGATATGAAACGGGAAATCAGCAACGCCGGCTACGACCTCGTTATCGAAAGCGACAGAAGCGTGGAGGAAATCAACCGCCGTGAGTTCACCCTCCTGCGCCGCCGAACCCTTGCTTCCTGGCTCTTCGCCATTCTGACCATGTGTTTCTCCATGGGCTGGATTTCCCTGGGTATGGAACAGAATATGATTTCAGATGGCGCTGCCTCGGCTCATCATACCAGTTCCTTCGCCAACCAGATCTGTCTGCTTCTGGCACTCGCCAACCTGCTCTACTGCGGCAAACAGTTTTATGTTTCCGCCTGGAAGCAGCTCCTGTATCATACGGCAAACATGGATTCGCTCGTAGCACTCAGCACCCTTATCGCCTTCCTCTTCAGCACCTTCAACACCTTCTTCGGAGAAATGGTATGGGGAGCGAGAGGCATAGAATGGCACACTTATTTCGATGCTTCCGTGATGATCATCACCTTCGTGCTGACCGGCAGATGCCTGGAAGAAAAGGCAAAGGACAGTACGGCGAGCAGCATTCGCCAGTTGATGGGAATGCAGCCGAAAACCGCCCGACTGGTGACTTACGAGAAGATAGAAGGCACCAACGACTACAAGATGGAGGAAGTTCCGATTTCCACCATTCAGATAGGCGACATGATAGAGGTAAGAGCCGGCGAGAAGATTCCGGTGGATGGCGTGGTTACCCAGGCAGAGAGTTTCATGACTCCCGATGCAGCCTATGTAGATGAAGCGATGATTAGCGGCGAACCGACTCCGGCGATGAAAAAGACAGGCGACAACGTGCTGGCTGGCACCATTCCGAGTCAGGGAAAGCTCCGCATGAGAGCCAAGCAGATTGGCGAGAACACCGCCCTGGCGCACATCATCCGCATGGTTCAGGAGGCGCAGGGCAGTAAGGCGCCCGTGCAGCGCATCGTGGACAAGGCGGCTCTGATTTTCGTTCCAGCCGTGGCAGCCATCGCCCTCATCACCTTTTTAGTATGGTGGCTGATAGGCGGCAACGCTGCTCTTCCACAGGCCATTCTTTCAGCCGTAGCCGTATTGGTCATCGCCTGTCCTTGCGCCATGGGCTTAGCCACTCCTACCGCCTTGATGGTGGGCGTCGGCAAGGCGGCGCAGAAGCAGATTCTCATCAAGGATGCGTCGGCGCTGGAGAATCTCCACAAGATCAACGCCCTCGTCATCGACAAGACCGGCACCCTCACCATTCCTAACCAGAACATCGATTTCACCAAACAGGAGGATTTGGATCTGGAGACGAGAGAGACCCTCAAGCCTCATGCCCAGGAAGCGATGAAGCAGTTGCAGGAAAGGGGAATAGAGGTCTATATGATGAGTGGCGACAAGGAGGAAGCGGCTCACTACTGGGCAGAGAAAGCCGGCATCAAGCATTACCAGAGTAAGGTGCTGCCTGGCGACAAACAGGCATTGGTAAAGAAACTTCAGGACGAAGGCAAGCAGGTAGCGATGGTGGGCGACGGAATCAACGACACCCAGGCTTTGGCCCTTGCCAACGTGAGTATGGCGATAGGAAAGGGAACGGATGTGGCGATGGATGTGGCGCAGATTACGCTGATGAGCGACGACCTCTTGGCACTTCCGGAAACCGTAAAACTGAGTCAGAAGACGGTTCACATGATTTGGCAGAATCTCTTCTGGGCGTTCATCTACAACATCATCTGCATCCCGTTGGCAGCCGGCGCCCTTCATATCTTCGGCATTGATTTCCAGATAACCCCGATGTGGGCAAGTGCCTGATGGCCTTCTCCAGCGTAAGCGTAGTGCTTAATTCGCTGAGACTGAGATTGGCGTAAAATGAAAGAAAATGGATTTTACCCCATAACCTCCCCCTCTACCTTGCAGCAGTCGAACCCCATCTCCTTGGCTTTGTCAGGACCGAGGTGAAGTAGATGGCTTCGCCCTCATCACAAACCTCGCCTTTAGAGTTCTCCAAAGTCAGGTGGATGGTGACGATGTTGCGGCGCTGACTGGCGATGTGACCACGCACCGTAATCTGAGAATCGGTAGTCATCACAGGCTTCTTGTACTTTACGTTAAGCTGCATCGTCACACCCGTTGTCTGCAATTTGCGGTTGATAACCCAGCCTGCCACTTCATCCATCAGCATACTGATGATTCCGCCATGCAGGGTGTTGATCCAGCCCTGGTAATTCTCGCCGGGATTCCAGATGGTAAGCACATCCTCACCCTCTTCCCAAAACTCAAGATGCAATCCTACAGGATTGTTTGGGGCACAGCAAACACAGTTGTAACCCTCCTTGTTCAAATATGGATTTAATATCTTCTTCATTTTCTAACTTTTTTAAACAATGCAAAGGTACGAATAATATCTGATAAGACAAAGTTTTTAAAAAATATTATTGTTGGTAGCTGTTTAATACCTAAAAATAAGGACTGAACAGAACCTTCCATCCATATAAGAGAACCACAATACCTAGAAATGAGGATAGCAAAGAGCCTTATTTATTTAGATTAAATAAAAATACTAATTATTAAGTATTGCAGGATTTTAAAATATCAAGTATCTTTGCAGCGTGAATTAGAAAGATGCTCGCAGGCGGCGGGCAAGCGAACAAGAAATTATACAAAACATTAAGAAATGAAGAGAATTATTTTTATTATTTTAGGCTGCATCAATATTTGCCTTGCTTATGCACAGAGCTTTAACGGACAATATATTTCGGAATGGCAATGGGAAATGAACAGGAACACCAATTTGATTAATCAGCTGAGATTGGAACTGAGTGTTCCGATAGGAAAAGGAAAGGATTCGTTCGAGGCGGCTACGCTGCATGTGGCAAAGACCAACGATGGCATCATTGATGACTGGCAGGGATTTTCGAATATAGTTGCAGACAATAACTTCGCCATGCTTGCCGTGTTGGGCTACATGCACGAGTGGAATTCGGGCCATCTGTTTGTGGGTGTGAGAAACGTGAACGAGGATTTCTTCACCTCTGATGTTACGGCACTTTTCCAGAACAGTTCTGAGGGAATCTTCCCTACTGTTGCATCCAGCTATCCGATAGCCAACTATCCGTATTCGGGCTTGACCCTTTACTTTGATGTAACCAAGGGAGGATGGACATTCAGAAACAGTCTGTATAATGGTGCGGGATATAATGGCTGGAAAGCTCACGACAATCCTTTCCTGGTTCGCCCGAAGAAGGATGGAATCTTCAATATGTCACAGTTGGAGTATGAACATAAAGGTGGAAAATATTTTGCGGGTGCTGCCGTCCATACCCGTCAATATCCGATAAACGAGGATGGCGATATGGTTTCTGCCGATGAATCCAAGGGCAAAATAACCTGTGGCTGGTGGATTTACGGAGAGCAGAGCGTTTGGAAGGCTGGCGACAAGAACATTTCGTGCATGGTACAGTATTCCGAGAACACCAGTCATCAGAATGCCTGCTACCGATACGCCGAACTGGGCGGTGCCTATCAGGACGAGAAGAACGAGTGCGGTCTGTCAGGCCAGTACGCCCGCTTCCAGCAAGGTTCGGAATATTCGCTGGAAGTAACATGGAAAAGACAGCTGACGGAATCCATTTCCCTTCAGCCATCGTTCCAATACATCAAAAACGACAATGGAGATTTCACGGCACTCAGTGCCCGACTCTATGTCAGTTTCTAGCAATCCATTTCGGCAAGACCAGGGTGCCCATCACCAGGAAAGGGTAGTAGAAGATGGCGCGCCAGAGCATGGCGGCAAGAATGGCTACAGAGGCATCGGGCAGGAAATCGGCATAATAAAGGCGGAACATCAACTCTGCCACACCACTTCCACCAGGCGTAGGACTCAGAATGGAAATCATCCACATCACCCATTGGCGGCACCAAGCCACCAGCATGTTGCCCTGACAATGGAAGGCAATGAGAATAGCTACCACGATGGCGAATCTCGACAGCCACGCCAGGGAAGTATAACCCATCAGCTGCAGCCAGAATCTTCCGCCCTCCAGCTTTGCCTCCTCCGAAGCCATCGTCATCTCCTCGGAAAACTTCTCTACCTTGGGCAGGAATCTGCGAAGGAAAGGAATCTTGCAGCATCCCTTCAATACCCAGCCCAGAAACTGAGGACGATGCAACAACAAGAGGTAGAGAATGGCCGTCCAGACAGCAACGATAAGGGTGCTGACTATAAAAATAGCCTGCACTCCGCCCTTAATCCATTCGTTCGTAGCATCCACAGAAATCCCCACTCCATCAGCCAAGCTGAACAAGAGATGCGATGGAACACAGAAATAGAGCAACACGCAACTGATGGCAAGAAAAGCCTCATCAGCCAGCAGGGCTGCAAACATGGTGAAGATACTTCTGCCCATAGAAACTCCCTCGCGATTGAGATAGACAAAAGCCAAACCACTTCCCCCCACCGCCGAAGGAGTGACGGCAGAAGTAAACTCGCAGAGCACATTGATGCGGAACGCCTCGGCTACGGATAACTTACGCTGGCAGAGATGACGGAAACGGAGGGTGAGCATCAGATTCTGGACCGCAAAGAGCAACACGCCCATTACTCCCCCCAGAAAGAACCTGGGAGACAAATCTATCCTGCTCAGAACTTCCACATCAAACTCCCGAATCATCATTCCAACGATGACCACCAGTCCGATGGAAGCCGCCAACCATAAATGCCATTTTTCATATTACTCTCAAAATAAAACTATACCTTATTATATATAGTAATATAACGATTAAATGGCTAATCTATTTTGTTGTCTGTCAATTAAATGCTGATATCTGTCCAAAACTTCTACAGCAATGTCCTCCCAAGAGCGCACCAGGGTCTCCTCAGCTCCCTTTGCAGCCCAGGAAATAATGGTTGGGCGCTCCAGAATATAACGGAGTCGATTGGCAAAGGCAGTTACGTCGTTATCCGAGAGGAATCCGTTGATTCCATCCTGAATGATTTCCGCCGTATTGCTGCCCCTTGCCACGATGGAAGGCGTATGAAGCGAAGCAGCCTCCCTTACCACCAGAGGGGCATTATCATAGATGGATGGGAAGAGGAAGAGATCGGAAGCCATATAGATCATCTGCATCAACTCCCGGGATTGCACGCTTCCGAAGAAGGTAATCTTATCCTTGCGGTAATCGCTGTTTCCCGACAAGCCAAGCTTTGCCGCCATCGCCTGCATATCAGCCCTAGCATAACCATCGCCCACGAAAAGGGCGTGATAAGGCAAATCCTTCACCTTGGCTAATGCTCGATGATGAGTTTCACGTTCTTCTCCCAGATATGCTGCCCCACGAAAAGGAGCAAGGGTTCATCTACTGCCACATAAAGCTCTTTCTTGGCTGCCCATTTCATCTCCTCGGTATAAGGCGCATCGGCAAATTCGGTTCCGTTATCCACCACCTCGAAGGTTCCCTTGTAGCCATACTCGCGCAGGGTTTCGCCCACAGAAGCTTGAGGCACCCACACCTCATCTACGCTCTCGTAAAACTTCACCACCTTGCCCACGAGATAATCCACCAGAGCCTTGTTGGGAATTACTCTCTCAAAATCGTCACGATATTTGGAATGAAAGGTTGCCACCAATGGAATCCCCATCCTGCGAGCCGTCTTCAGGGCAAAATCACCCGAAGAGAAAGGACAATGGGCGTGTAAGATTTCAAAATTCTGAGCAGCAACCTGCTTCTGGAACTTGAAATCGAGCGATGGGAAGCCATAACGGTAAGGATGGCGACCGGGAACAGGAAACGAGCGATACTGGAAAACGGAATAAGGAAGCTGAGACTCATCGAGACCTGGCATTTCCGGGGTTACCACCGCCACTTCCCTGCCCTGCTGGTAAAAGCAGCGAGCCAAATTGCTTACCGTGAGTGAAACACCATCCATGACGGGTGGAAAACATTCATTGAACAATCCTATCATAATCTGTAAATCTTATTTGTTATTATCCTATTCTTGCTAAAAAAAAGCTATGTGAGAATCTTATAAATCTTCTATTTGAGAATCTTATAAATCGGCGAAGCCTCCGGCTGTTGATTATCATCATTCGTAAACGGAACCTTCAGGATGCTGGCAATGGTAGGAGCCACCTGCTTGGTGTAGATGGTTCTGCCCCCTTCCATTTCTCCCAGATGCAGAATGTCTTTTCCGAAAGCCACCAGCCAGGTTTGGTTGCTGCCTTTGATTTCTTTACCATGTTCTGTCCAGGAAGCTTTGGAATCTACTTCGCCACGGTTGGCGTGAATGCCCAGGCTTTCTCCCCTACCATGATCGCAGGTAATGAGAAAGGTGGTGTTGCCCTTATAAAAGGGGTCTTGCTGGCAGCTTTTCCACAACTGGCGAATAAACTGGTCGTTCTGATGGGCAGCATTCAGATACTCCTGCCATTTGCCATGGTGCCCGTAATAATCGGTCTCGCAAAACTCTACGAAGAGAAGCTTGGGATGCTTCTCCATGAGGGTTTTCAAGGCATGGTTCAGAGTCACGCTGTCATTTCTTACCTGTTTGCTCACCCTGTGAGGAGAGCGGAAATCCACCGGCAATTCGCTTCTGCGATAATTCAGGATATAAGGAATCACATCCCAACTCGCCACGGCATTCACCCTGTCCTTGTACTCAGAACAAGCCTCTGCCAATTCCAGAACCGACCGGTTGGGGTTATACTGCTTGCGGTTATCAAAAATGTGCTCATCATCGGTCACGCCACAGAGCATCTCGCTGTAACCGGCATAGGATTTCCAGATGCCGTTTGCCACCTCAATCTTCGATTTCCGGTTACGGTTGCCTATCATGCAGCCTTTCTTCCTGCCCATCTCCCAGAGAAACGGCATCAGACTGTCGCGCCTGGCGCCCTCAAACACCTCCTGCCATCTCAAACCATCAATGGCAATCACTACCACACGCGACTCCTCCTTCTTGCTATCCTTGCCATACACGGCGAGCAGGAACAACAAGGGAAGAAGCAGCAACAATGGAATCATTTTCTTCTTCATAAGCCTGGTTCTCCTTTCTATAATAATAAGTATCGTAAGCGTTTTCTATGGCGGCAACGATTCGGCTTTCAGCATGGTTCTCCCAGATTCTGAACTCCACATCCTCCTCGTAGAAATTGATGATGATGTCGGCTCCGCTCTTCTGGATATTCTTCCGTATCAAATGGATACTTGAAAGATAGTTGGGAACCAAGAGCGTATTGTAAGCCAGGGAACGCAGGAGATTGAACTTGCGGTTGTCCTTAGACGGCAAGAAATTCGGACTGTCAAAAACCTCGATAGGAGTACCTATCTTATTCTGGAAGGACTCAGGAATCACCCTGTTCTTGCTCTTGCCCACTAAAACCTTCACTACTTCATGACCCTCGTGCAGAAGCATCTGCTTAAGCGCCAACGCCTGGGTGAGATGACCTCTACCCTCTCCTTGAATTACAAAAATTACCTTCATTTTTCTTTTTACATCTTTAAACATCTAATATTATGCTGGCGAAGCGGCAGATGCATGTTACACGAAGCTGTCCATCGCCCCTTTCCGAGTGCAAAGGTATAAGTTTCATATTTCAAAGATGTGAGAGAAAAATGAAGATAGGGTTAAAAACTCAGAATACGATTAGAGCCTTATTCCTGAATCGGGTTCAGGAATAAGGCTCTAAATAAAATACTAGAATATCGGCTGACCTACACAACCATTTGGCGCCTGCACATGAAGCAGGGCGGCGATGGTTGGCACAATATCGGTCATGAATGTCTGTCTGGTGGTTGCACCGTGCTGGATTCCCCAACCCATGAAAACCAAAGGAATGTGGGTGTCGTATGGATTCCACTCACCATGATCGGTTCCCTTCATGC
This sequence comes from Segatella copri, assembly GCA_003463005.1. Taxonomy (GTDB): domain Bacteria; phylum Bacteroidota; class Bacteroidia; order Bacteroidales; family Bacteroidaceae; genus Prevotella; species Prevotella copri_I. The sequence continues at coordinate 43,729 of QSCI01000002.1, read as the reverse complement.
CGTGGGCATAGAAATTCGGCTTCAATACGATGGCCACATCACCGCTTCGCTCACGGTTGTAACCATTCACGATGCGCATCTTCACATCCTCAGGAATGCTCTCGGTCATCGTCTTCTCCATATCGCAGGCATACTGCACGCAACTGTCTTCCTTCAACACGTCCACCACGCTCTGCTTAATCTTGGCGAAATCCAACTTGTTTTTCTTGATGATGTTACAGTTGAAAAACACCTGATAGTTCATCACGGTCTTCACCAAATTGCCCACGTTAGGATACTCCTGAGCCAGGGTCTGATTCAGTTTCTCAGCTACCGCATCACCATCCCAATTACCCGCTGGAATGCGGCGGTCTTGCAGGAAACGGACGTTGTTCATCGCTCCATGGTCGGCACTCAGGAAAACCAGATAATTTCCTTTGCCCACCTTCTCATCGAGAAAAGAAAGGAAATCGGCTATCGCCTTGTCCAGGCGCAGATAAGTATCCTCGGTCTCTACCGCATGAGTTCCCACCTGATGACCGATATAGTCCGTGCTGGAGCAGCTTACTGCCAGCAAGTCGGTTTCATCATCTGCACCCAACTGCTCGCCGTCTACCGCAGCCTTCGCCAAGTCTATCGTCAGCGAATTGCCGAAAGGAGTCTTGCGGATAATGCTGTAACCATATTTCTTATAAAGGGCTGGAAGATTGAGCGGCAGCGTAGCCTTCATGCCCTTGCGGATGCCATCCTCATACTCGTTCTCATCTTCCGTACTTTCAACGTAAGTATTCTCAGGATAGAGTGTATTCCATTTTTCCGAGAGATAACGCTCTGGCAGATGCTGGTTGTTGAACGCGTCCACCCACTTCGGCAACTGGTTTATATAATAAGAACTAGTGATAAACTTTCCGCTCTCATCATCAAACCAGTAGGCACCGTTCGGATTATGACCTGCAGGAAGAATGGAAGCACGGTCTTTCAATGCCACTCCCACTACCTTGGCTCTGCCGTTGGATGCAATCTTCATCTCATCTCCGAGAGTCGTAACCCAGAGGTTTCTAGGCGACATCAAGCCCGCCTTGCTGTTGGATCCCACCGGCTTCACGGTTTCATCATCCGTGCAATACACCTTCTTGCCATTCTTCACAAAATTGTTTCCGGCGATTCCGTGGATAGAAGGCACACTGCCTGTATAGAGACAAGTATGACCGATGGCGGTAACCGATGGAACATACGGAATACGGGTGTTTTCGCAAGAGAAGCCCTCGTTGAGCAGTCGCTTGAATCCACCTTCACCATAGCGCTTCTGATAGCGATAGAGATAATCCCATCGCATTTGGTCAACCACGATGCCCACTACAAGTTTGGGGCGCTGAACGTTAGAAACATTCACCTGTTGGGCAGCAGCAGAGCCGCATCCCAGAAATGCCAACGCAATAAAACTAAATACCTTATTCATTTCTTTCTTCAAAAATACTGTAATGCTTTTTACCGCTGCAAAGGTATTTAAAGGATGTTGCCATCATGTTACAAAGAAATGAAAGAAGAGTGAAGAAAAAAATACTGATTTCAACTTCATCTTTTCTTCACCAGATAGAAACCACGATGTAACAAAATCATTCTACTTTTGCAGTCGAAAAAAATAAATATGCAAGAAACAATAGATTATGAACAGATTTAAGATTGTATTAATGGCTTCCCTGCTCGTGCAGGGCGTAGCATGTCTGGAGGCGAAAGCCGACAATACTCCAGAAGGAAACAAAACTAATTCTAAAGCATTGGGCGTGAATTCAGTAAACGGCAAGGTGACCAACGAACAGGGCGAGGCTTTGCCTGGCGTGGTGGTTCGCTGCGGAAACACGAATGTACAGGCTGATTTGAACGGCGAGTTCCACGTCAGCGTGAACGATGGTGACAAACTCACCTTTACTTATATAGGATACAACACCATCACCAAGGATGCTGACGACAACAACCTGAAGGTAGTGATGAAGGAAAATACACAGGCCCTGGGCGAAGTTATCGTCACTACCCAGAAGAAGAAGCAGAGTAGTTTGGAGATTCCTGTGGCTGTAAGTGCCGTAACAGGTAGCGTGATGGAGAAACTCAATCTCCACCAGATGGACGACGTGGCTCAGTTGACCCCAGGCGTTCAGATTCAGCTGCAGAGTCCTAACAACCCTGGCTACGTGATTCGTGGTGTAACTTCAGATGGCGGCGAGGCTTATTCCCAGCCAAGAGTTTCCGTGTTTATGGATGGCGTTTCTACATCTAGAAGCCGCTCTTCTGCCGTTGAACTATTCGACTTGGAACGATTAGAAGTAGTAAAAGGTCCTCAGGGAACTCTCTTCGGAAGAGGTGCTGAGATTGGCGGAATCAACATCATCCGCCACAAACCGGTAAATGAACAGAAGGGCGAACTTTCCCTGAACTACGGCAGCTACAACCAACGCCAGGTAACAGGTTTCATCAACACCCCAATCATCAAGGACAAGCTTGCCAACCGCTTTGCCTTCGACTACGATGCACGCGATGGTTTCATCAAGAACGAGGCAGGCGGCAGACTGAACGGCAAGAATGCCCTGGCTTTCAGAAACTCTACCCAATGGTGGGCTAACGATGATACTTCCGTGGGCGTGGTACTCGATTATCAGCACGATGATTATCCAGGCACTTCCTTCCATAGCATCAACCCAGCCTTTGGCAATAGCAACCCAAACAGTCCTGCAAACCTGGAAGCCGGCAAGCAGTTGGGCATCAAGCGAAACGTGGGTGGCGCCCTGCTCAATATCGACCACAACATCAGCAACCGCTGGTCGTTTAATTCTATCACCGGATTCAGAGCCTTCAACAGCAATGAGCATTTCGATGCAGATGGTACTTATCTCCCACTCCTGCTCTGCGAGGAAAAAGAGAAGGGAACTCAGTTTAGCCAGGAATTCAGATTCAATTATGATGACAAAAAGTTCTTCTCTGGCTTCCTGGGAGCCAGCTATTTCTACGAGAATTCATCACAGGATGTCAACGCCAAGGCGAATCTCCAGTACTTCTATCCAGTGTTTATCCAGAAGAGTGTGAAGGCTTCGCTCAGCAGTCAGATAGATAATGTAAAGGGATTGCTCAGCCAGTATCTTCCTGCCGCTTACCTGCCGATGGTAGATGCTGCACTCGCCCAGCTCATGAGCAAGTGGTTCCCTGAGAATCCTGAAAAAGATGCTGATGGCAAACTGAAGGCACTGACCACCACTCCTGATATTTATGGTGATTTGAAGACTGCTCTGGGTGCTGTAGGAATGGATTTAGACCAGGTTCTTGCTGGCTTGGGCGATAACGGCAAACTGATTCAGGCTACCTTGCAGGGCATTTCGGCCAAAGCGCTCGATACTGCCTATACCGAACAGGGCAAGAATTACGGAACCAATCAGGCTGTAGAGGTTTTCGCTGACGGAACCTTCAAACTCACAAAGAATCTGAACTTCACCCTGGGTATCCGCGGAACTTACGAGAATCAGGAAACAGGCTACTCTTCAGCGACCGTACCAAGCATGTTTGGTGCCATACTTTATCGCCCTACAGAGGGTAGCGCCAAGGTAACTGCCAAGGAGAGCTACTGGTCGTGGGTAGGTCGTGCAGCTCTCAACTACATGATAGGTCGCAACAACATCTACGCCAGCGTGGCTCGTGGCCGTCGTCCGGGAGTGCTATATTTCAACAACGATCCTAAGGATTTCGAGACACTCGACCCTGAAATCATCTACAGCTACGAGGCAGGTGTAAAGGGAAGTCTCCTGCAAGGCAGATTGAATTACGATTTCTGCGCTTACTATTATGACTGGTATAACTATCAGACATCGGTTTTCAACGCTACCACCAGCAAGTTTGAATACGATGATGCAGGTCGTGCCCACAGTTTCGGTCTGGAGGCAAGCATCAGCTACTCTCCATGCCGCTACCTGAATCTCTTCGGCAACTGGTCGTACATAGAGGGCAAGTTCAACGACAAGGATGACAACGGAAACGCACAGCTTTATGCCGGCAACCGCTTTCGCCTTACTCCAAAGAACAGTTTTGCCATCGGCTTCGACCTGAACGTGCCAACCGGCGAGAAGGCTTCCTTCTATCTCCGCCCTACCTATTCATGGAAATCAAAGGTGTTCTTCGAAGAGAGCGACGAGCCAGAGTTTACCCAGGATGCCTACGGACTGCTCAACTTCACAGCCGGTTACCGTTTCCAGCCAGGCAAGGTTTACTACGAGATTGGAGCCTTTGGCAAGAACGTACTCGATGAGAAATATATCGTAGATGCAGGTAATTCCGGCCGACAGATTGGTTTCCCAACCTACATCGGCGGTTCCCGCTCCGTTGTCGGCGTGATGTTTAAAATGGGATTCTAAGACAATAAGTGCAGACTGGAATACGTTTCATAAGTATAACGAAATACATATTGAAGAAATATATTAAAGATAAAAACAATGAAAAGAATTTTGATTTATATGATGCTGCTGATGGGAGTGATTCTCCCATCCTCAGCCAAGGATAGAGCCCAGCAGGTGATTGCCCACAGAGGCTATTGGAAGACAGAAGGTTCTGCCCAGAACTCCATCTCTTCTCTTCAGAACTCTTATAAGATAGGGGTTTACGGCTCAGAGTTTGATGTTCATATCACACGCGACGGCGAGGTGGTAGTTTTCCACGATGATGATGTTGACGGCATCAAGATAGAGAATGCCAACTATGCCGATATCAAGGACAAACGACTCAAGAATGGCGAGAAGATTCCTACCTTGAAGGACTATCTCAATGCTGCCAAGTCATTGGGCGATATGAAGCTCATCCTCGAAGTAAAAGAGCACATCCAGAAGAGCGATGAAGACCGCTGCATCGATGCCACCCTGAAGATGGTAAGAGAAGCCGGACTGGAAGCAAGAACAGAGTATATTTCCTTCAGCAAGCACGCCTGCGATTATCTCGTTCGCCACGCTCCAGGAGCCAAGGTTTCCTATCTCAATGGCGACCTAACCCCTCTCGATGCCAAGGATGCAGGCTATGCAGGCATCGATTACGAAGATAGCGTTTTCTACGAACATCCGTTATGGATCAAGGAAGCCCGGAAACTCGGCCTGATTACCAATGTCTGGACAGTCAACAATCTAAAAGCCATCAAATATTTCTTTAAGCAAGGCATCGATTACGTGACAACCAATGAACCGGAAAAAGCCAAGAATTTATAATACAACAATCAGAAAAAAGGGTAAGTTTCTCATCATGAGGGGCCTGCCTTATTTTTTTTTGCAAAAAGATTTAAAAAATAAGCATGAACAAGACAAGGTAATGATATTTTGTTTATTTTTGCAGTATCATTGCAAACAAACAGATTTAAGATATGAAAAAACTACTCTTATCCATCGCCTTTCTGCTCCCTGGTATGGGAATGATGGCGCAGACTCTGGTAACGACTGCCGAAGGTATCCTCGAAGGAAAAGACCTCTCAGGCATCACAGTATTCAAGGGTATTCCGTTCGCTGCCCCTCCTGTAGGAAATCTCCGCTGGAAGGCTCCGCAGCCTGTACAGAAATGGCAGGGCGTTCGCGAGGCCAAGGAGTTCGGACCGAACCCGATGCAGGAACCTCTCTTCGGCGATATGAACTTCGGTACGAAGACCAACAGCGAGGATTGCCTCTACCTTAATATATGGACACCGGCAAAGACCATGAAGGAGCATCTGCCGGTACTCATTTATTTCAACGGCGGAGGACTGATGGCAGGTAGCGGAAGCGAACCTAGATATGCGGGCGATGCGATGGCACGCAAGGGCATCATCTCCATCACAGCCAACTATCGTGAGGGCATCTTCGGATTCTTCGCCCACCCACAGCTCTCTAAGGAAACATCCTACAAGGGTTCCGGCAACTATGGATTCATGGACCAGGTGGCTGCCATCCAGTGGGTAAAGGATAACATCGAGGCTTTCGGCGGCGACCCTAACCGCATCACCATCGTAGGCGAATCGGCAGGTTCCATGTCGGTCAGCGCCCTGATGGCTTCCCCTCTCTGTCAGGGACTCTTTGCCCAGGCAATGGGTTCCAGTGGTTCGGTGATGGGATTCAAGAAGGTGGCTACACAGAAGGAAGCCGAGGAGAAAGGCGTGCAGCTTGCCCAGAAAATAGCCGAGAAGATGGGTAAGGAAACCGGAAAGAAGGTGAAAAAGAACGCAGGAATGAAGAACCTCAACGAGCTTCGTGCCCTGCCTGCCGAGAAATTGATGAAACTGGCGGAAGTAAGAGCGGTTCCTGTCTATAACATCGACGGATATTTTATGAAAGAACAGCCTGTAGATGTCTTTGCCAAGGGCGAGCAGACCAAGGTGCCTCTGCTCATTGGTGGCAACAACCAGGAGATGACTCCATTGGCGGTATTGATGGGCAAGCAGCCAACCGTTGAGAATCTGAAAGCTGGCGCCAAGGCTACTTTCGGAGAAGAGAACATCGATGAACTCTTCCGCCTCTACGGCATCAACAGCGATAAGGATGTATTGGAGCAGCCGGGCGTGAATCTGGCTTCGGATATCTTCCTCGATTATTCTACATGGAAGTGGGGCAACATGCACAAGCTGACCGGCGGACAGCCTGTTTACCGCTACCGCTATTGCCATCCTCGTCCTGCTATGGCCATCAAGGGCAAGGTGGCTGCATTGGCTGGCGGCGTGATAGATGCCAAGGAAGATGCGGCTCCTGCGCCACAAGACAAGGGAGCCGTTCATTCTGCCGACATCGAGTATGCAATGGGTACATTGCCAACCAACCGCGTGTTCAAATGGCAGCCGGAGGATTATATGATCAGCGATATCTTCAGCCAGTATTACGTCAATTTCGTAAAGACCGGCAATCCGAATGGTCTGGGTCTGCCTGAGTGGCCATCCACCAACGGCAAGGCAGTAGCCCCTGTACTTCAGATAGACGTGAATACCGTCGTAAAAACTGATGCCCAGATGGAGAAGCGCTATGATTTCATAGACAAACTGTTTTGGAAGAAGAAATAATTCTCTCATTACATTGAATCAATCGGAATACAGATTTCATTGAATAAACCAGAAATAGAGATGTTTCAGAAATTCATTATCAACAGAGACGGAGTACTGAAGTTCGGGCGTGTCTATCTTCACCGTGACATGCTGTCACCCGGCGAGCAATGCACCTACGGGGGCGGTTTGTGGAAGATAGATGAAGGCAGAGGCGCCATCGTGCTCTACGGCAGAAGTTTCGACTTCGGCCCTCCCGATTTCGACTTTGTGAAACAGATAGACTGGACGGGCTTGGGCGGCACCCCTCGCCCGCTCTTCTATCTGCCTCATTGGCCTAGCGAAGAAGAGATTGTGCCAGTCATCATCAATTAAGAAAATAGTATAATATTCTATAATTTTCTGTGTAAAACTTGCGGATAACAGAATAAAACACTATTTTTGCGAAGAGAAATCCTTCTCGGGGAAAGTGCTCCCTAAGAGAAGAGATTCATTCCGTAAATAAGTAACAATTAAAAAGCAGTATAGTATGAAAAAGAAATTAGTTTTGACAGCAGCCGTCATCGCTGCATTATCAGTTGTCTCCTGCAATGGCAAGAAGACAAATAGCCAGGGGGCTGACCAGGATAGCCTCAGTTATGCTGAAAATGATTCGCTCAATTCCAACGATGTCATTCTCGATTCCATCGCCGGCACCTACGAGGGAACTCTCCCTGCTGCCGACTGTCCGGGCATCAAGACCGTTTTGACGCTCAACGCCGACAGCACCTACCAGTACTCAGCCGACTATCTGGAGCGCAAGGATGGTCACGACGAAGCGAGCGGTATCTTCAAGGTATTGGCTAACAACGTGGTAGAAATCACCCGTCCATCGAGCGGCGAGACATCTTACTACAAGGTAAAGGATGCCAACAGCCTCATCATGACCGATTCGCTAGGCAATGAGCCTGAAGGCGCCATGGCTAAGCATTATGTGCTGACTAAGAAAAGGTAAAAGAGCTTTTAAAAGGTAAAAGGGTAAAAAGAGCCTTACCCCCTTCACACCCCTCGTTACGCCCCCGTTCCCAGCGATTCCATCGCTGGTCCCCCTAAAAAAAGGTAAAAAGAGCACCCTAGCTTAACATTCCGCTAGGCTCTTTTTACCTTTTTACTTTTTTACCTTTAAAAGCCCCTTTCAAGTTAAAATCAATTAAGTTTTGCACCGGAACCTTCGCTATTCCAGATATTTTTCCTAATTTTGCGCCCACGTTTCTAACAGATGAAATGATTTTAATATTCAATGGTATATACTAAATAGATTAAGGATAAAGAAAAATGGAACATGTTTTTACAGAATCGATGTTTTTGGTGGGATTCGTGATTTTCATCGCCGCCATACTCGTATTAGACATGCTGGTCATCGACCGAAAGGCACATGTGGTGTCTATCAAGGAAGCCGGTTCATGGACGGCTGTATGGATTATTCTCGCGCTCGCCTTCGCCGTATTCATCTATTTTCATGGCGACATGGTGCACGGCATCGAGAACTTCGACGACCTGAAGCTGATAGCCTCGCGCTATGCTTCGCATCTCAAACTGGACCCGAACGACTATGAGGGGAGTCTGCAGCAATACCGGCACTATATGACCATCTCCTACATCTCGGGTTATCTGATAGAGAAAACGCTCTCGGTAGATAATCTCTTCGTGATGATGATGATTTTCACCTCGTTCGGAGTAAACAAGAAAGATTACCAGCACGTACTGAACTGGGGTATTCTGGGAGCCATCGTACTGCGCTTCGTCTTCATCTTCGCGGGTGCTGCGCTCATCAGCCGGTTCGCCTGGATATTACTCGTATTCGGAGGATTCCTGGTTTACAGCGGTGCCAAGATGTTCCTCAACAGAAACAAGAAGGAAGAGATCAATGCCCTGGAGCATCCGGTAGTGAAGTTCATGCAGAAGCGCCTGCATCTGGGTCCGCTGGTGATGACGGTGGTGTTCATCGAGTTCTGCGACCTGATTTTCGCCTTCGACAGCATCCCAGCCGTATTCTCGGTATCGCTCGATCCGTTCGTGGTATTCTTCTCGAATATCTTCGCCATCCTGGGCTTGCGTGCCCTCTTCTTCCTGCTGGCAGCGATAGCAGACAAGTTCCGCTATCTGAAGGTGGGTGTGAGTGTGCTGCTGGTGTTCATCGGTGTGAAGATGCTCATCCACGATTTCTTCGAGATTGATGCAGTCAGTTCGCTGGTATTCATCATCCTCGTACTGCTCGTCAGCATCGGGGCTTCGGTGGTGATTCCGCAGAAACAGGAAGCGTTGGAAAATAAGAAATAAGCAAACCATTCGTAAAGGAGATTATCATCAGGTAATCTCCTTCCTGGAAAACATAAAAAGGGCGATTGCTATTCCCTACGCAAGGGATAAGCAATCGCCCTTATCTTTTATGAACTTAGTTTAGAAAGAAGAGCAAATGAATTGGCTTACCCTTCGGCCGCCGAACTTTGTTTCTTCACTCTTCTCTCTTCACTCAATTTACTTCCAAGGATTCTCTGTTGGGTAAGGCAGGCTAGCTGGCTGGTTGTAAGCGATATCCTTGATGCCGAGATACTTGAATACCTCGAACAAGGTCTTACCTACGTGAGAGAATGCTACGGCTCCGTGGTGTGGATAACCCTTCTGAATCAGTACGTGACGATAGAAGCGGCCCATCTCGTTGATGGCGAAGATACCGATACCACCGAATGAACGGGTAGGAACATCGAGAACCTCACCCTCTGCGATGTAGCTGCGGAGGTTGCCCTCAGAATCGCACTGCAGACGGTAGAATGTGATGTCAGAAGCTGCGATATCACCCTCCAAAGTACCACGGGTGAAGTCTGGTTTACCACCATTCTCCAACAAACGGTTCTGGATGAGCTGATACTTAATCTTACGGCTAGAGCACATCTTGCACTGTGGAGTGTTACCGCAGTGGAAGCCCATGAAGGTATCTGTCAACTTATAATCATACTTGCCCTTGATGTCCTCATCATAGATATACTGAGGAACTGAGTTATTGATATCGAGCAATGTAACGGTATCGTCAGAAGCACACATACCGATGTACTCAGAGAGTGCACCATAGATATCTACCTCGCAAGCTACAGGAATGCCACGGCTAACGAGACGGCTGTTTACATAGCAAGGCTCGAAACCGAACTGGCTTGGGAATGCAGGCCAGCACTTGTCAGCGAATGCTACATACTGGCGAGAACCCTTGTGAGCCTCTGCCCAGTCGAGCAATGTCAACTCAAACTGTGCCATTCTGCGGCTGAGGTCAGGATAGTAGCATCCCTCGCCCATCTCCTTGGCCATATCAGCGCAAACATCGTCGATACGTGGGTCGTTCTCGTGCTCCTTGTAAGCTACGAGAAGGTCGAGCTCTGAGTTCTCCTCAATCTCAACACCGAGTTCGTACAAGCCCTTGATAGGAGCGTTGCAAGCGAAGAAGTCCTGTGGACGTGGACCGAAGGTGATAATTTTCAAACCCTTCAAACCGATGATAACGCGAGCTACTGGTACGAAGTCCTGAATCATCTTAGCTACGTCCTCTGCTGTACCTACAGGATACTCAGGGATGTAACCCTTCAAGTGGCGCATGCGAGGTTGTAAGAGCAGTTGAGCATACCGCAGTAAGCGTCGCCACGACCATTGATCATGTCGCCGTCACCCTCTGCAGCTGCAACAAACATACAAGGACCATCGAAGTTCTTTGCAATCAAAGTCTCAGGAGTCTCAGGACCGAAGTTACCGAGGAATACAACCAAAGCGTTGCAGCCCTGCTCTTTCACTTCGCCCAAAGCCTTGAGCATATCTTTCTCGTTCTCAACTGTAGTCTGGCAGTTGAAGATTTCACCCTTGTACTCTTTTACGATGTTCTCACGGCGCTGAGTAGAAAGCGCGATTGGAAAACAGTCACGGCTAACGGCAATAATACCGAGCTTTACTTGTGGAATGTTGTTGCTTACCATAATTTTAGTTTATTACTTAAGTTTTTGTATAAATTGCTTATATTTATTGATTCTTTTCTAAATTTGTTTGGCTGACAATTATTCATTGTTCCGAGCACAAAGGTACAAATATATTTTGTATCACCAAGCGTTTTAGGAATTTTTAATTCAAAAAAATGGCGCAAAACCGAAATTCTGCGCCAAATGTAACATATGATAAAGTTCTTGATACATTTCATACATGTCTCTATTATCATCTGATACCCTTTTTCTGCCTTAACATCTTCTTTAATATCTTCGCAGCGGGCGGTACCGGATGGTATAAATCTGATTGAAGTACTCCTTCCAGCTGTTCGGCTCCTTGTCATCATCACGCACGATGCGGATGCCATAGAATCGGGTACCCGTCTCCTTGTATTCCCGGAATCTCGACAACAGCTGCTGTGGCGGATCTGGAATTAGGAAGTCGGTAATCCAAAGCACATCGGCATTCACGTAATGGAGTCCGTCGTTGTCGAGAAGGTCGAACAGCTGGGTCATCATCTTCTTTGCCGATGTTCCGCCTCCGATAAATGGAAGGTGGGTTGTGGTAGCTGCCGCCGGATGCCTCGCCCGGTATGCGCCTGTCCATCTCCGTCGGACGGAGCTGCATCTGCTTCGGCTGATTCCATCATAGTGATTCCAATTCTCTTCAGGCGCTCTGCCTTGCGCTTCGCCATCAGGTCGATGGCACGGGTACTGACGGAGAAATCTATCAGGAAGCAGTCTCGCTCCAGATCTTCTGCCGTTTCTTCCAGCAGAGAGATGAGTGTAGAGGATATCCTTTCGGGCGTGCCATACATACTGGCTGAGGTGTCCAGACAGACGATCATCGGACCCTTGCGGGAGGCATGGGTAAAGCCCAGTTTGCGGGATGGTTTCGACATTTCGCTCTTATAACGGAAGGTCTGGAGTCTTCGCGTGCGATACTTATAGATAAAGAGACCCTCCATATCTTCATCGCTGTACTGTGCCAGTTCGAGCGGGAGAAGGGAGTTGAGATCATCGCCCACGGTAATGCCCTCGATATCGCTACCTGCAGAATGCTCCATCTTCATCTCTACGCCCGATGCGATGGTGAGCCGGTCTTTGCCGTTGGCATCGGCTACTCGTCCCATCTTCGCCACAATTTCCTTGATTTCGGGGTATTTATCCTGAATCTTCACCTGGTTCAAGCGGCGTTCAAACTCCGTTTCCGTCCATCCGTTCGTCATCAGTTCCCAGGCTTGTACGGCTCGCTGCTCCGAAACGCCCTTCGTCTTCATGTTGCGGGTTATCTGGTCCATCATGCGCACAAGTCCTGTTTCGAAGTTGTTCTGACGGAGCGAGATAAAGTCCTTCAGCTTGTTCAATACCTGATGGTCGATGCAGACCTTCCAGTCTCTTACCAGCCTTTCCCAGTTTTCGGGTTTCGAAGCCCCGTCTCCAGTCATCAGCTTGAGGAAGAAAGGCTTATCGAACCCATCTTCAGCATGTTCCTGTTCCAGCTGGTCGAGCAAAGGGAACCACACCTGTTCATCCATCCGCTTGAAGGGAGCCCAATCGAGCACATCATCAGCCCGATGACTCTCGGTCCAGGCACGCTGGCGCTGGAACCGCATGTGGTGGACGCATTCCACGATGAATTTTCCCACACTATCATAGAACACCTTGCTCTTAATCTTGCTGTTCACCACCTGTCGCACGAATTTCTGCACCTCTTCGCCAGTTTCTTCTATGGTTACTTTCAGGGTAAAGAGATGAATGAGATAATCCTTCAGCGGGTCTTCCTTCAAATTCCAAGGCATGGCGGTGCCTGTCGGATCAGGAATCTTCACCTGTCCCGACTTGCAGAAGTCATCCAGCATCTTCAAGTAATACTGTGCCTCCGCCAAGTCCTTGTTATTCTGGTATTTCATAGGAGTAAATCCTTATTTTTTCTCCATCAGATATTCTGCGAAGATTCTTGCAGCACTCTCTACTTTGGCTGCGCAAGGGCGAGACTTGTAATATTCTGCCGTTCTTGCCGAAGCCACATAGCTGGACTGCGCTTTCTCGTGGCCCTTCAAGCCGAGGATTTCGGCACAGATGATACTGCCGTTCTGCTCCTTCGATTTGGCGAGCAAATCCTGCACCACCTTATAGCATGCCGACTTGCCCTCGCGGTCATCCCCCTCGGTCTGTCCGCAATCCAAGCCAACGAGCACCACGATGCCCGAAACGGCACCGCACATCATTCTCATTCTGCCTACTCCACCACCGAAGCCGGCACCAATGCGCTTCGCCATCTCATCATCAAGACCATATAAATCGGCAAAGGCAGCCACTACCGACTGGCAGCAGCCATAGCCCTGCATAAAGTTATCCACCGCCTGGTGAACACGCGACTCCAACTCAGGAGTCAATATTTTCTGTTCGTTCATCATGTTTTGATTCTTCTATATACAATAATGTAATAGGAGGCGATTAAACCTCATAAAGTTTCATCGTATCCTGACGGGTAAACGCCAGCTCCTTATAGAAATCACGGAGATAAGCCGATATTTCCGCCTTATCATCAGCAGATGCGAAGAGATTCTCGCCCAACTGCCTTTCCAGCGAGCTCAAGCCATCCGAAAGGTTTTCTATCTCTCCCTCGTAATCCCTTCCATCCTCCGGATTCCTGCGTACACGATGATACTTAATATCCTCAGCAAGCGCATTCTTCATCTCCACGAGTTTATCTGCAAAAGGAGAAAAGAGGGCACGGATCACGATGTTTCGGATAGCATCCCGCTCTTCCGGTTCCTGCCACAGACAATGGTAGATAGGCAGCAAATCGCAGATATCCACCTCTTCCCTATCCTGCATAAAGGCAGAAGTGCGAAGCAGGCGGACGATATTCTTCCATCGGCGGTCGCTCACGTAGATGTTTCTGCGTTCGGCAGCCTCATCCACATTCACGGCTCTCAGAGATTTACGGATGGCGGAAATTGCATCAAGCACCTCCTCCTTCACGCCAATCTTACAGATTTTCTCCGCCCATTCAGCATACTCCTCAGCAGTAATCTTCAAATCAGAAAAATCTGCGGAATCAGATTTCCCCATAGAACCAGAAGAATCTGTGGAATCTGTGAAATCTGTGGGACCTAAGAAATCCGTGGGAGCCTCCAGCAGCATCGCCCGGAAATTCTTCTCCAGCTTAATCGGTCGGCTTTCTATTCTGATGACGAATCGGTCCCAGAGCGCCTCCAGTCCTTCTCCCTTAGCCGGCAACTCATTGCTTGCAGCCACGAGAAGCTTCAGAGGAAGATGCATTTCCCGATTGCCGTTTCTGAAGATTTTCTCGTTAATCACCGTAAGGAGCGTGTTCTGGATCGCAGGTCCCGCCTTCCAGATTTCATCCAGGAAAACCACATCGGCAGTAGGCAGATAACCCTCCACCGCACGCTCGTAAGTATCCGAAGTTTTCAGTTTCAGAATGCTCACCGGACCGAAGATTTCATCGGGTGTAGAGAATCGCGACATCAGATACTCAAAGCTCTGAGCATCCCTAAACGCCGTCTTCAACTGTCTGGCCACCATACTCTTTGCCACACCCGGAGGTCCCAGCAGGATGATACTCTCACCTGCCAGAGCTGCCAGGAGCGAGAGCGATATCTCCGTCTCCTTCTCATAAATGCCCCGGTTCATCTCACCGAGTAATTGTTTGAATCTTTCAAGCATATTCTTACTTTTCTATTCAGAATCGTATAAAGACGAAAAGAAGTTAAGAGATAAAATTCATTATCCCTTAACTTCCTCATATTCTTTTATATAAATAAGGTATGGCTTACTTTACGTTGCCCACCTTAATCAAGTACTCAGCAATCTGAACAGCATTCAGGGCAGCACCCTTACGAATCTGGTCGCCAGTCAACCACAATGTGTTACCATTGTCATCAGCCAGATCCTTGCGGATACGACCTACATATACATCGTCCTTGCCGGCGCTCTCCAATGGCATTGGATAAACGTAGTTCTGGGCATCATCCTTTACGGTTACGCCTGGAGCAGCCTCCAAAGCCTTGCGGATGTCCTCTACTGCCAATGGCTTCTCAGTCTCGAACCAAACACTCTCTGAGTGAGAACGGAGTGAAGAAACGCGAACGCAGGTAGCACTGGTGCGAACATCAGAGTGCATAATCTTGCGGGTCTCGTTATACATCTTCATCTCCTCCTTGGTGTAATCGTTAGGAGTCATCTTGTCAATCTGTGGGATGACATTGTATGCCAACTGATGAGGGAACTTATTGATATGCTCAGTCTTACCGGTCTCGATGATATCCTTATACTGCTGCTCAAGTTCAGCCATGGCAGCAGCACCCGCACCTGAAGCACTCTGATAAGAAGAGATATGATCTTCTTGATATGGCTCAAGTTATCGATAGGCTTCAACACTACCACCATCATGATGGTGGTACAGTTAGGGTTGGCGATGATGTTGCGAGGGCGGTTCAGGGCATCCTCAGCATTTACCTCAGGCACAACCAGAGGCACGTCGTCGCACATACGGAATGCGCTAGAGTTATCAATCATCACGGCACCATACTTGGTGATAGTCTCGGCAAACTCTTCTGAAGTGCCGCCACCAGCAGATGTGAAAGCAATATCGACATCTTTAAAGTCATCGTTATGCTGCAAAAGTTTTACCTCATAGTCCTTTCCCTTGAAGTTGTATTTTCGTCCGGCAGAACGCTCAGAACCAAACAACACCAAATCATCCATAGGGAAATTTCTCTCAGCAAGGATACGCAGGAATTCCTGTCCTACTGCGCCACTTGCACCAACAATTGCTACTTTCATAATCGAATCTTTTAATTTATAAAGTTGTTATAAGTGTAAACTGTGGAAGAGAAAGCCAGCCTCCTTATCATCTTCATGATTTCTAATCTTTCTGATAGCTTCATGATTTTTCACTTTCAGATAGCCGGAAACTGCTTATTTTCTCAAATCCGCTGCAAAGTTAAGACTTTTTCTACAATATCAAGCATAAATTCCCAAAAATTATTGCTTTTTGCTGCAAATTTATCATTTTTGCTTACTTTTCTGCAAGAATATGCAGAAAATTGGAGAAAAATAGTTGCTTATCGTATTCATCAATCAATACGACAGCCCTCATTTCCGTCTTCTGATAAGCTTTCCCCAACACTGCCTTAAAACGACTACCTAAAGTCTCGGCCAACTCCTCACGTCCATAGATACGTTCTACTCTTGTATTCCTATAGGATATTTCATATTGCTGCCGTTTTAAAATCTTTCGGCAAAGTTACAAAAAATAATGATACAAGCAAAAGAATAGTACGAAAAAATGGTGAGATAGTAGAATCTATTACATTTTTATGAGAGACTTTTTCCAGACCACACATACATTTTTATTAGAATACACAAATGGGGAAACTAAATATTTTTAATGTTTTTCGAAGATTTTAACTAAAACGTTTGGCGATTACACATTTTTTATCTACCTTTGCAGCGATTCTTAAATACTCTTGTAAAAGAGAGTTGAAGTTCGCGCCGATTGTATAAGGATAAGATTATCTGTCGTAACGATGACGATTGGTTTGGGGACTAAAGGATCAAGACATAAGGGAAAGGCGTTTACTTACGCTTTGTTTTGGCTCTTCGAAACTTCGCAACTTTCAAAGTCAAGTCAAAAACGAAAGCAACAGTAGATGTCCAAGTGGGTAGATTGTACACCTTAACATCCTATTTTTTTGATAGGATGCAGGGATTGTTATATACTATCGGCGTGGGCTTCTGCGTTGCTCGTTCAGACTTGATGGGCAGTGCGAAGGCCTCGAAGAGCGGGATGAGTGACGAGTACAGACTCCCGCGCTTTTTTTATGTCCTACTTTCAAATGTTATATCACAAGCTTTGGAGAGTCGGCTTGTATATATAATAATGTATATGAGCACTAGAAAATTAAATGCTTTGCTATTACTTTTAGGTCTCTCATTGCCTGCTATGGCTCAATCTGTAGACTACTCTATTGTTGCCGTCGGCGAAGAAAGCGGACTTGATTTCAAGAAAATCACTTCAGACAACGATTGCTTGTGCATGCCGGAAGTTAAAAGAAGAGGCAAGAAAATAACATGGTGGTCTGGCAGAGTTATCGCCATGTCACCTACTGAAGAAAAATTAGCTTTCTTATCCTATAAGACCAACAATTCAAACATCTATCTGAAAAATCTGACAGGTGCTGGAACTACGCAGCAGCGCACCAATCGCCAGCAAGTAATAGATTTTTCTTATTCGCCTGACGGACAGAAAATCTGTTTCACCGAAAAGAATGGTTCTTCCAATCGCATTTTCATCACAGACGCAAACAAAGGATATGGTTGCCGACAGGTAACAGCAAACGAGTTCGACTTTTCTCCATCTTACAATGCCGACATGAGTCAAATCTTATTTTGCCGTAAAGAAAACTCTGGCAGCTTTGGCATTTGGAATTATCAATTCAACGACAACTCTTTCTCCAACTTTACGTCTGGATTCAATGCCATACCAGTTCCTAACACCACAGACATTCTCTGTGTAAGATCTTCAGGCATTGGAAACAATGAAATATGGAGAATCAATACAGAAACAGGAGTTGAAGAATGCATCGTATCAGAAGGAAACCGCAGCTTCACCTCTCCTACTATTTCGCCTGACGGAAAATGGATATTGATGGTAGGCAGCAGTATGAAAGTTGTTGATGTAGCGGGACAGAATAGCCAAAATAAGGTATACCCTAATACGGACATCTTCGTTTGCCATATAGACGGAAGTAATCTAACCCAGATTACCTACCATGCTGCAGATGATTTGAGCCCTGTATGGAGTAAAGACGGCAAATACATCTATTTTGTATCACAACGCGGCAGCAGCACTCAAACTGCCAATGTTTGGAGGATTCCATTTATGATAAAGAACTAAAGTAATTGTTTCATTTTTAAATAACAAACATCATGAAAATTAAATTTTTAGCATTAGTAGCAGCGATGATGATCAGTACCACATCGTTTGCACAGTTTTCACAGAGCAAAAGCTCTTCTAACAGCAGTAACGAAATCTCCAAGGGTTGGAACAGCCTGTATGTGCAGTACAACAGTATTGGCACCAGCTACAGTCTTTCATCATTCGACTATGGAGATGAATATCAGAAAGCGATAGACAATAGCGGTTTGAGCGACAAACTCAATGCATTCTCTATCGGTTACAACCGCGCTATCAATGTGGCACCTTCCATTCCTCTGTATGTTGAGTTTGGTGCAGCCCTTCAGTATGCATTCTATTCAGATGAAGCATCAAATGAAGATAAAGGCAGCTATTATACTGATAAATATACCGTAAAATATACGGGCCATATACTTACAGCCAAAGTTCCTGTAAGTTTGCTTTACCACATTGCAATTCCAAATTCAGATTTTGCCTTTGAGCCTTTCGCCGGCGTGGACTTCAAATACAACATCTCTGGTTCTGGCAAACAGAAAGAGACTGAGGAGCATTCCTATAGAGGAGATGATCCTGAAATCGATGAAGAGACTACTAAGATAGACAATTTCTTCGATAAGAAGAAGTGCGATGGTCATCCAGCTAACAGATTCCAGGCAGGTTGGCACGTAGGTGCAAACTTTGTTTACAAGAAGGCATTTATCGGTATCTCATACGGTCAGGACTTCTCTAAGTTCCATGACGACATCGACTTGAAGTTCAATACATTGTCAGCAACATTAGGTTGCAGATTCTAATTCATATTTTACTCGTAGCATTCTCCAACTTATTTTAGGAGGATGCTACGAACTTTTACGCTCTATGAGAAGATATACACTCCTTCTATTGTTTTCCTTTATGACTTTAGGGATAATGAATGCACAGAACCTAAAGGATAGCACTTACGAAAAAAGCCAGTCATTGAACGATGTCAACATCACCGCCAAGAAAATTTCTTCTTTCTTGAAAAGACAAGATGCGACTACCAAACTCGATATTACTTTCATCAATACCCTACCTAAGATATTAGGCAATACAGACCCTATACATTACCTGCAGACCATGCCCGGCATCTCGACCAACAACGAATATGATGCAGGCATACATATCATGGGATGCAGCACAGGACACAACCTGATGGGTATCAACGGCATACCAGTTTACAACGCTGGACACCTTCTTGGACTGTTCTCAACATTCAATCCTTCTCATTTCCAATCCCTCACAGTTGCCACATCGCCAACCAGCGCAGATTTCACAGAGAGAATCGGCGGTATGGTTTCTTTAAACTCCATTGATACAATTAGCCATAAGATACACGGCAATATAGCAATAGGCCCGATGTCATCGCAAGGCACATTACATTTGCCTTTATCTCCAAATAGCACCCTTATCCTGTCTGCCCGTATGGCATACCTCAACTTATTATATAGCAAATGGCTTACATTCGACGGAGATAAATTCAAATACGACTTTAACGACGTGAATCTAACCTATCTTTGGCAACCTAACACAAAAGACAAGGTTTCTATCGACTTTTATACAGGAGGCGACCATGTGAACCTCAATATGCCTTACTATCCAGCTGAACTGAAACTCTGCTGGAACAACATCCTGTTATCTGCCCAATACGAACGGACGTACAATGCCAACGCTAAGACCAGACAGCAGATATACATCACCTCATATAGCAATGACACTAAGTTTGTACGTGGAAATGAACAACTTCTATTGCCAAGCAAGATAACAACAATAGGAGTTGCCAACCATAGCCAACTGCATCATTGGGGACTTGGCTATGAACTGAGATATCATGACATAGCCCCCCAATCACCTGCCGTTAGCAATTACTATACCAGCAGGAGCACCAATACGACAGAAAATGCAGCAGAACTATCTGCATACGCAGACTACAAGATAGGAAATGAAAGTCTTTATGCCATCATTGGTGGCAGAGAATGTATATACTGGACATCAGGACAGAAAGCTGACTTTCATTTTTCACCCAACGTTTCCTTCCACTTTCAGGGAGTTTCTTCCAAAGTAGTGATGAACCTATATAGACGCTGGCAAAATCTACACCAAACAGGAATATCACAGATAGGATTGCCTTTTGAGTTTTGGGTAAGCTCAGATGATTTTATCAAACCAGAATACGCAGACGGTATAAACATTCTGGGAGAAAAAGCCATCGGCAAAAGTGGTTATACCATCAATCTGGAACTGTTTTACAAAAAGCTGTATAATCAAGTGGAATATACCGGCGACCTGCTAGATTTCAGCAAGTCAACTTATGACTTAAAAAATTATGTAAGACAAGGCAAAGGTTGCAATTATGGTTTTGGAATCATGATTAACAAGCGATTTGGAAGCATAAATGGGTGGATAGGCTATACTTACACTCATGCATCCCGTACAATAGAAGGATCAACAGGAAAAGAGACATTTCCGGCATCCAACGAACGTCCGCATGAGTTAAATATGGTCTTATCCTACAAGACCAGTAAGCACTTAGTACTCAGCAGCACATTCGTATATGCATCAGGCACACCATTCACAGCCTCAAAGTCATTTTATGCCATAGACGGCAACATTATATCCCAATACAACGGATACAATAAGAATCGACTTCCTGCATATTCCCGTCTAGACCTATCAGCAGATTATACATTCTGCAAAAAGAATCATTCGGAGTATGGAGTAAACTTTTCTTTATACAACGCCCTCAACCATAGAAATCCAATCTACTACAGGTTGCATTTCCATGAAGTTGACAAAGAAAAGACTTACAGTTACAAACCGCTGAGCTTTGCGGTCAAAGTACTTCCATCCATCAATTTCTATTGCAAATTTTAAACAGACAAAGTTATGAAAAAAATATTTGAAGTTCTAATTATAACACTTCTTTTTATGGTTAGCTGCACATCAGATACAATCCCAGACTACCAGCCTCAAATCGTAGTAGAAGGTTGGATAGAAAACGGACATGCCCCTGTAGTCCGCCTTTATTGTACAGTCCCCGTAAACAGCAACGAGAACAAACAGGAGGACCTATATAATAATACCATCGATGATGCCAACGTAGCCATAACTTGCGATGACCAAACATACATATTGCATCATGAGATAAATAACAGCTATGAGTCTTCAAGTATTTATACCAGCAACGAACTTACAGGCATTGCAGGAAGAAGTTACAAACTCACCATTGAGACCAAGGACGGGAAAAAACTAGAAGCAACAACATCTATTCCTTATCCACCCGAGATTTTAGAGAAAGGTATCAGCCAAGATCTCGGCAAGGGAAAATATAATCTCTATGCCAAGATAGAAGACGATTTAGCTCAACACAGATTCTATAAGGTATTTGTCAATTTAGATAAGACACATCAAGAAGAGTTTCACAGCTCTTTCTTGGGAGAAAGCGACAATGAACTTTTCGACAAGCCAAATCCTAAATTACCGATATATGGCTTTTCCAGAAACAAAAAGGAGAACAGCCACGTTTCCTTTCTGGCAAACGAGCAGGTTTCCGTTAAATTATGCAGAGTGGACAGCTTTGCTTACAACTATTGGAGCGAATATGCAAAGATGTTAGAACTATCAAGAAACCCAATATTCACCTACCAACATAACCTCCCCACAAACATAAAAGGAGGAATTGGTTACTGGTTGGGATATGGAGCTTCACGATTTTCAATCACCATTCCTTAGTTCATTTGATAGCGATTCTTTCAAACATACGTTTGTCTTTTTCGAAATGCAAAATTGCAAAAATATCACCATGATTGTAGGATAAGGGCAGAAAGACTGACACCATATACATGATTCCCAGACCAATACCTGCCAAAACGACCAGGCTGCCTAAGGAAACCAAAGTATATTTTAATCTTTTCTTCATTACATTTTATCTTTTAGTTGTTTTCAGGGGGACTAAGATAATGAATTTATCCGAAACAGCATAGAAAGTTGGGGGATAAATGTATGAAATGCCATTCTGTATGTACCAAATGACAAAGAGGAGGCGTCATAAGTCTAAATTACAGTTGGTGCATAACAGTTGACCTACACATGCACATCACCTGTTGTGCAAGCGCATATCAGCTGATATGCAAGCGCACAACAGCTGTTGTGCGACCGGAGATACTAACTAACTCAAAAACATATACTATCTTTTCTAACAACTTATACTATGTTTTCCAACAACATATCAGCAACATTCCAACAAACAAAAAAGGGTGAATCATTTACTTATGACACACCCTCTTTGCTAAATCAGATACACAACTGATCTTATAATATTATACTCAAACTCATAATCACCATTCTTCAGCTATTCGGGAACATCTTCCCCATTTTCCACAAGGCCTTCAATATGAAACTCAAGTTCTTTAGGATTATTCATAAGAAAAAAGAGAAAAACTTTGGTACTTTCAAATATTAATCGTAATTTTGCAACATATTAGAGTAACCAAAATTAAGGAGGATTATTATATGACTAAAATAATGTCAAACTCAAAAGAACGACTAAACGATAAAGCCCAACGCTTTTTCGAGGATAGCTGTACCGTTCAAGAACCAACAGTAGCCTATCGTCACGATTATGCAACTGAGACTCAAAACGAATCCGAAGAATATCCTTTTACGGCATCATGCAATAATGACGAGTTGGTGAATCATGTCTTAGCGAATGAAGAAGAATATGCAAGAACAGGCAACGCTATTGGCTTTTTAGAAATGATGACCGATTTCAAAAACGAATTCGAATGGTAAACATACGAGTATTAACACCAGCCCAACCTCCCGTCAATATTTATTACCTAAATTCATATACCTACAAGTTTGGAATCTAGCGATAAAAACAAGAGGATTGAGAGGCTGGGAATTCTTGTTTTCTGCTCTATATTAAGAACAATACCTATAGTTGTACGACTATAAAGTTACAGTTGTACGACTATACATGCTATGGTTGTACAACTGTAGAGTTATGGTTGTACAACTATAGGGGTTATAGTCGTACAACTATAGATTTTCCTCAACGGCATCTTCCTGTTAAGAAATTACAAACATCTGATTATCAATAAGTTTCTATTTTTCTTCATATTTGCGATATTCTCAAAGAAACAATAAGCGTCTGAAAATACGAGAATCTCAGGCAAGCTAATGTAAAGAAAACTTATTCTTTATAACGCCGCATCACTACATCTTCGGGATATTCTTACTGATTACTTACTTCATTTTCCACCCATCAATGGTTCCCGTCTTCGATGAGAAGTTGCAGCCTATCTGATAAATCTTTCTGCCATCTGCTGCATATTCCCTGACATAGCCCATATCCTCTATCTGCTTCAGGCTTCTTCAGCCGAACCATCACGCTTGAATTCGAAGATGTAGATATAGTTCGGAGTCTCTACCACACAATCTACCCTACCTTCGCTTTGCTGCTTTTCGATGAACACCGTGAAACAGCTGATCATTCTCAATACGAGATAGAAGGTGTATTGGAAGTAACGTTCCTTCTCTCGCTCATCGTCCTTGCGACGCTGGTTATAAGGAATGCTGGCAAAGAAGGAAGTCATCAGATTCTCCAACTGATGGCAATCGCCCACGTCCATAGCACTCACCACTTGTAAAACAAAAGCATCTGTCGATTCTTTTGGCTGCAAATAGCTAGTAGCCACCAAAGTAAGGAATCCATTTTTCACCTCATCATTCGGAAAATCCAAAAGATAGGAATCCATATTCATGTTCCAATCCTTTATCGTAAGATAGCCACTCTGATAAATCATAGGCAATGGCGCTTCTACATCTGCTCGATAATCCACGAAACTACTTGTTGGATAATACTTGCCTGTCAATTCATTCAAATTCTCCTTAAAATGGGAAAGCAAGCGAACCAAATAAGTTGGTGTACCAGTACGAAACCAAAAGTCACTTAGTCTCTTCTTGCTCAAAGAATTCAAGATACTAAACGGATTATAGATATCGAGCATGTCTGAGCTAAAATGATAACCGTCGAACTTACGTTTCAACTTGTATTTCATCCCCTCCTCTGTAGTCTTATATCTCACAGCCATCACTTTAATCTGTTCCTCGAATGTGGAATACAACTCCTCTTCCGTAATACCGCAAAGTGCCTCGTAATGCTCATCCATACTGATGTCATCAGGTTGGTTAAAACCACTGAACACACTCACCTGAGAGAACTTGGTAACGCCAGTCAACAAAACGAACTGCAAATCGGCATCGGCTGCCTTGAAAACTGAATAAAAACCTTTCAAAACTTCTCTATTCCATTCCTCCAACTTTCTCTTCTGACCATTGATTGTAATATTCAAATCTTGGTCCAAGACATCTAGCAAAGGCTTGTCGTATTCATCAATCAAGACAACAGCACGAAGACCAGTTTTCTCATGGGCAGCTTTGAGGACAGATACAAATCGGCTTCCCAATCCTTCAGCAAACTCATCCCTCCCATATATTTTTTCCTGTCGTTCAACAAAACCTAACAGGGTTTTATCCAACATTCCTGCATCAGTAAAATTAATGCCATTGAAGTCTAAATGAAACACAGGATATTGTTTCCACTCCTTCTCCAGCTTGTCGATGGCAAGCCCCTTGAACAGTTCCTTCTTACCCTCGAAATAGCATTTCAAGGTAGATACGAGCAACGACTTTCCGAATCGTCTAGGACGACACAGAAAGTATATTTTACCATTAGTCACTAAGTCATAGACCAATGCCGTCTTATCAAGATAAACATAATCACCTTCTATGATTTGTTCGAAGTCTTGTATTCCTATAGGATATTTCATATTGCTGCCTTTTTAATTTCTTTCGGCAAAGTTACAAAAAATAATGATACAAGCAAAGGAATAGCCCGAAAAAAATAACGAGATTGCAAAATACCATATTTGTGGGATTGCTGACAAGGAAAAAAAATAATACCTTTGCCTTTTGAAAATAATAGTTTAAAATCATGGTAGAAACAATGAATAATATTGGAAATAGACAGCCGGATAGCAATGCTGGCTGCAGTAAGCAAAAAGGAGTGAAGAATAAGCAAACCCGGCAGCTGGTACTATGGATTGGCGCTTTGATAGTAGGCGCCGTCTTAGGTATATTCGGCATCAGCTGGCTGGATGGTCTGATGAATTTCATAGCCACGGTCTATACCCGCTTATTTCAGCTTCTGGCAGTACCAACCATAGCCTTGGCAGTTATCACAACCCTGGCATCCTTGGGCAACCAGGCAGATACCGGTAAGATATTCCGCCACGCCATCACCTACACCCTGCTCACAACGATAGCAGCTGCAGCAGTGGGACTGGTGCTCTACAACATCGTTTCTCCAGGCAATTTACCTACAGCCTTGGTACAGAGCGGTATGGCGGATGTTCCCCAAAAGCTGGGAGAAACCAGCTATTATGACCATATTCTTGGGGTAATACCCAACAACATCATCAAGCCGTTTGCCGAAGGAAATGTACTCTCTATATTGATTTTGGCGGCAGCAGCAGGTATTGCTTTAGCCAAGATGCCATCAAGCGATAAAAAAGAAGTCGTGATGAAGGGATTGTTTGGATTACAGGATCTGCTTTTCATGCTGATTCATGGATTAATCTGGGCTCTGCCTCTGGGTATCGTTGCCTTTGCAGCACAACTTTCAGCCCAGTTCTCTGCGGGTATTGTGATGGCTTCTCTAGGAAAGTACGTAGCTGTTATCCTGGGAGGTAATGTCATTCAATTCTTCATCATCCTTCCGCTCTTCCTCTTGGCTAGAGGCTTGAATCCAGTGCGCACTTTGGGCAAGATGATGCCGGCAGTATTAATGGCTCTGTTTACAAAGAGTTCTGCTGCTACGTTGCCGGTGACGATGCAGACAGCAGAAGACAGACTGGGAGTTTCCAATCAGGTTTCCCGCTTTGTATTACCTATCTGTACTACCATCAACATGAATGGTTGCGCTGCGTTTATCCTCGTAACCTCCTTATTCCTGATGCAGAATGGAGGAATGCCTTTACCTTGGACTACGATGATTCTCTGGCTCTTCATTTCAGTTATCTCAGCAGTGGGTAATGCAGGAGTACCGATGGGATGTTATTTCCTTACCCTATCTCTGATGTCCGGTATCAATGCTCCTATAGGCATCATGGGCATCATCCTGCCAATCTATACCATCATCGACATGATTGAAACGGCAGAGAATGTATGGTCTGATTCCTGTGTCTGTGCCATGGTGGATAGGGATTTGAAAAGATAGAAACAATAGTGAGCATGCAAAAATATCACCATGATTGTAGGATAAGGGCAGAAAAACTTTGTGCTTTCAAGATTTATTCGTACTTTTGCAGTCAAAAACAGAAAGGGAGGGATGAATGCTGATGCAGAAATCCCTCTTTAAATATAACAAAAAAGAAGAAAGCCTATGTTCCATATCGCTCAATACTTCCCTATCACAGACCCTACGTTGATATTCTTCGTAGTGCTCCTCATCATCCTCTTTGCCCCTATCATCATGGGTAAACTTCGTATCCCGCACATCATCGGTATGGTGCTGGCAGGTGTGCTCATAGGCAAATACGGACTGAATATCCTGGAGCGCGACTCTTCGTTTGAGCTCTTCGGAAAGGTGGGACTCTATTACATCATGTTCCTCGCTGCATTGGAGATGGATATGGAAGGCATGAAAAAGAACAAGTCGCGACTGCTTATCTATGGCCTGCTCACCTGTTTTATACCATTCTTCCTCACATACGGCATGAGTATCTGGCTGCTCCACTACTCTGCCAAGGCTTCCTTCCTGCTGAGCTGCATCATGGCATCCAATACGCTGATTGCCTATCCTATCGTTTCGAGATACGGACTGCAACAGAAACCGAGCGTTACGCTGAGTGTGGGGTCGAGCATGATTTCGCTGCTCATAGCCCTGATAATGCTTGCCGGACTGGTAGCATCGTTCAGCAAGCATGATGGTGTACTGTTCTGGGTATTCTTCACCCTCAAGTTTGCCGCCTATTGTGGCGTGATGATCATACTGATTCCCCGACTTACAAGATGGTTCTTGCGAAGATACAGCGATGCGGTGATGCAGTTTATCTTCATACTTTCGATGCTCTTTATGAGTGCGGCACTTTCGCAGATAGTGGGCATCGAGGGCGTTTTCGGTGCTTTCTTCGCCGGTCTGATATTAAACAGATATATTCCACATGTTTCGCCACTGATGAACCGCCTCGAGTTTATCGGCAATGCCCTCTTCATTCCTTATTTTCTGATAGGTGTGGGCATGCTGATCAATATTAATCTGCTGTTTCAGGGCAGTCATATTCTATGGGTCGTGTTCTGCATCGCCTTCTTCGGAACCCTGGGCAAAGCCATCGCAGCCTATATCGCCTGTCTGGGTTTCCGATTGCCACTTTCTTCGGGTCACATGATGTTCGGACTCACTTCGGCTCATGCTGCCGGAAGTATCGCCATGGTGATGGTGGGTATGCATCTGCTCGTAGCACCGGGCACTTATCTCGTCAACGATGATATGCTCAATGGTGTGGTTATAATGATTCTGATTACCTGCATCATCTCATCCATCCTTACCGACCGGTCTTCGCAGAAGATTATCCTGAGAGACAAGGAACTGCCTGATGCGGAAGACGACAAGAAGGTGAGCGATGAGAAGATTCTGGTTCCGGTGAAATATCCTGAATATGCCGACAACCTGATGAGTCTGGCGTTTCTGGTGAGAAACCAGAAACTGAACAGGGGCCTCATCTGCCTGAATGTGGTATATGAAGACAAGGACATGCGATACAACCAGGAACAGGGAAGACGGATTCTGGAACATTGCAGTCAGCTGGCTGCTGCCACCGATGTGATGACGCAGACCCAGGTTCGCATTGCAGCCAACATCGCCAACGGCATCAAGCATGCCTTCAACGAGTTTCAATGTTCTGAGATTATCATCGGAATGCACATGCATCCTGAGGTTTCGCCGAAGTTCTGGGGAGAATTCCACCAGAGTCTCTTCAACGGATTGAGCCGACAGATCATCATGGCACGCATCAGACAGCCGTTGAATACATTGAGAAGAATACAGGTAGCCGTACCTTCGAGAGCAGAGTTTGAGCCGGGTTTCTACCGCTGGCTGGAACGCCTTGCCCGACTTGCCGGCAACCTAGACTGCCGCATCCAGTTTCATGGCAGAGAAGAGAGTCTGGCGCTCATCAATGAATATATCAAGAACCGGCATCCGGAAGTGCGTGCAGATTATACCCAGATGATTCACTGGAACGAGTTGCCGCAGCTGGCTTCGCAGATATCTCCAGACCACATGTTCGTGGTAATAACCGCCCGTAAGGGAACCGTATCTTACAAGACAGCACTGGAGCGTCTGCCGGAAGAAATCACGAAATACTTCTCAGGTACCAACCTGATGATTATCTTCCCCGACCAGCATGGTGATTCCTACGGTGACCAGCTTACCTTCGCTGAGCCTCAGCATCAGGAAGAGATCAGTGCTTACGAATCATTCCTGCAATGGTTTAAGAAGAAGTTCAGAAAATAACAAATTTGTTTTTATCAAAAAGAGTTTTATTACATAAAATAAGGCTCTTTTTTTCTTTTTATCTCTTAAAATTAGGCATTTCCAAATATTTTGCTTAATTTTGCCTGCAAAATAATTTTGAGTAAGAAAATGATAGATATAAAAGGTATAACCAAGAGCTTCGGCTCCCTGCAGGTGCTTAAGGGCATCGACCTGCATATTGACAAGGGCGAGGTGGTAAGTATCGTCGGTCCTAGTGGTGCCGGCAAGACTACACTCCTCCAGATTATCGGTACCCTCGACAAGCCTGATAGTGGCAGCATCATGGTTGATGGCATCGATGTAAGCAGCCTCAGCACCAAGAAACTGAGCGATTTCCGCAACCAGCATCTCGGTTTCGTCTTCCAGTTCCACCAACTTCTCCCTGAGTTCACCGCCCTGGAGAACATTATGATTCCTGCCTTCATTGCAGGCAAGAGCCGAAAAGAAGCCAAGGAGCGTGCCGAGGAGTTACTGGCGTTCATGGGCTTGAGCGATAGAGCCAGTCACAAGCCTGCCGAGTTATCCGGTGGTGAGAAACAGCGTGTAGCCGTGGCGAGAGCTTTGGTCAATAATCCTGCCGTCATCCTTGCCGATGAGCCATCAGGAAGTCTCGACACCAAGAACAAGGCTGAGCTTCACCAGCTCTTCTTCGACCTCAGAGACAAGTTCGGTCAGACTTTCGTCATCGTAACTCATGATGAGGGCCTTGCTGCCATCACCGACCGCACCATCCATCTCAAGGATGGAATGATTGAGAAGACGGTAGAAGCAGGAGCTGCTGATAGCCAGGAAGAAACTGCAGAAGTTGCAGAAGCCCCAACAACAGAAGAAAAAACTGAAGATAATATTATATGAGCAAAAAGATAAAACTCGGTGATTACAATCGCCTTCGCATCGTAAAGAAAGTTGATTTCGGTCTGTATCTCGATGGTGGTGACGAGGGAGAAATCCTCCTTCCATCCCGCTACGTACCTGAAGACGCAGGCATCGGCGACGAGCTGGATGTCTTCATCTATCTCGACCAGGAAGAGCGCCTCATCGCTACCACCGAAACTCCATTGGCTAAGGTGGGCGACTTCGCCTATCTCGAAGTGAAATGGGTCAACGAATACGGAGCCTTCCTGGGCTGGGGCCTGATGAAGGACATCTTCTGCCCGTTCCGCGAGCAGAAGAAACGTATGGTACTCGGAAACTCCTACATCGTGCATATCCACATCGACGAGGAGAGCTATCGCATCGTTGCCTCTGCCAAGATTGAGCGTTATCTCAACGAAGACCATCCTCACTACAAGCATGGCGACGAGGTGGATCTCCTCATCTGGCAGAAGACCGACCTCGGCTTCAAGGTTATCATCGACAACCAGTATCCGGGTCTCCTCTATCAGGACCAAATCTTCCAGTACATCCATACGGGTGACAAGATGAAGGGCTACATCGGAAGAGTCCGTCCTGACGGAAAGATAGATGTCACCCTGCAGAAGACCGGTATTCAGCAGACTGCCGATTTCGCCGAAACCCTCTACCAGTATCTCTTGGACAACGATGGCGAGTGTAACCTTGGCGACAAGAGCGAAGCCGACGACATCTACGAGCGTTTCCACGTGAGCAAGAAGGTTTACAAGCGTGCCGTGGGCGATCTATACAAAAAGCGCCTCATCACCGTAAGCCCAATGAGCATTCGATTAGCGGAATAAAGAATTTCAGAACTATATATATAATAAGGTGGACATTGCTATTTCAAAAAAGCATTGTCCACCTTTTATATTTAGAGAGAGAAATAAGCTAATTGAATTATTCATACGCTTATGTTGCAAATCAGGGGCAAAGATACCACTTTTTTGTATTACTTTATAGACTGATATGTTAAAACAAGCAGAACATAAAAAATAGTTTATGTATTATTTGGTTATTAAAAGAGTTTTATGTACCTTTGCATCGTAATCAGTTAACATGATATACTACAATTAAAAATTCAACAAATGAATGAAGAAGAGTTAGAAAAGCAGATTAGAATAAAGAAAAAACTGCTTAGTGATTACATCAGATTGAGAGATGCATACAACATTGATGACGAAACTTATTGGAAGTTTACAGACAGCGTTTTAGACCAGCTTTCAGATCTGATTAAGAAAGAAAAAAGAATTAAAAATCCCATCCTTCGGGATTCGGGAGAGGATTAAAAACAAGATAAGATATGAATAATAACACTGATTTACTTAAAGAATACGCTTCTCTTGCAGGCAAGGAAGACGAAAAGAGCGAAACTCGAAAAACTGAGATTTTAAACTACATCAAATTACATGCTGATGATAGTGACAGAGAGGAGGCTAAGGCTTTCATAAATCAAAAGATGGAACAGCTTCAGAGTGAAGTTCTAACATTGCGTGACCAACTTGCAGAGGATGATTACAAGTTGCTGCCACTTAGATACATCGCACAGAAATACTTCGGCAAAAGTGCTGCATGGCTCTCTCAGCGTCTCAATGGCTCAGAGGTTCGTGGTCATGTTTACACGCTCAATGCAGAGCAGAAAAGCATTTTCAATCGTGCCGTTCAGGAGATAGGGCAACGCATCAGCTCTTTGCAGTTGGCATAGGGTTAACTTTATCACACAAACGTCCCCGACACGATTCCGTGCTGGGGACTTCTTATGCTTTTTGTCTTGCTTCCAAGCCTTCAGTTTACTGATGATATTTCGCCTAAACATACGCATTTGTTTCAAATCAGGGGCAAAGACACCACTTTTTTGTCGCAAATCAGCGGCAACAGCGTTAAAGTTTGTTGCAAATCAGGGGCAACTAGGCGCAATGCCTATCTCTCTTCTGCTATCTCAACTGACTTACTGCAGCCTGATAAACCCTCGCATTCACGAAGTTTTGGAAATCAGGGTTATTGAAGTATGTCTGCACAAACTCTGTTTTCTCCTCCAACATGGCAGCTACGATAGCAACCATATCATCATTGAAGGTGATCTGCGCCACCTGCCTATCCCCATTCTTTACAGCATTGACAAAATCCACGCTGCTAGCAATACGCTTAGGTAACTCATTAATTTGCCTTTGTACTTCATCACGATTCTTCCAGTCAATGTTTCCAAAAAGCTCATTAAAGTCCTTGACAATATTCGACAAGGCTTCCATTTCTGGCTGAGGTATCCCCATACCCAGCCCAACAGGAACAGGTTTCACCTCTGCATTCTCATTCTCCAACACCAGTTGACGCTCCTCTTCCTTAACCATACGATATTTATCGAAATCCACATTGTCAAGCAGCCCATCTGTACAATCATCTATCTTCAACTTCGGCAACTTCTTCACCAATAGCGAATAGAATACATATTGTTTCTCCCAATCTGGACTTTCGAACGGCATTATCGCCGAGAAGTAAGGATAACAACGGCAGAAATTCTTGATGGCACTCTTACAATCAATTTGTTCTTCTTCATCCAGTTCTTCCTTGAATCTCATGGTCACACCATCCAAAATGGCATCTATATTTGGACGGTCTTCATCCGAGCCCGACAGCTTGAGTTCTACAACCTTATCTATGTCATCTTGCACATAGAAATTGTATCCCTCTATCTTTTCCGTCAAGTCATTTAACTTGTTCACATCCGACTCGCCCACCAAGACCGTTGTCTTGTAATACTCTTGGAAAGACTGCTTGATGACTTCTGGGTCATTAGCAAA
Source organism: Segatella copri (assembly GCA_003463005.1). Classification (GTDB taxonomy): domain Bacteria; phylum Bacteroidota; class Bacteroidia; order Bacteroidales; family Bacteroidaceae; genus Prevotella; species Prevotella copri_I. The sequence goes on along the minus strand of QSCI01000002.1, from coordinate 11,472 downwards.
ATCGAGCACAAAAGTATCTTGTTTCTTAGGATGACAACGATTCAAACGTGATAAAGTTTGCACAGCTTTCACACTCGACAACTGTTTATCCACATACATTGTATGCAACAACGGTTGGTCATACCCCGTCTGATATTTATTCGCCACGACCAAGATTCGATAAGGCTCTTCCTCCATTCTCGACTCTATTTCAGCAGAAGGAAAACCATTCAGACTTGACTCCGTCACTAATTTTCCATCGATGACTTTATCAGTGAAAGCAACGATGGCACGATAAGGACTATTTCGTTCTTCCAACATTCGGGTGATAACCTTATAAAACTCGATAGCTCGCTCGATAGATGAAGTAACCAACATTGCACGAGCCTTGCCCCCTATCTTCATATACACCTTCTTGCAGAAATGCTCTACTATAATTTCGGCTTTTTTCTCGATAGTCTCAGGTTGAGCCTCCACATAGGCACGAAGTTTACCTTGTGCCTTTTTCTTGTCATAACGAGGATCATCTTCCGTTGCTTTCAATATACGATAGTACGACTTGTAAGGCGTATAATACTTCAGCACATCCAAGATAAAACCTTCTTCGATAGCTTGCTTCATTGTATATTCATGAAAAGGTTTAAACGTAACTTCGCCATTTTCATCATATGATTTCTCACCAAACATTTCCAAGGTTTTATTCTTTGGCGTAGCCGTAAAAGCATAATAATCAGCATTCTTCGCCAACTTACGCCCTTTCAGTATTCTATGAATTTTGTCTTCCGTATCCTCTTCCTCAGGCTCCCATTCTACCCCTGGACCATTTTCCGCAGCCATCATATAGCCAGTATCTTCAGGCAAAACATATGGCTTAGGAACCGCATTGCCAGACAAGCCTGCAGCTAAGTTTGCCGACATCGCTCCGTTCTGACTGCTATGAGCTCATCAATGATAATAGCGAAATGCTTGTCTTTGAGCGAACAACCAATCTCATCAAGAATAAAGCTAAACTTATTGATGGTAGAGACGATTATCTTCTTGCCACCTTGCAAGAGCTGGCGCAAGGTATCCGATTTATTTGCCCATCCCACCACATTACTCAACCTTTGGAAGGCATTAATATTATCTCTCATCTGCTTGTCAAGGTTGACACGGTCGGTGACAACTATGACAGAATCAAAGAAAGGTTCTTGCTTCTGAAGAAGAGTAACAAGTTGATAGGCAAGCCAAGTAATCGAATTAGACTTACCACTACCAGCACTATGCTGAATCAAATATCTGCGACCTATGGCATGCGTCTTGGTATGCGCAACTAAGGAACGTACGACATCCAACTGATGATAGCGTGGCCAAATTACCACCTCCTTGGTCTTCATCTGCCTGGTCGCCTTGTCCTTTTCCTTAGAAACGATTACTTGCGCAAAGTTCTCGATAATATTGCTGAGCGTAGCCTTAGTAAAGACATCTTTCCAAAGATAGGAGGTCATCGTATCTTTCTCAACAATAGGATTACCAGCACCTCCATTCACACCACGGTTGAATGGCAAGAACCAAGAGTCCTTTCCCGCCAAAGCGGTACACATCCATACCTGCTGGTCATCCACGGCAAAGTGGACGGCACAGCGTTTCTTCTGTAAGAGCAAATCCTTAGAATCACGTTCCGTCTGGTATTGCTTGATGGCATTCTCGTAGGTTTGTCCAGTATAGTTGTTCTTCAGTTCGAAGGTAGCAAGTGGAAGACCGTTGATGAATACAACAAAGTCTATCTCGTTGGTGTTTTGGGTAGAATACATCACCTGGCGGATGACACCGAAGATATTTTGCTTGTAAGCAGCCTTGGCACTCGGATTGAGTTGCGAAGGAATCGGGTAATAGAGGTCGAAGGTATTGCCATTAAACTTATATCCTTTGCGAAGCACATCCACGACTCCCCGCTTGCCAATTTCCCCAGACAAGCGAGTAAAGAATTTCAGTCGCTCGGAGGGCGAGGCAAAGCACATGGACTCCTTCACCTTGTCGGGTTGGGTAGCCGTGACAAAGCGTTCCACCCAACTTTCCACCAAGGCAAAAGTTTTATTATAATCGTGAGGAGTAGCTTGCTCATAGCCATTCTTATCTCGCAACCAATCCACGATAATCTTTTCAAGACCTGTTTCTGATGTATCCATAACTATAACCTAATTATTCTTTATATACAATACAACACCAATAACTCCTACTATCAATAGCAAAAATATTACTGCACCGTTAGCCGCTTCAATATTTCCAGTATTATGGTATGCAAATAAATTGCCAAAGAATCCTAATACGATATAAAGGACAACAACTATTGCTATAATACCTAATACTATTGCAAAACAACCAGAATTATTATTTTCATTACTCATAGCTAAGACACTTTAATTTGACCAGTAACCACATCGCTTATTAAGCGTTGCTTATATTCCTTGATACACTCAATTTCTTTGCTCAACTTCTCTACCAGAGAATCAATCTTTTCCACTCGCTCGGTGATGTATGAGACGATAGCGTGTTGTTCTTCTATTGGTGGAACAGGAAGCCATTGCTTAATAAATGTATCAAACCGAAAATCAGATGAACGTTCACGTATTCCTCGATACAAAGAAAGGATAAAACCATTTTTGCCCATAATGCGTAGAACATGTGCATAATAATAGTTGTCTATACCTTCTATCTTAGGTGTACAAACACTCAATACCGGAGTTCCCATACCATCAGAATCAGACACACCAGAAGAACCTGCAAAAGCATCCATTTGATGTATTACCAAATCTCCTTTGCAAATATGCTGATAATGACTATAATCCGTTGCTTCGGTAAAGCCAGAAGTTCTACGATTCTTCCTCAATGTTACCTCTCCATCACGAAAGCAAGTTACAATTTCATCATCATATTGAATTGGACGTTGCTCTTTTTTAAACATGTTCTTCGCACGTTTAATCTTCCAATATTCAGGAATCTCAGGTAACCAAGGAATATTAGTTGGCTTAAACTTCACGTTCGGATTGAGACCACGCGTTACAGCATCAGTGATGACACGCTGCTTCATTTCTTGAAGAAGCGTGATTTCCTTTTCTTTATTTGATATGAACGTATCGAGTTTTGAACACTTCGTATCGAGGTAAGAGACGATGGCGTGCTGCTCTTCCATTGGTGGAATAGGAACTGCTTTCTTGGCCAATAAAGGATAGTTAATGTTCTGACCTTCTCGAATACCAGTAACACAAGTTTGCAAAAGCTGAATGTAATCGTGACTTTTGAACATATACTTAAAATAAGGAGCCATATCTGATTCTTTTGGCTGTAATACTGTATATGCAGCACTTATGATTCCTTGATAATAAGCATATTCAATTCCTCCTTGAAAAGAACGCAGACTAATAACAAAGTCCCCAACCTTAACCAACTTCAAGCCTTCAAACCCCTTATTAACAACAACTACTCTCCCTTCATAAAGAGATTGCGGAATTACACCTCGTGACTGAGTTGCACACAAAGGTTCTTCATTAGGATGATTCTTTTCCGAACGTTCCTTAAACGCATATTTCATCTTTAGCAGTTCCCAATGGCTCGGAATTTCCCCAAGCCATTGTACTCCACTATCCTTATATTCATTATATTTTTCCATATACCTTACTTCATAATTTCATTCCACAATCCTTTGGTCTCACTCTCCAGCACATTTATGTCTCCCATAATCTCATCAAGACTACGGAGTTGCACAGGTTTATAGAAATATTTGGTGAAAGAAAGTTCATAACCAATAACAGGTTCTCCAAACTCAACCTCAGCATCGTATGGCTTCACCTCATTCTCATAGAATGCTGCGATGCCACCTGGATAAAGCAAAGGTATTTGCTCCACCTCATTACGGTTCTTCGCCATAACAACCTTTCCTTTCTTCATCACGATATTCCCTTCTTTGTCTCTCTTCGGACGAAGCACAGGAACTTGCCAATAGCCGAACTCCTCATTGCGGAATATCTTGCTTTCAGGTGTTTCCTTGAAATCCATCAAAAGTTGAAGGATGCGGCGGCGATTTTCCTCGGTTGTCTCACAATTCTTCTCGCCCAAGTTCTTGCGCAAAGGCGTACTGATATTGCTAGCATCAATCAGTTGGACATAACCACGACGGCGTTCCTCCTTACGATTGGTCACCACCCAAACATAAGTAGAAATACCAGTGTTATAAAAGTCCTTCTCAGGCATAGCGATGATAGCTTCGAGCAAATCATTCTCAATAATGTATCGGCGCAAGTTACTCTCGCCTCCCCCAGCATTGCCAGTAAATAGGGAGCTGCCATTATGCACTTCTACGATACGGGTACCAAGAGGCGTATCCTTCATACGGCTCACATTGTTTGCTAAGAAAAGCATCTGACAATCACCTATATCTGGAATAAAACTGATTGGTTCAGAAGCAGTTGTCAAGGAGGCTTCTGAACTATGGACGAACCGAGGATCAATTACTTCCTTCTTATCTCCCAAGCCCCAGTTTTTCAAGTCTTCCTTCCAAGGTGTGCCGAAAGGAGGATTGGAGATACAGAAGTCGAACTTCTCTCCAGCATGACCATCTTGGCTAATTGTTGAACCAAAGGCTATATACTGATGCTCACCCGAATCAAGCTTATACGTAAACTTGTTGATATTGCCCGAAATCATCAAGTCCGCCTTACAGGTAGCATAGGTATCAGCTTGCAATTCTTGACCGAAGATACTTGTCTTCACCTGCTTTCCTTGCTCTTTGGCGATACGCTCTATCTCTTCTTGAGCAATAGTAAGAATACCACCTGTACCACAAGCACCATCATAAATATGATAAGTGTTATTGGCCAACTTATCCTTGATAGGCACGACAGCAAGGTCTGCCAACAGGCGAACGTAGTCGCGAGGCGTAAAATGTTCACCAGCTTCTGTCACATTGTTTTCCTCATTGAATTTACGAAGCAACTCCTCAAAGATAGTTCCCATCGTATGGTTGTCAAGTCCAGGTAAGCGTTCCATCATAACAGCATTTCCATTCTCATCGGTTGTCTCTTCCATCACTGGATTGACAGAAAGGTTGATGTTTCCATCAGTAAACTTCTCCAAAAGCGACCCCAAGCGACCAACTTCTGTCAAGTTATCCACTTGCTGACGGAGTTTGAACTTGTCGATAATATCTTGCACATCTTCCGAGAAGCCATTGAAATACTCGATGACATTCATCTTGAGTCGCTGAGGATCTATTTCATTCTTCAATGTACTCATAGTAAAGGCAGATGTATTATAAAAAGGATAGCCCGTCACCTTAGTCAGGAAAGGCTCATATTCCGTCAAGCCGTTCTTATCGCAAAAGGCTTTCTTATCCAAGACCTGTTGCTTAGTAGGTTCCAACAACACGTCGATACGTCGAAGCACCATAAAAGGGAGGATGATTTTCTTGTAGTCACCCTTTTCAAAGGCATGTACAAGCACATCATTCGCTATGTTCCAAATGAAGGAAAAGAGGCTGTTATACTGTTTGGTTTCCATTGGTTCGTTTCTTCATTTCTTGCCAACTCCCTAAACAAGATATTTTCTTTTCAATCATAAAGCTATATCTACAAGAAACGGCGTAGGAGTTCTATCACTTGCCTTATCTTGCTTGTTGTAGGTCCTAGGAAAACCTGTATCGCCAAGGGTGCTTTGTGATAGAGCCTACGCCGCCATAGTATATATAGTATAGCACCAAGCACACCCCTCCTTACGAAAGGGCGCACTTCGTGCTGCATATATACGAATATGCATAGGCGCTCACATCTGCCTCCTTCTAAGCGATTCTTGAAATTTCCTAGGTTCCAACAAGCCAGAAGAAAACGAATAAACGTCTTTCTCATAAAATAGTACCAATTCCCAGACTTATCAGCCAGCATCCCTTTGCCAGCCATCTCGGAAATGACGCTACAAAATTAACGAAAAGAATTGAAAATGCCAAAGAAAAGAATGACTTTCTTTGCTTTAAGACAAAAAAAGCCTTTCAGCATCTGAAATCTGAAAGGCAAATTTTATTATGAAGTATAGTGATATTCTACAATCTACAAACTTTTCAATCATCGATAAGGATTTCTTTCGTGCAATATTATATTTTAAATGGAATCTTATTCTTTCTAAACAAATGCCCAGAACATATCCTCATTTGGTCATTTGTCAAATTATGGATTTGAATCCATAAACGTTTACCCCTATATTCTGGCAAACTCTCATAGATGCGCTTTAAAAAGCCATGTTCTGAGCAGAATCCTTTTTCTCGAATTTTAAGTAAAAGTTCACCCCTACCTTTTACATCTCCATAGCCGACAAAGCTTTTTACAACAATTTCAACCATGTGGCTTTTTCTAACGCCACACTTATCTAGTTCACGTTCATAATCAGGATCCATCATATTATATACATCTAATATTTTTATTTTTTTACAGATACCTTTTCTGCGTATTATCCATTTTTGCGTTTATCAAGCAAAAAACTGATAAACTCATCAGAGATATTAGAGATTTCTCCTTTATCATAGATTGTCAACAAATCAATGATAACGGAATCTCCTTCCTGGTAAAGATTATAAGTGATGACCCTTGCACCACCACTTTTGCCTTTACCCTTACTAGCTATTGCCATTCTTACCTTTCTGACACCTTTGCCAAGACTAGTACCTTGGTAAGGATCCTGTTCTAAGCCTGTAAGAAAAGCATCATAATCATCAAGCATTGAACGATATTTCTTGGAAAGTTTTCTAAGTTATCGCTCAAATTCTTTCGATCTGTATGGTTGAAACTGCCTGAAAGGGCATATTCACATATATAAACGGTATCTCAACTGTTTTCTGGACCGAACGTTAACGCATGGCAGATACCAGTTGTTCCCTTAACGTTTCCACTCCAGGAAAACTTGTCTTCTGATAGGTTATCTTTCCTTCCTTATTTACAACAAAATAGGTAGGAATGCCCGAGAGCTTATGAATTTCGGCAAGAGCAGCAGCCTGTTCTTTGGTCAAGCGCACATGCACGCCACTTATTGTCTTTATCATCTCGCCCCATTTATCTACAGGCGATGAGGCATCAGCTATATAGACATACACCACATCATGAAGTTGTTCTTTCAAGGGACGAATGGCCGACATTGCTGCCCTGCATGGCACGCACCACGTGTTCCAGAAATCGATGAGCACAGCTTTACCTTTATACTTATCTGTTATCGAGGGCAATATCTGCTGGGCAGACATCTTAGGGTCTATGTCAATAATTGATAAGTATAAAGAAGAGGTATTGGCCGTCTTTTTAATCTCTTCCATTTTTTTGTTGGCAGCTGACAGTTGCGACTTTAAATCATCGTTATTGGCAAGAATTAATTCGCGCACCATATCGTTGGCTATACTGTCATGAGCCACCGCTATCTGCTGTTCGGTAAGAGGACATTTGCGGTTGAACGAACGGCTTAGACGCTTACCAATAGCGATATCGTCCAACAAAGGGTCGGCAGACATATATTGACGGCGAAGAGCTGACGTGAAGTCGGATAGATAATGATAGTAACGCTGATTCTTTGAACGAAGCACGGATAGTTGCTCCAGCGGCTTGAAATAAGACAGGGTGTCGATACGCATGTCGGCACGTGGCACACCTCTTTTACCAGTTATCATTGGAGCCATAGATATATTGTTCTTAAAGCCAAACAGAGCCGAGGCATAATTCATAGACAGGATATTCTGCGCCAATGTTCGGGTGGCGGAGCCAATAGCAGCATTGGAATTGATGGCAGCCGATAGTCGTTCATAGCTCTGCTGCACATAATCACGATATTGCAATGGGGTCATTCCGCAGATATCATCAAAGAAAGTATCGCCATATACATCAAGCATAGTCTTTACGCTCTGCAATTCGGTATCTACAGCAGCGTGTTTGCCTTCAAACCATACAAATTTCTTTACTTCAGAATCATTTGCAAAAAGGTGTGTAGCAGCAAGGGTAAGTGTTGGTAGGTCGATGGTCACGGTTGTCGTGTCGTTAGGTACGGCAAGAAACGGTATTTCCATTCTGTTTACGCGTATAGTTGCTACAGTTGGCAATATCGCATTGGCGCTGACTCGACAAGTGCCATCTACGCCTATAGAGTCATGGGCGAATGGCATGCGTTGTGGCGAGAACCAATTATCAACAATAATATCGAGCGTGGTCTTGTATTCTGGTTTATATCCAAGCAAGCGCACGGCTACAACAGTCTTGCCAAGATTAAGGTCGGTTGCTGGTAACTTGCTGTTCTTATCAGGTGCTTGTTGCAGCAAGTGTTGCGGAATGTCGGCCTGTGGACGCTTGCCATCGAGACGCACTCCATAAATATCCCAGCCGGAATTGTCGGCTATTTCACGAAAGTCAAACTCTGTTGTTGTCTCTGGCATTGGTTTAAAGCGCAATGTGGCTGCAACATATCCACATTCGGGCACTTTCACGAATACCCCTTTAGGCAACTGCTTGCTGCCAATATAGTCATATTTTACTCCATTTGCCATAATAGAAGCATGTGAATCTATGCCCACCTCTCCACTGGCTTGATATATTTTCACGTCAAGAAATGTAGCTTTCTTATCGAGTGTAACACGCTCTATCTCTAATTTGTGATTGTTTGAGCCTAAGAAGTAAGGACGCTCAACAACTCGCTTGGCTTGCGCTGTAGTGGCAACAAGCAGTATCAGAAAGACAACAATCGTCTCCAATCTTTTGATAATCTTATGTTGTGCCATATTTTTCAATTAAACGTTTGCAATTATTTCTATTTTGCATTATTCTGCATCGATTTTAATTCTTGGCTGGTCATCTGTACATAGATTGAAACAGCCTGAAAGGGCAATTTCAACCATACAGGTCGAATTCTTTTTCCGTATAAATCTTAACCTTCATACTACGCCTCCTCTTCCCGAAGTCTTCTCAACAAATCATGAGCATCCATCGGCTTAGTCCCATTCTTCTTATGAGCTTCCATTTCATCAAGAGCACGGTTGAGGCTTTCTGCCACATAGGCTTCCTGCTCTGCCTGGCTCATGAATCTTTCCTGGTAACTGTTTCCTGACTTGGAGATAGAACCGGCTAATTTTTCTGCATAGTCTTTGAGCTTGGCGACAAATCCGTCAAGCGTATATTGACCTGTAGAAGGTACTTGAAACTGAATATTAATCGTTTCCATCTTATTCCTTTCTTTTAAATTAACGCCACAAATGTAATCTGCATAATTCATATACAATTATATCTCAGTAACTTTATTCTATCTCCTCACACACCACCATATCCACGCTTCTGAATATCACAACAATCTTGTGAAGGCGGGTGGTCTTTACCTCAGATTTCACCACATCACTATCTGCATAGCGATTAACCTGAGCGATGGCTGCCTCTCTCAGCTTCGCCACCTGCTCATCGGTGGCATCCGACTTGCAATATTTCAACTCCACAATGTATGAATGCTCCATATCCGGATAATTCTCCAGGAGCGGACGCAGGAATATGTCGGCATAACCAGCCTGGTTATCCAGTTCAGAGATAGGGCGATAGAATATATTCTGACAGGTCATCGCCAAGGTAAAGCCATGCACATACGACTCACCCTTCTGTCGATCACGCTGAGAAGAAAAGCGCTTGATGGCATCAGCTATAAAGCCGAAATAAGATTTATAATCACCATCATAAGCAAAGCCACTCTCCAAATCACTCTTCTGATAGGTATCGTAAGCCAGTTCGTTCTCCTTATAGGTACTCAGCAAATAAGCATAGATCTGCTCTCTAACCACCTCGTTAGGAATCACAAACTTGGTCTTGCCACGATAGGTTCCATCAATGGTCAACATGCCAAAGTAGAAGAGCAAACTGACGAAATTGTCCGGATCGTTGATGCTCTCGGCAGGAAATCCCCTTTTCAAGTTTCCCGTAACAAATCCATCTGTAACCAGATGCTGGATGATGCTGGCATCATGGGCAAACTCCTTATCGTGGCGGATGAGCATACGAAGCTTGTTATAATCTACACGGATGTTATCCTCTATCATATCACGAGGAATATCACAATTATTGTGAATATACTGGTCGATGAAATACAGCACCATCACAGAGTTATACATCGTTACCTGACCATATCTGTTGATAGCAAAGCAGTAGTTATCATACCATGGCTTCATCACCTGGATAAGTTCATCCACGGAATGACGGAAAGGACAAACCGAAGAATAGTAGGTCAACATCTCACGTACTTCTTCCTCCGTAAATCCCGTCATCTCGTTAAACTCGGCGCTCAAGGAATAGTTGGTGCCGATGTTGAAACCACTGGTCAAATCATCCATCGTCACAGGACTGACACCTGTTACGAAAACACGCTTCAAGGATGTACTTGTAGCCGCCTTCACCGCATCAAAGAAGAGACGCAGATAGCCTTCGCCATGCGTCTGCTTGCGATAATTGGTCATATATTGCGGCTCAGCAAGAATCTTATTGGTAAAATGGTCGTACTCATCTATGAAGAGATAGATTTGCTGACCAACTTTATCACATATTTCGCAAATATACTGCAACTGATTGATACATCCCTCCTGCTTGTTCATTTCCTCCTTGATATCTTTAGGAAGATACTGCTGATAAACATCACAGAAAATATTGTAGCTGATATTGCAGGTAGCATCCAAACCATCCTTATAATCGTCGATACCAGCTGCAACTACAGAGAAATTCAGATTCAGCACCAAAAAGGAATTACGCTCAGGGGTTGGATTCTTACCTATATAAAGATTACCAAAGAGCTGATCAAACTTATCCTTCTTGTTCACATCATAGTAATTCTGGAGCATAGAAAGGGTAAGGCTCTTGCCGAAACGGCGAGGGCGAATATAAAAGAAATACTTATTTGCTGCCTCTATTTCTTCTATAAACGGAGTCTTATCCACATAATAGCAATCATCCTTTCTAACATCCTCGAAATTCATCATGCCATAAGGGATGCGCTTGCGATATACGCGTTTCTTCTTCTGTTCCATATCTACTACTTTTTTGACTTTATCTTTCTTTGTGCAAAACTACAATAATATTTCCTAACTACCAAAGAAAATGATGAGAAATCATACTTTATCTTATTTTTTTCTCCTCACCCAAACCTTATGGCTGTGCTGACCCACAGAGCGGACTCAAAGAAAAGTTCAATAAAAGTATAATATATTATAAATAAGAATACCATATTGTACTTTTTCTTGCGAAATCTGAAAATATTTATTATTTTTCACTAGTGTCCCGTTAAAACGAGACGATTATTAAATAAGTTATTAATACTCAAAAGTTTACGGACTTTTTATAGTGTATTCGATTTGATTTTGTATCTTTGCACGCATATTTAAAATACGTGTGCGATGAACAAAGGCAAAACTATATTCTCTCAGATTATGTCACTTATACCAGAACGTGATTTCAAAACTTGTGTAGACCGTTA
>QSCI01000199.1:0-2257 GCA_003463005.1 Segatella copri | reverse complement strand
TCGATATTGAAAGACTTCTTGCCGATGAGTGCATCCTCTGTCTTGGCGGTCAAAGTAACCTGTCCATTGATGGAATTGTCAGAAAGGGTAAGCACTGGCGACACAACCATAATTGTATCTGTCGCAGTGGTCAAGTATGGCTTGCCCTCTGACAAGGCATTTGCAAATATCTTGTAGTGTGCAGGAACGGCTACAGTCTGTTCGATATTGGCAGAGTCCTTATAAGTCACAGACGCTTGCCAACCGATATTCTTCCAATCAACATTTGAGGTAGATGAAATCTCAAAGCTGAAGTTGGTCAGCTTTTCAGTATTCTTCAGACTGATGTTGAGAGAATCGCCACCAAAAGCCTCATAAGCCTTTAATGTACGAGCAAAGACCGTCTTCTCAATATAGTTAGGATTGTCGTTTCCGTCACTGTCTTTCTTATCATTGCTTCCAATGATGCTGAGAACAACATCGTCGGTTGTTACAGGCTTGTGGAAGGCACTGCGAACTTCCACGCTTGAACCATTCTCCACATTGGCGGAGGTGTTCACATCGTAGATGGCACCATCCTCTGGCTTGTACTCTGTTGAAGAAAGCCCGTTAGGCAAGATATTTGACTCGCCAGCGTATGTAATGGTAGGCGACCAGTTCACCTTGTCAAATGAGCCGTTGCTTGTTTCCTCAGAGCCAGACTGCACACGGAAATAGATCCTTTCACCACGCTTGACGGCAACAGATGATACGGCAGCGGCATAAGAACTGCCGTCGCCCTTTGCAATAGTCTTGTTCCAAAGCTCATTGCCACCCTTTTGGATAGCAACTCTTACGCCGTCTGCCTTCTGATACTCGTCAGCATCATAGTCACCAGTCGGAGCGACAAGGCTCACTTGCCCTGCCACGCTGACAGTTCCATCCTTTGGTGCTTGCCATACACGCACAATATCCTCCATCGGTGAGTTCTTGATGGCTTCCGCCTGCTCATCCTTACTGACCTCCATGACGGAAGTGTCAACCTTGCCACCATAGATGATTGGGCTTGGCGTGTCGGCACTGCTCAATGTAAACGTAGGCACGGCATTGCCTGATCCGTCAAACTCCAAGTGGTTGAAATATACCTTTCCATTGGAAACGAGGTCAACAAGTCCGTCACCGTTGATGTCGCTGAAATACTGAGTGGTCTTGGTCTTAGTGGTTGACTTGTCCGTTCCGACAACGGCAGTCAGGACATTCCAACCGACAACGGCATTCGCACCGAAAGTGTTGGTAGAACTTTTGGTTGTCGAGAAGTTACTGATGCCCTTTACCTTGACAGGCTCACCATATACGACTTCTCCGTTGTCTGTCTTAATCTGTGGACGATAATATACAGAACCACCGGACTTGTACACCTTGTCAGGAAGTCCGTCACCGTTCAAGTCAACGAGTGCGGAAAGTCCCTTGCTCGTGTCGCTTGAATAGCTGTATGAGCCACCTACGGTATTGCCTTTCCAAGGACTTCCGTCCACGACACCCACACCTGCATAGAACGAACCGCTTACAGAAGAACTTGTCGTTCCGCCAAGTGCAGTTGGCTTGTCGCTGAAACGCTTGCTGACAGTCTTCAATGGATTGATGAACCCTGCGTCAAGTCCATCATCATGGGTGTTCCATTTTTCGGAATCATCCTTGAAAGGAACATAGCCCTTGTCTGCCTGTACGTCATCATAGTAGTCGAAGTTCTGGAAAGCCACTTCCTTTCCTGTGTTGTCATATTGTCTGACACCTGTGAGCATTTCCTTGTGGAATGCACCTTCATTGTAGTCAAAGGCATAGCTGCGCAATGTCTCGCCCTGGAAATTCACGGTCACTTTCTCCAACAGCCTGTTGGAGGAGGCGAGGAATCCATAGCGGGCATTGTTGGTCTTTACCTGCTTTACCTTGTTGCCATCAAAGAGTACAACGGTGTGCGGTTCCTGTCCTGCATTACCTGCGTGAACCTCCTTCAGATATGCAGCCTTGGCCTTCAAGCCGCCACGCACATCCTCATCCACGATGTCATACACATATTCTATATAGTCACCGTGGAGTTCCTCGACACGTTTCAGCTTCCATTCGGCAATCACCTCACGGGTATTGCCCGAAGCATCGGTGACATTGCCCTTTACAACAGCTCCGTCACCACCATAGATGTACTTGACACCCTGCTTGTCTGTAACCTCCCAATAATAGTTGGCAGGACTGTCACCCTTGCGGATGATACGGCTGAAATCACCGCCTTGGCGGGTGTAGA
>QSCI01000198.1:0-2298 GCA_003463005.1 Segatella copri | reverse complement strand
GATATGCCCGGTCTGTTCTTTGCGTTCCATGTTGTTTACTTTTTACGTTTCTATTACTTCATTATTGCTTTGCACTAACATTTTAATCGGCAAAGATAATGGCAGGAAGCATTAAAGACGAATATTTATATATATTATAACAACTTTTATGCAATTTCTTGATAAAAATAGCATATTGTTAGAAGCGATGTCCACCATGAGGGCGGAGGAATTTTGTTCCCGACGGTCGCAGAAAGTGAGTGTACCAACTGTAAACAGTGTATCGAATGACAAACGTACAGGAACAAGACAAGAGAAAGGGCGGAAGACCGCTCACAGGCAGGGTTCGCAAGTTGTCGAAGTCTGTCACAGTGAAGTTCTCAAAGCCAAGCTACGAGGCATTGAGACTGACACGGATAATCCACATTGTCATATCGTGTATAACCGCATCAACAATGAGGGCAAACTCATATCAGACACCCATGATTACAGGCGTAATGAGCAAGTGACCAAAGCTCTAAAATCCAGGTATGGATTTACTTACGGAACGGACAAGAGCAAAACTAACACTCGCAAATTACGCAATGCGGAGCGTGCCAAATATGAGATTCACAATGCAGTCAAAGATGCCTTAAAAGTTGCAGATAGCTGGCAGAAGTTCAAGAAAGAACTTGCAAAACGAGGTGTTTGCTTGGAGCTTGTCTATATGGATAAGGAGCAAACCAAGGTTCAAGGCATCCGTTTCTGCAAGGATGGATATAGCTTCAAGGGTACGCAGATTAGTCGAGGCTATAGCTTTGGCAAGCTGAATGCAAGGTTTGAGGGAATGGAGAACCATGTATCACCAAGAGCCGAATCTATGCAGGGAGGACAACCAAGTTGTCACCAAGTAGAACAGACTCAACCAACGGCAGAACATACCCAAGACCCTTGGAGTGGTATTTCTTCCATCGGCTTGTTCGCTCCGTCTAATGCCCAAACTTATGAGCCCTTCCCAGAGGATGAATCAGTCAAGAAGAAAAAGAAGAAACGCAGAAGAGGCTTTAGCCTTTGATGCAAGTTACAAACCATTCAAACAACACCAGAACTATGAAAGAAGAAATGTTGGAAGCCATCTATGGCACAGTTGAGAGATTGGAGCAGAAAGTCGATGAACTTTCTGCTTCACCAAAGAACGCAGGAGCGGAAACAGTTCTCAGCCCTGCAAGTGTTGACACAAGCAAACTTGAAAAAGCCATCCTTTCTGTATCCGCAAGAGAAGAGGAAACTATTGGCAAATTAGCAAAATTAAGAGAGGCGATATGCGTCTATATCGACCTTACCAAGAAAGAAGTAAGCAAAGAGGAACAGCGAAGTAAGCTCTTGTTTGATACCATTAATCAGATGAAACAAGAACTGAATGACACATCAAAAGTTGTGCAGGACAAACTTCACGCAATAGGTTACACACCTCAAAAGAAGGTTGTCACCCACCGCTTAGAACCAACTTCAAAGTATGTTCTTCTTTTCATCGGGGGCTTGGCTCTATCCCTTATCTTCTCTATTTGGGGCAATTTCACCCAATGGCGAGAGCACCAAGATTGGGAGGAGGCAGACTTGAAGTATCGGGCATTGAAGATGGTTCTTCCATCTGACGACCCAAATGTTCGATACATCGAAAAGAACTTCTCTGTATGCCCTAATAAAGAAGTTATTGAGAATGTGAGAACTCGTGTAAATATTTATGAGGACTCAATTCGCTATCATAACGAAATGATACAGATGGCAGCAATTAAAGATAGCATTGCTAATAGCCTATTTAAAGAGGTGAATGAAATTAAAAAGAAAATTAATCAGAAATAATAGACAACGACCAACGGGTACAAGCGCATTCTTCGCTTCGAATCGGGTAGGAGGTAAATGCTAATCATAAAAGGCAGTTGCCTCCTATTTTCACATTTACCGACCTCCCACACCAGGCTTATTAGGGACTTGCCCCATTAGATAAGCTCATGCCGAGCATACCAACAAAAAAACGTGGGTAATCATAGGCTTATCCACGGATTTTTATTTAAATGGAGAAAATAGTATAAATCTTCATTATTGGGAAAACTATACTGAACAAAATGCAAATAAACTGCATTAAACTATAACAGTGATAGCATGACACAGTTTAGCTTACACTCTCGTTAACACACACTAATTCTTGTAGAACCATAATAAAAAACTCCCCATAGAGTTTACTTTTTGAAATTAAAATTTACGTAAATGACAAGATTTTTTTGCCTGATTAACAAATATAGAATCTCCTTTTGCTTCATAAGAAAAATAATGTATTAT
>QSCI01000197.1:0-2359 GCA_003463005.1 Segatella copri | reverse complement strand
GCATCAACCGTTATCGTGCAGGTGCAAAGGTATGGCAGCGGGCTTTGGAAATAAAAGGTCGAGCCTTCGGTTTTCGAAAAAATCTCCACACCGTTGGGTAGTATTTTTCTATAAAATTCTTCTATAATCTGCTGAATAGCTTAAAATGAGCGATTTATAAGTGTTCAACCTCAATAGAGGTAATGATTTGGCAATAGTCACAACTTCTGCAATATGCATATGTTTGCTTTGCCTAACAACTCTTTACAGTTGCAAAAATACAAAATAAAAATGAAACCACACTATGTTGGTGCAAAAAAACAATAGTCATAAAACAAAGATTAACTTCGCCTTATGACTATTGTTGTCCACATTAAACTTATTTATCATTTAATTGGTTCCGCATGCACATAGTATTCACTGTTTATAGGGTCTTCCCCGTCAGTTTTAAGTATCAGTACCATGCGAGAATGTTTTGTACGCCAATATGCTTTAATATCAGCATCTTCGGGTAGTGCCTTAAACGTTTTACACAGCGAAGCCTTTTCTGTTTCTTTTATAGTACTATGTGCTTCATAGTACTGGTCCATAATCTTCAACAGACCTTCTCTTTCACGTTCAAGCACGCCTAACATATATTCCTTGTCGTTTTTGTCTTTTGCTCCTTTCAGTACAATACGTAACTCTGCATACGGTTTTGTAATGTCTTCTTTGTAGGCAGTAGGTGGAGTTAGGATAAACTCACGGCTCTTGTCCAGCAAGCAATATTCTGTTAGTTCGGGGTTCTTGGAATTATACCTTACGTTATCCCAATCGTAACCAAAGAATCCATCATTCACCAAATAGAGCCTCTTTCGGGCTTGATAGACAATACGGCCATCTTTATAGCCATTGGCATAGACAATAGTATTGTCATGAGGCGTGAAGAAGTATGTGCTCCACCAATAGGAAGTATTCAAACAGTTTGTCTTACGTTCCATGATTCCAAAGCTATCTGGCATATCACGACAATCACTCGTCCAAGTAATTGAATCGTAGTAGTTGTAATAGGCATTATCTGAAGAGTTGAAACCATATTCATCGGTAAGCTCAAATGTTACAAGGCAGAAGGTCTGAAACACAGGGTCTGTGTTGTCTTTGTCGTCTTCTGCATAGTATGCCTTAATCTTAAACTTGCAGTTGTCGGGAACAGAACGGTCAATATCCGTATCATACGTGTAACTTTTCTTCATCATTTCCAAATCGGTTTCGGTCATGCGTTTATATACAATCATGCCATATATAGACTTGTAACCATTGCTGCCATCACTCGTCGCTCCCAATTTTTGTATGGTGTACATTAAGGTCTTGCCATTCGACTCGTCAAGCTTAAGAATCTGCATGTATCTGCTGTCTGTTGTCTGCTTGTTGCTGCCAAACAGTATGAAGCCTTTGTCCATGTCATAAGTCCATGATACACGACTGAAACAAAAGGCTGGCAAGGCATCACTATAAAAATAACTAAAAGCTTGCTGTGATGTCTCAAACCAAAAGTGTGTAGGGCTGCCACCAAATCTGTCTTTCCAAAATTCCTCCTTGCTCAACTTTCCGTTTTCCTGTACCTCATAAGTGGCAATACTCTCCCAACCATAGCCCTTGACCTTACTCTGTATTTCTTCTGCTGCTATTGGCTTTCTCCCTTTTAGCACACAGCACCCCTCATCATTAACAGTATAGGTTTGGTTGAATAGATTCATATCCAACTTACATTGCTCAACACTCAATTCCTCAGACTTATCGCAACTGCCAAATACAACAGTGCAAGCTACGATGAGTGCTATTAACCAAAACTTCTTAGTCATAATAATCCAAATTTAAAGATTTTACATATAGACAGATTACGGATTTTCAGTGTTTCAAATTCTGCTGTCCAAGATAACTGAGTGCAAAAATACAAAAGTATCAACGTAATAGTGCATTTTTTTATTTTTTATAACACTCAAAACATACTTTTGTGCAAATAAAGGAAGAATAAACTACACCTGACAAATCTATTTACATATTTCTATGCACTGCCTACAGTTGGTACACTCACTTTCTGCAACCGTTGGGAGCAAAATTTCTTCGCCCTCATGGTGGAGCGAGGCGTTTTGGGGTTCCCAAAACATAACCTCGCTCCCTCCTCTAAGAACAAAAGACGAGATATTTGCCTTTCGGCTTTCCATGCCCAAGGTTGCAGACCTTAATTCTCTCAATTTGCGCCAAACATCAAAGCTGCCACATTGAAAGAACAAGGTCACAGACACAAGCTACTTTGTACATGGAGTTTGCAAAGGAAAAGGTGATATTTTCAGTGTGAAACTTGCCAAGTGTTTCAGTTGTGTGTTGTTGATTTCCTTTG
>QSCI01000196.1:0-2396 GCA_003463005.1 Segatella copri | reverse complement strand
ATACCTGTAGAATGAACTACGTTTTATTGGATAAAAAATAAAAAAAATAAGTGGAAAACAACATAAAAAAGTTCTTTATTTCATTTTTTTATTTGTACCTTTGTTCTGGCATACAACAATTTTAAACATATATATAAATATGAGACAGAAAAAGTACATCTTAAGCGAGCAGGAACTTCCTACTCAGTGGTACAACATTCAGGCAGATATGCCTAACAAGCCATTGCCACCGTTGAACCCTCAGACACACCAGCCAATGAATGCTGATGATTTGTCACACGTATTTAATAAGGAGTGCTCAAAGCAGGAACTTGATACAGAGCACGCTTGGATTGATATTCCGGAAGATGTGCTGGAGAAGTACACCTTCTACCGTTCAACCCCTCTTGTACGTGCTTATGCCCTTGAGGAGGCACTCGGTACTCCGGCGCATATCTATTTCAAGAATGAGAGTATCAATCCGTTAGGCTCTCATAAAATCAATTCAGCCATTCCTCAGTGCTACTACTGTAAGCAGGAGGGTGATACCAATGTCACTACAGAGACTGGTGCAGGACAGTGGGGTGCAGCCCTCTCTTATGCAGCAAAACTCTACGGCCTGGAGGCAGCAGTTTATCAGGTAAAGATTACCATGCAGCAGAAACCATACCGTTCCAGCATCATGCGTACGTTTGGAGCCACTGTAGAGGGGTCTCCTTCCATGAGTACACGTGCCGGTAAGAACATTATCACACGTGATCCTCATCATCCAGGTTCGCTCGGTACTGCCATCAGTGAGGCTGTTGAGTTGGCTACAACCACACCGGGCTGTAAGTATACGCTGGGTTCTGTGCTCAATCATGTGGCACTTCACCAGACCATCATCGGTCTAGAGGCAGAGAAGCAGATGGCGATGGCAGGTGAGTATCCTGATCAGGTGATTGCTTGTTTCGGTGGTGGTAGTAACTTTGGTGGTATTGCCTTCCCATTCCTCCGTCACAACTTCACAGGCGAGCGCCATACTGAGTTTATAGCTGCAGAGCCGGAGAGCTGTCCTAAGCTGACTCGCGGTAAGTTCGAGTATGATTTCGGTGATGAGGCAGGTTACACTCCATTGCTGCCAATGTTTACTCTGGGTCATGATTTCAAGCCTGCCAACATTCACGCAGGTGGTCTCCGTTATCATGGTGCTGGTATGATTATCTCCCAACTTCTGAAGGATGGTTATCTGCATGGTGTAGATATCCCTCAGCTGGAGTCATTCAAGTCAGGTATGCTCTTCGCTCAGGCCGAGGGTATCATTCCTGCTCCAGAGAGCTGTCATGCGATTGCAGCCACTATACGTGAGGCTCTGAAGGCTAAGGAAGAGGGCAAGGAGAAGGTTATCCTGTTCTGTCTCTCAGGTCATGGTCTTATCGATATGCCGTCTTACGATAGCTTTATCAATGGCGATTTGCACGATTATTCTGTGAGTGATGAAGAAATCCAGCAGTTCCTCAAGGATGTGCCAAAGGTTGACTAATTTTCAGTTAACAGTTAATAGTTTATAGCAAACAGTTGACAATTATTCTTTGAGATATATTGAAATAACAATATCACATTATAAAAGAAGCCAGGCTGCGAAAAGCAACCTGGCTTTTTATTTAGAGATTCTATTCTATTCTCTGTTATTTAAGAATTAGAAAATCTATTCTTTATTCGAGACTTCTATCTTTCATTAGAAGTTCAACCACTCTTCAATAGCCTTAGCGATGACATCGAAGCTTGTGGTAGGCTCGAAGCGGGCTACAACCTGACCCTTCTTGTTAACGAGGAACTTGGTGAAGTTCCACTTGATATCAGCACTTTCCTTGTAGTTAGGATCAGCCTCGCTCAACATCTTGTCGAGAACAGGGTAGAGAGGGTGGCTCTCGTCCCAACCAGCAAAGCCCTTACATTCTTTCAGAAATTTGAAGAGAGGGGCAGCATCGTCTCCGTTTACCTTGATCTTCTTGTAGCGCTGGAACTCTGTGCCGTATGTAAGCTTGCAGAACTGATGAATGCTTTCATCTGTACCAGGGGCTTGCTGACCAAACTGGTTGCAAGGAAAATCAAGTATTTCGAAACCTTGAGAATGATAGGTCTCATAAAGTTTCTCCAGTTCCTCATACTGAGGGGTGAAACCACACTTTGTAGCGGTGTTGACGATGAGCAGCACTTCGTTGGCATACTCCTTGAGGGAAACATCCTTTCCCTTTCTGTCTTTAACAGAAAATTCGTAAACAGTTCTCATTTTTTTTATCTTTATGTATGTGTTATCTATATTTCCGATCTCAACTTATATGATCTAGAGTGCAAAGATACTACTTTTCTCTTAGAATACTTCAAGAGTTTTTTTAAAAATTCTAAAAATCGAACAAAATCATAGATGAAGGAAT
>QSCI01000195.1:0-2514 GCA_003463005.1 Segatella copri | reverse complement strand
AGGCTTGGCGCAAATTGTGAGAATTAAGGTCTGCGACCTTGGACGTGGATAGCTGAAAGGCTGTAGTTCCAACTAACGTGTTCTGAGAGGGAGCGAGGTTATGTTTTGGGAACCCCAAAACGCCTCGCTCCACCATGAGGGCGGAGATTTTTTGCTCCCAACGGTCGCAGAAAGTGAGTGTACCAACTATAAACAGTGTATCGAATGACAAACGTACAGGAACAAGACAAGAGAAAGGGCGGAAGACCGCCCACAGGCAGGGTTCGCAAGCTGTCGAAGTCTGTTACGGTGAAGTTCTCGAAGCCAAGCTACGAGGCATTGAAACTGAGGGCGAGAAAAGCCAACCGCAAGTTGGCGGAGTATATCCGTGAGTCAGCCTTGAATGGCGAGGTGGTCAGCGGACACAATGCAGAGACGGTAGCCATTGCCAAGAATCTCATCGGCATGGCGAACAACCTCAACCAACTTACCAAGCTGTCGCATCAGAGAGGTTTCCACGAAACCCATGTGTATGTGGTGGACTTGTTGAGAAGATTGAAAGCCATCCTTGGTGAGTATCACCAAGCAAGTTCTAAACCGAAGCCAAGCGGTAAGGGAAGAAAGGAGGATACCACATGATAGGCAAGCTAAAGAAGGGCAGCTCATTTGGTGGTTGCATCCGCTATGTTACAGGCAAGGACGAGGCGAAAATCATCGCCTCGGATGGTGTGTTACTCGGCACGAATGCCGAGATAGTACAAAGTTTCGAGCTACAGAGGCAGCTAAATCCAAGGATTAAGAAGCCTGTGGGACACATTGCATTGAGCTTCAAACCAGAGGACAAGCCACGTTTGACGGATGAGTTCATGGCTAAGATAGCCCTTGAATACATGCAGATGATGGGCATCACCGATACCCAATACATCATCGTAAGGCATCACAACACCGACAATCCACATTGTCATATCGTATATAACCGCATCAATAACGATGGCAAGCTCATATCAGACAGGAATGATTACAGGCGTAATGAGCAAGTTACCAAGGTTCTAAAATCCAAATATGGACTGACCTACGGAACGGACAAGAGCAATACTAATACTCGCAAGTTACGCAATGCTGAGCGTGCCAAATACGAGATTCACAATGCCGTTAAAGGTGCCTTGAAAGCCGCAGATAGCTGGCAGAAGTTCAAGAATGAACTTGCAAGACGAGGTGTCCACTTGGAGCTTGTCTATAAGGACAAGGAGCGAACCAAGGTACAAGGCATCCGATTCAGCAAGGACGGATATAGTTTCAAGGGTACGCAGATTTGCAGAGAATACAGCTTTGGCAAGTTGGATGCAATGTTTGAGGGAACGGAGAACCATTTATCAGCAAGAGCCAATTCTACTCAGCAATATGAGCAAGGCTGTCGCAAGAATGAGCAGGTGCCATTCGTGTCGGAGTGCAGCCAAGACCCTTGGGATGGTATTTCTTCCATTGGACTTTTTGCTTTTGCCAACGCTCAGACCTTTGAGTCTTTCCCAGAGGATGAATCAGCCAAGAAGAAAAAGAAGAAACGCAGAAGAGGCTTTAGCCTTTGATGCAAGTTACAAACCATTCAAACAACAAAAGAAAGATGAAAGAAGAACTATTGGAAGCCATCTACGGCACAGTTGAGAGATTGGAGCAGAAAGTCGATGAACTTTCTGACTCACCAAAGAACGCAGGAACGGAAACAGTTCTCAGCCCTGCAAGTATTGATACAAGCAAACTTGAAAAAGCCATCCTTTCTGTATCTGCAAAAGAAGAGGAAACTATTGGAAATTTGGCAAAATTAAGAGAGGCGATATGTATCTATATTGACCTTACCAAGAAAGAAGCAAGCAAAGATGAACAGCGAAGCAAGCTCTTGTTTGATACGGTTAAGCAGCTGAAGCAAGAGCAAGATGCTGCATCAAAAGACTTGCAAGAACGACTTGACAACATAAGCAACACACCTCAGAAAAAGATTGTCACCCACCTCTTTGAGCCAACCTCTAAGTATGTTCTTCTTTTCATTGGAGGCTTGGCTCTATCTCTTGTTCTCTCAATTTGGGGCAACCTCAATCAATGGCGAGCGCATCAAGATTGGGAGGAGGCTGACTTGAAATATCGTGCTTTGAAGATGGTTCTTCCATCTAACGACCCCAATGTTCGATACATCGAAAAGAACTTTTCTGTATGCCCAAATAAAGAAGTTATTGAGAAAGTGAGACTCATGTAAATATTTACGAGGACTCAATTCGCTATCATAACGAAATGATACAGATGGCAGCAATTAAAGATAGCATTGCTAATAGCTATTTAAAGAGGCGAATGAAATTAAAAAGAAAATTAATCAGAAATAATAGACAACGACCAACGGGTACAAACGCATCCTTCGCTTCGACAAGATTAAGACCAACGGTCTCCGTATCGTGTTTGATAGTGCAAGAACTTGTCCATGCATCAGCAACATAGCAGAATACTGACTTTTCATTAACTCTCAACTGTTCATTCGCGTCCGTGATG
>QSCI01000194.1:0-2517 GCA_003463005.1 Segatella copri | reverse complement strand
TCACGCTGTGCCAAGTCTGACGGTCGATCGGGTAGGTCAAGGGCATTGCTGCCCTCTTCCCCCCTAAGAACCGTACATGAGAGTTTCCCCTCATACGGCTCAAGCTTTTCTAAGCCTCTGTTTGTATGCAGAGACCGGCTCAAACTACTTCTTGTTTCCATTTGATTTGCGGGATAATTTAAAAACATTCATCATGAACCAACAGATTGCATTTCTTTCCGTTTTGAACGGTTGGCATGACATTCCATGCCTTGTGCGTATCAATAGGCTCACCGCATATAGGACATTTGCGTCCTTGCTTTTCCCATAGGTACAGCAGTGACTTGCGTCCTTTTAGCGTAACAAGCATTTTCGACTTCTTTCTTTTATAGAAGTACAGACGACAGTCTGCATCAAACGGGTTCATGTCTCCTTTAATCTGCGTGTATTGCAGGAATGGAAACGATGAAGTCAGAGACAATAATGTCAATTGGTCTTCCTTTCCGTTTGGTTTCTTGAATTTTGAAGCGAAAGTCCATTTGTTCCCTCGAATGTCATGCCAATATCGGTCTTTTATCCACCGTTTCCCTTTCTTGGAATGACGGCGTTTTGCCCATTGCCATAGTGAGAGGAATATCTGATGGTCGATTCTGTGAAATGAATCACGTGTCGCCCCATGCTGATAATAACCTCCCCATCCTCGGATTTTAGAGTTCAACATTCTGATTAACGACTCCTGTCTGCAACCCTTGTTCTCCTTAATTACCTTACGGATATTCTCCATAAAGCGTTTCTCGGATTTCTTTGTCGGCTTGGTCAATATGTCCTTGCCGTATTTGCGGATATTAAAGCCAAGAAAATCAAAACCGTCATGCACGTTGGTTATCACCGTCTTTTCCTCTGATAAGGTCAGACCTCTTTCAGACATAAATTCAGCAACCAATGGCTTGATTTCATTTTCAAGAGTTTCCTTGTTCTCGCAAGTGATGATAAAATCATCCGCATAACGTACAAGGTTCACCATTGGTGAATACAACTTACCATTAACATGATGGCGCTTATATCTATCTGCAAGAGCTTTCTGCAATCCGTCCAAAGTCATATTGGCAAGTGTCGGAGAAATTATACCACCTTGCGGTGTTCCTTCCTCGGTCGGGAACATTTGCTTGTTGAAAACATAGCCACATTTCAACCATTTTCGGAGTATTGCCTTATCCATTGGGATATTGGCAAGTAACCACTCATGGCTGATATGGTCAAAACACCCTTTTATGTCACCCTCCAAAATCCATTCGGGAGAATATCCCTTTCGGAGAATGTTATGACATTGCTGTATTGCATCCATACAGCAGCGTTCCTTGCGGAAACCGTATGAACGAGTATCAGCTGTAGTTTCTGATACAGGCTCCAATGCCATAAGATAGAGTGCTTGCATGGCTCTGTCTTTCATTGTCGGTATTCCCAACGGTCGCAGTTTGCCGTTGCTCTTCTTGATATGAACTCTTCTCAGCGGCATTGGCTGGTAGCCTCTGCGTTTGAGTTGGGTTATTGCTTGCATTTTAGCTTTAGGGGTATCCCATATTTCTTTGTCAACCCCAGGAGTACAACCACCCCCGTTAGAAGTAACCCTCTTTACGGCTAAGGCTTTTGCGTAAAAAGAGTGGGTAAGCGTCCATTGCAAGGCTTTCACCTTGTTATGTCTGCCTTCCTTCTGAGCCTTTACAATACGAGCTTGAAGCTTCTTAACAGCTTGCTCCGCCTTAGTCCAGTCTATTCTGTCCCAATTTGATTGCAGGTTGTCAGTCGGCGCACACGATTGGTCGAGGAGATTTTCTTTGATTTTATCGTTCATTTGCATTCCTACTTTAAAAAGTTCTAAAAGTTTATTGTAAAGAATTACCATTTGGCTAATGTTGGGTATTTGCCTCCCAAACATTACCACAGAAGTCTGCCCACTTTCGTGGTAGGTTGATGTTGTCCCTTGTCAACTCGTGATAAGTGGCTCAAACCCTATCCGTCCCATTACAGAACGGCATTCGCTTTCTCTGTTATCTTATACCTGCACATCATTCAGCATCCATTACTTTCAGCTTACCTGTCTTTTGTCTGACAGGAGATGTACAGGCTTACCATGTTCCACATAGATAACTAACGGATAGGTTAGGTTCTGTCTCATCCTCCGACGGTCTTTACATCCGTGTAATCCTACCATGGAGAGGATTATCTGACCGCATCCCATTTTGGGTAGAGTGTATCAGTATCTTGCACTCTTTTACGACATTACGAAGTTTACTAACAGTTCGCTTACGCTAACCATACTATCCAGCCTCGCCACTCTACGGTATGATACTAACCATACTTGACTTCCCCTCACGGTTCTGTCTTGTCTTGTGAAAGTGTACTTTGTCCCGACCGCTTAATACAACATTAAGGTGCATCGGTCGGTAGGCTACCGCTGACGGAACAGCGGGTTAAAACTGATACTTAAAGTATCATTCCAACAATTATCTATGCGACTTCATGTCGCACCCACGGTGT
>QSCI01000193.1:0-2534 GCA_003463005.1 Segatella copri | reverse complement strand
GATTGACGATACAAAGATACAACATTCCCGAACCCCCAACTATGCGATTTGTGCGATTTGCAGGGATTCGGGAAAAAAAGGTTGAAAAAAGTGGTATTTTTTTATGTTACTGAACTTTCAACGATGTAGAGCGGAGCGCAGGGATATATAGCATAAGAATTGCTTTTATCTGAAAATAAAGACATTTTATTCCGCATTATTTTGCAGATACCAACTTTTTTCGTAACTTTGCCAAAAATTCAATAAAAAGCAACAATATGAAATATCCTATAGGAATACAAGACTTTGGAAAAATCAGAAATGATGGTTATGTCTATCTTGACAAGACAGACTTGATTTATGATTTAGTACACAAT
Source organism: Segatella copri (assembly GCA_003463005.1). Taxonomy (GTDB): domain Bacteria; phylum Bacteroidota; class Bacteroidia; order Bacteroidales; family Bacteroidaceae; genus Prevotella; species Prevotella copri_I. The sequence goes on along the minus strand of QSCI01000193.1, from coordinate 2,178 downwards.
GGGAATATATATTTTCTGAGTCGTCCAAGACGATTCGGAAAGTCGTTGTTGATTTCTACCCTGGAATGCTACTTCCAAGGGAAAAAAGAATTGTTTAAAGGTCTTGCCATCGAACAGTTAGAAAAAGAATGGAAGCAATATCCGGTTTTTCATATAGATTTCAACGGCAAGAATTTCACACAGGCAGGCGAATTGGAAAAAACCTTGCAGACTTTTGTTGAAACCCAAGAACTGAATTATGGCAGAAACCCATTGGCCAACACCTTGGGAGACAGATTTATGGCTGTTTTGAAAGCTGCCCACGAAAAGACAGGACTTGGCGCCGTTGTCCTGATTGATGAATATGACAAACCTTTATTGGATGTTTTAGACACAGGGTTAAAGACCTTCGATTCTGAAGGCAACGAACGTTTGCTGGAAGACCGACATCGTGAAATCATGAAAGGTTTCTACAGTGTCTTCAAGGCTGCTGACAGAGATTTGAAATTCGTGCTGTTGACTGGTGTTACCAAGTTCTCGCAAGTAAGCGTATTCAGTGGTTTCAACCAACCAGATGACATCAGCATGGACGACCGCTACGAGGCTCTTTGCGGCATCACGGAAGAGGAACTGTATTCTGTCTTTGATGAGCAAATCAAGGCAATGGCTGCAAGATATAAAGTGTCTGAGGATGAGATGAAATATCGACTCAAGCGCAAATATGACGGTTACCATTTCAGCCCAAGCATGCTCGACATCTACAATCCTTTCAGTATCTTGAACTCACTGAGCAAGAAAATCCTGAGTGATTTCTGGTTCCGTACAGGTTCGCCTACTTATCTGGTCCGCTTATTAGCTTACTTCGACGAAAACCTCAATGAACTGACAGGGAAATTTTATCCTACCAGCAGTTTTATAGATTACAAGGCGGATACAGAGGCTCCATTGCCAATGATTTACCAGAGTGGTTATCTCACCATTAAGGATTGGAACATGGATACCGATTCTTATCTCTTGGATTTTCCAAACGATGAAGTAAAAGCTGGGTTCGTAACCATGGTGGCTGCCAACTATCTGAAGCCCAAGGAATCGCCTGACGCTTGGGTCGTAGAAGTTGTTAATACGATGAAGATGGGAGATTGTGACAAATTGGAGAAACTACTCACTTCCTTCTTCGCCAGTATACCCTATAGCCAACGTCGTAAAGATGACGAGCGGGAAAAAGAGCGATACTTTCAATATACCTTCTATCTGGTGATTCGTATGATAAGCAGTTTTACCGTTCTAATAGAAAAGGAGCAAAGTGAAGGACGGGTTGATTGCATTATTGAGACCCCAATGTTTGTATATATCTTCGAATTTAAGCGTGATGGGTCAGCGACTGAAGCCTTGAAACAAATCGAGGAAAAAGGATATGCCCGTGAGTATGCTACAGACAACAGAACGATTTACCTGATAGGCTGCAATTTCTCGTCTAAGACGGGGACGATTGACGACTGGAAGTCTAAGGGCAAAAGCATTTAAAAATCGGGTATTTTTTCCTATAATAAACTCACCCTGAGATATGCATAGTGTGTTGTATGCATTCCCTTCCAGGGTGATTTTTTTATGGTTCATCCAGAAATTCGATGATTTCTGCTACTTGTTGCCGGGTGTAGAAGTGGGAAAACTTGCCGGCGTAGCCCGAACAGAGGCTCTGCTTGAGCTCGGGGCACCGGTTGATCCATCTCACCAGCCGGTTGAGCGCTACCCTGGGGGTAGCGGTGGGAAAGTAGAGCATGGCGAGCTCTGCCTTCCCGTAACTTCTGTCTTCTATCATAATTTGTTCTTTTTAGAATAATAAAAAAACTGAACTTTCACAAGTTTTGCCCCATACGCCCTGAAAGGGCAGAAGCCCTTAGCCCAGGAGGGCACTGAAAAAGGTACCCAATTTTAAGTTGCATAGCTTGTTTTTGAACTTTAATTCTTGTCCAAGAAGCATTTCATCTTTTAAAAGTGAAATACTTTTTTGGACAGGAATATAGTCTCAAACAGCTTTCTATAGCGTTTCTGGCGTTTAATTCGGCAATATATAGAGAAATCTACTTCCCCCCTTATGCATTTTGCATCAATTTGATGATTCTCTTCACATTTGCAGCGAAAATAGTCAAAGCTCCCTGCATTTCCATGCACGACAAACCGTATGACAGGGCTCTGTCA
>QSCI01000192.1:0-2614 GCA_003463005.1 Segatella copri | reverse complement strand
TGGTACAGCATATCGAGTATGTTCCTTTCGGTGAAGTGTTCATTGAGGAGCGCAACAACATCTGGAATACGCCTTATCTTTTCAATGCGAAGGAATTCGATGAGGAGACAGGGTTGTATTACTATGGAGCGAGGTACTATGACCCAAGGGTGAGTTTGTGGATATCAACAGACCCAAAACAAGAATCATATTTTGCATTTTCATCCTATGTTTATTGTGGAAATAATCCTCTTATATATATTGACCCAAATGGTAAGGAATGGGAAGATCCAGCTCAAGCGGAAAAACTAAAAGCAAAAATAGATAATAAAATAACATCTATTCAAAAGAGTATTTTAGCGCAGAAGGCACGTTTGGAAAGTAACCAAGCAAAAGGCAAGGATATTTCTAAGCAAGAGAGAAAAATTGCTGATTTCGAAAGTAGAATATCAAACTTGAATCAAAGTAAATCAGATATTGATTTATTGGGGCATGATTCTCAAAAATACAAGCTAACTCAGGTTAGTGGAGAAGGTGCTCATATGGTTAGGCTTGAAAATAATGGTACAATTTCGATTGAAACATCTGAAGATGCTTTATCAATTCATGAAATTACTCATGTAAGACAGGCATTAGATGCTGGTGGTCTTGAGTTTTCAGATTCTGGATGTTTGAAAAATCCTGGAACAAGAGCAAAAGGTTTACAACGGTATATTGCAATTTCAGAAGCTGAAATAGAGGCTTACAAAATGCAGTATTCCTATAGACCAGAAAGTTTACCGATATCCGTTGACAACATCTCTATAATAAATGTTCATTATGTAGGCTCCATAAAAGATCCGAATGGTGGATATGGCTATCCAATGATTAAAGATTATTCTGATTTTTTGAAGAGTCAACAAAAATTTAAAAATAAATGAGATTTATATTTTGTATTTTTTTGTCAGTTATAGGATTGGTTAGTTTTGGTGAAACATCTAAAAAACTTGAAAATGGTATCTATCATAATGAAACCAGTTCAAAATTGATAGAAATTAAAAATGACACACTAAAGTTCTATTCCTCCTCTTCTATAGAGGGGGAACAGAGCTTTCCTTTGGCTATTTGTCAAATAACTAAAGTCAGCGATACTTTTTTTGAGATAAATTCAATAGAAGGACCGATGCAAAGTGCTTTTAAAAACATTTTAATTATCGAAGAAGTTTCTGGTAATAAAACTCTTGCTGAAATACTTTTCAAAGTTCCGAATACAACTATGCCTATAAAGTTTAATGTTTATTGTGGAACTATTTCGTATTCTGGGATTACAGAAAAAGGGACATGTACTATAGTATTGAATCGTAATAGAATTAATTCTCCAAAAAGTTTCAGATTTACATTCCAACCAATGTATTATACCGAAAGTAATCCCGCAGGCCAATACTTTGGTGTCTTATACTACGAGTATCCGTATAAAGTGGATTTGAATACTGAGAAAAGTATTATTATAAATCTACCTGATGTAACAGATAAACTTTTCAATCAATATTATTTATTAGGAGAGTATATACAAGTTACACCAAATGGTATAAAATGGAGAGGTGAATACTACAAAAAGCAACAATAATCTTAGTGTGTTTACTATTCAATATGTCTTTGTAAACAATAATTTGTAAAAGTCCATCTTTGGTTCGAGTGTAAAATAAGCTGTGTTCTACTACAATGGGTAAACACAGTTTATTTACATTTCATTTCTTTATTAGGGCATAGTTATCCCGATTTTCTTTTTTAGGTTCGTTACCAAACGAATCTATCAGAATAATATGGTTGGCATCCCTCACCTTATAGAATATATTGTCGCCACTCGAAGGATGTGCAAGCATCAATATGTTACCGTCAAGCATATGGAAAGAACCTCTTAACTTTTCCTGCTCGTGCTGCTTTCCTTTGAATGTCTGTATCAATAAGTAGGTACCATCAGCATTTAATATGAGTGTTGTTTCCACATTCGGCGGTAATACACCGCAATAAGTTCCCGCAATAGAATCCAAATCAATCTTGTTGCTTAAAGCAGCCGTATATTCTTCGATTTTAATTGAGTCAATCTATGTATCATTTTTGTCAGTACCGCAGAATATATAAGATGTAACCAAAGCGATAACCAAAACAGTTATTATTATCAATTTCTTTTTCATAGCCGTCATAAAAGAAAATGTGTCCGCAATGTCAAACGAGTGGCATCACGGACACGGATGAATAGTTGAGAGTTGAATGAAAGTTAGTATGCTGAAACATTGTTGATGCACGGACAAGCCCTTGCGCTGTCGAATACGATGCGAAGACCGTTAGTCTTAATCTTGTCGAAGCGAAGAATGCGCTTGTACCCGTTGGTCGTTGTCTATTATTTCTGATTAATTTTCTTTTTAATTTCATTAACCTCTTTAAATAGGCTATTAGCAATGCTATCTTTAATTGCTGCCATCTGTATCATTTCGTTATGATAGCGAATTGAGTCCTCGTAAATATTTACATGAGTTCTCACTTTCTTGACGATAGCGCTGTATCGGTACCACGCGTAGCGGTGTAATCGGTACCATACTATCACTGCAATCGGTACCGCTTGTATCGCTGCAATCGGTACCAAGATTTCTGTTCT
>QSCI01000191.1:0-2626 GCA_003463005.1 Segatella copri | reverse complement strand
TGACGATAGCGCTGTATCGGTACCACGCGTAGCGGTGTAATCGGTACCATACTATCACTGCAATCGGTACCGCTTGTATCGCTGCAATCGGTACCAAGATTTCTGTTCTGCTTTTCAATTTGCAAAGGTAATCTATTTTTTCAATTTCTGGCGCATAGAATCGCCTTTTAACTCTATTTTACTTGCATTTGCCACCAAACGGTCCATAATGGCATCTGCTAAGGTAGGATCACCTATGTAATCATACCATTTGGCAATGGGAAGCTGTGAGGCGATAATGACGGACTTTCTCTCGTATCTCTCTTCCAGGATTTGGAGCATTGCGAGTCTGGTCTTGTCATCCATTGGCTGCAACCCGAAATCATCCCATATGAGCAAGTCATACTTTTCCAGATTGGTTATCATCTTCAGGTACGACCCATCCAGCTTGCTGAGTGCAACTTTCTCCACAAAGCTGTTCATATTGAGATAGAGAGTTCTGTAGCCTAGCATGCAAGCCTGTCTTCCAAGGGCACAGGCAAGAAAGGATTTTCCGCAGCCACACTTTCCTTGTATGAGCAAGTTCTCATGCCTGCGTATAAAGGCACAGTCGGCAATGGCGGCAAGGTCATCCTTGGTGAAGTTGCGGTCTGTTCCACAGATGACATCCTCTAAGAGTGCCGTATATCTAAGCTTGCTGATTTTTAGATACATGGCGGTCTTTCGATCTCGTCTGTCCTGCACCTCTGCATCCACCATCTTGGAGATGGCGACTTCCAGGGATGGGCGGTTCTGTACAGGAAGGCTGGTCATGGCCTCGAAGGAGGATAACATACCTCTGAGCTTCAACTCGTTGAGTTGTATGATGGTTTCTTGTAAGTTCATGTTACTATATATGTTTAAATGTTCATAAATGCCTCCGCGCCTCTCACATAGTCGTTCTGTGGCACATTTGAGACTGTTTCTTCCCCGTCAACTTGGTCAAGGTTCTTCTCCAACACATTGCGGATGGTCGTGTAGGTGATGGATGAACAACCTGCCAGACGCTTGCAGGCCTTCTCCAGACGCTCCTTGCCATACTTGCGCTTGAGAGACAGGACTCCTTGGCAGGACTTGTACGACTGCTCGACATGCTTCGTGCGATTGAGGATGGATTGGACTGCGGAAGTGGTGTTGCTGCCAACCAATGCTGCCTCCTCCAGAAAATAGGCGGCGTTATATCCCTGTCCGTGCTTGTAGGCAAGATGTTTGTCTGGCATATGCTCGTCAAGCGTGCTGTATCCAGATCCTTGGCGACGCTGATGGATGGCTATGCGAGAACTCCCGGAGTAAACCTCCACGGTATCTAAGTCCCACAGTACGCTCACCTTTTGCCCGACATACTGGTATGGCACGCTATAGTTGTGCTTATCAACCATGACGTGATAGGTACCGGACAGTTTCACCTCCTTGCGATATCTGAAGCGGTATGGAGTCATGGGCAGTTTGCCCAACGTAGGTTGCTCTTCCGCCTCGAAGATGTCACGTCTGCTTCTCCCTGTCGTTCTGGACGGCTTTTCATTGAAGCCGTCCATCAACTCATAGATACGGGCATTCATACTCGGTAGATTGTAAAACACCTCGTCATGTAGCAGAGCGTAGACGGCATTGTATGTCTTTTGGACGAGTCCCTCGACTGGACCTTTGTCCCTGGGAGTGCGAACCCTGCAGGTTTGGAGGGTTGTATCGTAGTAGGCGGCCCATTCCACGGCTGCATCATTGAACGCTGGCTCGTAGCGGTCGTATTTCTTCACCCACTGCTTCATGTTGTCACTCTTGGCTATGCGAGTTGTTCCGCCGAAGTAAGAGAAGGCATCGGATATACCGCCGAAGAAGTTCTCCATGGAAGCGTTGTACATAGCTTGGCAAATCCCAAGCCGCTGTATGGCAGGATACAGACCAAGACGACAACCTTGGTTAGCTCACCTGTCTTCGGGTCGGTAAGCCACAGGGCATCGCCGGCGAAGTCAATCTGCATCTCTTCCCCAGGAATATAGGTGTTATGGAAGCTGAGGTTGTGTGAGTACTGATACTCACGGATTGACTTCTTGAACTGGGTGTATCCATATCCGTCGGGATGCTCCTTCTTGTATGACTCGTGCAGGGCTTGAATGGTGAGGTAGCGGTTATGCGACAAGTCTGACACATATTCAGGCAACAGCCCGTCCAGCACCTGACGTTGGGAGGATGGGGCTGCTGTGGGCTTGGACAACTGGAGGAAAGATTCTATTTCCCCGTCACTCATGCGACCTATCACGCCATAGGACAAACCTTGGGAATCCGCCAAGGTCTTGTAACGGTTCAGTACGCCACGTCCCATGTGTAGTTGCTCGCAAATGGTGCGTTGCGGTATTTTTGCCGCTAGCATTTGAAATGAACGTTTTAATTTGCTCATGTTTACATTACTTTGTGCCATATCTATACAGATTTTAAAATTCTTCTGCAAAGATAGGCGGTTATTATTATACATGAGCAGAACTTTACATCTTTTTGGTACCGATTGGTGCGCTATGATGGTACCGATTCAAGTGATACGATGGTACCGAATGCAGTGCTATGATGGTACCGATTCATGCGCTATAGTGGTACCGAATCGCCGATACTGTCA
>QSCI01000190.1:0-2636 GCA_003463005.1 Segatella copri | reverse complement strand
AGACTCCTTTAAATGAATTGTTTAACAAAGCTGTTCCAACAGAAGAGACGGAGGATTGGCTATATCCTAGCCTTTTCAGGCCCGATGATTTCTAAACGGGACAGCAGTGGTAAAAAATAGCTATGAATGATAATAAAAAAGTACAAGGTATAGATAGCAAGATATGGGAATTGTCTGATGAGATAGTTCTTCCGATTAATGTCTTCATCTATCTGGCCAATGACAGGGCTTACAACAACCCACAGCGTCTTTCAAAGATTCAAGCCTTTGTGGATTTGGTGGAGCATTATCTGGATTCTCTTCAGAATGAGCAGGACGCTGCACTTAATATAGCAAAACTGTCAAGGCGTTGGAATTGGACACGCCCAACGGTTATAGCTTATGTCAATAACCTCAAAGCAATGAATGCTTTTGAAGTGAAGGACTCGAAGGAAGGAAAGAACGTTTCGATTAATCCGAATATTCTTTCTTCTCCAAGGTGGGGCAAAGCATCCGGTGGCAGAGAAAGCGGAGACTCCCTACAGTCTCGACCAACCCAGCCACATCTCTCTTCCGATGAAACGGAAGAAAACTCTGTGACAGAAAAATAAAAATATTCACATAGAAAGGATTCTTTACAAATGCGCTTGCGCATGGGCGGATTTTTTTCTCTGCTCTAGTAGCCTAATACGGAGTTTCTGCAAAACTCACTGTAACCCCCAAAAATGAAAAGTAATTCATTTTGACATTCGTGCGGCAAGCCGTGGGGATTATTAGGCTCAGGGACTTCTTCCCTAAGAACCCTTCTTTAAAGCAAATAACATATGGCAGGAGCAAAAAATGTAATAGACATGAGACCGGGAAAGGGCTTTACCACTTCCCAAAGTAATGAACACCTCAGAGTTTTCTCTGATAAGGATAGAGCTAAAAAGGCTCAGTGGAATTATGACCCTTCTCGTGAACACCTTAACTTTGAGATTGGGAAAGGTGGGGTTGTTATGAAAGTCAACAAGATGAAAACAATACCCCAGAGGATTGCAGAGAACTTGGAGGCTCGTGGAATAAAAGACCCAAACTTGTCTTTGATAAATCAAGGCAAAAGGCCTTACTTTAAGACTATTGCTAATTTTATTCTGGGAGGAAACCGAGAGGTCATGCGCAACTTGGCGTTTGGAAACCAAAATGTAAATTGGGAGCAAGGAGCTGACAATACCCAGTTGAAACGTATGCCTGAGATTGAGAATTGGGCGAAAGATGCTTATCGGTTTATGTGTAAAAAATATGGTGAAAAAAACATAGCAGCTTTTGTTGTGCATCTTGACGAGGCTAACCCACATATTCATTGTACTGTTTTGCCTATTACTCCAAAGGAAAAGTTTTCTTTCTTGGGCGTATTCCTAGATGGTCATGATGACAAGGAAGCTTTGTCTAGACATATGACTAATCTTCATACAGAGTTTGCCAACGAGGTTGGTATAAAGTATGGATTGGAACGTGGTGACAGCATCAAAGAAACTGGTGCCGAACATCGTACGACCGAAGAGTACCGTGAGCGACTTTGGAAGGAAGCGCAGCAAAAAGAAGCTGAGGTGGAGGAAAACAACAAGACCATCGAGGGCAATAAAAAGACTATCGATACTCAGAACAACATCATGGATTCTCAGAGTCGGGAAATCAAACATGCGGCTGCTCGTTTGAAGGCTTTGCAGACTATGATTAAGAATCTTCAAACCCATAAGATGGATTTGGAAGGTGAGGTGAAAAAGTTGGAGCGTGACTTGGAAAGCGGTAAGATTACCAAAGAAGAAGCAGACCGTAAACTTGCGCAAATCAATGCTGATATTGAAAAGACAAAAGAAAAAATTGCTGACAAAATAGAAAAGTTGAAAATCGCCCAACGTCAACTAGACATTATCGAAGAAAAGAAGAATAACTTTGAGGCGAAGGCTGCTATGGCAGAAGAGAAAGCGACGGAAGCTGAAAAGAAATATAATGAAGTGAAGGCAAAAATAGACAAGGAAACTCCTGCTCTCAACAAACAGGTGATGCGTGAGATGCAAGCTCTGGGTTACCACCTAGGTGCCATCGATACTCAAAATAGATTGGAAAAGTATAATGAGTTCAAGGCTCAATTACCTGATGAACAGCGTGAGTTCTTGGACAGTACTGTTGGCAAAATATGGGATGGTTCCTTTATGGAACAAATTGCCGAGAATACATCTGCTGTTTGCTCTGTCGCTACTGCTCTCTTCATGGGGTACCTCGATAGTGCAACGACTATTGCTGCTAGTCATGGTGGAGGCGGAAGTCCTGGCAGTGGTTGGGGTAAAAAGGATGACGAGGATGACCTCGCTTTCCGTCGCAGATGCTTTGGAATGGCTATGCACATGATGAGGTCTGGAAACAAGCAGCAGCGAAAACGTTGATGCGGTTCTTATGGAAGAATATAGAGATATACTTATATAAAGGTATGGTTATAGGAATCTTTCTTTATTTTGTTATTACCTTATATTCTTCTATAATACTATATGTATATAATGCAATAATTATCAATACTGCGTTAAATTAATATTTAATCGTCTGTAAATCAATAACTTATATTAAGAAATGCTTATGAAAACTTAACTATAAAAAGTTGGTCAAGTCGCTGATTTTCA
>QSCI01000019.1:0-47610 GCA_003463005.1 Segatella copri | reverse complement strand
TTATATATATAATATACTATCTATACAGAGAGTGGTAACAACAGCGAAAAAAACTGAATACTGAATACTGAACACGTTTCCTGCAAATAGGTTATTACTTTGTAATATACTGATTTATAACGCTAAACATAGTTTTCTATATCGTAAAACATAGAGATGCGCCCCACAAAACATAGAGTTTGTATTTAGAACTAACTTTCAAATTGTAAGTTTGCTGAAAATCGCTCCTTATCACATGCCTAAATTTGGCAGATACAGGATTTTTTCGTATCTTTGCACCAGCAATCGAAGGAAATGCCTTAGGTGCCTGAAGGCGGTCTTCTATTAAGACCAACACGGGTCATAAATGATGGCAGGCGCCGGTCATCAATGAAGACCCCGAAAACGGCAGGAACGGGGCGTTCTGGGGAGTTGCAAAACAAAGGACTCTAAACATACTACAAACGACTATGATTAATTACAGCATCGTAATGCGTAGCGTGAACGCAAATCTTCTGGAAATCAACCAGGCTAAGTCACGCATCAACCAGGCAAAGAAGGAGGGTACTACCCCTGACCCAAAGGACCTGGAACTCGTGAAGACTGAGAAGCAGAATGCTTTCGCCATCTCACAGTACACTGACATCATGACCATCGAGAAGTTTGCCAAGCACATCACCTCTCATGGCAGTGTCTATTCAAGAGCTGACATCAGCGCCATCCTCTACATCGCCGTAGACTGCATGCGTGAGATGTTGCTTGAGGGCAAGAAAATCCGTCTGGGCGATCTTGGTGATTTCTCTCTCCTTCTCACCTCAAAGGGTGCCGAGGATGCCGACAAGTTCACCTCGCAGAACATCACCGGCGTAAGGGTTCAGTGGGAGCCTGGTCAGGAGTTCAAGAACCTTCGCGATGACGCCGAGTTCAACCTCGTAGCCAGCCGCAGCGCTCAGGCAGCCGTCATCAAGGCGATTAAGGAGGGTAAGACCAACGTTGACCTCAACGCGCCAACTACTCCGGATAATACGCCAGGCGGTTCTACCCCAGGTGGTTCAAACACCGGTCAGACCGGCAGCGACGGCCAAGGCTCTGAATCAACCGGCGGCACTACCGGCAAGGACGATACTGGCGACGGCCTTGAATAGCCCAAGGATAGACTGGCTAGGGTGCTAGCCCCTAGCCCAGCCTATCCGCCCCCAAAAAAGTCAACATTCAACACTCAACATTCAACATTCAAAAAAATGAAAGCGAACACTTGGAAAACAATTCTTCAGATAGCCATCAGCATACTGACCGCTATCGCTACTACGCTCGGAGTAACGAGCTGCATGGGATAAAGGAAACTGAGAAATCCGGTCATTAAGGTCACGGTCATTAAGGTCATTAAGGATTTACAAAGAAAGTTAAAGGGAAATGAGTAAAAAATCATCATTTTTTTGCTCATTTTCCTTTTTTTTATTATCTTTGCCTTAAAAATTAATAATTGAACTTTCGCATGTGGTTCAAGTACGGGCTGAAGGCCCTGGGCTAGGGGCTTCTGCACTTTACCTTTGCTTTACCCTTCGGCCAGCGATTTTCAATTCCCTTCGGCCGGTGACCGTTGGTTCAGGGCGTATGGGACAAAACTTACGAAACTTGAATAAATGAAGAAATATATAGATGGAAAAGAATATTATAAATATAGATGCACATGTCATAGATGATATCAGAACCATCATCACAAGGGCAAGAAACAAGGCGTATCAATCTATCAACGAAACCCTGATACGCTCAAACTGGGAAATTGGCAAACGTATTGTTGAAGAAGAGCAGCTTGGCAAGCAGCGTGCTGATTATGGAATACAGCTCATCAAGTCCATATCTCAGCAGTTGACGACTGAGTTCGGCTCCGGCTATGGTGTTCGTAACCTTGCCTATTTCAAGCAATTATACCAATATTTTCCTGATTGGGAGATTTTGCACGCGCGTGTGCAAAATCTTTCGTGGTCACATTTGAGATGCATTTTAAGGGTGGAAAGATAAGCTAGTACCCCCAAAAAATCTCTGCTACAAGATAATAGACACAAAATAAAGAACGAAGAATTTCATTGAAATAATCTGATGGAAACAGAAAGAATTTTACTTCGCTATTGGCAGGAATCAGATGCAGAGGCGCTCTTCAAGTACGCCTCCGACCCTGACGTAGGACCACGTGCTGGATGGCCGACACATAAGTCTGTTGAGGAAAGTCGGGAGATAATCCGGACATTCTTCCATAATGACACGACATGGGCGATTGTGTTGAAAGAGACTGGCGAGGCTATCGGCTGCATCGGCTACTACACCCATGAAACTAGCAACATCCCTATCGGAGAAAACGACTGTGAGGTGGGCTACTGGGTAGGAAAGCCATTTTGGAACCAAGGAATCTGCACCGAAGCCTTGAAGCTGATGCTTGACTACTGCATCAACGAGAAGCATTTCGAAAACATCTGGGCAGACCATTTCACAGGCAATCCTGCATCAGGAAGAGTCATGGAGAAATGCGGTTTCTCAGACACCGGAATGCTGAACAGATGTAGCCAGCTTGTGGGTGGCGACAAGGATATGGTTAAAGTATTTAAGTACAACGGATAAAGGAGAAAAAAATAGAATGATGAGAAAGAAATCAAGAGGCAAATAACCATGCATTGTTCATTCCATCATCCCGTACAAAAGTACCACAATCAGCAATATTTGTGGTACTTTTGTACTAAAATAGCTATAAAACTGTTGGAATGTATTAAAAAAGAGCGGATTTTAAAAGTTTCCCGTACAAAAGTACCACAATTAAAAATATTTGTGGTATTTTTGTACCAAAATTAGGAGAACAATTATGGAAACAAAGAATTCATTCATATCATCAGCAAGCGTCAAAGTACAAGGACGAACAGCTTACTACAAGATGCTGGAAGCCGTTCGCCAAGGTGAACTGATTCAGGTTTGCCGTGGCGTATATGCTAACATAGACCAATTGTCAGCATGTATGGTTGATATTGAGTCTATTGTCCCAAATGGTATTCTCTGCCTTTGGTCTGCCTGGAATATCCATCAGCTTACGACATCCATGCCGCAGGCTTATCATGTCGCCATCAAAAGGGATAGAAAAGTAAAAGTACCTTCATTCCCAAAGATTGAGCTCCATCACTATACTTCCAAAATTCTTGAAATCGGCGTGATGGAGAAAGTCATAGATGGATTTAAGGTAAAGGTATATGATGTAGAACGATGCGTATGCGATGCTGTAAAGTTTCGCAACAAGGTGGGCATTGATGTCTGTTCTGAAATCATCGATAATTATCTTTCAAGACCAGGAAGAAATATCAGTAAACTAATGGATTATGCCAGACAATTGCGTGTTGGCAATATCCTGGAAAATTATCTACAAGTGAAGCTATGAGTAAAGAACAAAATAAAAACTACGGGAAGTCAATACGTACAAAATTGCTGAACGTTGCAAGAAAGGAAAACGTCTTTAATCAGACTATCCTAACTCGGTATTTTCAAGAGAGGCTTCTCTACAGAATATCGCAGACTCATTATAGAGGAAACTTTTATCTAAAGGGAGGTGCACTCATGTATGCTTACGAAAAATTTGCGGCTCGTCCTACATTGGATATAGATTTCCTTGGCAATAATATCAGCAACGAAGGCTCTTCTATAATTGCAGCGTTCAGAGAAATATGTTCTGTGCCCTACGAGGAAGATGGCGTAATATTTGACACGGAGAACATTACTGCACAAAATATAACAGAGTTCAAAGACTATCATGGGATTAGACTCAGTATTCCAGTCAAGATGGACACTATTGCCCAGGTTTTAACAATGGATATTGGTTTTGGTGACGTGGTAACACCTTCCCCAATAGATCTTGATTATCCAGTATTGCTAGAACATCTGCCGAGTGCCAATATACTGGCCTACTCGCTTGAAACGGTTATTGCCGAAAAGATGCACGCAATTGTGGATCTTGCAGACCAAAGTAGTCGAATGAAGGATTATTATGATCTCTATAAAATCTTGCAGAATGAAAAGTATAATCCTATAATATTACAGGAAGCTATCAAACATACATTTGAAAATCGCCACACTCCTTATAATGAGAACACGATGTTTTTCAGGAAAGAGTTTGGCTGCAATCAGCAAATGCAGATCAGATGGACTGCTTTCATACGTAAAATAACGTCCACTGACATCTTGCCTTTTACTGAAGTGATAGCGTTCTTACAGCAAAGACTTCTTCCATTTTGGGAGAACATGAAAGATGAATAGCAGAAAATACAATATATATCAGTTTCCAGAATGTAAGGACATAGTTGTTTCTGGAGATATTCACGGCGACTTTAATCTCCTCGTGAACAAAATTTGTGTGCAATATCAAATGCAAAACACGTTAGTTATTGTAGCAGGCGATTGTGGATTTGGTTTTGACAAGAGAGGCTATTATGATAATATGGTGAAAAGAAACGCCAAACGTATGAATGCTGCCAATAATTGGATTGTATTCATTAGAGGCAATCATGACAACCCAGCGTATTTTGATGGGAAAAGCTTTAAGCACAAACGTTTCATTGCCATTCCAGACTATTCTGTAATCAACGCTTGCAACCATTCGATTCTCTGTGTAGGAGGAGCCGTATCAATTGACCGTACGTATAGGCTTGAAGCATGGAGTAAGGAACAACAAAAGCGGCTACGTTTTGGTAACACGGAAGTCGTTGACGATTTTTCTCCATCATACTATTGGCAGAGCGAATCACCGACTTATAATAAAGAAGCACTAATGTCGATTTTGTCTGAGCAGAAGGTTGACATTGTTATAACACATACGTCTCCATCCTTCTGCGAATTATTAAGCAAGGAAGGGATAAGCAAATGGACTTGCAACGACAAAACTCTGATATCAGACATACAGCAGGAACGTGAAGTTATGAATAGTCTGTATGAAACTCTGAAAGAACATCAGCAGCATGTCACTCATTGGTGTTACGGACATTTTCATCAAAGCTGGCATTCTTCTATTGATGGTACATTGTTCAAGATGCTGGATATTATGGAGTTTTATGAGTTGAAATAATTTTGGACTCAAAATGTAAAAAGTTACGGAGAATATGAATTATCTCCGTAACTTTTTACATTTTCGGCTGATTTTACCGCTTCAGCGCTATGTTATAATTATAATATTTGCTGTTGCCCGTAATATCCTCCAGCACCTGAATGAAAGGAGGAAACTTCACACTCTCGTTGGCAGAAATGCCGCGGGTTTCAAGAATCATCAGGTCGGAAACCAGCTCAAGAAACTCGTCGAGCTCGAAATACTGGCCCTTCCAGATAAAACTCTTGCGATGCTTATGAATGCGCTGGCGGTAAGGGTCAGCCTGCTGAAGCATATTATCGTAAAGATTGGCATTAATCTGTCGCTCGGTCTCTATCTGCTCATTGTCTGAAAGACGCTTCTTGGTGGTGTGAACATACACATACTTGCCTCCCTCGAAACCGCGACGGCGAAGACGAATCTCGCTGCCCGGCTCACCCGTAAGATAAGTCTGAACAATATCGCTGTCTATCGCATTAGGAACCTCGCCCGTCAGCTTCACGATATATTTTCGCTCCTCCTCTATCGGCTGCGGAATAGCAAGCACATTGCTTATCTCCTTGAGCACACGGTTCAGCTTGTTGTTGAAATCTTCGTGGTTATTGATTACCCTGAGATGAGGATGACCCTTCCATGCAGAAACAATCTTCTTGTCCAACTCGCGCGCTATCTTCAGTCCTTCTTCATCCGCCTTCTCCAGGCGCTGCGCATTGTTGGCTGTGGTATAAAACTGCTCGGCACCATCAGCAGCACTCACCAGATGCAGCACAGCATCATAGCGGTCGCGAAGCTGGGCATCCGTATAACCCTCTTCAGAGATGATGCGGTGCCAGAAATCGGGAGTGAGATAGGTAGAAATATCCATCGTACCACGATCGCAGACGATGATGACCGGCTGCTGTAATGTTTCAGCCATGCGCTGGAAACTGTCTTCCAGGTTGATCTGAGTCTGGAAAGTAGCCTTCTCGCCCTCGAAGAAAAAATCCTTGTTGGAGGTGAGATAATTCATGCCCGCCTGGGTGAACATGGTTGGAACCTCGGGAATGGTAAAGACCTTATAGCCGAGACTGGAGAAATGTTCTATCACCTTAACCATAGCGGTAGTCTTGCCCGCACAAGGTCCACCCGTCAGTACAATCTTCTTAATCTGATTCATATATCAAGTAAATATTTTTCGTTTTTTCTAATTGATGTTCTTTCCGGAACATCTTATTTTCGGGTGCAAAGATAACAATAATTCTTCAAACGAAAGCAATAATTTATGCAAGAAAAGAAAAATAATGTATTTTTATTTTGATTTCTCATTGTTTTGATGTACCTTTGCAAAGAAAATGGCTCATTTCGAGCCATCGGAAACAAAAATATAACTATAAGATAAAAAATGGAAAAGATAAAGACATTAATTATAGGTAGCGGTCCTGCAGGATATACGGCTGCCATTTATGCCGGCAGAGCCAACCTGCAGCCAGTACTCTATTCAGGTATGCAACCGGGCGGACAGCTCACCATCACCACAGAGGTAGAAAACTTTCCGGGCTATCCTAACGGTGTAGACGGAACACAGATGATGATGGACATGAAGGAACAGGCAGCCCGATTCGGAGCCGAAATGAGAGACGGAAGCATCGTGAAGGCAGATTTCAGTTCACGCCCATTTCATCTTACCGATGAGCGCGACAACGAGATTGAGGCAGAAACAGTAATCATCGCCACAGGTGCATCTGCCAAATATCTGGGTCTTGCCGATGAAGAGAAATATCGCGGACAGGGCGTTTCAGCCTGCGCTACCTGTGACGGATTCTTCTACCGCAAGCGCACCGTAGCCGTAGTGGGCGGTGGCGATACTGCCTGCGAAGAGGCTATGTATCTATCCGGACTTGCCAAGAAGGTTTACATGATTGTGCGCAAGCCATATCTCCGTGCTTCAGAAATCATGCAGCAGCGTGTAAAGAACAAGGAGAACATCGAGATTCTGTTCGAAACCAATACGCTGGGGCTCTTCGGCGAGAACGGTGTAGAAGGTGCTCATCTCGTGCGCCACAAGGGCGAAGCCAACGAAGAGAAGTTTGACATCAGTATCGACGGATTCTTCCTGGCTATCGGACATAAGCCTAACACCGACCTCTTCAAGGGGCAGATAGATCTCGACGAGCAGGGCTTCATCAAAGTAGTGCCAGGTACTGCCACCACCAACATTCCGGGTGTTTTCGCAGCAGGCGATGTAGCCGACCCAATCTACCGCCAGGGTGTTGTTGCCGCAGGCTCAGGAGCCAAGGCTGCCATCGAGGCCGACAGATTCCTGCAGCAACAGTAAAAACTATAGTATAAAATCCTATAAAGCGGGGTTAATATAGTTAAAAAATAACAGCAATATTTTGTCAGATGCAAAAAATGTATTACTTTTGCATCTGATAAAATAAAAAGGAAGATTGGCAGAGTGACCGAATGCGCTGGACTCGAAATCCGGTATACCCTCTTCCGGGTATCGGGGGTTTGAATCCCTCATCTTCCGCTAAGTTCCGCAATCAGGAACCGTCATTTTATAGTTTCATAAAAACAACTCGACATGAAAAAAATCATCATCCCCATATTTATGCTCCTCCCGCTGATGACTGCACAGGCCCAAACCGTGCTGACTGAAGAGCAGCAGCTGGAACAGGCACAGAAACAGCTGGAAGCTGCCAAGAAGGCACTGGAAGTGGCTAAGATTAAAGCACAGGCTGCCAAACTGAAGGCTCAGGCAGACAGCATCAACGCTGCAAGCGCCAAGGCTGAAGCTGAAGCAAAAAAGGCGGAAGCTAAAAAGGGCAATGCTACTGAGCCAGAACCAGTTGTTGTAAAGGAGCCAACCACACCAACCACGGGATGGGCGATTCCTGTTGCCGTAGCCGCTAAGCCAAAGGAGGCTGCCAAGCCTGCCAACAAGCTGGCAAATGGCACAACAGCCAAAGTGGACATGAAATATCTGGCAGGCGCCATCACATATAATGATGAAAACAAGATAGAATTCACACTCGATACGGATGCTAACGGAAAAACTGCCAAGCAGATTTACGACATCGTATTAAAATACATGAGTGAACTGACACAGAACGACCAGAACATAGCAAGCCGGGTAGCACTGGTAAACGATGCTGAACACGTCATCGCCAACACGATGGACGAATGGCTCGTCTTCAGCCAGTCATTCATCTCACTCGACCGCACGGAATTCAAATACCAGCTGATAGCCAGGATTTCAGACAATCATCTGAATCTCTCGCTCTGCCGCATCATCTACAACTACGAGGAAGGAAGAAGCACCGGTTTCAAGGAACCTGCAGAAGAGGTAATCAGCGACAAGATTGCGCTCAACAAGAAGCAGAACGACCTGGCTAAGATCTTCGGAAAGTTCCGCAGATGCACCATCGACCGCAAGGACCAGATATTCGCAGAGTTAGCTGCATTAGTAAAACAATAAGTTGAAGAAAAAACATGGATAATCAGAAT
The DNA here is from genome assembly GCA_003463005.1 of Segatella copri. GTDB lineage: Bacteria > Bacteroidota > Bacteroidia > Bacteroidales > Bacteroidaceae > Prevotella > Prevotella copri_I. The sequence continues at coordinate 39,029 of QSCI01000019.1, read as the reverse complement.
ACAGACAACAAGATACAACAGAACGAGGCACAGCAGCCTGCAAACGCTACAGCCCAGCCTACAGCTGAGCAGGGAGCAGAACAGACAGAGCAGAAGCAGCCTACCAGCTACGCCGTAAGACCACAGCACCGCCGACTCCGTCCATTGGCCTACAGCGACCAGAACAACATGCTGAAGGTGCGCAACTATCTCAACATCGCCTTCATGCTGCTCGCCATCGTGGGGGTAATACTCTGGACCCAGCTGGAAGAAAGCCGCAATATCGCCTACATCGTACTCATCGTGGGTGTAGTGCTCAAGATTGCCGAAGTATGTATCCGACTATTTAAGAAATAATGAAGAAGAAGAAAATTATATTCTCATCACTCCTATTTTGTGCTGCAACCCTCCCGGTTGCGGCACAAAACGATTTTAACTATAACGAAGATTCGCAGTTCCGTCCTCAAACCAACCGCAAGGTGAACACCGATTCACTGGGCTCAGACAAGGAGATTCCGAAAGGCATCAGAGTATGGACTGTAGACGAACGCTTCGGCGACACAAAGGCTGCGGTAGTAGACACCTTGCAGCACATGTACATGAACTCAACCTTCACGGAAGGACTGAGAGGCGAATACAATACCCTCGGAAACATGGGTACTGCCCGACTGAACCGAATCTTCATCGACCGCCGCAACACGCAGGGCAACTTCATCTTTACAGAGCCCTACGATTATATCGTAAATCCGGTAAGCGACTTCCACTTCACCAACACCTACTCACCTATCACCAACATAACGCTGAACAGCTGCGGCGACAAGGTGACGGGAGAAGACGACTTCAAGGCCATGTTTGCAGTAAATGCCAACAAAAGGCTAGGCGCCGGTTTCAGATTCGACTACAAGTATGGCAGAGGATATTATAACGCCCAGAGTACCAGCCACTTTAAATACACCATGTGGGCATCTTACCTGGGCGACCGCTATCAGGCACACTTCCTCTTCAGTACAAATCATGAGAAGATGACCGAGAACGGCGGTATTACCAACGATGATTACATCAAGCATCCGGAAATCTATACCGAATCGTTTGCCACCAATGAAATTCCTACCGTTCTGGAACAGAACTGGAACCGACTGGACAACCAGCACATCTTCTTTACCCACCGCTACAACGTAGGTTCAGCCGCAAGGTAAAGATGACCGAAGAAGAAATCAAGGCAAAGAAATTTGCCATGGCTTCGAAAAAGGAAAATGCTGAAGAGGATGCGAAGGAAGAAGCCAGAAAGAAAGCCAAGGAACAAGGCAAAAAATTTGATGAGAAAGCCTACGACAAACAGCAGGGAACTAAATTCAGCGGCCGTCCTGACGGAGCCAAGATTGCCGGCGATGAACCGGCTAAAGACTCAGCCGCAAAGGACATCAGGAACGACAGTACCCGCATCGCCGTAAACGGAAAAGCCGCAGCCGACAGTCTGCTTGCCGTCCAGAAGAAAAATGCCGAAGACTCGCTTTTCTACAAGAGCGAATATGTTCCGGTAACGAGCTTCATCCACACGGTAAAGTTTGACAACTATCGCCGTATTTACGAAGCTTATCAGACTCCAGCCGACTATTATCTGAACGAATATTACGATGCAGGCAGGCTGACCGGTGATTCCATCTACGACCAGACCAAGCACTGGCACATGAAGAATACCTTCGCCATCGCCATGCTTGAAGGTTTCAACAAATGGGCAAAGGCAGGCTTGAAGGCTTTCGCCAGCTACGATCTCCGTCACTATGAACTGCCAACCATGGAAGGCGGTTTCGAAAAATACAACGAGCATGTGCTGAGCGTAGGCGGACAGCTGAGCAAGCAGGAAGGCAAGACCCTCCACTACAATGCCGTAGCAGAAATAGGACTGACGGGTGTTGACGCCGGAACCCTTGCCATAGATGGTAATGTAGACGTGAACATCCCATTCCTGGGCGACACGCTTCAGGTAAGAGGCGATGCTTTCTTCCATAGAGAAACCCCATCGTTCTATTACCGCAACTATCACGCCCGTCATCTGTGGTGGGAGAATGATCTCGACAAGACCATCCATACCCGCATCATGGGTACACTCTCCTTCCCTAAGACGCGCACCAAGCTGAGAGTGGCTGTAGATGAAATCAAGAACTACACCTACTTCTCGCAGAGCTATGACATTACAGAAAAAGGGTTGCGAACAGGAGTCATGGTTACACCAATGCAGGAAAGTGGAGGAATCAACCTGCTGACAGCACAATTGGAGCAGAACTTCAGACTAGGCATTCTGAACTGGGAAAACCTGTTTACCTACCAGCATTCGAGCAAGGAGAGTGTTCTGCCAGTACCAGCCTTCAATGCCTACACCAACCTCTACATCAAGTTCAAGGTAGTAAAGGTGCTGAACGTAGACCTGGGTGCAGACATGCGCTACTTTACAAGCTATGAAGCTCCAGACTATTCACCTTACATGGGACAGTATACGGTACAGGGCAACGGCGAGAACAACGTAAAGATAGGCAACTATCCTATCGTCAATGTTTACGCCAACGTTCACATCAAGCACACCCGTTTCTTCGTAATGATGAGCCACATCAATGCAGGACAGGGCGACAAGAACTACTTCTTCGCGCCTCATTATCCTATGAACGAGCGTGTGTTCCGTATTGGAGTAAGTTGGAACTTCTTCAATTAATCTTCCTGATTCCTTTAAGGATTTCAGAAGATTCAATTTTAATCTTTTTAGAATATGATAGAAACAAATTCTATAAAAGCATGGTATCTAGCCGCTCGCCCGAAGACTCTGACGGCGGCGGCTGTTCCTGTTTTATTGGGTATTGCGCTGGCTTATAAAGACGCTCAGCAGATACAGACATTGCCAGCCCTACTCTGCCTGCTCTTTGCATGGGTAATGCAGATAGACAGCAATCTGGTGAATGATTATTTCGACTTCAAACATGGTAATGACGATGAAACCCGACTGGGACCGAAACGAGCCTGCGCTGAAGGCTGGATTACTTTGGGAGCCATGAAATGGGGAATCATCCTCACTACCCTTCTGGGTTGCGCCATAGGACTTCCGCTGGTTCTCTTCGGTGGTTGGGAAATGGTCATCGTAGGCATCTGTTGCGTAGTCTTCTGTTTCCTTTATACTACCTGTCTCAGCTATCTGGGCATGGGCGATATTCTGGTGCTGCTCTTCTTCGGCATTGTACCCGTATGCTGCACATACTATCTCGTAATGCCCGAAACCATGCAGGGAGTAAGCCTGGAAGCGGTTCTCGTATCTGTAGCCTGCGGACTGGTAGTTGATACGCTGCTCATTCTGAACAATTACCGCGATCATGACAACGATCTGAGAGCCGGCAAGAAGACTCTTGTGGTTCACATAGGAAAGAAGAATGCCGAGCGGTTATACTGCGCATTGGGCAATCTGGGCATCATTACCATAATAGGTGTCACCATCTACGAAGTATTTCAGCATGAAGCCAGCAGCATGTTCCTGCCGCTTGCAGCACTCTATATCATTCTGCACAACAGAACCTATATGGAGATGAAAAAGATAGGCGAAGGCAGAGAACTGAACAGAATTCTGGGCAAAACAGCTCTGAATATCTTCTGTTTCGGCATTGTATCATCCCTGATCATCATCGGAATGGCGAATTGAACAATAATAAACTTATAATAATGTACGCGCGTACCTTATTATATAAATAAAGTGGAGGAATATCTATGAAGCAACAGGTAAATCTCGAAATCATGGACTTTGTGGAGAAACAGATTCTCCCCAAATATAATGCCTTTGGCGAAAGTCATGGACTCAGACATGTTACCCGAGTCATCAGAAACTCTCTGAAACTGGTTCCGGTAACCGGAGCCGACATCGATATGGTTTATGTGATAGCCGCTTACCACGACCTGGGGATGAGCGGTCCGCGTGCCATTCACCACATCACCAGCGGCAAGATTCTGCAGGCAGATGCAAGACTGAAGCGCTGGTTCGGTCCGGAGCAGATTAAAATCATGAAAGAAGCTGTTGAGGACCATCGGGCTTCATCCAGCCGTCAGCCTCGCAGCATCTATGGCAAGATTGTGGCAGAAGCCGATCGCGACATTGATGTTCACGAGATATTTCTGCGCGCCATACAGTATGGCAAAGAAAATAATCCAGATGATGACAAGGAGCAGCAATGGGAGCGGTTCAGCCAGCACATGGACGAAAAATATTCACGAAACGGATACATCAGGTTATGGATTCCCAACTCCCCTAACGAGAAAGCGCTCAACGAACTGCGCAATATCATAGAGGACAAAACGGAGTTGAGAAAATATTTCGAAAAAATATTCGAAGAAAACAGCTAAAACATTTGGTAGTTTCAAAATATTGCATTATCTTTGCATTATCAAATAATGACTAAGATGTTTGCACCGTTGCATCGTGATGATGCATGGGTGCCAGAAGGAATAAGGGTCGTTTCGGTTCGATCGGGATACTCATCAAATTACACTATTGAAACCGAGAGGACATTCTCTTGCTCATGGCGGGCCACATAAACTGCAGCAGGCAGGTAAGCTGAAAAGCCGGTGGATTACAAAGGCGGAGGACTCTCAAATGTTTATACATTCGGAGTTTCATCACATCATCGAGCGGCCCTTTCTTTTACAAGAGGCGGATTTCTGAGAAAGAAGTCCGCCTCTGCTCGTTTTAGGAATTAAAGCACTCATAATACAGAAAGAAAACAACCCCTGATAATGTGGGAGTTACAAAGAAAATGCATTTTTATCGAAAAAAAGTTGCAAAAAGATTTGGTAGAATCAGAAAAAAGTAGTACCTTTGCACTCGCATTTAAGAACGATGCTTGGTTGATTCGGTTAAGAATCCGACTGGAAGGTTGGGTGAGTGGCTGAAACCAGCAGTTTGCTAAACTGCCGTGCGGGTTACCGTACCGGGGGTTCGAATCCCCCACCTTCCGCAAGCTATCGTCCGAAAAATGTACCGTTGGTCGATTCATCTAATGGTTAGGATACAAGATTCTCAATCTTGGCATAGGGGTTCGATTCCCCTATCGACTACATGTGTTTTTCATGGTATTAGATTAATAAGTCTCTATAAGTCGGGAGACCAATAGAGATTTTTTTTGAATGGTCGATTCATCTAATGGTTAGGATACAAGATTCTCAATCTTGGCATAGGGGTTCGATTCCCCTATCGACTACAAAAGTGTTTTCATGTATTAATTTAGATTGTTTAAGCTTGCATTTAGTTCTTTACCAAAAGGCTACTGCAAGTTATTTTTTTATATATACGTACGAAGCCATATGAAACAATTATACACTATCATCTCCCTTTTCTTTCTGTTTACCTATCCTGCCTGGGCGCAGCAGCACGAGATATTCAACCAGCGCATCAGAACCCTACAGGTTGTAGGCGGAACCAACTGGTTATCGCTCCCAGTATCATCACTGGGCGGTGAACCTATCCATATCGATTTTGACGACATGACGCACGATTATCATCGGTACAGCTACAAGATTGAACATTGTGATGCAAACTGGAACGTATCTTCTTCACTCTTTGAAAGCGACTATATGAGAGGCTTCAACGGCAATCAGATGATTGAAGATGTAGAGCAATCCATCAACACCAATCATCCTTATACTCATTATCATCTGGCAATTCCCAATGCCGACTGTCAACTTACCATGAGCGGCAACTACAGACTGACGGTTTATGACGACAATGCGGAAAACGAGGAAGAAGGCAAAATGTTTACAGCCTGCTGGATGATTACAGAGCCTCAGCCATTGGTTAAACTCAAGTTAGAAGCTACTTCTACAACAGATATAGATATCCAGAAGGACCATCAGCAACTGAAAATGGAACTGGATCACAGCCAGCTGAGAATCACTCATCCCAACCAGCTGAACATCGTAGTGCTTCAGAACGGAAGATGGGACAATGCTGTCATCAACCCTAAACCCGACTACCTGAGTGCGGGCAAAATGAGTTGGCAGCATGTAAGAGCTCTGATTTTCGATGCGGGCAACGAATACAGAAAGTTTGAGTTTCTGGACACCGATCATCCAACCATGGGAATAGACGCTATAGATTGGGATGGAAGCGACTATCAGGTAAAGGTAATGACTGACAGCCCTCGCCCCAATTACGTTTACGACGAAGCTGCCAAAGGTTCGTTTTATATCCGCAACAGCGACAACGTAGAAAACAACAACACCTGCGAATATGCACAGATTCACTTTACCCTGAAAGCTCCTAAACTGCCAGGCGATGTTTATCTGAACGCAGATTGGACCTATGGCCGTTTCCTCCCCGAATATCGGATGGAATATGATGAAATGACGAAAACCTATCACGCACGTCTCTTCATGAAGCAAGGTTATTACAGTTATCAGTATCTCATGAAGATGGAGGACGGAAGCATCAGGCTGCTCCCATCAGAAGGAAATTTCTACCAGACCCAGAACAAATACAATGTACTGGTTTACTATCGGGCTCAGAGCGACCGCACCGACCGGCTGGTAGGATATGGAGAATTAAAATAAAGGAAGGAAATAAATGAGATTAAAAAGAAAAGGAGTTCTAGCATTTCAGAATGCCGGAACTCCTTTTCTATTTAATCCTAAAAGTGGAATTTCAGATCAACACCACATTGGAAAGGATTGCCACGCTGGGCAAAATACAGTTTCTTTCCTGTTGCTGCATTATCAACAGCAAAGGTATTGTAATTAGTATCTGTGAGGTTCTTACCCCAGATACTGATGCTCATCTTACTGAAATCAATATCACAATGCGCACCCATCACGAAATACATCTTCTGGCTGTAGGTATTGGCATTATCCCAATAAGTCTTGCCCTGCGCATTCATATTCAATCCGAAGGTAAACTGTCCTAAATGATAGTCAGCCATGGCTGCTATCGTATGCTGGGGAACATAAGGAACCTTCTTGTCCTTATAATTCACAGCCTTATCACCCTCGCCATCAGTATATTCATCAAATACGGCGCGTGTAAAACCATAGTTTACACCCCAATCAAAAGCACCGTCGAAAGCCTGACCCTTGAGCGCGGCTTCAATACCACAACTGTGACTCTTACCTGCATTAACCATCATTCGGCCAAAGCCATAGGTTCCTGCCATTACAGAGAGTTGCTGATTGCGAACCTGCATATAGAAGGCACTCAAATCGAAATGAAGACGATGATCAAAAAGATTGAGATGCGTTCCTACCTCATAATTCCATGAGGTTTCCGGCTTAAAGGCAATAGTCTGGTTCACTCTATCATAATTTTCATCGGTATGAGGAACGTCGTAATCGCCTCGCATCGCCTTCTGACTATTAGCTTTCAGTTCGGTCTGCAAGATGTCACTGAACATCTGGATATTATAACCGCCTGCACGATAGCCCTTGCTCACTGTGGCATAAACATTGCTACCCTGCTCATCAAGCTGGTAACTTAAGCCAAATTTTGGCAAGAGCTGGTTGTAATCATCACTCGTTTTGCGGTCGAGCATTGAACGCAAAGTACGAGTAGCCCCCTTGCCCATCACCTTAGCTGTCATCGCCATATAAGCATAAGTATCGTAATGAATACTTGTATGCATGAAATCGTAACGCAAACCAAGCGTTGCTTTCAGACGGGAAGAAAGATCAAACGTACTCTCGTGATAGAGACCTAAATTGCTCTGAGGAGTATGGAACAAACCCGGAGCTCCCATATCTACACTGACAGAAACTCCGCTAGCCATTGCCGGAGGCATTGCCTGCTGCATCTGACTCAAGATAACGTTACTGATAGGCTTCGTCAATTCTGAACCGAATTTTACAGGACCATTTGTCTTCAACCACACATGGGAGAAGAATGCACCCTGGGTAAGATGCCAGAAGCCGAAGAAAGGCTGACGACTCTTAAATGTGAACTCCTGAGTGATAGAATTCTGCAACTGGTCTTGCTGCAAACTCAAATAATCTCCAGGAAGATAATCCTGATCCATCTTCATATTGTCATCCAGGAACTGATAGCTGGTAGTAGAAGCAAAATCCCATTTCACTCCTTCATGGCGAAGATTAACACCAGAAAGCAGCATGTTGCGGCGATAAAGCCCAGGGAATGTTGTATTTGGTAATGCAGCCTTGCCACTGTTTAAATCCAGCTGACCATAAGGAAATGCATGCTGATAGACAAATTGGTAATTGGCTAGCAAATCCATGCTCCATCCTCTATCAAAACGGAACTTAAGATTAAACTTACCGCCAGCCTCATCATAATTGTCGGCATAATCGCTGGTTCCTGCACGATGGAAGAATCCCTTCTGTCCATCATAAAAAGCAGCTACCCCTAATGCGACACGAGGTGAAAGCTCATATAATGAGCCGCTTCTACATTACGGTAGAAATGAGAGCCCAATCCCAGATTAACGTAGGTGCCCTTGCTATCATAAGCATCGCGTGAATAGATGCGCACCAAACCACCTTCAGAATTCTGACCATAGAGTGTTCCCTGTGGACCACGGAGAATATCTATACGGCTGGTCTGATAATGGTGAAGATTGAAAGCAGCCTTGCTCAACACTGGAATTCCGTCAAGATAAATTCCTACAGCCGGACTGTTTATACGACTTCCAATACCGCGCACATACATGGCGTTGGTAAAACGCGAGCCATAGTTAGGCATTACGAAGTTAGGAACATAGCAGGAAAGTTCGCGCAAATCGCGAGAACCCAATCGCTGCATCTGATAAGAACCAAAGGAAGTGCTGCTGAGAGCCTGCTGACGAAGACGGAAATTCTCCTTAGGCTGCGAAACAACCACAACTTCATCAATGTCATAAACTCGGCTGCTATCAGCCAGCAAACCGTTAGCGTCTGCTAACTTTTCACTCGTACCCAATGACAGGTCAGAGCAAATAGCCCTTTCATTATCCACTGCATAAGCCTGCAACGCTACTGCTGCCAAACCAATGCATACGCACTTTTTACTATTAAATACTATTCTTTTCATAACGGGTGCAAAGGTACATATTTTTCCTGCACCCCCTATCCTTATTTATGAGGAAACAGATAAACCCGTATGGCAAACCATATATAGGCTACTAGCAGTAAATAACCTATATAATATAAGGTAGTAACACTGAAAATGATGTAATCAATGGCGCAAACACCCACTAAACCACCCAGATACAGAACTGCATCACCTGCCGGCAAACGGTGTTTCACCTCATCAACACAAGCCAGTCCTACTATCAGTATCGCCCAGACTGTAGCCAGGAAAAAGCCCAATATAGGCGGTACGGCAAAAGGATTGAGCGTAGGATGAAAATAAAAATGACGCCATACTTCTGGCAAAAACAACTGAATGGTTGCATAGAAGGTTGCTGATATCGAAACAATAAGCACCAACGCTGTAGGATATGGTGAATCAATATCATTAAAATGAACCAGTTTACCATTGCTATGGAAAATCTTACGAACTGTATAGGCTACGGCTATGAGAATAATGATAACCATGAAGATGAGCAAGTGAGTATTGCTGAAGGTCATGATGAATTCCGAAATAGGATCATCGGGAACAACCTTCGGCAACAGACGGGACTCACGGGTCCAGCCAAACTGATTATCTTCAGTAGCCAACTGCACCCAAACTGAATCTACAGAATCCTGAGGAACCATACGAATATCCGTAACCACCAGCAGGCAGTTCTTTCGGACGGCGAAGGAGTCGATAGGCAAATTGCTCAAAAATTCTTCAGGCTGTTGCGCTATCAATTCCAGGGAATCCTTGAATACCAGAAAATTGAATTTGTTGGTATAATGATGGGTAGTAGAAAACGAAATGGAATCGAGTTGTTTATTACTGTACTCTACCATAGCTGCATGCATCTGGTGATGAGCACGGCGATGATAACAACTGCTGAACATCAAGAGGATGCCCAGCATACAAAGAATCTGTATCGTCCATTTCTTTTTCATTTATTTCTCACTATATAAGTTCATCTGACATTCGTTGCACGCAAACTCCAGACGGAAGCGGCGACCGTCACCCAACTGCAGGAAGAGAGGCTCTCTCCAAGATGGTTTCTTGCCTCCACGCTTCACACAGTAGCCCAACGAATAGCGGATACAATGGCGGCACTGCATGAGGAGCGATTCTCCCTTTTCATTGGTATACTTAGGCTGCATACTTCGGTTTGCCTTGTCTTTTTCTATATTCTCATCATATTCTTCCTGGGTCTTAGCATCCCATGCAGAAGGAATATTCTTACCCAACTCAAATGCCGGAACTACTGGCGACAGACCATGAATCTGATAAAAATCTCTTGCATCATAGTTAGCTATATTATAGAGATATCCCCATTTTCCGTATTCCGGCTGCCAAGTAAACTCCTCTTTCGTAAGTCGGTGCTCACCGGGCTGACTGAATCCAAAACCATTGTTGAACAAGGTTCTATCCCATCCACCCCACAACGACTTATCAAGCTGTTTCTGATTTGCCTTGGTCAGTTCATCTATCAATTCACGCCGGATAGCAGTGAGAATACTGTTCGGAACGAAGTATGTCTCCATTCCCTTCAGAAGTTCTACCTGGTAAGCTTCGTAAATCGTATCGCCCAGTTTGCTCATCTGAGCCTTTATATTTTCGCCCTGCGGGCGTTTCGCCTTTTCGAGTTTCACTCTTTAAACACCTCAGCCACCTGATAAATCAAACCACCATCAGCCTCTTTCGTCTTCATGATGTTGACAACAGCCTTTACCCCTTGTGGCTCTTCCCTGAAATCATTACCCATCACAGGCTCCATTTCTATGACAATATAGATTTTACGTTCAGCAGACTTACGAGCCAGCAAAGCCTCGAAAGCCCGATCGTTATTACGATAAAGAGCCATGCCCGGACGCAAATGTTCAGGCATTCCAAACGGATAGAGGCGATTGCCCTCTACTCTGTTCACACGAAAGCCTTCCAACTCACGGTCATCATTGATAAAACACAGTCCATCGCCATTTTTAAAGCTGGCTACTGTGGCTACGTTGAAAGAAATGTTGCCACGTATCTCCTTAACCTTGCCCACAAACTCGCCGATAGCTTTCGGTGTATCGAAAGAAGCAATATCCGGCTGTCGCCCATTCAGGAAATAATGGGTAAAGCCACGATTGAAAGTCTTCTTCAGATTAGGTGTAAAATTATATTGAACATGTCCCACCGATGCACGGCGATACTTACGCGGTTCAGCTTTTACGATTGCATCGAGTTGACTGCTATAGGCAGCCACCACATTCTTGACGTAGTTGATATCTTTTAATCTTCCTTCTATCTTGAACGAAGTAGCTCCAGCATCAGCAAGATCCTTGAGATGATCAAGCTGACAAAGATCCTTGAGCGACAACAGATAACGCTGATGTTCAATCTCCTGACCATTGGAATCGAGCAGATCAAACTTCATACGACAGAACTGTGCACATTCTCCACGATTGGCAGAGCGCCCGAAACACTTCTCAGAAGCATAACATACACCCGAATAGCTTACGCAGAGCGCTCCATGTACAAAGACCTCTATTTCTCTATCAGGAATCGCCTGATGGATCGCCTTGATTTCATCGAGCGAAAGCTCACGAGCCAGAACAATACGTTTGAAACCTAACGTGGTAAGCCAATACGCCTTTTCTGGAGTTCTTACATCACACTGGGTACTGGAATGCAATTCTCTACTCCACAAATTCTGCGCCCTCACCTCAGTAAGCACACCCATATCCTGCAGCAAAAGTGCATCAACACCAATCTCATCAAGTTGCTGGATCATCTTAAGCGTATCCAACATCTCATCCTGATAGATGATAGTATTCACTGTAACATGAACCTTTGCTCCAAACTGATGAGCATAATCACACAACTGTCTGATATCTTCCAGCGAATTGCCTGCTGCTGCTCGTGCCCCAAAACGAGGTGCACCAATATATACGGCATCTGCACCATGATCAATGGCAGCAATACCACATTCCAAGTTCTTGGCCGGCGCCAATAATTCTAATGTTTGCATAAGAAATCAATCTCGAAATCACCCGAGTCCTTCAAATTAACTGATTTCGTCAATATTGTAAGGAGTCTCCTGATAAACATAATAGTTGATCCAATTACTATAGAAGAGGTTGGCATGAGCACGCCATGTCACCAGAGGTTCTTCGTTCGGATCGTCATGATAATAATAATTTTTTGGCAGTTCTACATCATCACGCTTGCCCATATCACGCTTATATTCCTTATCCAGCGTGTTTGGCGCATACTCAAGATGACCCGTCACAAAGAATTCGCGGCCGTTTCTGGCCATCACAATGCTGACACCGCTTTCAGGCGATTCAGCAATGATGTCAAGTCCTGGCACTTTTTCAATATCCTCACGTCTTACCTCCGTATGGCGACTATGAGGCATGCTAAAGACATCATCGAAACCGCGGAAGATTGGCTGAGACAAATCGAGAGGCTTCTGCTTAAAAATACCAAACATCTTCTTCTCTAAAGGATACTTTGGAACACCATAGAAATGATAAAGACCAGCCTGGGCTCCCCAGCAGATATAGAGTGTTGAAGTAACATGGGTACGGGTCCAATCAAAAATCTCTTTGATTTCAGGCCAATATTCTACCTCCTCATAAGCCATCGTTTCGATAGGAGCACCGGTAACTATCATTCCATCAAACTTCTGTTTGGAAAGTTCCTGAAAATCCTTGTAGAACATCATCATGTGCTCTATTGGAGTATTCTTTGGCGTGTGACTTTTCAACTTCATAAAATAAACCTCTAACTGAAGAGGAGTATTCGACAGAAGACGAACAAGATCTGTCTCTGTCGTAATCTTGAGGGGCATCAAATTGAGCACACAGATTTTCAACGGACGAATCTCCTGTTTATGCGCACGACTTTCGTCCATCACGAATATATTCTCATGCTTCAACAGTTCGATAGCTGGAAGCTTATCTGGTAATCTTAACGGCATTTATTTTATTCCTTTCTTAAAATTTTTCTGCAAAGTTACACAATTTCAGCGAAGATAACGAAAGAAGAAACATTTTTTTGAGAAATATAAATAAATTAATGTGGAAAAGCAAAAGAAATCTTTCACTATGAAAAGGATTGTTAAAGATAAATGAGAATATTAAACCAATCATCACGTTTTTAATCAAAAACACATATCAGTTGCAACTTTATAGGCGACGCTTACGTCAAAGCTAAAAATGATGTATCCTATTAAGATTTGCAATTATGGAAAGTAAGAACATTAATCCACATTTAATCAGAACAGATGCAAAGAGTTCTGTAAAAATGAAAACAAAAAGTAAAAAGAGTATGAACGCAAGTTTAAAAAACATGGCGGTAGCGCTGTTCATCATGTCGGCTCCTATCGCTGTACAAGCTAAGCAATGGTCACTGCAGGATTGTATCAGTTACGCACTGGCTAACAACATTCAACTGCAGAAGACTCAACTCACAAAAGCTTCAGCTCAGGAGGACTATCTGCAATCAAAGTCAGCGCTTCTGCCATCGCTCTCTGCCAGCACCAATCAAAGTGTAAACTATACGCCTTGGGTTTCTAATGGAATCAGCGGAGAAGGTTTCAGCAAAGCTCCATCGACAAGGTATATTACAATGGCAGCTATAGCGTGATGGGCAATTATACGATTTGGAACGGAAACAAAAACAGAAATCAGGTGAAACTGAACAAGCTGGCAAAGGAAGCGGCACAACTCGATTCGACAGCACAAGCCCTCAACCTGCAAGAACAGATAGCTCAACTTTACGTACAGATACTCTACTCTACAGAGGCTATCAACGTAAACAAAGAAAGTTATCAGTCGAGTGTTCAAAACGAAGAGCGTGGTAAGGAAATGGTAAAAATTGGCAAGATGAGCCAAGCTGACTTAGCACAACTTACAGCACAGAGAGCACAAGATGAGTTTAACATCGTGCAGGCTGAAAGTAACGTTAAAAACTATAAACGACAGTTGAAGGAACTCCTGCAGATAACCAGTGAAGAAGCTTTCGACATCGCTATTCCAAGCACAACTGACCAGATGGCTCTGGCCTCTATCCCAGGAATGAACAGTGTCTATACAGCTGCGCTTCAGAATCGCCCTGAGTTTTTGAGCTATCAAAACAAACTCGACCAGAACGATCTGAACATCAAGATTGCAAAGGCAGGAAAGTTGCCAACCATCAGCGCAAATGCAGGAGCTACGACCAGCACCACATCCATGAACAAAAACGGTTGGGGCAGTCAGATGAAAACCAACTTCAGCATGGGTGGTGGAATCGGTGTCAGCATTCCTCTCTTTGATAACCGACAGACCAAGACTTCTGTCAACAAAGCACTCATTCAGCGTGAAAGCATCCTGCTCGATATAAAGAATGAGCAAACTAAGCTCTACTCTACTATCGAAAACTATTGGCTGCAGGCTAATACAAACCAAAGCCAGTTTAAGGCTGCCAAGGCGAGCAGCGAAAGTGCACAAACTAGCTACGATCTTTTAAGTGAACAGTTTAAACTGGGATTAAAGAACATCGTAGAATTGAGAACCGGCAAAGATAATCTTCTGAAGGCTAAACAGAACGAACTTCAGGCAAAGTATCTTACCATTCTGAATATCAACATGTTGAAATTCTACCAAAACGGCAGAATCTAAAGAAAAGATAGGTGATAACATCCGAAAACATATTGCAAATCATTAATAGGTACATACATTTTTATGAAAAAACTTAGAATCAGCAAAATCTGGATTGCCCTGATTGTGGTAATCATCGTAGCTGTGGCAGCATGGCTGTTATCTGGAAGTAAAAACGAAGAGCAAATAGACTTCAAGCAGGAAGCTGTAACCACACAAACATTGCAGAATAGTGTAACTGCAACCGGTACTATTGAAGCGGTAACTTCTGTAACGGTTGGTACACAGGTGAGTGGTATTGTAAACAAACTTTATGTTGATTACAATTCGCAGGTAAAAAAAGGTGAAGTCATAGCTGAACTCGACAAAACCAACCTGATGAGCGAGTTGAATACTGCCAAAGCTAACCTGGCAAGTGCGCAAAGCAGTTTGAACTATCAGAGTGCAAACATGAACCGCTACCAGACCCTCTATAAGAAAGGTTTGGTAAGTGCTGACGATTATGAAAATGCGCTTCTCACCTATCGCCAGGCGAAAGAGCAAGTAGCTTCGGCCAAGGAAAATGTACAGAAAGCCCAAACCAACCTGAGCTATGCTACAATTACATCCCCAATAGATGGAACTGTCATATCAAAAAGCGTAGAGGAAGGACAGACCGTAGCAGCAAGCTTCAACACACCAGAGCTCTTTACTATCGCTAAAGATTTGACCAACATGCAGGTGATTGCAAATGTTGACGAGGCAGATATAGGCGGTGTAAAAGAAGGCGACCGCGTTAATTTTACAGTAGATGCTTATCCTGACGATGTATTCCAGGGAACAGTGAAACAGGTTCGTCTGGAAGCTACTACAACAAACAATGTAGTCACTTACGAGGTTGTCATCTCTGCACCCAACGCAGATCTCAAATTAAAACCAGGTTTGACAGCAAATGTAACCATCTTTACACAAGAACGTGCTGGTATTCTTGCCGTTGCCAACAAAGCACTCCGCTTTACTCCAACCAAGGAAACAGTGGGAAAGAACATCAAGATTGTTGACTGCAAAGGAAAAAACAAAGTTTGGACTCTTGCTAACAATACCCTTACAGCTCATTCTGTAACCATCGGTCAGAGCGACGGTATACATACTGAAATTATCAAGGGTTTGAAGAAGGGACAGAAGATTGTAACTGAAATCATAGTTAATACCCCTGAAGAGAATGAGGAGCCTCAACAAAGTCAAGGTTTGATTAGCGGTCCTGGACCTAGAGGAAAGAAAAAATAAAAAATAAGAGTATGGCAAACGACAATATTCAAGCAAACAGCGAAAAGAAAGTTGTGATAGAACTCGACAATGTTCGTCGCGACTTTCTTGTGGGTGAGGAAACTGTCCACGCCCTAAAAGGTGTAAGCTTTAAAATATACGAAGGCGAGTTTGTTACCATCATGGGCAAGTCTGGATCAGGTAAATCTACCCTGCTGAACCAGCTAGGTTGTCTCGACACCCCATCCAGTGGCGAATACTATCTGGATGGAGTAAGCGTACGAAAGATGTCACGTAATGATCGCGCCATTCTTAGAAACCGAAAGATTGGATTCATCTTCCAGAACTACAATCTTCTACCGAAGACTACAAGTGTAGAAAATGTAGAACTTCCACTGATGTACAACCCGAGCGTAAGCGCAGAAGAACGAAAGCAACGTGCTATCGAATCGCTGAAAGCTGTTGGTTTAGGAGAACGGCTCTATCATAAGAGTAATCAGATGTCTGGAGGACAGATGCAGCGTGTAGCCATAGCCCGTGCGTTGGTCAACAACCCCGCTGTGATACTTGCTGATGAAGCAACGGGTAATCTCGACACCAGAACCAGTTTCGAGATTCTGGTACTCTTCCAAAAACTTTATGCTGAAGGAAGAACCATCATCTTCGTTACCCACAACCCAGACATTGCAAATTATTCGAGTCGTAATATCGAACTGCGTGATGGTCACATCATCAGCGACACCTATAACGAACATATTCTCTCGGCAGCCGAAGGTCTGGCAGCCTTGCCGGCCAACACGGACGAATAAGTTTCAATGTTAAGTGTTGAATGTTAAATTACTTAGCATCCAATAGCAAACGAAGTTTTCACTTAACACTTAACATTTAACATTTAACATTACAACAAGTAAAATGAATTATCAGAATCTTTTCAAAATAGCCATCCGCGCCATAGCTGCCAACAAAATGCGCTCTTTCCTTACCGCACTTGGCATCATCATCGGTATTGCTGCGGTTATTACCATGCTTGCCATCGGACAAGGAAGTAAAGCCAGCATCAAGGCAAACATCGCAGAGATGGGATCAAACATGATTATGATTTCACCAGGTGCAGACATGCGTGGCGGTGTGAGACAGGATGCTTCGTCAATGGAGACGCTCAAGCAAGCCGACTATCAGAGCATCAAAGACGAATGTAATTATATCTCAGCTATTTCTCCTACTGTAAACAGTTCCGGACAGTGGATCTACGGAAACAACAACACCCAAAGTTCCATTTATGGTGTAAACCAAGACTATCTTTCCATCCGACAACTGAAAGTGGCAGATGGAGAAATGTTTACTGATACAGACATTAAGGCTGCATCTAAAGTTTGTATTTTAGGACAGACAGTAGTTGACTATCTTTTCCCTGATGGCAGTGATCCTATCGGTAAGGTTGTGCGATTTAACAGCATTCCATTCAGAGTAATCGGTGTCTTGAAGAAGAAAGGTTACAACAGTATGGGTATGGACCAGGATGATTTGGTACTTGCCCCCTATACAACAGTAATGAAGCGAATTATGGCCCAAACCTATTTAGGAGGTATCGTCTGCTCAGCTATCACCGAAGAGGCTTCTCAACCTGCCCAAGATCAGATTACAGAAATATTGCGACGCAACCACAAATTGAAAGACGCAACAGAAACTACAGAAGCAGATGAAGATGACTTCAATATCCGCTCTCAAGAGGAAATTTCAAGCATGATGAATTCTACCATGTCTACAATCACCATCCTGCTCGGATCCGTGGCAGGAATCTCGCTGCTGGTAGGCGGCATCGGAATCATGAACATCATGTATGTATCTGTAACAGAGCGCACCCGCGAAATAGGTCTTCGAATGAGTGTGGGCGCACGAGGTATCGATATTTTGAACCAGTTTCTGATAGAAGCTATCTTACTTTCTGTAACTGGCGGAATTATAGGAGTGATATTGGGAGTTAGTTTATCGCTCAGTCTGAACTCTTTCTTCCATATAGCCACCCAAATAGAGCCTTGGAGCATTATTATGAGTTTTGCAGTCTGTACATTTACTGGCGTTTTCTTTGGATGGTATCCTGCAAAGAAGGCAGCAAGGCTCGACCCTATCGAGGCTATCAGATACGAATAAAAAAATGGGGAGAACATTAAATATTCTCTGAGGTTTTTCAAAAAAAACAAAAAGTTTTTTGGTGAATACAAAATAAAGTTGTACTTTTGCGTCTGCGGAAGTGCAACTTTTTTTATTTGAAGTTAAACGAATCGCATGAATTGAATAGTAAACAGGTTTAAATATAGAAGATTATGAAATTTATAGGAATTATTCCAGCAAGATACGCATCAACACGTTTCCCGGGAAAGCCACTTGCCATGTTAGATGGCAAACCAGTGATACAGCATGTTTATGAGAAAGTAGCAAGTTGTCTAGAAGCAGCCTATGTTGCAACAGACGATGAGCGAATTTTCAATGCTGTAGAAGCATTTGGCGGTAAAGCTGTTATGACGCGAAAGGATCATAAGAGCGGTACTGACCGCATAGAAGAAGCTATCGAAAAAATTGGTGGAGACTGGGATGTCATTGTCAATGTTCAAGGAGATGAACCTTTTGTTGACAAGAGTCAATTGGAAACCATCTGCCAGTGTTTTGATGACCCAACAACCCAAATTGCCACTTTAGGAAAAGCTTTTACCAGTATGGAAGCTGTAAAAAATCCTAATAGTCCAAAGATTGTTGTAGACAATCAAGGCTTTGCTATGTATTTCTCTCGCAGCATCATTCCATACGTAAGAGGAAAGGAAGAGGAAGAATGGCTCAAGAGTTTTCCTTATCTGAAACATTTGGGCATCTATGCTTACCGCAAAGAAGTTTTAAAAGAGGTAACCAAACTGCCACAAAGCTCACTAGAAATAGCAGAGAGCCTGGAACAACTTCGATGGCTGCAGAATGGCTACAAGATAAAAGTTGGTACTACAGATGTAGAAACTGTAGGCATCGACACGCCAGAAGATTTGCAGCGGGCAGAAGACTTTTTGAAAAACAGAAAGTAATAAGAAACATCATATACTTTTAAAGTATCACAGAATGAACAAAATTGAAAATATCGTCAAAAAATATATTATTCACCATGGTATGTTCAAGTGGCAAACACCATATATCGTTGCCTTGTCCGGAGGTGCCGATAGCGTTGCCCTATTGCTTATCTTGAAAAATATAGGACTGAATATTTCTGCTGCGCACTGTAACTTTCACCTTCGCGGCGAAGAGAGTGACAGAGACGAGCAATTTTGTGTAAATCTGTGCCAACAACAGGGAATCAGTTTGTCTCGAATCCATTTTGATACTTATGCTTATGCCCATTTGCACAAGGTAAGTATCGAAATGGCTGCACGCAACTTACGCTACAGCTATTTTGCCCAATTAGTAAAAGACTTGCATGCAGGAGGCATTTGTGTGGCCCATCATCGCGATGACAATGTAGAAACTTTACTTCTGAATCTGTTAAGAGGATCTGGAGTAGACGGATTAGCAGGCATCGCCCCCAAAAACGGAAATATTCTGCGCCCTCTTCTCTGCATCAGCCGACAGGATATATTGCAATACCTAAAAGAAAAAAAGCAAGATTTTGTCACAGATTCAACAAATTTGGAAGACGATGCTTTAAGAAATAAAATTCGCCATCATGTAGTACCTCTTTTGGAAAGTATCAACCCGGCAGCAAGTGAAAATATCGCTCTCACTGCCAAATACATACGCCAAGCGAAAAGTATACTTGAGAGCATGGATAGCATCAGTACAACCGACTCTTATAGGAAAGTTATATATATCCCTAAAGTATCTGTCATGAATGCTCCAAGTCCGGAATTCATACTCCATAAAGAATTAGGCAGATATGGTTTTCATGGCAATGTCATTGATGACATCTGTGAAAGCCTCTTCTGTCAGGATCGTGGTGTCGGTAAAATCTGGAAAAACGAAGACTATATGATAGTCATCGACAGAGAACAGCTGTTGATCTCTAACATAAAAGACTTGAATAACATTCAGGAGCAAAGAGCGTTCCGACTGCCAGAAGAAGGCATTTACAACATGGACGAAGGAACCCAAATCAAGATAAGAATCTTCTCGCATATGGGTGACTTCATGCCAAGCAAAGAATCGCAATGTATCACTTTGGATGCAGAAAAAGTCAGTTTTCCCCTCACCTACCGACTGGTAAAAGAAGGCGATAGATTTCAACCTTTCGGCATGAAGGGTAGCAAACTGTTGAGTGACTATATGACCGATAGGAAATTTGACTATATACAAAAGAAGACACAGCATGTATTAACTGATAGCAAAGGTGAAATCATCTGGCTTATCGGCGAACGTACGTCTGAAAAAACAAAGATTACCGAAACCACCAAGAAAATATTGGAGGTCATCATCAAATGAAAAAGAAAATATTATATATCACAAGTTTAGTTCTCATTCTGCTGGCTGCCGCCAGCACATGGAGCTATTATTGCCTGAACCCATCAAATGATAGAGTGAACAAGGCAAAAGCAAACATAAAAGTATACAGTCACTATGAATTAATTCAAAATGGAAAAACAATACTCCGGTTCGACGAAGACACTACGACACTGGCTGCCAACTTTATGAATCGTTGGGCGTTGATTCCTTCATGCCAAGGAAGACTTGCCGCCTGCTACAACAACAGCATCAGCCGGAATCACTATCTTGGCAAAGATGCGGATAGCATCTTTAAAGAGAAAGTTGATTCTTTAGACAGTTTGTATAGAGACTCCAAATGGAAAGTTGGAGAACTGAACTATTATATTCACTCTCATTCTGTCCTGGATGTAGGCTACAACTCTATTTGCGCTTATACCCAACACGAACTGGAACTACGCGATTCTGCCAAGAAACTGATTGATTCCCTGAAACATGTACAGAAAAAGGGACATTTCAAGTTGAAACGCTCCATTTCATATCAAGCCTATTATAGAGACGAGAACGGAAAATGGAAGAGTCAGGCATGCAAACTCATCAAAGCAATGAATGGAGAAACTGCACAAGAAAGCCGCACATTCCAACTTTCCTCAGAAACAACTCCTGAAGGGGTTAAAGCTATTTCACCTCAACTTGCAGTATCTTTAGCAACAGCTCATGGAGTCACACTTCGACGCTCTATTGATTACACCCTCTTACCTGATTCTTTAGGATATTATCGGGGTACAACCGACAGTATCTATCAACCAAACGGTCATGGATGCTGGCAAGGATACGATGGAACCTATTATGAAGGTTACTGGAAAAACGGGAAACGTGAAGGATTCGGATTCAGCATTGCTCCCAAGAAACCATTACGAATAGGCGAATGGAAAAATGACCGCTATAAAGGCGAAAGACTCGTATATACATCGGAACGTATTTATGGCATTGATCTGAGCAAATACCAGCATGGAAAAGGCAGAAAAAAATATGCTATCAACTGGAACCGTTTACGCATTACACATCTTGCCGCCTCAGCAAAAAGACAGTTTCAGGTACAGTAAACTTCCCTATTCGCTTCATCTATATCAAGAGTACAGAAGGTAAATCGCTGTTAAATCCATATTATAGAAAAGATTATCGTGATGCAAAAGCACATGGTTACAAGGTTGGAACCTATCACTTCTTTACCACCATAACACCTGCTGCCGAACAGGCACGACACTTTCTGAAACACAGTATCATTAGGAAAGGCGATTTTCCTCCTGTTCTTGATGTTGAACCGCTTCCTAGTCAAATCAAGAAAATGGGAGGGTCTGGAGTATTGTTTGCACGCATTAGAACTTGGCTTAGAATCGTAGAGAGAGCAACAGGTGTTAAGCCTATTCTTTACATCAGCCAAACTTTCGTAAATCGCTATCTGCCAAAGGCTCCCGATCTGAAACATAACTACCAGGTTTGGATTGCACGATATGGAGAGTATAAACCAGACATCCGATTGGTATATTGGCAACTCTGCCCCGACGGAAGAGTAGCAGGAATACATGGAGAGGTAGACATCAACGTGTTTAACGGATACGATGACGCTTTTCAAAGTTTTGTTAAGAACAAGACCGTAAAATAACCTTTAAATGAGTAAGTTAGGTTAATTACGTTAAAGTTAGTTATAATTCTAGTCGTGTATCAATATTTTTACTATCTTTGCGCCAATTGTGCAATGTGTAACTAAGAGGAAAGATAATGAGACAGCTTAAGATACAAAAGAGTATAACCAATCGTAATAGTGAAGCCCTCGACAAATATCTTGTAGAGATAGGTAGAGCCCCTATGGTTTCTATTGATGAAGAAATAGAATTGGCTCAAGCTATCCGCAAGGGAGGTAGAGCTGGCGAAAGAGCAAAAAATAAGTTGATTGAAGCCAACTTACGTTTTGTGGTGTCGGTAGCAAAACAATATCAGCACCAGGGACTCACCTTGACAGACTTGATTGACGAAGGAAACATCGGACTCATCAAAGCTGCAGAACGCTTCGACGAAACACGAGGGTTCAAATTTATCTCATACGCTGTATGGTGGATTCGTCAGAGTATTTTACAGGCAATAGCAGAGCAAAGCCGAATTGTTCGACTTCCTCTCAACCAGGTAGGATCACTCAATAAGGTAAACCAGGAAATTAATAAGTTTGAGCAGGAAAACCAACGTCGTCCAAGCGTTGAAGAACTTGCTGCCAGAACGGGTGTTGACGAGGACAAGATTTCTCAGAGCATGGCTGCCAGTGGTCATCATGTAAGCATCGATGCTCCATTCAGTGATGACGATGACAACTCTATGGCAGATGTAATGGCAAGCGGAGACGATGCCAGAACAGACAAGCAGGTTGACCATGAAAGTATGGCACAAGACCTAAGACAGGTTTTAAAAGTTTGCCTCAAGGATCGCGAACTGAAAATTATCTGCGCATGCTACGGAATTGGGGAAACCGAAAAGGGGCTCGAGGAAATTGGTGATAAAATGGGGCTGACCCGTGAGCGAGTTCGCCAGATAAGAGAAAAAAGCATCACCAAACTGAGAGAATCCGGGAAGATAGGAATCCTTATGAAATATCTTGGTTAGGAAAGCTGCTGTCCAAAATATTTGGCATAGTTTTTCTGCCAAGTAACATCTTAACTCATAATAGATGAAGAAATATCAAACACACATCATTTTGACGATTATCTTCTGCATGATGGCTTTTGCAGCACATGCAAGAAGAATGTCACCGAGAGACACCTTTAGTGACTCGGTGATGTGTTTGGTATTTAAATATTCACAATCTGTTGACACAACAGGTAGAGCTGAGCACAAGAGTTATGCCTACACTAAATTTCAAATCAAAACAAACAAACGTAATGCAACGCTCATGCTAGTACCGACAATGTATGCGGTGGCTCATGGCGGTGGCAGAAGATTCATCAGCGAGTTTTATAACCAAATGACGCTAGACGCAAATGGCAGACCAGTTGCCAAGCGTTTGCTGAACATAAGCACCATTCCGCATAGAAGCAACACATTGTCATCTGTTTTGAAATACATGACTCCAACGGTATATGGAGAAACACTTTTCGAAACGAATATTCTTTCTCCTTTCCACTATAAGAATCGCAGATATTATAAATATGCCGTCACCCAATTACCATTCGGCAAAGCACAAGTCTACGTATATCCACGTCTCAAAAACACCCAAGTTATTGAAGCACGTGCCATTGTTGATTCCCAAACCGGCAAGATAAGCATGGTAGACTTTGAGGGCGAATATGATATGACCCGTTTCTATATCTCGATCATTATGGGTAAAGACGGATTTGGTTCACTTTCTCCTGCAAGGTGCAGCATGAGAGCCAACTTCAGTTTTATGGGTAACAAGATAACGGGCATGTATACAACAGTATACGGACTGCCGAAAATATTAAGTGATTCACTCAATAATGTAGCCGATACTGCATTAATGGCAAAAGTGCGCCCAATTGAGTTAAACCAAGATGAGGCTGACATATACAAAAAATTCTACGAAAAAAGGAAACAAATAACAGATTCATTGAATAACAACATACCAGAGAAAAACTTTGCAAAAGACATACTTTGGGATGTTATCGGTGACAATGTATTAAACAGGATTTCTCAAGGCTTCGGAAAGCAAAACCAAGGCTACTTCCGTATCAGTCCTATTCTCAACCCACTCTATATGGGATACTCCAAGCGAAAAGGAATTGTATACAAGTTTGACCTGAAGGGAGGCTACAGGTTTACAGAAAATCTGGAATTGGGGCTTCGCTTTAAAGGAGGTTACAGTATGAAACAACACAGATTTTATTTCAATATACCATTGACATTCAACTATAACCCGAAGCACAATGGATATCTGAAGTTAGAAATCGGTAATGGTAATAGAATATCGAATAATCGTGTTGCACGAAAGATGTTAGGCATCAGCAAACCTGAAGATAACGATTTTCTATATCCACTATTCTCAGAATATCCAGGATTGTCATTACCGGAAATCTCAACAGATATTGTAGCTAATAACAGGAAACTGACAGAGTTTAAAGATGATTATCTTCGTCTTACTAACCACTGGAGTTTCAACGATCATATCGGTTTTGAAGTAGGTTTAGTTTCACATCAACGAAAAGCTGTAGTAGAAAGTTTCTATAAACTGTTTAATTATCCAAGCAAATATGTGTCAGTAGCACCAGCTGTAGCTTTAGAACTGTTACCATGGGGTAAGAAAGGCTCCATCTTTAAAATAGACTATGAAAAGGGATGGAAAAACCTACTAGGTTCAAATATAGACTACGAACGGGTAGAAGTAGATGCACAAACTATTTTTCAAGCATCACGCCGTCAATCATATTCTATTAGATTAGGAGCAGGTTTTTATACCCGTAAAGGTGACCATTGGGATTTCGTTGACTATACCAATTTCCATGACGACAATATTCCTGGTGGCTGGAATGATAGCTGGAGTGGAGAATTCGAATTACTTCCATCCCAATGGTATAATGCCAGTGATTATTACGTTCGCGGAAATTTCACTTATGAAGCTCCCATGATTGCAACTGCATGGCTCCCCCTGATTGGGAAATATATAGAAGCAGAGCGTCTGTATGTAAGCAGTCTTGTTGTAAACCATTTACACCCATATACAGAATGGGGATATGGAGTAACAACAAGAGCTATTACATTAGGATTCTTTGCAGCCTTCAAAAACACGAAGTTTAATGGCATAGGCTGTCGCTTCGGTTTTGAACTATTTAGAGATTGGTAATATTCATAAAAGCATGGATAAAACATGATTTCTAGGGCACAATATCAATAACATCATAAAAAAATCAAAATATGAGTTCACAACTAACTGTTTATAAAGCAAGTGCAGGATCTGGTAAAACATTTACTTTGGCTCGCGAGTATATGACACTCGTGATAGCTAATCCTGCTTCCTACAGAACCATTCTTGCAGTAACCTTCACCAACAAAGCTACTGAAGAAATGAAAATGCGTATCTTAGGAAAATTATACGAAATTGCACACGGACTACCAGAAGCAAACGATTATGTAAATCAAATACAGCAGGCTTTACCATATCTTTCATCCAAACAAATTCAGAAAAATGCAGAATCTGCCCTGCATTTGCTCATACATAATTATAACTATTTCCGGGTTATGACCATTGATACGTTCTTTCAGAGTGTATTGAGAAATCTAGCACGTGAACTTGATCTGACTGCCAATTTACGGATAGAACTCAATGACTATCAAATAGAACAGCATGCCGTTGATGAACTTATAGAAAGTCTTGAAGATACCGATCGTCTACTTTTCTGGATTATGGATTATATCAAAGAAAATATTGATGATGATAAGAGTTGGAATGTCATAGGACAGATCAAGAAATTCGGTGAGAACATATTCAAGGATTATTACAAAGCTCATTCCGACAAGTTGACAGAATTGATGGAACAAGAAGATTTCTTCAAGGATTTTACCGACCGAATGAAGAAGATGCGCAATAAGGCAAAAGAGCAGCTTAAAGAAATTGCTGCTACTTTTTTCGATTCCCTTGAAGAAGAAGGCTTTACGTCAGACGACTTAGCTGGAAAAACGAGAGGTATTTGGAGCTATTTCAACAAGCTGAAAAATGGCAAATACAGTGATGATGATCTACATAATGATACTTTCTGTAAATGTCGGGAAAGTCCGGAAGCATGGGTCAAAAAATCTGATGTAAAAAATTGTACTGATATCTTCAATTATGTAGAATCGGTACTCTACCCTATTCTGCTGTTTGCAGAAGATAATCGTCCAAGACTCACCCGAATCTTCAAAAGTACCGATCAGACCATAAAGCATCTTAATCAGCTCCGCCTTTTGGGAAGCATAGATAAAAAAGTCAGGGAGATGAACAGAGAGGCAAACCGATTCCTTTTGAGCGATACTCAGACCTTGCTCAACTCACTGATAAAGGATAGCGATTCGCCATTCATCTTTGAAAAGATTGGCACTCAACTCGACCATATAATGATTGACGAGTTCCAAGATACTAGCACCATCCAATGGAAAAACTTTAAAGTGCTGCTCGAAGAAACCATGAGTAGAGAAGATGCTGGTAACCTCATTGTTGGTGACGTAAAACAAAGTATTTACAGATGGCGATCCGGCGATTGGAGACTGCTCAATAATATTGATAAAGAATTTAATAAAAGCGCGAAAAAAGTAAGCATAGAAACTTTGGGTACCAACTACCGCTCTGATAGAAACATCATTGAGTTTAACAATGCTTTTTTCACAGAAGCAGTAAAATTGGAGATTGAAGACCTGAAAGATAAATGTCCTGAGGAATGTAAACAGCTGGAAAGCGCATATAGCGATGTCTGCCAGCGAGTACCAGACCACCATTCTGTTCCTAATGGTTCTATCAGTATTCAGCTCCTGGGCGGTGAAAATATTGAAGACAGAATGATGCAAACCACATTGGACACTGTAGACAAGTTGGTTGAAAGAGGTGTTCCTTGCAACAAAATAGCAATCCTGGTAAGAAGCAACCGTAACATACAGGACATTGCTGAGTATTTTATGAACCATTCCGACTATCCGTTGGTTTCAGATGAGGCATTCAGGCTGGATGCCTCCCAAGCAGTATGCACATTGGTTAACGCTCTCTACATACTGGTACACCCAAATGACAATATTGCATTAGCAACTCTCAACAGGTTTTGTGACACGTATTCTGTAGCTGGAAATATGCCGGAACAACTTTTAACCAATCGTTCTGAGTATCTGGAAATGCCACTGTTCGATCTCACAGAACGCCTTTTTGCAGAACTTAAACTTGGCGAAATAAAAGACATGATCAAGCAAACTGCCTACATCTGTACTTTTTATGATTGCTTAAGTAAATATCTCACAGATAACAGTAGTGATATCACAGGATTTCTGAAAGAGTGGGATAACCGTATTCACGAAAAAAGCATTCATAGCGATGGCGATGGAGGTATCAGATTCCTTACTATACATAAGAGTAAGGGACTGGAATACGATCATGTTATCATGCCTTACTGTGACTGGCAACTAGAAAAAGCCAACACTATCTGGTGCACACCGCAAGAAGCTCCATACAACGAGCTTCCACTGGTACCTATAGATTTCAGTGCTAAACTGATGAAGCAAAGTATATATGAAGCAGATTATAATCATGAACATCTGCAAAACATAGTCGACAATTTGAATCTGCTTTATGTAGCCTTCACACGTGCCAGTCACAACCTGATTGTAATTGGCAAACGAGCTAATAGTGCATATCGTTCTGCCATTATCGAATCTGTACTCGACAAGGTAGCCAGTCGACTTGAAGCTAATGATGTAAAGATGGAGTTAACAGGAATAGGTTCTGATGCCAAAACAGATGACATATCTTTCTGCTATAATGAAATATATGTACCTGATTCTTCCAAGAAATCAAACGAGAAGAAGGATACAAACGTGCTCTCAGCCTATTCTCAACCTTTAGAAATTAAAATAAATGTTACGCCTGAAATGCCAGAATTCAGACAAAGTAACCAGAGCCGTGACTTTATAAAGCGTGATGAAACTGAAGAACAACAGAAGTTTTATATCAAAATGGGTACCATTTTGCACAACCTCTTTTCTACAATCCGCACGGTTGATGATATTGATGGAGCCCTGAAACAGTTGGAGTTAGACGGACTTTTATACGATCAATATCTCACACCAGAGAAAATAAAGGAGATGATCAGGAAAAGACTTGAATCACCAAAGGTCGCAAAATGGTTTGATAAGGAACTGACCATACTAAATGAATGTTCTATCCTGACAGTTGAAAATGGAAAAGTGGCAGAATACCGTCCAGACCGCGTGATGCAAAACTCAAAAAAAGAAACCATCGTGGTAGACTTCAAATTCGGTAAACAGAAAGTAGAACACCATGAACAGGTTAGAAAATACATCGGCTTGTTAAAAAGTATGGGACATCACCGAGTAAAAGGTTATCTATGGTATGTATACCCTAACAGAATAGTTGAAGTAATAAAATAATATGGTTCTATTGCCCCTTTCCAAAAAACAGGGCAACATAAAGAACAGTTGCAAACATTGAAAAGTCCATTAAGATATGAAAGCATTTTTAAAATATGTAGCAAGAGATATTCTCGAGAAATATGGAAACAATCTCAGCGACATTGCCGTCGTGTTTCCAAACAAACGCGCCGCT
This sequence comes from Segatella copri, assembly GCA_003463005.1. Classification (GTDB taxonomy): domain Bacteria; phylum Bacteroidota; class Bacteroidia; order Bacteroidales; family Bacteroidaceae; genus Prevotella; species Prevotella copri_I. The sequence continues at coordinate 10,366 of QSCI01000019.1, read as the reverse complement.
CTTTTCCTCAACGAGAGTCTGGCACGTTTGACTGATCACCCTATCTGGTCGCCATCTTACATAACTATCAGCGACCTGTTTCGCAAACATAGCACATTGAAAGTTGGAGATCCAATCAAACTTGTTTGCGATTTACATAAAACATTCGTAGCCTGCACTGGTATTGATGAGACCCTAGACCATTTTTATGGATGGGGACAACTTCTTATCACAGATTTTGACGATATTGATAAAAACATGGCAGAAGCAGAAAAACTCTTTGCCAATCTTAGCAATATACATGAACTTGATGACATCTCATATCTTACAGAAGAACAGAAAACGCTGATTAAGAAATTTTTCAGCAATTTCAACGATGATCACAACTCAGAACTCAAAAAGAGATTTCTACAATTATGGAGCCATTTTCTTGATATCTATAAGCAGTTCAACATGCGTCTTGAAGAACAAGGATTGGCTTATGAGGGGACTCTATACAGGAAAGTCGTAAATGATGAAAATATCAAATTCCAACACAAGAAATATCTCTTTGTCGGTTTTAATATGATGCAAGTAGTAGAACGGAAACTCTGCGACCGCTTGATGAAAGAGGGTAAAGCACATTTCTATTGGGACTACGATGACTATTATATGCAAAACAATCATGAGGCAGGTCACTACATTCGTGAATATCTCAAATATTATCCTAACGAATTGAATGATATGCCTCCTCATGATCTTCGTGAAATTTATCATAACTTTGATAACAATAAAGACATTACATACATTTCGGCATCAACAGAAAACATCCAGGCTCGCTATGTAAACCAATGGCTTAAAGAAAAGAAACGCTATAAATATGGAAAAAAAGTGGCTATAGTATTAGCCGATGAAGGATTATTACAAAGTGTAATACATAGTCTTCCTACAAACGAAGACATCAAGTCGTTGCCAGATTATTCTGAGAACGACCAGTTATCATATAACATAACATTGGGATATCCGCTTCAACAGACACCATTCTACAGTTTGCTGCAACAGCTCATCAAGTTACAGGGCGTAGGTCACCCCAAGCATAGTAACAACTATCGCTTACACAATGTGCTCATGGCACTCCGTCATCCATACACACGCTATATTTCTCAAAATTATAGCAAACTCTTGAGCGCTCTTGACGAGCAGAAGCAGTTCTATCCTACCCGCCAATTCCTAAGCATGGATGGTGATGAAGGCTTGTCACTGCTTTTCAAAGATTTGGGTGAGACTGCAACAGAAAATGAATACAACTTGAGACTCATCCAGTATCTGCTGGATATTTTGAAGACAATAGGTGTGAATAGCAAAGAACAGGACGATCCTTTATTCCAGGAATCGCTCTTCAGGACATATACCTTATTAAACCGTCTGCAAGAACTCATCCAGACAGGAGACTTAGCAGTAGACTGCATCACTCTGGAACGACTCATCCAACAGCTCATCCAATCTACAAGTATTCCTTTCCATGGTGAACCTGCAGAAGGAATACAGGTAATGGGTGTATTGGAAACTCGAAATCTTGATTTCGAGCATATCTTAGTACTCTCATGCAACGAAGGGAAACTGCCGAAAGGTGTAAACGATGCTTCATTTATTCCCTATTCATTGAGAAAGGCATACGGCTTGACTACGGTAGATAACAAAGTAGCTATATATGCCTATTATTTTCACAGTCTGCTCCAACGCTCACACGACATCACTTTATGTTACAATAACGCAACAGAAGATGGCCAATCGGGTGAAATGAGCCGTTTTATGCTACAACTCCTGGTAGAAAGCCATCATGACATCGAGCGCTTTTCTTTGGTCGCAGGACAAAACACGCTGCGTCCTACTTATGAACCAATAGAGAAAAAACTGCATACGCTCAGCCAGCTCAGGAATTTGAAAATGCTTACGCCAACATTTCTGAATACATATTTGAGATGTGAAAAGCAATTCTACTATAAATATGTAGAAGGACTGATTGAGCCAGATGAAATTGATGAGGACGAAGTAGACAACAAAGTATTTGGAAATATATTCCATCGGGCAGCAGAACTGTTCTATCTGGGATTAGCAAGCAGCGATGCTCTGACTACCGACGGTAAAGGAGAACTCAAACTGACTCGTCCTATCGTTGTATCAAAAGAGCAATTAGAGCAAGCCTTAAAAGACGAATCTCTGATTTATCGCCTGGTTGATCAGGCGTTCAGAGAAGAACTCTTTAAAGTTAGCGCTGCAGGGTATCGTCCGAAATATAATGGTCTGCAACTGATCAATAAAGAAGTAATAGCAAGATATATCCGGCAACTTGTCACGATAGATATGCGCCAGGCTCCATTCACCATACTCGGATTAGAGCTGGTTGTAAAAACTGACGTCGATGTAGAAACAAGTATCGGCAATTTATCTCTGTCAATAGGAGGTTTTATCGACCGACTGGACGCTGTTGCAGCTAACGGTAATGCAAATGGCAATAATCTTGCAGAACGAATCCGCGTAATAGACTATAAAACAGGACGTATTTCAACAACACGTCCAAGAGAACTGAGCGAAGTGTTTGATCCATCCATGCTCAACAAGCATACAGATTATTATTTACAATCTATGCTCTACTCGATTATTGTAAGACACAACAGGAATCTGAATCCGGCTCAAGAGCCCGTATCTCCAGGCTTGCTGTTTATACAAAATGCAGGAGCAGAAGATTATGATCCGACATTAAAAATGGGCAAGGAACTCATCAGTAGCATAGATGTATACGAAGAAGAGTTTATGAAACAACTGAAAGTTCTCATCGCCAACATCTTTGACAAGGACCAGCCATTCCGGCCTACAGATGATAAGCATCGTTGCGAATACTGTCCATACGCAGCTTTATGCAAGTCATAGAAACATATATAATATGTGGAAACCAAAATGATTGGTTAAAATGAGCAAAATACTTGCTTTTTTGAATTATTCTATGTATATTTGCAAAAAGAATTATTGAATATGACAGAAAAAGAAATAAACAAGATAGTTAGTGAGAACTTAAACTATGTAAAATCAGTAGCCAACCAGTATAAAGGTAAAGGCGTTGAGTTTGATGACTTGGTTAGCGAAGGAACGCTGGCAATGCTTATGGCAGCCAGAAAGTTCCAAGCCGACCGGGGCACCGATTTTGTGGCTTATGCCGGTCCATTCGTTCACAAGGCTATATCACAGGCCATCGATAAACAATCAGGACTTTATCGTTTACCGAAAGACCAGAAGAAATTTGCCCCAAGAAACGCAGACAAGGCTGTATCTGTAGATGCGCCACTAAGCGCAAACAATCCGTATACCCTATTAGACATATTAAACGATCCGGATGTAAAGATTGCAGATGATACCCTGAATATAGAAATGATGAAGAAAAAGATGGCAGAAAGCATTGCAGATTTATTGCCACGAGAGAAAGAAATCATCACCAAATTCTATGGTATAGGTGTTCCTAAAGAAACGATGGCTGAAATTGCTGAAGATATGGGGCTCAAACGCGAGCGAGTTCGCCAGATACGAAATCTGACCATACGCAGATTGAACAGGAGTATCCGCCACCAGGCATTGAGAAACTACTTCAAGAGGTAACTCGCAACAGTTTGTAAAAACAAAAAGGAGGGTGAATCATTAACTTTTGATACACCCTCCTTTTTGTTTCATGTTCTAGTTATTAACAATTAAACTTACTCCAATCCCTTAAAATGATTAGCACGATATTGACGAGGAGTAACGCCTATTCGCTTGAAGAAATTAGCATAGAAACTCTGACGAGTATTGAAACCAGCCATTTCGCTGATACCTTCTACACTCATTCTTGCATAACGCTTATCGGTAAGTAAAGACATAGCATCGTTTACTCGATAATCATTCACCAACTCGGCATAATTCTTATGAAATCGAGTTGCGCATACAGCAGAAATATAGCGAGAGTTAGTATTCAAATCCTCTGCAAGTTTCTTGGAACTATAGTCTGGGTCCTTGTACTTTCTTTCAGTAACAAGAACACGGATTATCTCGTCGCGAAGGCGGTCCTTAGTTTCTTCACTCAGCATAGATTGATATCTTGCTATTTTTTCTTTTTTAGGTTGAATATTGTACTTAGCCATAGTTATGTTATAAAATTTATTACAACAAAGGTACGACTTTTATTTAGAACGACCAAATTTTTTCTCACTTTTTTGAAAAATAAACACAAAAAAGTCGTTTATATGAAATAAAATGGTTATTTTTGCATTAATTTTCAAGCTCAAAGCCGAGTATATCATAATTATTAGTCAAGAAGCATAGATATGAAGCAAATATTGTGGTTTATAAAAACGTATTTTACGTTTGTCATTTTGTTCAGTATTCAGAAACCATTTTTCATGATATTGGAAAAGGCTTCTGCTACACAACCTATCGATAATATCTGGAGCGAAATGCCTACAGTGATGTGGTACGGTTTATCACTCGACCTCTCTATGGCTGGTTACCTCACCGCACTACCGGGTTTGTTGCTCATCGCAATGATTTGGTTTCGTAAGGAGATTATACGTCCCATTCTGAATGCTTATTATATACTGGCATCTTTCCTGGTTTCCATTACATTCGTACTGAATGCAGGATTATATCCATATTGGAACTTCCCGCTAGATAGCACTCCATTATATTATTTCTTTACTTCGCCAAAGGATGCACTTGCAAGTGTTGGAGGGCTTTACATCTTTTTTGCTCTCCTCATCACTGTACTGCTTACCATAGCCGTCTGGTTCGCACTCCGCATGCCTCATACCCAGAAGCGCTATTCCAGCAGATACAGCAACTATGGTTTTGGAGATTTCGGCAGTGGTCGCAGAACACGCTACTCTGACATAGAGTATCATCGTATGCGCCATTCTCTTATTCTGTTGCTGCTTACTGCCCTTCTCTTCATCCCTATCAGAGGAGGATTTACTGTATCTACAACAAATACAGGAAAGGCATATTTCAGCCAAAATGCGTTTTTGAATCATGCTGCCGTCAATCCGATGTTCAGCCTGTTTGAATCACTGACCCATCAGGAAGATTTTGCATCGCAATACCGATACATGTCAGAAGAAGAAGCTAACAAGCTCTTTGCTCAAATGGTAAGTTCAAGCGACCAGAACACCTACCCGCTCCTGAATGAAGAAGCTCGGAAAAACGGAAAGCCGGATATACTTATTATTATTATGGAAAGCTTTGCCAACGACATCATGCCTTCCGTCGGAACACATAAAGACGTAGCTGTCTGCTTGGACTCAATAGCCAAAAAGGGAATTTTCTTCCCAAGATTCTATTCCAACACCTTCCGCACGGATCGTGGTCTGGTTGCTGTTTTGAGCGGTTATCCTGCACAACCTACAACCAGCATCATGCGCTACCCGGCAAAATCTGCACAATTACCATCATTGGCACGTTCATTGGCTAAAGCAAAGCATTACGGCAATGCATATTATTATGGTGGTGATGTTGATTTTGCCAACCAACGCTCTTGGCTGGTTTCCCAGGGCTATGAGAGAATCATTTCAGATAGTGATTTCCCTATAGAAGACAAATTGAGCAAATGGGGAGTACACGATCATATCGTAGCCAACCGGCTGCTTGCAGACCTCAGGAAAGAACAGAATGCCAAACAGCCTATGCTAAGAGTATTCCAGACATCAAGCAGTCATGAGCCATTCGATGTACCATATAGCAGACTGAAAGACAAGCGTTTAAATGCATTTGCTTACACTGATAGTGTCATAGGTCATCTTCTGCGTGAATACAGCAAATTGCCTAGATGGAAAAATACTTTGGTATTACTCGTTGCCGATCATGTTGGCGCATACAAAGAACATCTTGACAACTTTGACCGCAGCCGCTATCAGATTCCACTTATCATGACCGGTGGAGCAATAGCTCGCCCAATGAATGTTAAGCTCATAGGAAGTCAGCATGATATAGCAGCTACACTGCTCGGACAATTAGGCATTCCTCACAAAGACTTCTTGTTCAGCAAGAACATGTTGAGTGATGCTACTCCTAAATTTGCATTCTTTGATGTACCCGATGCTTTCGGCATGGTATCAGAGGAGAACTCTATCATCTACGACAACAAATCCCAAAAGGTTGTTTATGATAAAGGCAAAAAAGGTTATAACCTGAAGCGAGGCATGGCTTATCTACAGAAGTTGTACGATGACTTGAGTGCAAAATAACCCAAACGACGGGGCAACAGATTATCAGAAACAAGAAAGCGAACATTACAGAATTTCATAAAGAAAGACTATGATAGAATTACTTCATCAAATAGAACAGATTGATACGCAGATTTTTCTGTTTTTCAATGGTTTTCACAACGTGTATTGGGATTACTTCATGATGATTTTCTCAGACCGTTTTGTATGGGTTCCGTTCTATGCCAGTTTTATCTTTGTACTGCTAAAGAATTTTCCTGTCAAGGTTGTGATGAGCACTATAGTTGTCATCACTCTGATTATCTTGTTTTCAGACCAGACTGCATCAGGAATTCTGAAGCCATTAGTAGCAAGAATGCGTCCCAGCAATCCTGATAATCCTATCAGTCCGATGGTACATGTTGTTCAAGGATATCGGGGTGGCAGATATGGTTTCCCATCTTCTCATGCAGCCAATGCATGGAGCATGGCCTTCTTTGCACAATATCTGGTTCGCCGGAGCAAACTCACGATATTCTTATGCCTGTGGGCATTGATAACCAGTTATTCCCGAATGTATCTCGGTGTACACTATTTTGGCGACATCCTGATTGGTACCCTCATTGGTTTTCTCTATGCCACCTTATATTATTATATATTTCAGTATTTTTTAAGGAAGCATACCGAACGTTTTAAGCCCAACCACGACATCAGATTTGCAAGCGTCCCTATCATTACGGGGCTCGTTTCTATATGGGTAATCATTTGTACCAGTGGAATACTATCTTTCTATAGCATACCACTGAGATAAACAAATGTATAAAAAGAGTTAGCTTATAAAAATGGTTTAGATTAACATTATTATTAACATATAAAATTTAAAGATTATGAAGAAATTATCAATTCTTGCATTTGCTATGGGCCTGATAGCTTTCACAGCATGTTCTGAGAAAAAGGCACCAGCACCAGCTCAGGCAGAACAGACTGTTGTAACCGATTCTGCATTTCAGGCTGCCGCAGCCGGTGAATATAAGAGCGCAGATGGAGAGCGCAGTGTAACTTTGAACAGTGATTTCTCTGTTAAAGTAAAAGGCCTTAACAAGGAATTTTACAAGTGGGAATTGCCAGCTAAGCCAGAAGGTAAAGCAGCTGTGATTATCCTGAGCCGCAAGGGTCTCGATGCCGACGTTCAGGAGCAGGCAACACTCGATACAGAAGAAGGTTCTATCATTATCAAGAACGAAACATTCCGCAAAAAGTAATAAAATATGAACCTGGTATAAAAGCAAAACGCCCTCGCTTCACAGCGAAGGCGTTCTTTTTGGTATTAGTTTCATTTAAGGTAAAAAGATTGTATTCAGGATAACGATGCAAAGATAGACATATTTTTCGAAACGAACGAATCTTTTTATATGTTTAAAAACATATTTTGTGAATTATTGCTCACAAAAGCAAATTATCGCTCCCAAAACAAAATTATCTGCCAGATAATTTCGGTACTTACAATTAAATTTGTATCTTTGCACCATAAATTTAAAAATTATTCTTTTTATTGAATTATGGCAATTAATGAAGAAAACAATTTGGAAGAGAAGAAAAGTATCTCTTTCGTAGAACAGTTAGTTGAGGAAGACCTCAAAGAAGGCAAAAACGGAGGACGAATCCAGACGCGTTTTCCGCCAGAGCCTAATGGTTATCTGCATATCGGCCATGCCAAAGCTATCTGCATGGACTTTGGTGTTGCAGAGAAATATAATGGTGTTTGCAATCTTCGTTTTGATGACACTAACCCTAGCAAGGAAAACAATGAATATGTAGAGAATATTCTTCAAGACATCCAGTGGCTCGGATTCAAGTGGGGCAATATCTACTATGCTTCTGACTACTTTGAGAAGCTTTGGGATTTTGCTGTCTGGATGATCAAGAAGGGCAATGCATATATAGATGAACAAACTGCTGAAGAAATTGCACAGCAGAAGGGTACTCCTACCACACCAGGTACTGCTAGTCCATACCGTGATCGCCCAATCGAAGAAAGCCTTGCTTTGTTTGAGAAGATGAATACTCCTGAGGCCGTAGAAGGCAGCATGGTGCTTCGCGCAAAACTCGATATGGCGAATCCAAACATGCATTTCCGCGATCCTATCATGTATCGTATCATCCAAACTCCTCATCACCGTACAGGAACAAAATGGCATGCATATCCTATGTATGATTTCGCTCATGGACAGAGTGACTACTTTGAGGGGGTAACCCACTCTATCTGTACATTGGAATTTGTACCTCACCGTCCGCTTTACGATAAGTTCATCGACTTCTTGAAGGAGAAGGACGGAACTGCAGATGTATTAAACGACAATCGTCCACGTCAGATTGAGTTCAACCGATTGAACCTCACTTATACAGTAATGAGCAAGCGTAAGCTTCACCAGCTGGTTGATGAGAAACTGGTTATCGGATGGGACGACCCACGTATGCCTACTCTTTGCGGAATGCGCCGTCGCGGTTACTCTCCTGAGAGTATTCGTATGTTTATCGACAGTATCGGTTATACTAAGTTCGATGCCCTCAATGATATGGCCTTACTCGAAGCATCTGTTAGAGAAGACTTGAACAAGAAAGCATGTCGTGTGAGTGCAGTACTTGATCCTGTAAAACTCGTAATTACCAACTATCCGGAAGGTGAAACAGAGGAAATGGAAGCCATCAATAATCCAGAAAATGAAGCTGACGGTACACACACCATCACATTCTCTAAGAATCTCTGGATAGAGCGTGCTGACTTTATGGAAGATGCTCCTAAAAAATTCTTCCGTATGACTCCGGGTAAAGAAGTTCGTCTGAAGAATGCTTACATCGTTAAGTGCACTGGATGCACAAAGGACGAAAATGGCGTTATCACTGAGATTCAGGCAGAATACGATCCTATCAGTAAGAGCGGCATGGAAGGTGCCAACCGTAAGGTTAAGGGTACATTGCATTGGGTATCAGCAGATCACTGCGTAAAGGCAGAGGTGCGCGAATACGACCGTCTCTTTATGGTAGAAAATCCATCTGCTGATGAACGTGACTTCCACGAGTTGCTCAACCCAGATAGCTTCCACGACTATCCTAACTGCTATGTTGAGGAATATGCAGCCAGCAAGAAGCCAGGTGAATATCTCCAGTTCCAGCGTATCGGTTATTTCATGGCCGATCTTGATTCTACTGCAGAAAAACCAGTATTCAACAAAACCGTTGGCTTGAAGGATACATGGGCAAAACAGAATAAATAAATCACCTATATCTGTCTCAGTTTCAACAGCTGAGACAGATATTATTTATATTCAAGATAACAAATGAATACTGCAGAGCTTTTTCTTTGGATACTCGACAATTTAAATTACTGGGTAGTAGCCCTTTTCATGGCTATCGAGAGTTCATTCATCCCATTCCCATCAGAGGTGGTTGTTCCACCTGCAGCATGGAAAGCCATGGATCCTGATAGCGGAATGTCGTTTATCCTGGTCATCGTATTTGCCACCATTGGTGCCAATATCGGTGCACTTATCAACTATTATTTAGCTAAATGGGTAGGCCGCCCTATCATCTACCGTTTTGCCGACAGCCGCATCGGACATATGTGCCTGATAGACCGCCAAAAGGTAGAAGTTGCAGAAGAGTTTTTCCGCAAGCATGGAGCCGCATCCACTATTTTTGGGCGCCTGGTACCAGCTGTTCGCCAGTTAATCAGCATTCCAGCCGGTTTGGCAGGTATGCATGTAGGCAAATTCTTGCTCTATACCACAATCGGTGCTGGCATCTGGAATACTGTTTTAGCAACCATCGGTTGGGGTATTTACCAATATACAGACTATAAAACAACTCAAGATGTATATCAGCAGGCATTAAAGTATAGTCATGAGCTCGGTTACATCATCTTGGCTCTTGCCGTTGTTATTGTAGCTTTCCTTGTATACAAGGGGCTCAAGAAGAAATAAGAAACTATCCCCCATCCTGCTTCCTCAAGCGGGATGGGGGATTTTTTCTTTTGTACAGAACTTTCGCATGCAGGCTCCACACGCCCTGAAAGGGCAGAAGCTCCTAGCCCAGGGCAGCGCCCTGGGTTATTACAGACACAAACCTGTCGCCCTGTAAGGGCAAAAGCTTTAAAACTCCAGACAAAACATAAAGCTTTTGCCCTTTCA
>QSCI01000189.1:0-2652 GCA_003463005.1 Segatella copri | reverse complement strand
CTTGATACTTACAAATTGTAAGTAATTATATTTTATTATATATATATATAATAAGCTTCTAAATTAAGATAAAAGTGAAGGGTCAGAGAAAAACTGAGGAACTGAGGAACTGAGGAACTGAGGAAGATTTCTTATGGCTTTTTGTATCTTGTTATTTGTTGTGGATAAAGTATTTAAGTGCTCAACTCTATGTTTTCTCTTCTGAAAAAGTATGAGTTGCGGGGCGCAAAACTATGACTTAGTTTTTTTAACATAAAGCTCTAAAGCAACCGAAAACTTCCTTCCTGCTAGGGCGCCCTAGCAGGAAAGAAGACAGAAAGTGAAGAACAAACCTTGACACAGTTTAAATAATACACCCATTTTAGATAGAGTTTGTCACTTGTCTATCAAAATTAACAGAATATAAACCTATACAAAAAGGTACAAAGCCTCCATATGGAGGTCTTTTTTCTGAATGGACTCCGTCAAAAATTAAAGTAATATTGAAATCTTGCGGAAACGTTCTTGAAGTTCCGCCATTCTTTTCATGAGGGCAGGAAAGTCCAAGGAATCGCCATAGATAAAACTGCCTCTCATCTCATTGTAGTCTGCCTCATAATTTGACAATAATGCGTCGCTTGGAACAATCTGGATGTTTTGTGGCAATTCTTTGTCATAATCCACATACCCTACATGATAGAATTTGCGTCTGTGGTTGACAATGTCCTCGTATAATGCCACATCGTTAAAAGCCATTTCTGCGTATGGAGTTTGCATCAGCTTTTCCAAATCGTAGAAATGACGTGTCATCCTAAGAGTTCGTGGCTCGTCTTTCTGATATTCCTCGCAGAGAAGAAATGCCTTTTCGAGGAAAGTACGTGCAGGCGTAACCGTGCGGATGGTTTGGACTAAATCAGAGTCCACATCCTCGCCATCAAATGCTTGTTCTACCAATGACGATATGCGTCTCATTTCAAAAGGCTCTGCCATAGACAAGACACTAATCTCAATTTTTACCGTTGGGGTGGCGTATGCAGCATTGCTTTGGTAGAGCGAAGGATATTTGACGAAAATCACAGATGGGTCTTTGTCGTGAGGCACTTTGAGTGGCTCTCCATTCTCATCCAATACGTCATTGTCGCCAATAACCGTTACGGGAAGTCCCATTCTTTTTAACTTCTCATTCAACTCAGACTTGAAGTCGCCAAGAATATAGTCCTGTGCCTTTTCTCGCAAATGGTGGATTTGTGTATTCGAAGTACAGTTAGCACAGGCAAGGTTCTTGACATTCAAGAAGAAGTCTCTTGAAAGTGCAAGGTCAATGTCCTCACTAAAACGATTGATTATATTCCATCCCTTGCTAAGACTTGTACCACCTTTGAATAAGAGATACTCGCCAATACTGGTATGGAATATGGCATAGAGCACAGCCGTTACCCACCAGTCTTTTTCGGCAGATGCCTCGTCTATCTGCTTTTCCTCGCTGACAGCCTGTATCATCGCCTTACGTTCATCTATCGTAAAATCTATCCATTTGCTCATAATGCCTTGTCTTTTATGTTTCGTCTGATAATATTTCTCATCCATACAGGAGCTAACAGTAGGTCGTGCTCTATTGTCTCCGTTTCAGGATTTTCTGCCAACAGTTTAGATATTTGCTTCTCATCCTCAGCTGTTATGTTGTTTTCGCCAATACTGCGAAGTGCCTGCACAAGATCACGCATTAAGATACCCTTGAAAGCAAAATTTCTCGGAGCGCCATGCTTCAATATGACCATGCGTTTTCCCATGGAGAGTTTTCTGCTGGAGCCTGTCGTGAGGAAACTCGTTGTCATAGGCACTTGCGTAGAGAAGCCCAACAGGTTGGCTGCTGTCTCTCCAGTAGGAATAATCACCGCCTTGTCTCTCTTGGCAATTTCCGCTGCTAATTCAGAGGCAGAAGGATACAGTATGCCAAAGCGAGTCTTGCGTGCCTTGACATACACACCTTTTGATATTCGGGAGATAATCCCTTCCTTCTCGAATATCGCCAGTAGCTTGGTGACGTATTCCACATCATACTGAGGAAAGGATGACACGAAGAACACCTCCCCGAACTTACAATGTGCTATTTTGCTCTTAATCTTATTTACTACAGCTTCTTGCATAGCTTTCTATCTTTACTTTTGGTCGGAATCATTGCAAATATTTCCGACTGCAAAGGTAAGGCTTTTATCTCATAAAGCCATGCCCGTACACTATATTTTATAAATTATTATACAAATATCATCTCGGAATTTGTATGTCAAGTATGAATATTAACGTAAAAAGTTCTAATTTCCATGATTTTCACCGTGGCTCTTTTCCATATCGTTACCTATATTCAATAGGTAAATTTGCAACTTCTTGATATTCAATAGAAGTCCTTTTTAGAGCGAGTTAGATTGTTTAACTGGTTTCGGATTGAAAGCGTGCTGAAAATCGCGCCTTATCACACGCTGAAATTTGGTGGTATCGGGAAATTGGCGTATCTTTGCACTGTCGTTCGAAGAAAGGTTGCACTCGACAAAGCGCAACCCACCAAGTCAACATTCAACATTCAACATTAAAACTAAAGATTATGGAAGTAAAAGGAACATTGAAATATCGTAAAGTACAGCGCACACCTCAGACTGGTGAAAACGCAGGTAAGAA
>QSCI01000188.1:0-2678 GCA_003463005.1 Segatella copri | reverse complement strand
AGTGGGTACACCCCGAACCGAACTTTAATTAGCAAGATTTTCAAAGATCTCTCGTGCTTACAGCGTATAGCTGCTTAGCACATTATTGAATTATTAACGAACTATTGATAGTTAGAGTTCTTTGCCGAAATTAGATATTTAAATGAAAATAATATAGGCTTTTCTACATTGAATTTGACTTCAATTTCAGATGTACTGTGCCCCTTCCCATAATTATTTGACATCAGTCCCTTGCTTTCTGCTGTAAAATAGGAAGAGACATTAGACATTCCATCTGCGTTCAAGTCCAACATCTTCCAAGGATAACTGTCATTGTCAGTAATGGTAACATCGGTTATACCCTCCAAATTGAACAAAGCATAGCGAGAATCCTTATAGTGACAGACAGTACAATTGCCTTCACGGTCGAATGTATGACCCTTTGCTGGAATCACGAGGCTGGCAGCATCCGTAATCTCTTTAGTTGTGGCTTCATCGCTGAAGAGTTTGTTGCATACACTGCACTGCCAGTATTCTATGTTACCAGCCTCTGTACATGTAGCATCTTTCAGTTCATGATGAGTGAGTTTGTGTGGTTTAAGCACATCAACCTTATATACCTTCACAATAGAATTGCAGAGAGAGCATTTGCGTGTGGTATAGCCGTGCTCTGTGCAAGTTGGTTCTACGGTTTCCATTACTTCACCAAGGGCATCCGAGCCATCGGCATTCTTGTGCGAACAGGTTTGGAGTTTGAGTTCAAACTCGCCTACCTGCAATGTGCGTCCACTATGAATAGCAGATATTTCCCATTTAAAATATTGATAAGAGGTAGAACATTTGCAGGTGAAGTCGTACGAAGCATAGTTCTTATCCTTGAGCACCTTGTCCTCGCTTACCTCATCGATAAGCTCCCAAGTGTCATTGCTGTCTGTATTGTTACCATAGAGCTTCCATGACTTCGGATTGCGGCCTCCCCAAGTTTCATTGTCATTTCCCGTAGTGATGGTGTAGCCCACAGGTACTCCTGCCTTGCTGGCTTCGAAGATGACATAGGCTCTGCCATAGAAAGAGCAGCACCACTTAGAGAAATCATTGATCGTCTTTTTGCCATCAAAGAGTTTCTTGAAATTTTCTGCTTCAGACATCCCTTCAGGGCTACCTGCTAAGGCACTAAACGTTACAGACTCGTCGTAATCTGTCTGCGCCACCATACGTGTAGGCACAAGCAACAACATCAACAACATCAATGGGAACAGGGCAAATCTATAGAACTTTGCCCCCCCCATAGTTCATACGGCCGACATACGACCCATAGAATTGATTGTTAAGCTTTTTCATAATTTAATATTATATTTGTTATTAATATTTGTCTGCTTATTGCCGAAACTCACTCCAGGAAATACAGGAGGTTTAACGACATGATGAATATCGATACCAGAAATAGAAAGATATAAAACTGTTCCTGTTTGAAGAAATCACGAAAGCTGATGCGAGCCTTCCGATGTTCCTCAAGATACATCCTGTACTCATGTATCATGGCATATACGAAGATAATGCCTAACATGAGTGCAAACACCCCGATGATAATTAGGCTAATTCTATCCTTGGTATGGTTTCTAATATTTCTTTCATGGTGCAAATATAGTGTTTTTTTTTCAAAAAAGGTGTCGCATTCCTCTGTATAGGTGTCGCATTCCTAAGAAAAAGGTGTCGCATTCCTATGAATGCGACACCCTTTTTAACGTATTTTTTCATTTCGTGATGCGTTTTCCTGGTATTTATCGAAAAATGGTTAGTCCTGCTTTTTGCCCTCCGAGGCTACATTTTCAGTTATTTTCTCCCGCCATTCGGCAGGAGTACAACCTTCCTTTAACTTGAAAATGCGGTACAGATAGGTGCGGGCAGAGAAGCTGCACTCGGCTGAAATGATGTCAGTCTCCGAGAAATATCGGGACCGCTCCGCCTTAGGAATATCCAACGAATGCGACAGGGTAACCATATTCAAGATTGTATCCCCCCTGCCGGTGCGCCAGTCTTCCTGCTTCTCAAAATTCTCTTTCCGGAGTCTTTCAGAAAGCTTCGGTTGTAAAGTCTTTTCCTTGTCAGTATATTCAAGTAACTTGCGAAACTTTAGTCACCATTTACTTCCTTACTGAACTTTCGCATGTTTTGCCCCACACGCCCAAAAGCTCCTTGAAGCAGCACGCCCTGAACCAAAGGTCACCAGCGCGTAGCGAAATTGAAAATCGTTGGCCGAAGGGTAAAGCAAAGGTAAAGGGCATAGGGGGATTATTCTTTCGGCCAAATTGTTTTGTACATTGGCCAAACATCCATTTGTGGAACAGGAGACAATTTTGCAAATTGATTCTTTTCATAGAAACCTACTGCGCTGTAATTAGAGGTATGCCAAGCTCTTACTGTCAAGAAGACGCAACCAGCATATCTTTGGTTTCTAGCCATCGAAGCTATTTCTTCAACTAAGGCTGAACCTAGATGTAAGCTTTGAAATTTTTTATCAATAGCTAAGTAGGCAATTTCTAAAGCGGGATAAGTATATTTTTGTTCGAATTGTTCTCGGAAAGTTTCTTTTACCGCAGGTAAATCGGTTCCTGCTGCACCTATACGCATATCATCAAAATCATCTGAATCTATGTCAACGGAGTCGAATGCTAAGGCGAAAATAGCAACAATCGTGT
>QSCI01000187.1:0-2693 GCA_003463005.1 Segatella copri | reverse complement strand
GATAAAAAGGAGACTATGAAGTTTACCAAATAGTACTGACTGATATTGGTTGAATACAATGAAAACATATGTAAAAAACTTGATTATCGATTAGAGATAGGGTTAAAGGAGCAACTATAAATAAACTGATATGGGACTCAAAATACGAAAGGTAAAGTTTTTGAATGATGTTCAGTTTGGAGATTTAGAATTCTTACAATGAGAGTGCTGATGGGGGAGAGAAATGATGTGAATAAACAAAGAAAAATCCCAACCCATAAGCTTTTTAGGACTTATAAGCTGGGATGATTTTGAACACGAATTACTCGAATAGCACGAATTTCCGGGAACTGTTCGGGCTTTCTAGAGATGGAAGTCGATTTCCTTCAGCCATTCCCTGACATCGAAGCAAGGACAGCTCTTGCGAACCCAGGGAAGGTCGCGATGACCTAGGATCTCGGCATCGGGATAGTCGAGGACGAGACTGTAGAGGAGGTCTTCCAGAGATGCTTTCTGGGCTGGAGTGCGAGTATCGGCAGGCTTGCCTTTCTCGTCGAGACCACCCTCGTAGCAGATTCCGATGCTATGGGCGTTGTAGTGGCGGGCGTGAGCACCCTCCTCGCTTTCTGGACGGCAGGGATAGACCACGCCATCCTTCGTAATGTAATAGTGGTAACCGATGGAGTGGAAACCACGGGCCTTGTGGCAGGCTTCTAAGGCTTCTACTGGGAAGTCCTGGTTAATACGTGTGGCACTGCAATGTACCACGATCAAATCGATTTTTCTTTGATTCTTCATTGGATTCTATGGATTTTAAAGGGGTTAACTGAACACGAATTTCTCGAATCTCAGTAAGCATGATACAATATAACTTTTTTCAAAAAACTGATAGGTGTAACTATTAATAATATTGTAGGTACGCTGTATAGGTGATATACTTGAAAACGACACGCTGTTAATTCTTGCATAACAATAACTTTTTGAGCCCCTTGGCTACCCAATGCCACGGGCTATTTATTAAGCTACTTTTCTGCTTGTGGTAGGAAGGTGGCCGGGGCTCATTTCATAAAAATAATAGATATAGATGAAGATAGGAATAATAACACATCCACTATATACTAATTATGGGGGATTACTTCAAGCATATGCTTTGCAAACCACGCTTGAAAGATTAGGGCATGAAGCTTTCGAAATTGAGCTTAAGAGAAAAAAAAGACAACTCCCATTTTGGAAAATGCCATTGTGTATTTCGAAGCGAATACTTAAAAAGTATGTTCTTGGTTGTAAAATGCAAAAGATTCTTGTGGAAAATTATGAAAATCATATATGGCCCATCATAACCCAAAACACCCAACAGTTTGTGGATAAATATTTGAACCAGAGACTTATTGAAAACTACGATGATTTGGACCATAATTTTGATGCTTTTATAGTTGGAAGTGACCAAGTTTGGCGTTATAAATATTACCCTTGGTTCGGAAACGATATTGCAAATGTTTATTTGAAATTTGCATCTCCACAGAGTATAAAAATTGCGTATGCTGCCTCTTTTGGAACAGATTTGTGGGAGTATCCCCAAGACAAAACTGAAGAATGTAAAATGCTATCACAAAAATTTAGGGCTATTTCCGTAAGAGAAAAATCGGGAATAAAACTATGCCATGATTTTTTAGATGTGAATGCAACTTTTGTGCTGGATCCCACGATGTTGCTTAAAAAGGCTGATTATGAATCGCTAATCAATACAGAAAGTTTAGCTGAGTCTGCTGATAGATTATTTTGTTATGTTTTAGATAGAAATACTATTAAAGATAATATAATAAAAGATATTGCGAAGAATATGAAATTGACTCCATATTATGTAAATGCAAACGTATATGATTCATATTCTCCTATAAAAGATAGAATTCAGCCTGCTGTAGAAAATTGGTTGTGTGGTTTTAGAGATTCAGATTATGTTATTACCGATTCTTTCCATGCATGTGTATTCTCTATCATATTCCATAAACAGTTTGCTGTTATAGGAAATGAAGGACGAGGAATGGCTAGATTTAACTCTTTGCTTTCTTTGTTCGGCTTAGAAAATCGATTAGTGACATCTAGTCAGCAAATATTGTCATTGCCTTTAATTGACTTTGATGCAATTGATGAAAAACTTAGTACATTGCGAACAGAATCTCTTAATTTTTTAATAGAAGCTTTAGGCTCAAAATAGCGTATGATAATGCAAACACCTAAGATTTCAGTAATAATACCAGTCTATAACGTTGAGTCCTATCTATCCAAATGTATAGACAGTATTTTATGCCAAACTTATACAGACTTTGAATTGTTGCTTATTGATGATGGTAGTAGTGATGCTTCCGGTAAAATATGCGACATGTATAAAGAAAATGATAATCGAATTCGAGTATTTCATAAAAAAAATGAAGGAGTAAGCAAAGCGAGAAACCTAGCATTGAATAATGCTTTGGGAGAATTCGTTATATTTGTTGATAGCGATGACTGGATTGAACCAAATACTTTTGAATTGGTTTTAAACCAGCTGGAAAATTTCGATATATTATTTTTCGATATAATTTGGCATTATGAAGATAATAGTTTTAGAACAAATTCTGCAGGTAATTTCTTTGTTACAAATAGAGAGAATGTAGAACAATCAATATTCAGATTGATTCATAATCTTACAGATGTGAATCTTTTTGGCTTTACTG
>QSCI01000186.1:0-2709 GCA_003463005.1 Segatella copri | reverse complement strand
GTGGCAAGTGGGTAATGTCTGCCCTTACCGTTGATGATGGTATCCATGACGATGGACCTGTAATGACTACCGCCTTTGAGTACAAGGACGGCAAGCGTGACCGCCATGAGCGTGAGTTCCTCGGTTTCGGTGAGGTTATCACCAAGAACCTCGACACGGAGAATGGCAATTCTGTTTACAGACAGGCTGTTGAGAACTACGATGTAGCCAACTACTACACGCAGGGCAATGTTACCGCCACATCCGTAGAGGATGCCAACGGCAACAAGTACACCGAGACAAAGAACCGTTACGACAGTTATTATATGACTGCCGACGGTGACAAGTACACATTCGCAAAGCGTGACGTGAACCTTTGGAGCGACCGTGCTTCAGCATTCGTTCCTCTCCGCTATACAGCAAACTTGCAGTATGAGGGAGCGGCAAACGGTGTGGTAACATCCGAGGCTTGGAATGAGTATTACCTCACTGGCTATCATGGTGAGTTGAAGTCCTACAAGTATAGTGACAAGGGCAGTCTTGGCGAGGATGGTAACGGCAAGTTCGATTATGCGACCGCCATCAAGTACACGGACAATGCAAGCAAGCACATCTTTGGTCTTCCTGTTGACGTGACCGTGACAGGCGGTGACGGCTCACTCTATCACCATGTGACAGCGAAGTATAACACCAACTACGCCAACCATATCACGCAGATTACACAGCAGTTGAATGACGGTGCTGCAGTTACCGATTACAAGTACGACTCTTACGGCAACATCACACAGAAAACTCTTCCTGCCAACAGCAAGGGACAGCGTATGTGGTACAAGTACCGCTATGAGCCTGAGATGAATATGTATGTTGAGCGCATTGATGATGCGTGGGGCTACCGCAGCGAGCAAGGCAACTTCGATTATCGGTACGGCATTGCCAAGGAGCATCGTGACCTCAACAACTTCTATTATGAGACTGATGTTGACGACCTCGGTCGCATCACTGGCGTGCGTGGTCCTAACGAGTTGGCTACCGGAGTGCCTTATGCCATCGCCTTTGAGTACCAGCCTTTGGCTACTTTCAACGAAAGTGGCATTACCGCTCCTGCATACGCAGTGACCAAGCACTACGACATCCAGCACCCTAACGACGACTTGGAGACCGTTACGTTCGTTGACGGTTTCGGAAGAGCCGTACAGGTGAAGAAGGACGGTGTTGTGACAAGTGCTGCCAAAGGAAACTCTGCCAAGGACGAGAACGTGATGATTGTCAGCGGAAGAAACGTGTATGACGCTTTCGGACGTGTGGCAAAGGCTTTCTATCCTACAACGGAAGGAACAGGCTCGAAGTCAACGTTCAACAAGTTTTTCGACAATGTATCTCCAACGGTTACTGTCTATGACGTGCTCGACCGTGCAACCTCTGTAACCTTGCCGGACAATTCGACGACAACCACGGAATATACAGTTGACAATGGCAGTCATGCGCTTGTTACAACCGTAACGGATGCACTCCATAACGTGCAGGCTACCCATACCAATGGTAGCGGCAAGACATTGAAGACCATTCAGAAGAGCGGTCCTGACGGTGATATTACCACCTCGTTTGAGTATGACGGCATACAGCGTCTTGTCCGTGTCACCGACACGGAGGGCAATGTAACCACCTCTACTTATGACATGGGCGACCGTCGCACAGAGGTGAACCATCCTGCAAGCGGCATCACAAGCTTCACTTATGACGCTCTCGGCAACGTGCTGACCAAGCAGACTGCCAACCTTGCGAAGGAAGGCAAGTTCATCACCTATGATTACGACTATCAGCGTCTGACGGGTATCAACTACCCAGACCATCCAGAGAATAATGTGAAGTATTATTATGGTGGTCGCAACGCTTCTCAGAACCGTATCGGTCGCTTGATGCTCCGTGAGGACGGAACAGGTGCCATCGAATACTTCTATGGCAAGATGGGCGAGGTGACAAAGACCCGCCGCACGATGATTGTGCCTAATCAGGCAATAGCAACCTATGTGACGCAATGGACTTACGACAGCCACAACCGTCTGTTGGAGATGATCTATCCTGATGAGGAGAAGATTACTTACTCTTACAATCTCGGTGGTCAGCTTGAAAAGGTTCATGGCTACAAGTCTTACGGCTACGACTATGTGAGCAAGATAGGCTATGACAAGTTTGAGCAGCGCACATACTTGAAGTATTGCAACAGTGCAGAGACCTTCTACACCTACGACCCACAGCGTCGCAGATTGCAGAACCTCACGGTGAACAGTGGTGGAAACACCATCATGGATAACGCCTACACTTACGATGCGGTGAGCAATGTGCTCAGCGTGGTAAACGGTGCATCAGTTCCACAGAGTGGAAAGGCTGGCGGACAGATGGCGCATACCTATACATACGATGCTCTTTACCGTCTTGTAAGCGCAACTGGCACTTATACTGGTGCTGACAACAAGACCGCAAGCTACACTCTTGCGATGGGTTACGACAATATGCACCGTATCACTTCGAAGCGTCAGATTCTCACGCAGAACAATGTGCAGTTCAACGGTACATTGAATGCAGGTTATGATTTGTCATACACCTATGGAACAGAGACAGGCAAGAAGTTCCAACTCGCCAATGTGAAGGATGTGAACTACCGCACAGAGGAGACGCCTTCGGAGAGCGAGAATGTGAACAACAGCCATGCCTATGAGTATGATGCCAATG
>QSCI01000185.1:1597-2712 GCA_003463005.1 Segatella copri | reverse complement strand
AAAATGTTAATAATATGGATAAAGAACTGTATTTTGGCGTAGATGTCTCCAAGAAGACACTTGACCTTGCTTATTATGATGGTGAAACCATCGATTGGAAGAATGCCCATATTCAGGTGAGCAATGATGATGCAGGATTCAAAAAGATTGGCTCCTGGGTCGCAAAGGTAGGAAAAGACTTTGATACCTTTTTGTTCTGTATGGAATATACGGGACTCTATAACCAAAACTTCAGATTATGGCTGGAATCCAAAGAATATATCTATGGTATGGTGGAACCTCGAAAAATGCATCGCTTCGAACCTGATCTGGATGATGACCAGCGCTCTCTTGACCGTATCAAGACTGACGAACTGGATGCTTTCAGAATAGCAATCTATTGTGAGCAGAACCACAAGAAGATTCTTCGCAATCCCTCCAAGCTTCCCTCACCTGTCTATTTCAAGTTGAAGAGATTGCTGGCAGAGCGTAAGCAGAACACCAAGCAGTCAACTCTCTATAAGCAGCAGCTTCATGATATCTGCGCATACGATACAAACTTATCCGTTGAACGCAAGAAACTCCTGCTGAAGAACATGCAGGAAAACCAGAAAGCAATAGACAAAGAGATTGACAGCTACATGAATGAAGATACAAGCATCAGAAAGAATTACAATCTGCTGACCTCCATTCCTGGCATTGGTCGCATCATAGCGTTGGAAACCATTGTATTGACGGAAAATTTCACTGCAATCAGCAATCCTCGCAAATATGCCTGTTACATAGGAATAGCCCCTTTTAAAAAGGAATCTGGTACCTCAGTAAGAAAGAAAACGGGGGTTTCCAAGAAAGGCTTTTCTGAAGCCAAGGCAGACTTATCCATAGCTGTCCTTTCCGCCATAAGGAACAATCCTTCAATAAGAGACTATTGGATACGCAAGAGAAAGGAAAAATGCGGTGGCATCGTGCTCAATGCCGTCAAGTTCAAGCTGGTCCTTCGTATGTTTGCCGTGATAAAGCGTGGAACACCATATGTGGAGACAGATGCATATAAGAACTAAAATGCAGCAAAAGTGAACTATCGCACTTCTTAGAGCATAACTATTTCCCGACTAAGTCTTTTGTCTGCGTTTTTT
>QSCI01000185.1:0-1430 GCA_003463005.1 Segatella copri | reverse complement strand
TTTGTCTTAGACAAAGACCTTTCCCTGATCTAGTCTCCCCAGCCTGAAATGCCAGGTCAAGTGCCGTTTAGGGAATTAGCCGTGGAAGCTTTTAAAAGATGTGGCTTACCCTGACATAGAGAGCTCCTTCCTACAAAATGCGGTACAAAGGTATGAAAAATAAATCATTTATCGGCATCGACATCTCAAAAAATGTCATTGACGTATCAATTTTCTGTGAAGAAACCCCAATTAAGGACTTTTCTCACGATGTATTCAACAATTCCCGCAAGGGATTTGGCGAAATGTGCACATGGCTCAAGAAGAATCATGTGGTTCTCTCGAACAGTCTCTTCGGAATGGAGTTCACCGGCAGCTATTCCATGGAGCTGGAGAAGTTTCTTAATACCAGGAACTATCAGTTCTGCATGCTCTCCACCCATGTGGTAAAGCATTATCCCATGGGGCCCAAGGACAAGAGCGACAAGATTGACTCTGCCAAGATTGCAGACTTTCTCTATCGCTATAATGGTACTGAATGTGTCAAGCCTTATAATATGCCTGACAAGACCATGCAGAGACTCAAGGCACTGATGAATGAGCGTAAGTTCCTGGTGGAACAGCGTACATGCTTCATGAACAGAAGACAGCTATGCATCACAAAGGAAGATGCCCAGTTATATGATGGCTACATCAAAAAATTCAGCCGTGACATTGAGAACATCGAGTTGGAAGAACAGAAGTTGCTGGCTACAGACGATAGCCTCTTGTCTACTTACAAGAATCTTCTGACAATACCGGGAATAGGCTTCGTCAATGCCATAAATGTCATTGTCATTACCCGAAACTTTACCGCTTTTGAAACAGCAAGGCAATATGCCAGTTATGTTGGCGTGGCACCGCACTTCCGCACTTCAGGCACCAGTGTGAAATGGCGTCCCCGACCTTCAGCACGCTGTGATGGTCAGGCGAAAGCAGATCTATCCATGGCGGCCACAGTTGTTGTACAATATGATGCAGAGTTACAATCATTTTATAACCGTAAATTAGGAGGTAAGCAAGATTCAGACACAAAACGCAAGGCATTGAATGCCGTTAAGTTCAAACTTGTTCTCAGAATGTTCGCTATAGGTAAGCAGAACAGAAAATGGGAACCGTTGGATTCAAAGAGCAGCAATGAAAAACTTGCAATATCATAAGTCCGAAACAAGTGAACTATAGCAGTCTGTGCTACTGCCATTTAGAGTCTTGTAAAGACACAAACACGGATAACTAATTAGGAATCTAGCCACACGCTATTAAAAGAACGAGTTCCGTGTTGATTTGTAACAGAAAAATCATTTTTGACCATTTCTGCTACCGATATTTTAGTGCCTGTATGTTCCAAAATACCTCTTTTGTATTTATTAACACAAAAAGTTGCTCAAAAATTTGGCTATGTCTTAGGAATC
>QSCI01000184.1:0-2724 GCA_003463005.1 Segatella copri | reverse complement strand
ATTTACCACCTGCATCTCTGGCTTTGTATATTCTTTCTTTTTCATATCCTTTTGATTTTAAAATTCTTTACTTAACCATGATTTTATAAGTCTTGCTGCCACGCTTCACAATGTTCAGCCCCTTCTGCAGACCATTGGTACGACGACCATTCGCATCATAGTATTCTGCGTTGGCATCGTTGCTGATAGCGTTGAGGTTGTCAATGGCAGTAGTGCCATCACCCTTTCCAATGCTCAGCATGGCTGCTCTTGCCAGATATTCATTGGCAGGATGGATGTATGCACGCATCGGTTTGATGCCCACGCCCTTGCCATCATTCAAGTCAGAGACGCGCCAGAACTTATCCTTACCAATGATGTAGTCGTTTTTGTCAAGACCCTGATTGCCATTGCCGCCAATCTTGGTGAATGAACCTACGAGGTTGACATCTGAGGCAGTTTCTGCTTCTGGCTCAGTAACGTTTGTTCCAGCTACTGGCTCTTTAACGATGCCTGCATTTTGTACAGAAATGCTGAGTGTCTGCTCGTTCTCATTCATCTTGAAGAGCACCGGAGTGCCGGCAGGGATTTTGCCCTCTTCGCAACTCTCAAGGGTGATGCATTCATTATCATTGTCAATACCTGTGAGACGATAGAACTTACATTCTGTTTCCTGGCTCTGGTCAATGGCGAAAGGCAAGCAGAGCGTTCCCCATGTAGAACGTTCAGGGATATCTCGGCTGTAAGATGCCTTCTTGGCTGCGAACTGGTCATAAGCCACGAAGTCCTTGCCGTCGTCAAGAACAAGATTCTCCGTAGTAAGAGTTTCTCCCGCTGCACCAATCTTCTTCTCACCATTCTTACCTACCAGCTTGGTGAAGTAGCCAGTCTTGTAGTTGGCGTATTCGTAATTGTCCTTGTCTGAGTTACTGATATAATCTATAAAACCTTTGAGATTCTCGCAACCTTGGAACATACCATCACCATCAAAAACCCGGTTCGTACCAAACTTATCGCTGGCGAAGATAGTTTGGAGAGTTGAGCAACCAGAGAACATAAAGGACATATTCTCCACGCGCTCTGTATTGAAATTAGAGAGGTCAAGCGAAGAGAGTTTTTCACAGCTCCCAAACATGTTTGACATATTCGTCACCTTTTCTGTATTGAAGTTAGAGACGTCGAGCGAGGTAAGCGCATAGCAGCAATTGAACATCCAGCTCATGTCCGTCACATTCTGGGTATTCAGATTCTCAATACCTTCAATTTCGGTCAGATATAAGCAATTTCCGAACCACCAACAACAGCTCGTTGGTCTTGCATTGGCAAACGAAGCATCGAAGACCACCTTCTTGATATTTGCTCTTTGGGCATCCCACCCCGGATTGTTAGATTCCACATTAAGGTCATAAGCTCCTGCAGGCTTTACTCCCTTGTAGCGAAATGTAAGAGTTCTAGTAGCATTATCAAACTCGGCATAAGCACATCCAGGAGTAAAATAACCATCCGTGCCGCAGTTGGCTTTTTTGTGGTCGATCATGCTACTATCAAAGCCTTTGAGGTTTGTGCAACCAGTGAACATCTCAGAACCACTACTTACCTTTGTTGTAACAAACTTATCGCTGGCGTAGATGGTTGTGAGAGCGGAGCAATCAGAGAACATGCTGTTCATATACCGCACCTTCTCTGTATTGAAATTAGAGAGGTCGAGAGAAGTGAGAGCGGAGCAATTAAAGAACATATGGGCCATATCCATCACATTCGCTGTATTGAAATTAGAAAGATCGAGCGAAGAGAGGTTTTGACAGCTATAGAACATTTCTTCCATATTCGTCACCTTCTCTGTATTGAACTTAGAGAGATCGAGCGAAGAGAGTCTATGACAACCGGAAAACATGCGTGACATATCCGTCACCTTCGTTGTATTGAGCGAAGAGAGTTTGAGCGAAGAGAGTTTGTTACAATACCTGAATATGCCTGACATATCTGTCACATTCGCTGTATTGAAATTAGAAAGATCGAGCGAAGAGAGGTTTTGACAGCTATAGAACATTTCTTTCATATTCGTCACATTCGCTGTATTGAAATTAGAGAGGTCGAGCGAAGAGAGTTTGTTACATTCATAGAACATACGGTACATATTCGTTACATTCGCTGTATTCAAATATTCAAGGCCTGAAATTGTTTCCAATGTACTGCAGCCAGCAAAGAAATGTGACAACGATGTAGGTGCGTATGTTTTGAAACTCTCATCGAAAACGATATTCTTGATATTTGTAGTTTCTATACCTGAAAGATCGTACATATCTTTCACCCTCGGTTTGTCATTCACTATAACTAAACGGCTTAAATCAATACTTTCTAAATTATTAGAAGTGATTTTTTTGAAAGTCAATTTAGTGTTCGTAGCATCCAACTCTGCTACATAATCAGAAATAGTGGTTGCCGTGTTCAGATCGTATATGAATGCGCGGTCAGCACCTTTATTACCATCACCAACTAAATCGAATATATTGTATGATAATCTCAAAGTATATTCACCCTTGTTTAACTTGTTTAAAATGCTTTTATACACTTTTTGCTCTGTTCCCTTAATTTCATCAAGCAGTTTTCCATTTAAAGTAATAAAGACATAGTTACAATACTGCGTTAAATTAATATTTAATCGTCTGTAAATCAATAACTTATATTAAGAAATGCTTATGAAAACTTAACTATAAAAAGTTGGTCAAGTCGCTGATTTTCAGT
>QSCI01000183.1:0-2813 GCA_003463005.1 Segatella copri | reverse complement strand
CCTGTCGCCCTGTAAGGGCAAAAGCTTTAAAACTCCAGGCAAAACATAAAGCTTTGCCCTTACAGGGCGCCTTGCTGATTGCCATTATACCCAGGGCGATGCCCTGGGCTAGGAGCTTTTGGGCCTTCAGCCCGTACTTGAACCACATGCTAAAGTTCTGTTATATATAGTAGCGGCTAAGAACCGCAACCATACTTGCTGAACTTTGTAAATCAGAAATCTGATTTTACTTGATGATTCCCTCTTCTACGAAAATCTTCTTCAAGATCTGGACAGCCTGCTCAACCTGCTCTCTTGTATGAGTAGCCATGAGTGCGAAACGTACCAATGTATCCTGAGGAGCACAAGCTGGAGGAATAACAGGGTTGATGAACACACCTGCATCGTAAGCCATCTTGGTAACAACGAATGTCTTCTCAGCATCGCGTACGTAGAGAGGAATGATAGGACTCTCTGTCTCGCCAATCTCGAAACCTTCCTCGCGGAAACGCTTCAAGGCATAGTTGGTTACATCCCAGAGATTCTCGAAACGCTCTGGCTCATTCTGAATGATGTGGAGAGCCTCGAGAGCTGCTGCTGTGGCAGCTGGAGTGTTAGAGGCGCTGAAGATGTAAGTACGGCAGTTGTGACGGAGGAAGTTGATTGTATCCTTGTCTGATGCGATGAAACCGCCGATAGAAGCCAGACTCTTAGAGAATGTACCCATGATGAGGTCTACCTCGTCGGTCAGACCGAAGTGGTCGCATACACCACGACCCTGCTTGCCGAATACGCCAAGACCATGAGCCTCGTCTACCATGATAGAGCAGTTGTACTTATGCTTGAGTTTAACGATTTCAGGCAAGTTAGCCAGGTCGCCCTCCATAGAGAACACACCATCAACAACGATGAGCTTGATAGCCTCCTGAGGGAGCTTAGAGAGCACGCGCTCCAAATCTTCCATATCGTTGTGCTTGTAGTGGAGCTGGGTAGCGAATGAGAGGCGGCGGCCATCTACGATACTTGCGTGGTCGCGGTCATCGCAGATAATATAGTCGTTACGACCTACTACGCAAGCCAAGACACCCTGGTTTACAGAGAATCCTGTAGAGAAACACAAAGTTTCATCCTTGCCCATAAACTCAGCGAGCTCCTTTTCGAGCTGCACGTGCAAATCGAGCGTACCATTGAGGAAACGGCTTCCTGCACAACCCGAACCATACTTGTCGAGCGCAGCCTTTGCTGCATCAATAACACGCTGGTCGTTAGTCAAACCCTGATAAGCATTAGAACCGAACATCAGGATTTTATGACCATCGATGTCGGTTACCTCTGTCATCTGCTTACTTGTGATCTCGCGGAAATATGGATACACACCGGCAGCCATATACTTCTGAGGTTCACGATAATTCTTGTATCTTTCTTGTAATTGTCCCATTATTAATAGGTGTACTTTATTTTCTTTTTTTATACTTTTCTAACTTTCAGGGTGCAAAGATACAAAAAAGAACTCAATAAACGGCTTTTTTTATAAGAAAGTTTACTTTTATAGTTTTTTTAATCGATATTTCTTGTTATTTTGGGTATTTTTATTACTTTTGTAGCCTAAATTTTACAAACTCTTGACTATATAATGAAGAAAAAGATACTTTTCATCATGAATCCGATTTCAGGAACAGCCAGCAAGGCGGCAGTTCCCAGTCTGATAGATTCTGTTTTGGACAAAGAGCTTTTTGAGTACGAGATAAGAATGACTGAAAGAGCTGGGCACGCTTCGGAAATTGCTACCGAAGCGAAGAACAACCATGTAGATGTGGTTGTGGCGGTTGGTGGTGACGGAACCGTCAACGAGGTGGCCCGCTCACTGGTTCACTCCGATACTGCCCTCGGCATTCTGCCTTGCGGTTCGGGCAACGGATTGGCAAGACATCTGCTGCTCCCGATGAACCTGAAGAAATGCATAGAGGTCATCAACCAGTGCCAGATTAGAGATCTGGATTATGGTGTCATCAACGACCACCCGTTCTTCTGCACCTGCGGCATGGGCTTTGACGCTTTCGTCAGCATGAAGTTTGCCGAGAGCGGCAAGCGTGGTCCTATCACTTATGCTGAAAATATCCTGCGCGAGGGATTGAAGTATAAGCCTGAGACTTACACGCTGGAGGACGAGACCGGCACCAAGCAGTATAAGGCGTTCCTCATTTCCTGTGCCAACGCATCTCAGTATGGCAACAATGCCTATATTGCCCCTCAAGCATCCATGAGCGACGGTTTGATGGATGTCGTCATCATGGAACCATTCGATGTAATCGAGGCGCCTCAGGTAAGTTTCGACATGTTCAACAAGACGCTGGACAAGAACTCGAAGATCAAGTCGTTCCGCTGCAAGAAGCTCCATATCACCCGCAGTCAGCCAGGCGTAATCCATTATGATGGCGACCCTGTGATGACGGGGGCAGAGATTGATGTTCACCTGGAAGAAAAGGGAATCAAGATGCTGGTGAACCCATTTGCCAACAAGAACGACCGCAAGCCGAACATGATTCAGTCTGCCTTTGCCGATTTCTTCAACGACTTCAATGCCGTGCGCGATGATATTCATAAAGATATCCAGCGCCAGAGCAAAAGAGTAGAAGCCATCAGCAAACTGGTACAGAAGAAGCTGAACCTTTAGATAGAGATTAGTGAGTAGTGAGGATGTGTCATAAGCCACACCCCACACGCCCTGAAAGGGCAGAAGCTCCTAGCCCAGGGCATCGCCTGGGTATAATGGCAATCAGCAAGACGCCCTGTAAGGGCAAAAGCTTTGTACATTGCCCAGTATTTTGAAGCTT
>QSCI01000182.1:0-2858 GCA_003463005.1 Segatella copri | reverse complement strand
TCGATATTGAAAGACTTCTTGCCGATGAGTGCATCCTCTGTCTTGGCGGTCAAAGTAACCTGTCCATTGATGGAATTGTCAGAAAGGGTAAGCACTGGCGACACAACCAGAATTGTTTCAGTCGCTGTGGTCAAGTATGGCTTGCCCTCTGCCAAGGCTTTTGCGAAAGTCTTGTAATGTGCAGGAACTGCCATGGTATGCTCAACATTGGCAGAATCCTTGTAAGTTACGGACGCTTGCCAACCTATATTCTTCCAATCAACATTTGAGGTGGATGAAATCTCAAAGCTGAAATTGGTCAGTTTTTCTGTATTCTCCAGACTGATGTTGAGTGAATCGCCATTGAAAGTCTCATTAGCCTTCAGTGTACGAGCAAAGACAGTCTTCTCGATATAGTTCGGGTTGTCGTTCCCGTCACTGTCTTTCTTTTCATTGCTGCCGATGATGCTGAGAACAACATCGTCGGTTGTTACAGGCTTGTGGAAGGCACTGCGAACTTCCACACTTGAACCATTCTCCACATTAGCGGAGGTGTTCACATCGTAGATGGCACCATCCTCAGGTTTGTACTCTGTTGAAGAAAGCCCGTTAGGCAATATATTTGACTCGCCAGCGTAAGTAATGGTAGGTGACCAATTCACCTTATCAAATGAGCCGTTGCTTGTTTCCTCAGAGCCAGACTGGACACGGAAATAGATTCTGTCACCACGCTTGACGTCAACAGATGATACGGCTGCGCTGTATGGACTGTTGTCACCCTTGGCTATCGTCTTGTTCCAAAGTTCATTGCCTCCCTTTTGGATGGCAATTCTTACGCCGTCTGCCTTCTGATACTCGTCAGCATCATAGTCATCTGTTGGTGCAATGAGGCTAACTTGACCAGTTACGCTGACAGTTCCGTCCTTTGGAGCCTGCCATACACGCACTATGTCCTCCATCGGTGAGTTCTTGATGGCTTCCGCCTGCTCATCCTTACTGACCTCCATGACGGAAGTGTCAACCTTGCCACCATAGATAATTGGGCTTGGCGTGTCGGCACTGCTCAATGTAAATGTAGGCACGGCATTGCCAGATCCGTCAAACTCCAAGTGGTTGAAATAGACCTTGCCATTGGAAACGAGGTCAACAAGTCCGTCACCATTGATGTCGCTGAAATACTGAGTGGTCTTGGTCTTAGTGGTTGACTTGTCCGTTCCGACAACGGCAGTCAGGACATCCCAACCGACAACGGCATTCGCACCGAAAGTGTTGGTAGAACTTTTGGTTGTCGAGAAGTTACTGATGCCCTTTACCTTGACAGGCTCACCATATACTACTTCTCCGTTGTCTGTCTTAATCTGTGGACGATAATAAACAGAACCACCGGACTTGTACACCTTGTCAGGAAGTCCGTCACCGTTCAAGTCAACGAGTGCGGAAAGTCCCTTGCTCGTGTCGCTTGAATAGCTGTATGAGCCACCCATGGTATTGCTTTTCCAAGGACTTCCGTCCACGACACCCACACCTGCATAGAACGAACCGCTCACGGAAGAGCTTGTCGTTCCGCCAAGTGCAGTTGGCTTGTCGCTGAAACGCTTGCTGACAGCCTTTAACGGATTGATGAACCCTGCGTCAAGTCCATCATCATGGGTGTTCCATTTTTCGGAATCATCCTTGAAAGGAACATAGCCCTTGTCTGCCTGTACGTCATCATAGTAGTCGAAGTTTTGGAAGGAGACCTCCTTGCCGTTGTTGTCATACTGTCTGACACCAGTGAGCATTTCCTTGTGGAATGCACCTTCCTTATAGTCGAAGGCATAGCTGCGCAGGGTCTCGCCCTGGAAATTCACGGTCACTTTCTCCAACAGCTTGTTGGAGGAGGCGAGGAATCCATAGCGGGCATTGTTGTTTTTTACCTGCTTTACCTTGTTGCCATCAAAGAGTACAACGGTGTGCGGTTCCTGTCCTGCATTACCTGCGTGAACCTCCTTCAGATATGCAGCTTTGGCTTTCAAGCCGCCACGCACATCCTCATCCACGATGTCATATACATATTCTATATAGTCACCATGGAGTTCCTCGACACGTTTCAGCTTCCATTCGGCAATCACCTCATGGGTATTGCCCGAAGCATCGGTGACATTGCCCTTTACAACAGCTCCGTCACCGCCATAGATGTACTTGACACCCTGCTTGTCTGTAACCTCCCAATAATAGTTGGCAGGACTGTCACCCTTGCGGATGATACGGCTGAAATCACCGCCTTGGCGGGTGTAGAACTGGCGGTCAGCCTTTCTGTTCATCTTCTCGCCACGGTGTGCGACTCCCATCTGTCCGTTGTCGTCCATGGTGGAGAGCATTGAACCGGACAAAAGATAAGTCTCCGTCTCCTTCGCCTGGTCATAGCGTGGCACACCCCATCTTGTGTCAAGCGTTATGCTTGGCACGCTGATGTTCCAACCTTCACCGAGCCATCCGTTGCCGCCCTCGCTGCTGTATTGTAAACCGAGGCTTGGCTGCATGCCATTTCGGGCAGGCGGCATCTCGAACGGATACTGCAGGTTGGCAGAGCCACGGTTGTTTGCGCTTGGAGGCGCAATGACATTGAGCTTCGCCGTCGGGTCTGCCGCCTTGATGTCGTTCATCATCGTCGGGGCAAAGCCTTCGGTCTGCGGTGACTCCGGGGCCTGTATCACGCCGTTGATCATGTCGGTGAAGTGGGTCGTCTTTGAAACGACACACTCTTCCTTCTTGTCCACACGCACACGCTCCAACGCAACCCAATGCTTCTCGGCCGGGTCGTAGTAATAGGTACGGATGTCGTCCTCGGTATAGCCGCTTGGTATTCTCGTGCGGTCATACTTTATCTTGACAGTCGC
>QSCI01000181.1:0-2875 GCA_003463005.1 Segatella copri | reverse complement strand
GGTAAGAAGCTTGGTAAAGCGTATGATTGGCTTGTAGAGTATGCGGCACATAACAGAAATGAGTTTTCACACTGGGTGAAGGGATTTGTACCCTATCCACGTCTAGGTTAATAAAGAATATAACTAATAACAAAAGAGTTAAGTACGAAGAGCCGTGTGATGGGAGACTGTCAAGCACGGTTCCGAGAGAAGGGAGGGTGAAACTCCCTCCACTTACTCGACACAATTTAATCATATACGTATGAAAAAGAAAAATATCCAGACCCCTGTTTTATTAATGGCCATTGCTGCATGTATGATATCTCACCAGCAAAATGCGCAGGCCGGAGAAAATCCGTCCCTGCAAAATGATTCCGTGCCTTATGTAACCATGCCGGACGTTTCCCCTAAACTCACCACAGGAGATGGAAATCCCCTGCTGGATTTTATGTTTACAGCGGATCCAACTGCAGTAGAATATAATGGCAGAATTTATGTGTACGCAACAAACGATCAGCAACAATATGATTCAATAGGCGGTTACGGAAAAAACTCCTACGAATACATCAAATCTCTGGTGATGATGTCTTCCGATGACATGACAAACTGGACCTATCACGGAATTATTAAAACAGACAGCATCGCCCCATGGATACAAACATCATGGGCACCGTCGATCGCAAAACGTGAGGAAGCGGACGGCAAGACTCACTTCTACCTCTATTTCTCCAATAGCGGGGGTGGAACCGCAGTGCTGACATCCACATCCCCCATAGGACCGTGGTCAAGCCCGCTGAATCATAGTTTGGTAGACACAAACACTCCCGGCATAGCAGGAGAATGCAAAGCCGCTTTCGATCCGGGTGTAGTCATCGATGACAAAGGAAAAGGTTGGCTGACAGTAGGCGGAGGATGTGCTCGCATTATGCGTTTGGGAAAAGACATGATTAGTGTGGATGGCCCGATAAAGCCCATCAGGGCTCCCCATCATTTCGAAGCTAACGAATTAAACTACATCAACGGCACATACGTTTATACTTATAACATAGATTGGCAAGATTTTAGCGACTGGCCTCTCCCGACAGAGAAACCAACCACCTGTTGCATGAGTTACATGACTAGCAAAACTCCGCTGGTAACCAAAAGTTGGAAATACCAGCACAACTATATGAAAAACCCTGGAGATTATGGATTTGACTACAGCAACAATCATACACATCTACACAAATTCCGCGGGAAATGGTATGTATTCTATCACACAATGAGTTTGCAACATAGTTTCAATACAACAGCTGGTTTTCGTAATGTTTGTGTCGATGAAATACAAGTTGACGAGAATACTGTGAATATCCACATGGGTAATCAGACTCTGAAAGGCGTAAAACAGATACAGCCTATGAATCCGTTCATCATCCAGCAGGCCGAAACCACAGCAGCCACACAAGGTGTCAAGTTCACAAATGGAAAAAGCATCGGGGACATGTATGCCGTTACCGTTCCCAACAAGACTGGCATCATTGCTGTCAGAGGTGTGGAATTCAACAAAGTACCTTCCAGTCTGGAAATTAAGGCATCCGGAAACGGAATCATAGAAGTCCGCCGGGATAGGCCGGACGGAGAAGTCATTGCTTCAATCAAAGTCGGTACCCCGCAAATGAAACTCATAGAATCCCAACTTCAAAAGAATATGACAGGCACAATGGACCTCTGTTTTGTCCTGAAAGGAAATAATATCACATTCGACGAATGGAAGTTCAAATGATAACTTACTGATGACAAGAGTCATCATCCGCCCAAAACGATGACAGGTCTCAAGAAATCTGTGGGACAAGAAACTCCTCCTGATGTGTTAAAAACCGGAAATACCTTGGCTATTTCAGATATTTCCCTTATATTTGCACCATGTAAACAATAAAGAAAGGAACACAATTATGGAAGATGTCGTGAAAATAGCATCCTATATCAGCCAGCGCTACGAGCATCAATATGGTACTCGCATTGATGAGATGAAGCTGCACAAGTTGCTTTATTTCACTCAGCGTGAATGCTTGGTTCAGTTAGGAGAACCCATGTTTGGAGCAAAATTCAAGGCATGGAAATATGGTCCTGTTATACTTGAAATTCGTCAGCACTATAAAGATAACTCATTAAGTTTTTCTCTATCCCGAGAAAGTCTCCAAAAATATCAAGGTGTTTTTGATAAGGTCTTTGAACAGTATGCTCCCAAGCAGTCATGGAGTCTCAGTACTTTGAGTCATGGCGAATATTCTTGGAAGAAGGCGCGTGAGGGCTATTCACCCTACGATACATGTGATGTTGATATAGATTTGTCGGATATTCGCAAGGATGCAGAAAGAATCAATATCCGTAGATTCTTATTAGCCCAATACAAGGATTTTCAAATGTCAAGAGCATGAGAATAACAGAAGAACAAGAACGGATATTAGGATCCTTACATTGTGAAAGATTGTCCTCTAATATTGATAATTTCAGATTGGTGGATGACTTTTATAATGGAAGGAATCCCAGTATTGTCGATACGCTGCAAAATGAGGCCTATGAGGATGATGCGAATCACCATTCACCCCTGGCTGTCCCATCAAGGTGGCTTCTGCAGCCGCAGCTGTCGAGGTAGAAAAACTAGTTAATGAGGAAACCTATACAGATGGACCTTTCCCATTCGGTGCTATGGGATGCTTTTTAAATCCAAAAGCATCTCTAACATCGAGAGTTTCATCCTTTAGGATGGCGAGACATTCAACCTTTCTGGGCAGCGATAAACATAACCCTCAAATCCGCAACCTATAGGGTTTAGTGGGATTTTGCTTGCAAAGCGACAAAATTCATTTTATTGTACATATTTCTTGCACAACAGAAATGTCGCAGACACAAAATC
>QSCI01000180.1:0-2959 GCA_003463005.1 Segatella copri | reverse complement strand
TTGCCAAATTTGCTAACGATGCTTCATCAATGGTTCACTTGCGTTCATCTCCTTGACACATACCTTGCCAACCTTACGGAAGGCTTTCAATTGTCGTTCACTACCCATCAGTTTCCATCAGAGCAGCACAAAGTGGTTTGCAATCAGCACCTGCATGCCGAATGCGGTGGGTCTGCCACCATCTCTCTAGAAGTTACGACAGAAATCTATCAAATATAGCCAATATCGGATTCTATTCTGTCTCAGGACACACTTTTCTTTTGCAAATTTCATTATTGTTCTTCTTGCCTATCATGGGACAGGATGCCGTAGAAGAACAAATAAAACAGACTGCAGCTCAGCGTGTTGCACAGATGAATGACTACATTTCCTTTATGGCAGATAAAACAAACGATTTGGAAACTCGCCAATATTACAAAAAGCAGGCTTTGAATCTATTTGCAGGACGTGGTTATGAGTATGAAGAGAATGGTATTCGTAAAGAAGGTGTAAGAATGGAAATCACTTCTGTGAGCAATACCCGTCCTCGCTCAAAATTGATGAGGGTTTATTTTAATGGACTGATAAATCTCTCTTATCAGAAAGTGTCAATACAATCTACAGAACTTGCAAAAATTAAGGTGAGCAACTTGCAAAGAATTGACAATAACATGTATGTTTGTACTTGCTATTTCGACCAGGTATTCATCGGTTATAGAGATGGTATCCCTATATATAAGGATATTACTCGTAAAAAAGTAAAATGTTATGTTGAGGTACAAGATGTAGAAGGAGGTCCTCAAGAGTATGTCGTTTTACTGGGGGATGTTCATGCCTTAGATACGAAACGTATAAAATAAACAACAAGGTTCAGTCATTAAAGGCTGAACCTTACAAAATTATTACGTATGAAACGATTTCTATTATGCTTAGCAACAGTTTACGTCTGTCTATTCGCAAACGCACAAGATTCGCTATCCGATTATATAACAGCAAGAATTAACGAACGTTTCGCCATGCTTAATGACTATATATCATTAATGGCAGACAAGACATCTGATTGGGATACACGCCAGTATTACAAAAAACAAGCATTGAGTTTATTTGCAGGACGCGGTTACGAGTATCAAAAGGATGACATCCGTAAAGAAGGTGCTCTAATAACAATCTATTCAGCAAACAAGACTCATCCCCGCAGAATGCTAGTTAGGTTATATTTCAATGGATTAGCTAATAGTTTGCAACACAAAGTCAGTATAGGGACGCCACATATCCAAATAAACGACTTGATAAAAGAAGATACCAGCCGATATGTTTACACTTGCAGTTTCGACCAGATTTTCATAGGCTACAGAGATGGTATTCCTATATATAAAGATATTAATCGTGAAAAAGCAAAAATCTACATTGAAGTCGAAAAAACGGAAGATGGAGATGAATATTCCATATTATTAGGAGATATTTATGCAATAGACGATAAATGTCCAAAACAAGAACGTCTCATCAAATAGTAGAACACTAAAACTCATAAGTTTATGAAACGATATTTATTATGTTTAGCATTTGCTTCAATTTGTCTTGTAACAAATGCCCAAAAAGTAATAGTCAATCAATTGAACAAAGGACTATATGATTCTAGAATTAAGTTAGTGGATGAGTTCTTTGACAGATTTAATGGAAAGGAAGGACATCCAGGCATTGCCAAGAGCGACAAAAGCTACAGGAAAAAGAACTTAACATTAGTTTTTAATGGCAAAATGTTTAAATCTAAAGATGACGCAAAGTTCAAGGAAGCACAAAATCTTGTAGATACAGTTCTTGCAAAGAATATCCATATCAACTATTCTGATACAACGTGGTTCGCAAAAGCTATCTGTCATGGGAAATTTAGAGGAAAAGAAATAGACTTTACTCTTTATCTCAATGTTGAACATCGAAAAGAGGATATGTACAAATGGGTAATTGCAAAAGCTGAAGGTGAAATCTTTAAATTGAAACCTTCATTGAACTCGGATAAAATTATGCTGATGCCAGATGACCATGAAACAAACTTCATGTCATTGCATCGTGTGACGACAGAAAAAGACGATTTGATAACTCGCTATATGCAAAAAAGTTATCCATTAGACGAGACTTCCGTATTTCTCTCTGATGTTTATAATGGATTGTTAGACATCGAATACGTAAAGGACCTACAGTTCATTTTTTATCAAGTTCCAGGCTATGTGTTTAGAATCAAATTCATAGAAAGAGAAACGAACAACACAGGGTGGCTGATAACAAGTTTTTATAAAGCTCCAGAAGAGAAAAAAACTGATTTTTTGAACTATTTATATAATAAAACAAGAAACTGATATGATTAAACGGTTAATGCTGATGGTGTTATTAGGATGCTTCGTCTTAAGCATTCAAGCACAAAAGAACGAAAACGCCGTACGCTCATTTGCAGCAAATATGCAATCTTGGAGCCAAACGACAAAATTGGAATACCAACGTAATCTCCAAAAGCTTTGTGATGGTGCGAAGAGTGTGAGGGTCACAGACAACATTATTGAAAGTTTAGCACCTAAAAACGGATACATGAATGATAAAGGCTCTTATTTCTTAGAGACATACCTGAATTGTTTGATAAAGGAAATCAAAAAGGGCATTCATATACAGTATTCAAATTTTAAGTATGTAAACACAAACGAAACAACTGTTTCTGATACAAAAGGTCTAGAACTCATAGCTTGCGATATTGCTATTTCAGGTGCTGTCAATTTTAACGTAAAAGATTTGTTTTATGTTAGAAATGGAAAGATTTCCAAAATAGACAAGTATGAAGAAATTATCGATAAGCGAACAGGAAAACGGAGAATCAAAGTTGACTTGATTCCTAAGACATAGCCAAATTTTTGAGCAACTTTTTGTGTTAATAAATACAAAAGAGGTATTTTGGAACATACAGGCACTAAAATATCGGTAGCAGAAATGGTCA
>QSCI01000018.1:0-48047 GCA_003463005.1 Segatella copri | reverse complement strand
CGCCCATCAAAAGCAAGCTTTCGATGTCGTTTCCCCTCGACTTGCATGTGTTAAGCCTGTAGCTAGCGTTCATCCTGAGCCAGGATCAAACTCTCCATTGTAAAATATCATTTTTACTTCTTGCCTCATTGCTGAAGCAATCGGTGTTTGTTGTCTGTACTTAGGACGAATATCCTTTTCGTTTATTGAAGCTTAGTAAACCTGACTTGTCAATTGCTTGACGGTTCGTTTCTTTTTACCCAGTCAACTTTCT
This sequence comes from Segatella copri, assembly GCA_003463005.1. Taxonomy (GTDB): domain Bacteria; phylum Bacteroidota; class Bacteroidia; order Bacteroidales; family Bacteroidaceae; genus Prevotella; species Prevotella copri_I. The sequence goes on along the minus strand of QSCI01000018.1, from coordinate 47,794 downwards.
TATTTCTAAGAAGTTAACCGCTTCTTGTACTACTTGTCTGTTTATGTAAAATCTTTCAAAGAACTCTTTCTTTAGTTGCTAAGAGAAACCGTATTTCTCAAAAGCGAGTGCAAAAGTACTAACTATTTTTCATTCCGCCAAATCTTTTCGCAAAAAAGTTGCTTTTTTAGTCTGTTTTTAACATATATAAAGATTTTAACATGACGATTTATTGTGTATACATTATTATATATGTGCGCCTGTCTGTGTACACACTTAGGCGTATACGCAAGCGCACATTACTATTAAGGTTATAATGCTTTTTCAGTTAATTTACTCAAGTTTCGCAAGTTTTGTCCCATACGCCCTGAAAGGTTCTTGAACCACATGCGAAAATTCAGTTAATTTATATTTAAAAATTGACGCTTATCCGTAGCCATTAACTTTTTTTCGCTGACAATACATTAAAAGGTTATAATGTTTTTAAGATAACTTATATTTTAGAAGTTTACGCTTATCCATAGCCATTAACTTTATTTCGCTGATAATATTTTAACGGCTTATACATCAAGGATACCGATTAAACTAAGTTTCTAGGAGTTTCTGCAGAAAGAAATCATAAAAAAAGAGGACTCTCTAAAAAAAGATACCCATTTCGGAATCGTAAACAAACGCTAAAATATGTAAAAACGGGCCGAACTCTTAAAATATGTTTATAAAATACACAAAACACCCTTCACCACCCTTCACCCGTAACTATTTGACACATAAAGCGTTAGGTAAAAAGGTGAAGGGTGAAGGTTTGAAAACTCTTTTTTATATATACGCGCGGCAAGGGAAAAATGAAAGGGTACCCTAGGGTCAAAAATCGGAAAAACCCTAAAAAAAGAATATAATATAAGATTTAAAATATACCCTTCACCCTTCACCTCGTCACCACAACCCAGTTTCCATATCTTCGTCATCAGATTACCTACATTTGTCATCTGGGTTTATCCGTCGGAGATATTCTGCTATCTTTCGGAGATAATTTCTTATCCTTCGGAGATATTCAGCTATCTTTCGGAGATATTTTCTTATTCTTCGGAGATATTTTCTTATCCTTCGGAGATATTCTTCCGAATGATTCCATGATTTTTTCGCACTTTATTTCCCGAATCCACGCAAATCGCACAAATCGCATAGGTAGAAAACGGAAAAGACGTATCTTTGCATTCGAAATAAAACGAATAGCGTATGAGACTGGTAGAAGAAAGAGAAGATAAGAGATTAAGATGGCAATGGCAGATCAGTTTCAATCGCAAGGAGACTGACATGAAGACAGACATCACCATCATCCTAGCGGCAACTATCATATCCTGATAAAGGGTCTGAGAATGACGTAAAATTACGGAATAAATGTTAATAAAGCGCAGAGATTATCGTTCGTTTCAATAATTGGCATTATCTTTGCGCTTATTATATTATTCAATAGACCATAAATAACAAAAGAAAATAGAATTATGACAGAAAAGGAAATGTACAATCTGATAAATAGTCAGAACAACCAGCAGAGCAATGGCTTTGCTGTTAATGAGAAAGAACGAGGTATAAGCGGTGTTTTCTCTGCTTTAATGCGCAAAGTGTATACATGGATGACCTTAGCTCTCCTGATTACGGGCGTTACTGCCTATGGTGTGGCTAGCAGTCCTACCCTGCTGATGACCTTGATGACAAGCCGCGGCTTGCTCTTTGGTCTGATTATCGCAGAGCTCGCCCTGGTATTCATCATTACCGGTGCCCTACAGAGACTCTCCCTGACTACGGCCACCCTACTCTTCATCGTCTACTCGGTTTTGAATGGTGCCATGCTTTCATCCGTATTCGTAGTATATACGATGACCAGTATTGCCAAGGTATTTTTTATTACAGCCGGCACATTCGGAGCGATGGCTTTCTATGGTTACACTACCAAGAAGGATTTGACCTCTTTAGGAAAAATACTCTTCATGGCGCTGATAGGCCTGATTATCGCTACCGTAGTAAACATGTTCTTGAAGAGTTCTGGATTTGATTACATTTTGAGTTACGCAGGTGTAGCCATCTTCGTCGGCTTGACCGCTTGGGACAGTCAGAAAATCAAGCAGATGCTCCAGACACAATACGACATGAGCGAGGGCGCACAGAAACTGGCACTCATCGGAGCCTTGACTCTGTATCTCGATTTTATCAATCTCTTCCTCTACTTGCTCCGCATCTTCGGAGGCAGCAACAAGGAATAATGAAAACGGGAACCGGGAATAAAGTAAAAAAACAAAGAATAACATACATAACGAGAAAGGTTGGCTTGCCCTCAACGGGTTGGCCAACCTTTATTTTTTAATTCCTAGAAAAAGTAAATGCTAGAGTTATATTCTCTTCAAAAAGTTCTATGGTGCAAAGATAGAAAAAAAATTGAGAACCATGGTTTCAAAATAGCAAAAATAAGTTTCAAATGGACAAAAAGTGTCTTTTGACATTTTTCAGTGTACCACTGATTTTTACAAACTACCTAAACACCAACAACTTATGCATTTGTCCTATATTTATTAGGAGAGCAACCAAAAGACGCAAAAAATACTCTTCTGAACGTAGAAATAGAATTAAATCCCGATTTGATGGCGATTTCCGGCAAAGGAAAGTTCGTTGACTTCAACAAGTTCTCAGCATACTGTATACGATAAGAATTCACATAATCATAAAACGTCTGCCCATTCTGCCGGTTAAAATAGCGACTCAGATAAGTACGGTTCGTACCTACAGCCAGCGCCACATCAGACAATTTCAGTTTCGGATTGAGATAGATTTTATCTTCCTCGAACAACCGCTGCACCTCAGCAGCCATCCCCGAAACATCTACTTCGTTCTGCTCTAACGGTACAATTTCAATATCGCTCAACTCTTCTATCACTGACTCATGCCTATAAACAAAATAATCTATCAGCATCCAGAGTATCAGAGAACTTACCATATAGATATTGTCGTAATCCACATTAATAACGAAACAACTCAGCGTCCATAAAAACAGAATCAGGAAGAAGGTATTGAGAATGGCAAGAAGCCAATTCAGATTAATATTTTCCTGATAAGAAAAGCGCTCTTTCAGCTGGCGGTGATACCTCCGAATCATAAAGATAAGCAATATAAAGGTAGAACATCCATAAATGGCTCCCCAGACAGAAAGCACATAAAACCAGATGATATTATGGGTAAAAATATAGAACACCGGCAACAAGAGGAAAGGCAATTCCAGCATCAAAGCTTTCACCCATCTGAACCAGCCCGGCTTCACCAGTTCCATCAACACAAAGCTGTAGAACGGAATAATCATCATATCCAACGAAGACGTAAGATACCACGCATGCTCGTTGTCAAAACCATAAATCAGAAAGAAAACCATGTCCTTTACCAACTGCAGGTCGACCACAATCATGAGCCACATAATCATCCGAAAGAGCATCTCCTTTCCTTTTCTCCAAAACAGGAAAGCCATCATGGAGAAGAACATCATGCTCATACCATAAATAAAACTCGTTACCGAATCCATGTCTACTTTCTATATAAATAAACAAAAAGGCACACCTATGGAGAGAAGTTCTAACATTCCAAAGGTGTGCCATGATATAAATTAATGCCTTATATATAATAAGGTGTAATATTAAATGAAATAACCTAATTAGTCGATTTCCTCATCGGCCTCATAACCACCCATCTCACGGATAGCATTCTTCAGCATCGTATACTGCTGGTAGAGATGGTTTACAGGCTCTTCACCCTTAGTATAATCGTGCATAGGTGCCTTGAGGAAGAAACTCAAGAAACGCTGGGTTCCGAAACGGCCTGCACGAGCAGCAAGATCGCTCAACAATGTAAGGTCGAGCAGCAATGGAGCAGCAAGGATTGAGTCACGGCAGAGGAAGTTAATTTTAATCTGCATTGGGTAACCCATCCAGCCGAAGATATCGATATTATCCCAACCCTCCTTGTTATCGTTGCGAGGTGGATAATAGTTGATACGTACCTTGTGATAGTACTGAGTATCTTCATCGTTACCATGACCATAGAGATCTGGCTGAGCTTCAGGTTTCAGAATTGTCTCAAGAGTAGAGAGTTTACTTACCTCCTTGGTATGGAAATTAGCTGGTTCATCGAGAACGAGACCATCACGGTTGCCGAGAATATTGGTAGAGAACCAGCCATTCAAACCGAGACAACGGGTACCGATGATAGGAGCGAAACCACTCTTTACAAGAGTCTGGCCTGTCTTGAAGTCCTTGCCGGCGATAGGCATCTTGGTCTTCTCTGCGAGTTCCCACATAGCAGGAATATCAACAGTTGTATTAGGAGCACCCATGATGAAAGGAGCACCCTCTGTCAAAGCAGCATAAGCGTAGCACATGGATGGAGCTACATGCTGGCGGTCGTCAGCCTTCATTGCTGCCTCAAGTGCTGCCAATGTACCATGAATCTTCATATCTACAGGAACATAGATTTCGGTAGATGCTGCCCAGATAACAACGATACGGGCACAACCATTCTTCTCCTTGAAGTCGCGAATATCCTGACGAAGAGCCTCTACCATCTCCCAGCGGGTCTTGCAATCCTTCACATTGTCACCATCAAGACGCTTTGCATAGTTCTTGTCGAAAGCAGCCTTCATTGGTACTACCTTCTTCAACTCCTCGCGTACAGGATTGATATCTTTCTCCTTCAATACCTCAGCATACATAGCTGCCTGATAAGCATTCTGCGGATAAACATCCCAAGTACCGAATACGATATCATTAAGGTCTGCAAGAGGAACGATGTCCTTGTAGTGCAGATATTTCTTGTCTGCACCCTTGCCAACACGAATCTTGTCGTACTGAGTCATTGAACCTACTGGCTTCGCAAGGCCCTTACGAGTCATGAAAACACCGGTCATGAAGGTAGTAGCTACTGCGCCACAACCAACAACCAAGATTCCCAGCTTACCTTCTGCTGGTTTAACATTCATTTTTTCCATCTTCTAAAGGTTTATTTTATATTAAGTTGATTATAATCTAAGAATTGCGTCTGCAAAGATAACAAAAACTTATTGAACCGATGCGGTTTCCGTAAACTTTCTTTCAATAATTTACAATAATTAGCTTAAAATGGATAAAAAGGCTATTCTGCATCAAAAGCCAAGTGTAGAATATTTGTATGAAAGAATATAATATATGCATATTTATTCCACGTTTATGCATAACGAAAGACAAAACAATGTTATTTTATGCATTTTTCTTTCATTTTATTTGGTTATTTGCAAAATATATTGTAATTTTGCAGCCGTTAAACGAATAAAAATACAGCATATGAAGGCAAAGAATAGCAGATTGGAAACTTTGAAGATGCTTATATCAAGTCAGGAGTTGAGTTCACAAGACCAACTTTTGGAGGCTCTTCACAAAGAAGGCTTTAAGATTACGCAAGCCACATTGAGCCGTGACTTAAAACTGCTCAAGGTAGCAAAGGCAGCATCTTCGAGTGGGAAATATGCGTATGTTCTGCCCAATGACACATTATATAAGAGAGTTTCAAACCATATTCCAGTGAGCAAGATGATGGTGAATACCGGATTCCAGTCTATCAACTTCTCTGGAAACATGGTCGTGATCAAAACCCGTCCGGGATATGCAAGCAGCATTGCCTATAATATAGATAATAGCGATATTCCTCAAATTCTGGGAACTATCGCTGGCGATGACACGATCTTTCTGGTAAAGAAGAAAGGGACAACAGAAGAGGAAATCATCAATGCACTAGCAGAAGTAATTCCAGACGTTCACCATAAATATATATAAGGTAGTTGCAATTTTATGCAAAACATACACCTTATTATATATAAAGAAAGAAAATTAAAACAAAAACATTTTAAGATAGAAGAGAAAAAATGGAAGAAGCAGAAGTTAAAGTAATGGTGGCTGACGAAAGTCACATCAAGTACATTGACACCATTCTGACTACAATTGCAGAAGCTGCAAAGAAGCGTGGTTCTGGTATCGCCAAGCGTTCACCAGAGTATGTTGCCACCAAGATGCGCGAAGCCAAGGCGGTCATCGCTCTCCAGGGCGATAAGTTCGCAGGCTTCAGCTACATCGAGACCTGGGGCAACAAGCACTATGTTACCACATCAGGTTTAATCGTTCACCCAGACTTCCGAGGATTGGGATTGGCAAAGCGCATCAAGAACCTGACCTTTACGCTTGCCCGACAGCGATGGCCTCATGCCAAGATTTTCTCTTTGACATCCGGTTCGGCTGTCATGAAGATGAACACCCAGCTGGGTTACCTTCCTGTTACCTTCGCCGACCTGACCGATGATGAGTCATTCTGGCGTGGTTGCGAGGGTTGCATCAACGTGGATGTCCTCCATCGTACCAACCGCAAATACTGCATCTGCACCGCCATGCTCTTCGACCCAGAGGAGCATCTGCCTATCAAGCTTCCTCAGGAGGTGATTGAGAGAATCAGAAAGATTGACGGTCCTTCTGCAGAAATCTAAATCCTTATATATAATAAGGTGTTGGCAAGAATGCCATCTAAACATTATTCACCACATATTAAACATAAAATAAAATGGCAAATAAAAAAGTTGTAGTCGCTTTCAGCGGCGGTCTCGATACATCATACACAGTAATGAAGTTGACCCAGGATGGCTGGGATGTTTATGCAGCATGCGCTAACACAGGTGGTTTCTCTGCCGAGCAGTTGAAGACCAACGAGGAGAACGCATATAAGTTGGGTGCCAAGGCATACGTCACTCTCGATGTTACCCACGAGTATTACGAGAAATCATTGAAATACATGATTTTCGGCAATGTGCTCCGCAACAACTGCTACCCTATTTCAGTATCTTCTGAGCGTATCTTCCAGGCTATCGCCATCGCTCGTTACGCCAAGGAAATTGGTGCTGACGCCATCGCTCACGGAAGTACAGGTGCCGGCAACGACCAGATTCGTTTCGACATGACATTCCTGGTGATGGCTCCTGGTGTAGAGATCATCACCTTGACACGTGACAAGGCACTTTCTCGTAAGGAGGAGGTTGATTACCTGAACGAGCACGGCTTCTATGCAGACTTCACCAAGTTGAAGTATTCTTATAACGTAGGTATCTGGGGAACCAGTATCTGCGGTGGTGAGATTCTCGACCCAACCCAAGGTCTCCCAGAGGAGGCTTACCTGAAGCACGTTACTGCCAAAGAAGAAGAGGCTGAACTGAAGATTACCTTCGAGAAGGGTGAGATTGTGGCTGTCAACGACGAGAAGTTTGATGATAAGATTGCTGCCATCCAGAAGATTGAGGAGATTGGTGCTTCTTACGCTATCGGTCGCGACTGCAACGTGGGTGACACCATCATCGGTATCAAGGGTCGTGTAGCTTTCGAGGCTGCAGCTCCTAAGCTCATCATCGAGGCACACCGCCTGTTGGAGAAGAGCACATTGAGCAAGTGGCAGCAGTATTGGAAGGATCAGGTAGGCAACTGGTACGGAATGTTCCTCCACGAGAGTCAGTACTTGGAGCCAGTGATGCCGGATATCGAGGCAATGCTGACTTCTTCTCAGCGCAACGTAAACGGTACAGCCATCTTGAAGCTCCGTCCATTTAGCTTCCAGACAGTTGGTGTCGATTCACCAGACGATTTGACCAAGTCTAAGCTCGGTGAGTATGGTGAGATGCAGCACGGTTGGACAGCCGAGGATGCAAAGGGCTTCATCAAGGTAAGCTCTACCCCACTCCGTGTTTATTATGGTATGCACCTAACGAGGAAAGATAATATGGTAAAAGTAGGTATTTTAGGAGCAGCTGGTTATACAGGAGGTGAGTTGATTCGCCTCCTTATCAACCATCCTGAGGCAGAGATTGTATTCGCCAACAGCGAGAGTAACGCCGGCAACCTGGTAGCTGAGGTTCACGAGGGATTGTATGGCGAGACTGATTTGAAGTTTACTGCCGAGATGCCTTTCGACCTGGTGGATGTTATCTTCTTCTGCTTCGGTCATGGCAAGAGCGAGGCGTTCCTGAAGGAGCACAATGTTCCGGAGAACGTGAAGATTATCGACCTGGCACAGGACTTCCGTCTTGCCCCAGAGACTGTGGTTGCTACCCAGCAGCCAACCCCAGCCGCTCACGATTTTGTATATGGTCTTCCAGAAATAAATGAATCAAAAATAGCCGTAGCTCAGCACGTGGCAAACCCAGGTTGTTTTGCAACCTGCATTCAACTTGGTTTGTTGCCTGCTGCTAAGATGGGCCTCATCAACAGCGATGTATCTGTAAACGCCATTACCGGCAGCACCGGCGCTGGTCAGAAGCCAGGTGCCACTACCCATTTCTCATGGCGCAACAACAACATGAGCATCTACAAGGCATTCAACCATCAGCACGTGCCAGAGATTCGTCAGAGTCTGAAGCAGACACAGGGTTATCTCGATGCAGCCATCGACTTCATCCCTTACCGTGGCGACTTCGCCCGTGGCATCTTCGCTACAGAAGTGGTAAAGACCGATAAGCCAATCGAGAAAATCGTAGCAGGTTACAAGGAGTTCTACAAGGATGCCAAGTTTACTCACTATGTGGATAAGGCAATCGACCTGAAGCAGGTGGTGAATACCAACAAGTGCCTGGTTCATGTGGATAAGTATGGCGATAAGCTCCTCATCACTTCCTGCATTGACAATCTCTTGAAGGGTGCCGTAGGTCAGGCTGTTCAGAACATGAACATCATGTTTGGTCTCGACCAGACTGCAGGTTTGAAACTCAAGCCATCAGCATTTTAGATAAAAGAATTCGGAAGAACGGATGAAAAATCATTCGTTCTTCTATCATAAAAAATAGTTTGTAATAAGATAACTCTATGAGTTGTCTTTCTTAAAACATAGATTTAACATGAAACTTTACGACGTATATCCTCTTTTCGATATTAATATTGTAAAAGGTAAGGGCTGCAAGGTATGGGACGACAAGGGTCAGGAATATCTCGACCTTTATGGCGGTCATGCCGTTATCAGCATCGGTCATTGCCATCCTCACTATGTGGAGATGCTCACCAACCAGTTGAACAATCTGGGTTTCTATTCCAACTCTGTCATCAACAAGTTGCAGGTGAAACTCGCTGAGCGTCTGGGCAAGATTAGCGGTTATGAAGATTATCAGTTCTTCCTCATCAACTCTGGTGCCGAGGCAAATGAGAATGCCTTGAAGCTGGCTTCATTCACCAACGGAAGAACCCGCGTGCTTTCTATAGAGAAGGCTTTCCACGGCAGAACATCCCTTGCCGTAGAGGTAACAAATAATCCTAAGATCATCGCTCCTATCAATGACAATGGTCACGTAACCTATCTTCCTATCAATGATTTGGAGGCTTGGGAGAAGGAACTTGCCAAGGGCGATGTCTGTGCTTGTATCATCGAAGCTATTCAGGGCGTAGGTGGTTGCAACATGGTAACTCCTGAGTTTGCTCAGGGTTTGCAGGCAGCCTGCAGGAAATACGGCACCTTCTTGATTTGCGATGAAATCCAGTGCGGTTATGGTAGAAGCGGTAAGTTCTTCGCTCACCAGTGGTTGGGCATCAAGCCTGATCTCATCACCGTAGCCAAGGGTATCGGCAATGGTTTCCCTATGGGTGGCGTGTTGATTTCTCCAGAGTTTACTCCTGTATATGGTCAGCTGGGTACAACCTTTGGTGGCAACCATCTGGCATGTACTGCCGCTCTCGCCGTTCTCGATGTTTTCGAGAAGGAGAACCTGGTACAGAATGCGCATGAGGTTGGTGAATATCTCATCGCCCAGCTAAAGGAGTTGCAGAAGCGCAACAGTCACATCACAGAGGTTCGTGGCCGTGGTTTAATGGTAGGCGCCGTACTCGATATTCCTCACAAGGAAGTTCGCAGCAAGCTCATTCACGAGCAGCATTGTTTCACCGGTTGCGCCGGCACCAACATCCTCCGCATCCTCCCTCCATTGGTATTGACTAAGGAGAATGTGGATGACTTCATCGGAAGATTGGAAACCGTATTGAAGGAAGTATAAACCCATTGAGATAAGAATATAAAGAAAACTCAACCCATAAAAGAAATAGGAATCACTCCTATCGTGAGCAGCAAGCCCTTTGCGGTTTGCTGCTTTTTTGTTCCCCTTATAGGAAATCACCTTAAATGTCTCTACTTTTGAATAAAAGTAATAAAAGATATTTATAGTCGATTCAGCTCTGCATTGCCGGCACCAGTTCCCTTGTACTTGCTGCGTGTGGTATTGAACTTATAGCGAAGGGTGAGTTGCAGGTCTCTCGTACCTCGCTTAGACACTTGCAAGAGTTCCATCTTCTGGTTATAGAGCAGGTCGGCATCCCAACATTTATAAAGCAGGTCGTTGCCTTTTATTTCCAAGGTAAGGGCATCCTTTAGGAATGACTTGCTGATGCTGACATCCAGTACATGCTGCTCTTTGGCAAGATATACATTCATCGTGTTACCCTTGCCGACCACCTCATATCCATCTTTCTTCTTCACGATGCTCGGCACATGCTTCAATACATCTTCTGCCGTACCCATCTTGCCAAGCACGGTTCCTGCCACATTGGTCAGCTACGATGCGACACCATCTCCTTAATATATTCATGGTATTATTGTATTCTTGCAGCAAAAGACTGAAAAACAATGAAATAGCAAAATCTATCACATTTTTATGAGGGACTTTTCGAGTTATCCATACACTTTTATGAGGGACTTCCTACTTTTTCGTCTTTTGCTGTATCTTTTTGTATTTCAATTGGCTCTATTTCCAACTGATCAAAAATTATTTTATCTGAATTGCAAATTTCATTTTTAAATTTAGAGATATTTTTATTAGAAGCATTATTCAAATATACGACAATTCTATTTTGAATAGGTCTGATACTAACAGCAACCCACCCAATTTCGTCTCGCAATGCGGCTTTCTTGGCAAAAGATACTTGCAATTTAGCGTTTAATTCTTTTAATTCTTGAAGAGAATAAGTACAAGATACAAATGTCACATTTAAATCTGTGCCTAGTCTTTTCTTTATATCTTCTATTCCTTTTGGACTTCCATTTTTGACCATGACAATAAGTTTATTTGCCTTGACATATGAGCCTCCAAAATATTCTGGTGTTATTATGTCATCAGATGTTGTGTTGTTTTCCCTTACTGCAACATTTGCATAAGAATCATATAACTTTTCATTAAGTTGTTCTATGTTGCTTGCATAAGAAGGACTACACTTATTACTATTCTCTGCACAAGAAGAGATAAATCCTAAAAGGATTAAAGAGAAGATTGTAAAGTATAAATTCTTACTATTCATAGTTGATAAAATTTAATAATACTACAGCATGGGTTAGTTCCACCCATCGAATCGGGCTCAAATGCTCTCAAAGTCCTAAGTACTCCAAGGTGTTTTTGGAACGCAACCAATTCTTTACCACATCTTTGGGCTCAATGGGATTCTTCTGCCTTGCTATATCGGTAATGCAGATGTAATCAACACCATCTTTTGTTAGTGTTTTTTTCGTTTGGTTTCTTACAATAATCTTTGCCATAAGATATTTGTTTTTGCATTCATTTTTAGTTTTTTGCGTTGTCGGTTTCCCGATTGCGAATGCGAATATACGAAAAAAATCGCTAAAATGGGAACAAAAGAATAAAAAACGGATGAAATTCTGACATAAAACTTGTTTTTCTCTTATTTTATGGGTTAAATACGTACTTTTACAAAACAAAGCCATAGGTCCACAAAAAACACGATACCTCCAGCCATACTTTTTAAATATTTTGCTTACCTTTGCACCAAACTTATCAGTATGGAAGAATATCTCATCATATCAAATGCCAACTTCTTGCTCAGAGTGGCTTCCGAACAGATAGCATACGTCTGTTCGGAAGGAAGCTATTGCAATCTCCGACTCACCAACGGCGATGAATACACCTTCTCGTTCAACCTTGTGGTCTTTGAGAAGAAAATAGTTGAGCAACTTGCCCAAACGGCACACTTCTTCGCTCGTGTTGGCAGAAACTACATTATTAATAGTCAGCACATTTTCAGCATCAACCTCAACACTTCAGAACTAGTTTTGTACAACGAACGGTTTTGCGAGAAATTCACTCTGCACGTCTGCAAGGAACCACTCAAACAATTAAAAGCACTTTTAGACAACTCCATAAAATCGTAAAAGGTATGAAAGAAAAAAACAATCAGGAAGAAACTTATTTCCTGGGCAAAGCACAGGAAACAAGATACACAAAATCTCATATATATAAAAAGGTATTTGGGATTGCCGCTTGCGTGATAGCAATAATAGGTATAACCATCGTCCTTATGTTCAAACCGCAAAGCGTATCACAACCCCATGTATTAAAGACGATAGCAGTTTTGCCGGAAGGTGGTCAGATGCCAATCTTCAACGGCAATGGCGACATCAACGATTTCCTAAGATGGGTGATGACAAACATCCAATATCCTAAAGGATTGGAAGACAAGCCTGCGCGAGTCGTCATCAACTTCACCGTTCAAAAGGATGGAACATTGGGATTGTTTAAAGTTCTCGAAGCTCCCAAAGAAAAAGCCTACGAGCAGACTGTGATTGAACTTCTCAAAAGAAGCCCTCATTGGAAGCCTGCCCGACTCTCCGATGGCGAGGAAGTTAACATGGAGTTTACCTTGCCTGTCGTTTTCACTCCCGAAGTAAGAAAGAAATAATCAGCAAAAACGATGAAACAGTTTAGATTGATCCTTATATTATTGCTATGTATGGCAATGAATGCCAAGGCCAACGAGACCACAGCTAATCTACTTCAACAAGGAGATAGCTGTCTGAGTAGATATGATGTGTTTCATGCAACCCAATACTACCAAAAGTATTTGGAAACGAATCCGTCTCACCTGGGAGCACGCAGGAAACTGGCTTCCTGCTATCGAAAAGCAGGCAACTACACCGCCTGCATTTCTTGCCTAGACAAGATTCCATCAGATAGCATCAACCACGAAGACATGCGAATGTTCTATTATGCGTATCTCAATCAGAACAACAATGACAAGGTTTCTCTTTGGGGCGAGCGCATCGCATTCTTATTCCCATACGACAGTGAAATTATCGCTTCGCTTGCCGTACATTACAATGGAGTGAACAAACCAGACAGAGCAGAAAAAGTGGCGAAGAATTACATTTCTCAATGTGATTCCACGAACTTATATGTCAACAAGGAATATGCCTATTCCCTATTCATGCAATTCAAATACGATGAGGCTATACCCTTGTATGAGAAACTGATAGCGCAAGGATTTGATAATTTCGAATCCAATTTCATCCTTGGCCTCTGTTATGAGGACCTGCCGGACAATGGAAAGGCGCTGAAACATTACCAGAAAGCAGTTCAGTTCAAAAACGACAATGCCACTTGCCTTTTCCACTTGGCTTTGATAGAGAAATCCTTCTGCATGGATTCATTGTCTATGGCTCATTTCAACCAGTCGTTAGAGGTTTCCTTGCCAAAAGACAGAGCTTTGCGAACCTATAAATGGCTAGCCGACTTACATTTTCAACACAGCCGATATGCAGACGCAGCACGTGACTTTGAGTTAAGCATCCTTTACGATGAAGAAGACGACCCGCTCAACTATTACAATGCCGCCCAAATGTTCATCGCTTCCAAAAACAAGCTGAAAGCGAAACTGTATCTCCAGTTATTCTTAGCAAATGCAAACAGACTGGAAGATAAAAAAGAGGCAGCACAACTCATATCCAAAGCCAAAGAGCAACTCAAGCAATAACCATCAAACAAACATAAACACATGAAAATAAATTTTATCTTAGGTTCAGCATTATTGCTGAGCCAGCCCCTTTGCGCTCAAAACGAAGAGGCAAAAGACACGCTTACCGCCCAGATGATGATGCAAAACCTGCCAGAGGTTTTCGTCAAGGCGACACGTCCTATCGTCAAGGCAGAAAGAGGGCAGTTGGTGTACAACATGCCACTGCTCATAGAGAAAATGCCGGCAGATAACGCTTATGATGCCCTTACCCGAATACCAGGAGTAAACGAACTAAACGGCAACATCAATTATGCAGGAAAGGAACTGACTCTCATCATCAACGGCAAACCAACTACGCTCAATTATGCACAACTGGCAGAGCGATTAAAAGCCATGCCCGCATCACAATTAGCCAAAGCCGAAGTGATGCTGGCAGCGCCAGCACGCCTACATGTTCGTGGAATGGTCATCAACCTGATTACCAAAGACTATGTAGGAAAGAACCTGCTTTCAGGACAAATACAAAGCATCTGGAGCCAAAGCAAATACGGAGAAGGGGAAGGCAAAGGCAACCTGCTGTTCCAAAAAGGAAAATTCGGACTGGATGCCATGTATTCATTTACAGATGGAACATCATACGGTGAGACTACTACCAATGCCAATCATCCGCTTCAAGGGAAACGAGTAGCGTATCATGACAAGACCTCACAGAAGACCCCTGGATTGACTCACAACTATCGCTTGGGACTGAGTTATGCATTTGCTGATAACCACCAGCTATCCCTGGCATATACAGGAAAATGGGACAGCAGTCATCCTCATCATGAAACGATGGGAACAGGCACCTCCCAGCAACAGGGCAATGAACATACCTACCTGCACAATGTAGATGCCAACTACAACCTGCCCTTTGGACTACAAATAGGAATATCCTATCTCAACTACCAAAATCCCAGCCAGCAATATCTGGAAGGAATGATGCTTGACGAAGAACGTATTCTATACACAAACAGCAAGCAGGTAATAGACAAATGGCTTTTCACCGCCGATCAATCCCACTCATTGAAGAAGGGTTGGGAACTGTCGTATGGTATGAAATTCCAAAACAGCAACAACAGAAGCTACCAAGCCACGACCAACAAGGATGGAGCAGACATTCCAGATGCAACCAGCCAGGTGAATATCGAAGAAAGAATCCTGAGTTTCTATGGCGGCATAAGCAAACAGATAAACGAGCGAATCAGCTTGGAAGCCTCTGTCGAAGCGGAGCAGTACCATTCTCCACAATGGAACAAATGGCATATTTACCCCACACTTAATGCATCGTGGAAAGCCAATCCTGGCAACATACTCAACTTATCCTTCAGTTCCAGCTCACAGTTTCCTAGCTATTGGTCAACTATGAGCAGCATTTACTATGCCTCTACCTATATGGAGATATGGGGAAATCCTCATCTCAAGCCTTACTCTACATACGAGACCAACCTGATGTGGACAATCAAAAGTCGCCATACATTGATGGCATTTGCAGAGTTCCAACCCAACTATTCTGTGCAGTTGCCTTATCAGGCTACCGACCACCTGGCAGTCATTATGAAGGAGACCAATTTCGACTATAATCATACTATAGGCATTAGAGCATCGACGACTTTCGGTATAGGCAATTGGATGAACGGAAGTGTTTCGGCAACAGGAATCTACAGACATGACAAGAGTAACGATTTCTTTGACTTGCCCTTCAATCGCAAACATATCTCTGCCGTTCTTGCCGGAAATCTATCCGCCCAGCTTAGCCGAAACCATCACATCCATTTCATATTTAACCCATTCTATCAGTCGAAAGCCATTCAAGGACTCTATGACATCAAATCAGTCTTTCTCTTGATTGCTATGTTGAGATGGGCTTCCGATAATGATAAATGGAGCATTGTGGTTAAAGGCAGCAACATCTTCAACGAGGGATTCTCTACAAAATCAGTACAAGGCAATCAAGACTACCACATGAACATCAAGCAAGATTGGGCATCAGCCTCCATCTCCATCATCTATAAGATAGGCAAGTACAAGGAGAAGAGGACCAAGGACGTAGATACTTCCAGAATGGGAGTAAACTAACGAATTTCTTAAAAAATCGTCAGTAAACAAGCGTACTTTCTTAAAAAATCGTCTATAAACTGCTCTTTTTTCTGATAAAAGTAGTATCTTTGCACCGTAATTGCATTTTAACTATAAGACGACAATGAAAATAACAATTATCGGAGCAGGTGCTATGGGCGGTGCCATGGCTGAAGGACTCTTGCAGAGCGAGAAGTTCACTCCATCAGATATTACGGTATCTGACCATAACCAACCAGTATTGGATCACTTCGCAAGCGAAGGAGCCAGTGTAACCCTCGACAACCAGTTGGCTTGCCACGGCGCAGACATCATTTGCGTAGTAGTAAAACCTTGGTGCGTGGAGAAGACATTGAAGGGAATCAAGGATGCACTCAACTACAAGA
Source organism: Segatella copri (assembly GCA_003463005.1). Taxonomy (GTDB): domain Bacteria; phylum Bacteroidota; class Bacteroidia; order Bacteroidales; family Bacteroidaceae; genus Prevotella; species Prevotella copri_I. The sequence continues at coordinate 31,500 of QSCI01000018.1, read as the reverse complement.
GTCAGAAACTCGTAGTGGTAGCAGCCGGTGTGCCATCAGCCAACATCAAGGAGTGGCTGGACAAGGATGGCATCACCCCAACCTTCTTCCTCGTGATGCCAAACATCGCCATCGCCTACAAGCAGTCGATGACCTTCATCACTCCTGTAGATGCATCTGCTACAGAAATCCAGCAGATTACAGAAATCTTTGATGAATTGGGCGAAAGCCTCATCATGGAAGAACGTCTCTTCCCAGCAGCTACCGCTATGTCGTGTGCCATCGCTTACGCCATGCGCTATGTAAGAGCCAATGTAGAAGGCGGCGTAGAGATGGGCTTCAAGGCAAAGGATGCCCAGAAGATTGTCTTGCAGACCATCAAGGGTGCCGTAGAACTGCTTCAGGAAACAGGCGAACACCCAGAGGCTGCCATTGATAAAGTAACAACTCCTGGCGGCTGCACCATCAAGGGCTTGAATACCATGGAACAAGGCGGCTTTACCAGCGCAGTGATCAATGGTTTATTGGCAGGAAAAAAATAAGAAAATGATACAATGAATGCTGCACAGATTACTTTGATTTGTGCAGCATTTTCGTTTTTATAAGCACAAAGAGTTATAAAAACGTAAGTTTTTTGAGCCGTTTTAAATATTTTTCGTATCTTTGCGCTTACATTTCGAAATTGCCCATCAGCAACTGTTCGATGTATTATCAAAGCAAACAATAAAAAGAATATTTTATGGACGAAGCAATCAAACAAATCGGTGAAAGGCTGAAAGGTCTCCGCGAGGTTCTCAATATTCCTGCCGAGGAAATTGCAGAACTGTGCGAAATCAGTCTTGATCATTACCTCAAGATAGAATCCGGTGAGGCGGATCCTTCTGTTTATCGCCTGTCAAAAATCTCTAAGCGATACGGCATTGACCTTGACGTATTGCTCTTCGGAGAGGAACCTCGCATGAAGGGATACTACGTTACCCGCAAGGGACAGGGACCGGAGATAGACCGCAACAACCAGTATAAATACCAGAGCCTTGCCGTAGGATTCAAGGATAGAAAGGTGAATCCGTTCATGGTACAGGTGGATCCGTTGCCAGGCGACAAGAAACCGAACAAGAACGGACACGACGGACAGGAATATGATTATGTGATTGAGGGACAGCTCGAAGTAACCATCGAAGAAAAGGTGATGGTGCTGAACCCAGGCGACAGCATCTACTTCGACAGTAGAAAGTCGCATTGCTTCCGCTCACTCAACAATGAGCCAGCCAAGTTCCTTTGTATAATTATCTAGAAGAGTAACTATGATCGAGAGATTTCTAAAACAGACAAAATTCACTTCAGAGCAAGACTTCAAGGAGCATCTGGAGTTTATCATACCAGAAGATTTCAACTTTGCCTACGACGTGATGGATGAATGGGCAAAGATCAAACCAGACCACGTGGCACTGCTTTGGGCAAGTGAACGTGGCGAAGAAATCCGTTTTACATACAAGGACCTGAAGGAGCAGAGCGACAAGGCTGCTGCTTACTTCCAGAGTCTCGGCATCGGTCACGATGATAAGGTAATGCTGATTCTGAAGCGTCACTATCAGTGGTGGCTTGCCATGCTCGGTCTCCACAAGTTGGGTGCCGTAGCCATCCCTGCTACCCACATGCTTACCAAGCACGACATCGTTTACCGCAACAATGCAGCAAGCGTGAAGGCTATCATCTGCTGCGGCGATGATTACGTGGTAGAGCAGGTTAATCAGGCAATGCCAGAGAGTCCGACTGTCAAGACTTTGATCAGTATCGGTCCGGATATCCCTGAAGGTTTCCACGACTGGATGAAGGAATGGAACGAATGCGCTCCTTTTGTTCGCCCAGAACATGTAAACTCTAATGAGGATACCCTGCTGATGTACTTCACATCGGGAACCACAGGCGAGCCAAAGATGGTGGCACACGATCACCTCTATGCTCGGTCATCTGACCACGGGTGTATATTGGCATAATCTCCACGAGAATTCCATCCACCTTACCGTAGCCGATACCGGTTGGGGCAAGGCAGTATGGGGCAAGCTCTACGGACAATGGTTTGCCGGAGCCACCGTCTTCGTCTTCGATCACGAGAAGTTTACAGCAGATAAGATCATGCGCCAGATTGAGAAGTATCACATCACCTCTTTCTGTGCCCCTCCTACTATCTACCGCTTCATGATTCAGGAAGATTTCTCTAAGTATGATCTCAGCAGTCTTGAATACTGCACCACAGCGGGTGAGGCAATGAACCCATCCGTGGCAGAGACCTTCCAGAAACTTACTGGTGTTCAGATTTACGAGGGCTTCGGACAGACAGAGACCACGATGACACTCGGAACCTTCCCTTGGATCAAACCAAAGCCAGGAAGCATGGGCAAGCCAAACCCACAATATGATGTTCACATCCTCCGTCCAGACATGACGGAATGCGAGGATGGTGAAAAGGGTGAGATTTGCATCCGCATCGGCGACGACAAGCCTATCGGCCTCTTCAAATATTACTATCGTGATGAGAAGCAGACCAAATCGGTTTGGCATGATGGTTTCTATCATACAGGCGATATGGCCTGGCGTGATGAGGAAGGCTACTTCTGGTTTGAGGGCAGAATCGATGACGTAATCAAGAGTTCGGGTTACCGCATCGGTCCTTTCGAGGTAGAGAATGCCCTGATGACTCACCCTGCCGTAGTAGAGTGCGCCATCACCGGTGTGCCAGACCCAATCCGCGGTATGGTTGTCAAGGCAACCGTCGTACTGAAGGATGAATACAAGAGTATGGCGGGCCCTGACCTCATCAAGAAGCTGCAGGATCATGTGAAGCATGAGACTGCTCCTTATAAATATCCTCGCATCATCGAATTCGTAGATGAACTGCCAAAGACCATCTCGGGCAAGATTCGAAGAGTAGAGATTCGAGAAAAAGACAATAAAAAGAAATAATGATTGAAGGGGCAAGGAATTTGAAACAACAGATTCCTTGCTCCAAATAAATATCGGCATAAAATGGGAAAAAGAATCGTAGTAAAGGTGGGCAGCAACGTGCTGACCCGAGAAGACGGAAAACTGGATGTAACGAGAATGTCGGCGATTGTGGATCAGATTGTCTGGCTCAGAAAGCACGACTATGAGGTGATTCTGGTTTCTTCTGGAGCCGTGGCTGCCGGAAGAGCCGAACTGCATGTTGACCATCATTTGGACAGCGTGGAGCAACGCCAGCTGTTCTCTGCCATCGGACAGGTGAAACTCGTTGGTCTCTATTACAACCTTTTCCGTGAATATAAGATAAAGATTGGTCAGGTATTGACCATGAAGGAGAATTTCGGTGCCGAGGAGCAGTATAAGAACCAGGAGGCCTGCATGCAGGTGATGCTGGAGAACAACGTACTCCCTATCGTCAACGAGAACGATACCGTATGCATTACCGAGCTGATGTTTACGGATAACGATGAGTTGTCTGGCTTGATTGCCAAGATGATGAATGCCGACACATTGATTCTATTAAGTAATGTGGATGGCATCTACAATGGTGACCCAAGCGAGCCTACCACCCGCATCATCCCATCGGTTTATTACGACCGCGACATCAGCGAGTACATCCTTGCCAGCAAGAGCAGTCACGGCAGAGGCGGCATGACATCAAAAGTAAAGACCGCTCACGACGTAGCCAATGCCGGCATTAAGGTAATCATCGCCAACGGCAATACGCCAAACATCCTCATCAATCTGAAGGAGCATCCGATGGAGACCCTTCATACTGAGTTTGTGGCAAGACCGCTAAACAAGTAAAATCATTAGGGATAAGAAATACAGAAACCTAAAAAAGCAGCAAGCCTATTATAGACTTTGCTGCTTTTTGTTTTCATTATGAATAGTTGATAAATTATTCTAATACCAATACATGGCTCGTTCCATCGGTCTGGCTGAATACATTCAAGCCGACTTTCATCAGATAGTCACCGCTGTACTGCTTGCCATTGCACTCCAAATCAGACTCCTTTCCAGGCATCAGATTGGTCTCCTTTACAGTATAAACCTTATCGGCATCCAATCCCTGCATCTTCACATTCATCACAGGCTCCTTGTAGCGTGGATGCAAGTCGTAAGCAAAGAGAACGGCACGCTGCTTGTCCTTACTTACATAGTTAATGGCACAGTGGTTGCCTTCGTATGGAGAAACCAGGCGATACTGGTCGCCATCAAAAATCATCGGCTTCATGCTATCGTAGTTCTTGACAGCATTCTGCACAAACTTGTAGTCATCACCAGAAAGCGACTTGAGGTCGATATCAAAGCCCAACTTACATGAACTGCAAACATCGGTGCGGAACTTCACACTGGTATTCTTGTTCCAGTTAGTTACATGCGAACCCATGGTCTTGGCTGGGAAGAACTTTGACAGGCTCCACTGGATGTAGAGGCGCTCGTATGGATCCGTATCGTCAGAACACCAGAACTCAGTGAAATACTTCAGCATCTCGTAATCCATTCTGCCGCCACCGCCAGAGCAGAGCATCATCGGCAACTTAGGATACTTCTTATGAATACGGGTAAGCACCTTGTAGATACCACGGACATGATCGATATAGAAATTACCCTGATTCTCCTTATGATATGGAGAATAGATATTGGTAATCACACTGTTGCAGTCCCACTTGAAGTAAGCCACATCCGGATTCTCTGTCATGATGCGATCCACGATGCCGAACACATAATCCTGTACCTTAGGATTACTGATATCAAGCACCAGCTGGTTGCGATAATAATAAGTATCACGCTTTGGCTGCATAATCACCCAGTCGGGATGCTTCTCAAAGAGTTCACTCTTAGGATTCACCATCTCAGGCTCAATCCAAATACCAAACTTTACACCAGCCTTCTTGGCATCTCTTACCAATCCAGGTATTCCATCAGGCAGTTTGCTCTTGGTAGCCTCCCAGTCGCCGAGACCTGCATGGTCGTCCTTACGAGGATACTTGTTGGCAAACCAACCATCATCAAGCAAGAACATATCTACACCCAGGTCCTTGGCATCCTTCATCAACTCAGCAAGACTCTGCTGGTTGAAGTCGAAGCCTGTATTCTCCCAGTTGTTCAAGAGCGTAAGGCGATCTTCCATACCCATGTTTACCTGATACTGGCGAGCCCAATTGTGCAAATTACGGGAAGCCTCACCGATACCATTATCGCTCATGGCAAAGATAAACTCAGGGGTAGTGAACGTCTCACCAGCCTTCAGCTTATAGTTAGAGGCGTATGGATTGATAGCAGGAATAACACGAAGAGCTCCCACGTTATCTACCTCGAAGGTAAAGCGGAAGTTGCCAGGCCATCCGATGGTTCCAAGCATCACCTTGCCCTCATTCTCCTTGGCAGGCTCATCGAATCCCAGTTCAAAGAACGGCTCCTCCTGCATGGCTGCACGGGTACCCAACTTGGTATCAACAATCTTCTTACCTGCAGTCAACTGGCAAGTTTCAGGCTGTCCTTCCTTAGCCCAGTCGCTATGATAATTGGTAACGAAATACTTGTTTGCCTTGAAATAAAGCATTGTAGAGCTATATCTCCAAAGCGTAACCGGAGCTTTCTCCTTATGAGAGATTTCGCTCCATGCCTTGATGACGTTCTCCTTAGGATAAGCTGCATAGTGGAGTTTCACGGTCAGCGGATACACCTTGTCCTTAAGAGTGATGATGGTCTCAACACCTCCACTGATAGCCTTTTCTTCAGAAGACTGATAATATAAATAGGTGGTCATGTTACCATCTGCATGGGTCACTGCCACTGCTGGCTCGAAGAAATCTTCAGCACCAGAGGTTGCATAAACCTCATGACCTCGCTGGCAGACGGAACCATCAGAGGCTGCATATACATCCCACTTCAGATGATTGTAATCTGAAGGATTCTTCAACTTGTCACCCAGATACACTTGGTAGAGGCGACCCTTAGGAGAAACCTGCATCACGAGGTCGGTCTTGTCAGTTGACACTCTGATGGTCTTTTGAGCAGATGCCATGATAGATGTCATGCACATCGCTGCGATAATCATAAATACCTTTTTCATCGTTCTTTGGTTTTTATGTTCCATAGAAAATGTACGGATTCTTAAGTTCATAATCTTACAGTTGTTTATTCTTAGTTTTACATGATTTCACTTGCCACCGAATGCGATTCGATTGCGGTTGCAAAGTTAAGGAGATTTTTCAGACATTGGCATCATGTGTAGGTTATGAGTAGATAAATATTAGGTTTGTTAAGTCTATAACCTTCTAATAATCAAGCTATCAAAGATATTAATACTTTTTAATAGAGTAGATGGTAAAAAGAGAAATAAATGTAGTATCTTTGCAGAAAATACAATTATAAGGCTTTCTTATAGCCTATCAGATAGTAACAATAACAATTAAATAGTTATGAAAGTAGTATTGTGGTTCTTAATGATGTTTATGCCATTAATGGCAAATGCTTCTTCCGTAAACGAGGAACAGCTGTTCCATCGTTTAGACAGTTTCATCGCTCAGCGAAGCAAGTTTACCCAAAGAAAAGAAGCGAAACTGCTAAGACTCAAAAAGCAACTACACATGACTTCCGACAAGCGCAGCCAGCTTAGTCTCTATAACCAAATCTACAGGGAGTATTATACCTACCGTTACGACTCTGCCATGACATACGCCAAGAAGGGCTACGAGCTGGCAGCACAACTTCAGGATGATTATTTCATCAACCTGAATAAAATCAATCGTGCGGCAGTGCTGTCAACAGGCGGTTTCTACAGCCAGGCAGAAGACTTAATGCTTGCAATAGACGTGGAGAAAATGTCATCTAAGTTATTGCAATACTATTATTATACCTTGACTTGGGTATATAGCTACTGGGAAACTTTCTGCAACAAGTCGGAGTTTCAAGAAGGATTGGCAGCCAAGAAACGTTTTTATTTAGGCAAGACTCTTGAGTATATCGGCAACAAGGAATCCGCTCTTTATTACTATCTTTCAGGAGAGTTTGAATATCTTAAGCAGCGTACAAGCAAAAAAACACTTCAGTTCTACATGAAGGCGCTTTCTGCCAGTCCCCTGAACAGCCGTGTGTATGCCTCATCGGCTTATTGCATAGCCCGCTATTATTATGATACCGACCAAAAGGATTTATACGAAAAGTATATTGTAGAAGCAGCCATTTCAGACCAGATATGTCCCCTGAAGGAGAATCTGGCCCTTCAGGAGTTTTCCACCTATCTATATAATAAGGATGCCTCCTATGCAAAGAGGGTTGCCAAATACCTCTATTGCTCCATGGAGGATGCCCAATTCTACAACAACCGTCTCCGCATGGTAGAGATTTCACGCATACTTCCCCTTATCACAGAAACGAACCATCAGGCAGAAGTACGCAAGAACCGCATCGTAACAGCATCTCTCGTCATCGTGAGTATCCTGTCACTAGGATTCCTTGCCATGGCTTTCTTTGCATTCAAGATGAACAAACATCTAGCCAAGAGCCGTAGGGAGATAAAAAGCCAAAATACACTCTTGGACGAACTGAACCAGAAGCTGCTCAACACCAATAAGCGAAGAGAGACCTATATGCATTTATTTATGGACATCAGTGCCGTATATATCAAGAAACTGGATGATTATCGCAAACTGGTAAGCCGCAAAATCAAGGCAAAACAAACTGCCGATCTTCTGACTGCCATCAACAGCTACAAGCTGGCAGAAGAAGAGGCAGCCAACTTCTATATTCGCTTCGACAAGGCATTCATTGACTTGTATCCGAATTTCGTGGAAGAGTTCAACCAACTGCTGTTGCCTGAAAAGCAGATTGTTCTCCCTGCCCCTAACAGTCTCACCAAGGAACTGCGTATCTATGCACTGATGCGACTAGGAATTACAGATGGTCAGGAACTGGCCACCCTCCTGTTCTATTCTACGCAAACCATCTATAATTACAAGACAGCCATCAGAAAGCGAGCCAAAGACCTCACCACTTTTGATGCAGCCATCAACCGACTATGCAATGTGATAGGCTAATAAACGGCAGAAAATTGAGAATGTTCCTCAATTTTCTGCCATTTTCTTTTGCCCATTCAAGAAATAGTTGTATCTTTGCCATTACATAAAAGTTGTAACACTAAAGATGTAATGGCGTATGAAACTAAGAAACAAGAAATTAGCAAATCCTTTCATCTATCAAGGTTATGAAAGTCCTGAGTATTTCTGCGACAGAGAAGTGGAAACAAAGACTCTAATGTCGCACTTGAAGAATGGAAGAAACGTTACCCTCATTTCTCCTCGAAGACTAGGAAAAACTGGGCTTATCAAGAACACTTTCTATCACCTGGAAAAAGATGAGAAGGATTCCGCATGCCTATACCTTGACATATTCGCCACTAAGAACTTGCACGACTTTGTGGAACAATTTGGCGTAATGGTTATCAATGACATCGTCCGCAAGAACACCTCATTCATAGAGAAAACCATCGCCTTCTTCAGTGCCTTGCGCCCTGTACTCAGCATGGATCCATTGACTGGTGAGCCTAGTGTATCAATCACAATTGAGCCATCCCAAGAAGACATCACCATCCGCAGCATCTTCAACTATCTCAACGAGAGTGGGAAAGAGGTATATATCGCCATCGATGAGTTTCAGCAGATTGCAGATTATCCGGAGAAAGGCACAGAGGCATTGCTACGTTCTTATATCCAGTTTGCCCAACATGTGCATTTCATCTTCTCTGGCAGCAAGCATCATCTGATGGCTGAGATATTCGGCTCGCCGAAACATCCATTTTACCAAAGCACTGAGATGATGGGACTGAAGCCATTGGATTGCAGCATTTATTATGACTTCTGTCAAAACTTCATTAAGCAGAAAGGCGGTAATCTATCGAAGGATGTTTTCGAACAAATCTACCACCTGTTTAATGGCCATACCTGGTATATCCAATGCATCATGAATCGTCTCTATGAAACGGAGCTTACCATTGACTGTATTGAGCAAGTGAATGCTGCCTTACTCTCCATCCTACAAGGCAGGGAACCTCAATTCGAAAACCTGGTTCAGTTCTTCACAGAGAACCAGTTCTCGCTTCTGAAGGCTATTGCCAAGGATAGCATTGTTGCCCAGCCCACCTCAGGCAAGTTCATCAAGGAGCACAAGCTGAGTGGAGCCAGCAGCGTAAAGGCTGCCCTCAAAATCTTGGAAGACAAGGAATTAGTATATAGACTAATGAAGGATACGTCATCTACGACAGATTCATGGATCTGTGGTTAAAGAGAATATAAACAAAAAAATGTGCTTTAAACGTGCGGAATGTGCTTAAAAAAGACACATTCCGCACGTTTAAAGCACATTTCTCTCCTAGAAAGCCGTACATCTTACAATGATTACGACCATGGGGTTATCCGACAATCCTTATGCCTGGGATGTTCAGTCGGTAGTAACAATGGATGACTTGTTTGTTCTCTAAACGTCCTAACTATATTAAGTTGGAGGAGATGGCAACAGAATCTGTTCTGAAAGCATTCTGCAAGGCATTAAAGATAAAGCTCGTAAAAGAGCGCCTCCCTTTACGTGATTTGAACGATGCTTGGGAATATCTTCACAACTACACTATGGATATGTAGATTCCCTAACTGCTTTAACAAGCCAGAGAATATGGTTGTTTAAGTAAGAGAATGTGGTTGCTTAAGCTTACGGATACTGAATCTCGGGTTAACGGAGATAGTTTCTTGAGTTAGCGGAGACAGTTTCTTGGGTAAGAGAATACTGCTTCTCGGAGTTTGCCACTAGGCTCAGCAGCTCTGCTGAGCCTAGTCAGCAGGTCTGCCGACTGCAGTCAGCACATCTGCTGACTATAGTGACAACACCTTATAGTTGTACAACCTTACACCTTATAGTTGTACAACTTTACCCCCCATAGTTGTACAACCTTATACACTATAGTTGTACAACTACAAACTCTGATACAAAGATACTACTTTCTTCTGGAAATACAATTATTATCTGCAACTTTTTATCGAAAAAAGTGAAGAGAAAGATTGCTTTTTCGATATAAAATCGTATCTTTGCACTTTGAACAGCTAAAATCAGTAGCATCATGAAAGAACCCGGCAAGAAATATAACGATGAAGACAACATGCTCGTCAACGACTTGCGTTCCATCGTCAGCAAGGCTCGCAGCAAAGCATTTGCTGCCGTCAATTATTCTCTGGTGGAAAGAAACTGGAGAATAGGACAACGTATTGTGGAAGAAGAACAGAACGGAGCATCACGTGCTGAATACGGAAAGCATGTGATAGAGGTCGCTTCGGCTGCTCTGACGAAGGAATTCGGGAAGGGATTCTCCGAGACTAACATCATGAATTTCAAGAAGTTCTACCTGAAATTCAAAGAGTTAACAATTCCTCAGACACTGTCTGAGGAATTCAAAAAGCAAAAACATCAGACACTGTCTGATGAATCTTCTTTGCTTCCCCAAAAAGGGCAGACACAGCCTGCCCAATTCGAATTACGCCTTCTTCCCTGGTCTCATTACGAACGTCTAATACGAGTAGAAGATAAGAAGGCTCGTGAATGGTATGCAAAGGAGGCATTCGAGCAAGGTTGGAGTTACCGAACCCTCAACCGCAATATCAACACCTTATATTACGAACGTCTTCTTATGTCAACGAAGAAGCAACCTGTCGTTGACGAGATGCAAGACAAGACAAAGGCTTATCAGCAAGACAAACTCGAATACATCAAATCACCAGTTGTCTTGGAATTCCTTGGATTACCAGAAGACACCTCCCTCGCTGAATCAAAATTAGAGACTGCCATCATCAATAATCTAGAGAAGTTCTTGATGGAAATGGGAAAGGGATATGCACTCGTGGCTCGTCAGCAACATATCCGAACCGAGGAAAACGACTACTACATCGATCTGGTATTTTACAATTACCTCATCAAATCATTTATTTTGGTCGATTTGAAGGTAAATCGCATCACTTACCAGGATGTAGGACAGATGGATATGTATCTTCAGATGTACGACAAGATGAAAAAAGGACCAGACGACAACCCTACAATCGGCATCATCCTTTGTACCGAAACAGATTCGGATGTGGCACGATACTCTACCCTCGCCAAAAACGACCAGATGTTCGCAGCAAAATACAAGCTTTACCTACCAGACAAGGAAGACTTGAGAAGAGAAATCGAACGACAGAAGGAACTGTATCTAATGGCTCATCCTGAAGAAAACGATAAAGAGTAATTCTTCTGGATGTATCAGAATAATTAGAAGGAACCATTACAAAAAGGTCAGGCGCTGCCTGACCTTTTTTAATATCATTTTCCGTATAACTATCCATTTATCTATAAAATCATTACTTTTTCTTGCATAAAGTTTGCAATTTCCGATATTTATGCTTACCTTTGCCGTTGTTAAGAGGGAACTCGTAACACATTACAAAATATCTTATCATAAAAATAAGAAAGGAAATAGCGAATGGAACTGAAAGAGACTTTCCAAAAAGTGAAGGCAGCTAGCAAAACACTTGGTTTGCTAACTGATGAACAACGTAATGAAATCCTGCAGGCGGTGGCTGACGCTATCATCGCAGAAACCCCTGCGCTCCTTGCAGCGAACGCAGAAGACTTGACGAAGATGGACAAGGAGAACCCGCTCTACGACCGATTGCAACTCACAGAGCAGCGACTCCAGGATATTGCTTTGGATATGAGACACGTAAGTACCCTGCCCTCACCACTCGGAAGAGTTCTCAAAGACAAAACACTCGAAAATGGTTTGCATCTGCAGCGAGTTGCCGTTCCATTCGGAGTTATCGGTATGATTTATGAAGCCCGTCCTAATGTGACTTACGATGTTTTCTCACTCTGTTTCAAGAGTGGAAATGCGTGCGTACTGAAAGGTGGAAAGGACGCAAGCGCCTCAAACTCAGCGGGTGTCGAACTTATCCACAAGGTGTTGATAACTTTTGGTATTGATCCGAATGTCGTTACACTGCTCCCTGCAACCCATGAAGCTACCGGCGAAATGCTGAATGCCGTGGGCTATATCGACCTCTGCATTCCTCGTGGAGGAAAGAAGCTCATCAACTTCGTTCGAGATACAGCCAAAGTACCAGTATCGAAACCGGAGCCGGCGTGGTACACTGTTACTTCGATAAAGATGGCGACCTGGAGATGGGCAAGCGCATCATCACCAATGCCAAGTGCCGAAGAGTGAGCGTATGCAATGCACTCGACTGTCTGCTGATTCACGAAAGCAGATTAAGCGACCTCCCTGCCCTCTGTGAAGGACTCGCCGAGAAGCAAACCAAGATTCATGCTGATGCTAAGGCTTACGAAGTTTTAAAGGGACACTATCCAGACACCTTATTATATAAGGCAGAGGAAAGCGAAGCGAAGATGAAAGAGGCTGATGCCAACGTGAAGAGCATCTGGAACACCGAATGGCTCAGCATGCAGATGGGTATCAAGACCGTAGCTTCGGAAGATGAGGCGCTCGACCATATCGCTACCTACGGAAGCGGACACAGCGAGAGCATCGTTTCCAACAACGAAGCTGCCCAGAAGAAATTCCAGGCGATGGTAGATGCAGCCTGCGTTTATGTAAACGCTCCTACCAGTTTCACCGATGGCGCACAGTTCGGATTGGGCGCAGAGATTGGCATCAGTACCCAGAAGCTCGGAGCCCGCGGACCAATGGCACTCGAAGAGATTACCACCTACAAGTGGTTGATTACTGGCCAGGGACAGACAAGAGCCTAACAAGACCCGCTCCGTACCTGCTCCGTACCCTCTCCGTACCAAGTCTTAGTTTCTGCCATGTTTGCAAGGTTTGCATGCAAACTCTGCAAACATCAAGATTCAAGAAGAAAAATTCAAGAGCAATATATATCAGAAATAACAAATAAAAAACGAAATAACAATGAAGACATTCTTTAATGTTGAAGACCTTGGCGACCTGAAAGCAGCGCTCGCCGAGGCACAGGAAGTGAAAGCAAACCGTTTCGGTTATCAGGAGTTGGGCAAGAACAAAACCTTGCTGATGATATTCTTCAATAACAGTCTCCGTACCCGACTGAGTACACAGAAGGCTGCGATGAACCTGGGCATGAACGTTATCGTGCTCGATGTGAATGCCGGTGCATGGAAACTGGAGACAGAGCGTGGCGTTATCATGGATGGCGACAAGAGCGAGCACCTGCTTGAGGCTATCCCAGTAATGGGTAGCTTCTGCGACCTTATCGGTGTTCGTAGCTTTGCCGGTTTGAAAGACCGTGACTACGATTATGCCGAAACCATCGTCAACCAGTTTGTAAAGTACAGCGGTCGCCCAGTCTTCGCTATGGAGACAGCTACCGTTCATCCACTTCAGGCATTTGCCGACCTCATCACCATCGAGGAGCATAAGAAGGTGGCTCGTCCTAAGGTAGTCCTGACCTGGGCTCCTCATTGCCGTGCCTTGCCTCAGGCTGTGCCAAACTCATTCGCCCAGTGGATGAATGCAGCCGATGTAGATTTCGTGGTTACTCATCCAGAGGGCTATGAACTCGACCCTAAGTTCGTAGGCAATGCCAAAGTGGAGTACAACCAGAAGAAGGCGCTGGAAGGTGCAGACTTCGTTTACGCCAAGAACTGGAGCTGTCCGGGCGTGAAAGACCCAGCACAGTATGGTGAGATATTGAGCAAGGATATGAGCTGGACCATCGACGAGGAGCACATGAGCTGGACCAACGATGGTTGCTTCATGCACTGTCTGCCAGTTCGCCGTGGCTTGATTGTAACCGATGATGTCATTGAAAGCAAGAACAGCCTGGTGATTCCTGAGGCTGCCAACCGTGAGATTTCAGCCGAGGTTGTGATCAAGCGCATGCTTGAATCTCTCTAAAGCAGGATACAAGAAAGAGATAGAGGGTGTGTCATAAGTTCATGACACACCCTCTTTTTCGCTCTACGAAAACATCATCCTATCCCCATTTCTCGGTATTTTAATCTTTTCATCCGATTTATATTCTTTTATCTCAGATATTATCCGTACCTTTGCTACCGAAAAAAGAAAAGAACAAGATGGACAAATACATAATATTATCACCAGAAGCCAAGGGAACGTTCAACGACCGCTTGAATTTTCTGTATCTGAAACTAGGTAACTATCTCGATACAGAGAAACTGGGAAATCGTACTTTGCAATATTGTAAGGTATTCCTCAGCGACTCCCAAAACCAGATAAGAGAGTTTGAGGAATCACTCCTTTATCAGGAGTATCTTAAGAATACCCATCTTACGGTTGTGGAGCAACCTCCGCTCAACGGGAGCAAGATTTCACTTCTTATCAAGACCACAGACGATAAGACCCCTATCCTGTTCCACAGTCTCCGACTGACAGAGGAAGAAGCGAAGGGAAAGGATTCATACGAACAGACCCGAATACTATTAGACAAATACCTGCAACTTATCGCCGGTACAGATATGACGATGGAGCGCAACCTGGTAAGAACATGGATATACGTAACTCATATCGATGTAAACTATCAGGGAGTAGTAGAAGCGCGCAATGATGTTTTCGACCAGCAAGGTCTGACGGCAGAAACCCATTATATAGCCAGTACGGGCATCGGCGGAGCAACATCTGTACGTCATGCATCTGTAGCTATCGACTTTCTGACCGTTCCCGGCATCAGGGAAGAAGACAAGCAATACCTCCAGGCACTCAACCATCTGAATCCTACTCACGAATACGGAGTAGCCTTTGAACGGGGAACCAGCCTTTCCCTACCCCAGAAGAAACAATATTTCATATCAGGAACAGCTAGCATAGATAAAGATGGAGCAGTTGTATACGAAGGCGATATTATAAGACAAACCGGCAGATTGCTCGAGAACATCGGTGCTTTATTGAAGGATGGCGATGCGATGATGAACGATATCCAATACTTTATCATCTACCTGCGCGACATCTCAGACTATCATACCGTAGAGCAACTGATGAATCAGTTTTACCCTCAGATACCACATATCATCGTAGAGGCAAGAGTATGCAGACCGGGCTGCTGATAGAAATGGAATGCATTGCAGAAAAACAAGAACAGAAATAAATGCTGATAAATGCAGAAATTTACTTTCAAAGAGTAAGTTTCTGCATTTTTTATGATTCATTCTAATATATTTTTATTACCTTTGCCCCTGATAAGTTGCACCTTGGCAAAGAGTAAATGCTAAAACTTCACTACTTATACCAAACAAGATGCACAGATATAAAAACATATAAATCGACAAAAATGAGTGAACAGCAAACAAGCCAGTCTAGTTTTGGCATATATTCGTTATATGTATTGGGAGCCATCGCATGCTTTGTGTTCTTCCAATTTTTCTATCCCTACCATCTGTTTTATCAGGAGCAGAATCAACTGTTTCTGTCATCATGGGATTATCTGACTACTTATCTGGACAAACCGGGATGGCTGGCCTGTCTGGCTGGCGATTTCCTGACCCAGTTTTATTATTTCCGCTATGCCGGTCCTTTCATCCTTACCCTCTGTATTCTTATTACGGGACATAATGTAAAATGCGCAGTAAGAGATGCAGACATCCAAGGGAAAAAGACGGCAGATATCGTAGCCTTCATCATGATGATTCTACTGGTATGTTTCAGTTTTCACTACGACTACCGGCTTTGCAGCATTCTGGCAATAGCAGGTGGTGCCAGTGTGTTCCGTGTCAGCACCAAGCTGCTCACTTCCACCCGAATGTTTCTCAAGAAGATAGAGAAGATGGACGACAATCCTTCTGCCGCAGCAGGTTTGGGAACAGCGCATTGGGTTACCGCCTTCAGCATCATTGTTTCCGTATTCGTATGCCACTGGTTCTTTGGAAATGGAGTATGGATCTACGGAGCGCTGGTATTTACAGGATGTCTTTCCCACATCAAGAAAGTGGGAACCTACTATCGCCTGGCTGCCCTCGTGATTCCTTTCTTCCTGCTGATGCTGTCCAAGCGACTCTACTTCTGCGACTTCCAAACCCTTTATACCTATCCGGGGTTCGGAAAACTGGTAAAACCGCAAATGGATCTGGAGAAAACATTCGCGGTAGACTGTGAATATTACTTCGGTAATTATAATAAGGTTATCAACATCGTAGAAAAGACGGAAAATCCAGACCAATACATGAAGTTCTACTATAACCTCGTGATGGCGCAAAACGGATATCTTCCAGACAACCTGCTGAGATTCCAGAACAACAACCTGGGTACATTCGAGAAACTGGGACCAGACACCCCAACCCTCACCATCAAAACCCTGAACGAATTGTATTGGGTTCTGGGCGACATGACTTTCTGCGAACGTGCCACAATGCTTGCCAATGTCTGCTCTCCGAACAACCGGAATATCAGAATGGTAAAGCGACTTGCCGAAATCAATCTGGTAAAGGGCGACTACGCAGCAACCCGCAAATATCTCCGTATCCTGCAAAAGACCTTCGTATGGAGCAGATGGGCAAACCGTGCCTTCTCCTCACTTGGCAGAAAAGCAACGGCCGATGAAAAAGCCCTCCTGCAGCAATACATCGAAAAGCGTCCGTTCATCAACCGGAAGGATACGCTACGACTGAACGAGAATTGCCACACCATCATGTGCGAACTGGCAGAAAGTAATCCAAACAACAAAATCGCCATCGACTACATGCTCTGCAGCGATCTCCTCCTGAAAGACATGAAAACCTTCAAGCGGGATTATGATACTTATTATCTCAAACAGAAAAACGGTTCCTACGAACGCCTGTACCAGGAGGCTCTCATGATTTATCTGGCGGGAACCAAGGCTAAGCCGGAAGAATGGGCAAAATATATCAAGCGTCAAGATGTTCTGCAGCGTTTCCATCAGTATAATGAAGAACGGGGCAACCAGGCATTCAGCGATACCTACTGGTATTACTTCGACAAGGCAGAGGTGCCTAAGTTGAACATCAACTGAGGAAACAATTGACGCTAACTGTTTATAAAAGAAGAAAGATGAAATACAAGAATATCCTATACAGTGCCATGGCGGGCATACTGTTGCTCGCATCATGTACCCAGACTCACGAGAATGCTGAGCAGGTAGACCATCTGCCCAACATGTATCCCGACTATGCCGATGTAACAATTCCGGTCAATATCGCTCCTCTCAACTTCGAGATACGCGACAAGAACCTTACCAACATAGAAACCACACTCACGATTGAGGGAGCCGATGCCAACGATGCTGCCAACACTCTTACTGCCACCAGCAACAGCCAGAATCTGAAGTTTGATATGAACAACTGGAAGGCTTTCCTGCAAAAGGCTGTGGGCAAGAATATCAAAGTTCAGATATATTCAAAGAGCAATGAGGGAGAATGGACGGCGTTCAAACCCTTCACCTGGCAGGTAGTGGGCGACAGTCTGGATGCTTATCTCACCTACCGACTGATAGAACCCGATTACGAAGTATGGAACAAGATACAGATTAAGCAGCGCTGCATAGAGAATTGGCAGGAGAAGATTCTCGCCGACCACAATCTGCAGGAAAACCGCTGTATGAACTGTCATGCTTTTGGCAACCAGGATTCCAACCTCAGTATGGTATATATAAGAGGTGAAGGCGGAGGAGCCATTCTTAACCGCAATGGCAAGCTGCGCAAGCTGAACCTGAAGAACGCCAACATGATTTCTTCAAGTGTATATTACGGTTTCAGTCCTTCGGGCAAATACGTCACCTTCTCTACCAATATCATCATTCCTGCCTTTCATGCCAACGCCGACAAGCGACTGGAAGTATATGATTCGAAGAGCGATGTATATGTAGCCGATCTAGACAACAACCGCATCATCTCCTCACCGCTTACCTCCGACAGTACACATCTGGAGACATTTCCTACTTTCTCACCGGACGGGAAATACGTTTATTACTGCGCAGCCGACAGGAAGGGACTTGAAAGTACGAACCTGAAGGGATTGAAATATTCGCTGATGCGCATCCCGTTCGATGAAAAGACGGGGAGTTTCGGAACCGAGGTAGATACTCTTTACAAGGAGCGTTCAGTCTGCCATCCTAAGATAAGTCCTGACGGCAGATACTGTCTCTTTACGGTAGCCGATTACGGCACCTTCCCTATCTGGCATCCCGAGGCTGACCTCTATATGATGGACTTGCAGACAGGGAAAGTGGATAGCCTCAGCATGGTAAACAGCGAGAAGAGCGATACCTATCACAGCTGGTCGCATACCGGCAGATGGTTTGTCTTTGCCAGCAAACGCGACGACGGACTTTACGGCAAGCCTTACTTCTGCTATGTAGACCGCCAGTGCAAGGCTCACAAGCCTTTTGTTCTTCCACAGAGGGAACCAACCTTCTATGATGATTGCCTGAAGAGTTTCAACATACCGGAGTTGAGCCGCGGCCCCGTTCCATTCGATGCCATCGACATCGAGAATGTGATGAAGCAAGAAGCAGAAAAGTTCAAATAAAAAAACGAGGGTGTGTCAAAAGTCAATGACACGCCCTCGTTTTCTATCTACATTTGAATTCTTCACTCTTCGTTCTTCACTCTTCACTTAATTTTCGTCGGAATCCTCTTATCACTCATGATTTCATTTCCTGCCGCACGGGCATCCAGTTCTACAGGCTTGGATGTGAAATCTGGGGTATTATAGGAATCCAGCAACTCATCGTAGTACTTTTTCGGATTGCGCTGAGGCAAGAGGAACGGCTTGCTAACATTGCCCTTATCATCAATGCAGGCGAGGTAAAGACGGGTATAGAGTCCGTCGCCACGGCGGGATGTAAAGACAAACCAATGGGAATCCCTGCTCCAGTTGTGCCAACTGTCCGTATTCTTACTATTGGCTACAGCCAGAGGCTTAGCCTGACCTGTCTTCAAATCCAGCAACCAGTTATCCGCTTCCTTATGCCAGATAGGGAAACAGCCATAATCACTCATCGTAAACATGATGTACCTGCCATCATACGAAGGACGGGGATGGGTAGCACTCTTGCCCAGTTCACGTGCATTGAAGATGGTATCCACCTTATTTCCAAACTTACCCGTAGCGGCATCGAAACCTATTTTGCAGATATTATACTTGATATCCTTGTAACCGCTTGGGATAGATTCTGCGGTAGAAGAGCAGAAATAGAGTGTCTTGCCATCAGGCGAGAATACCGGATAAGTCTCATAATGGTCTTTCGTCATCAGGAGAGAATCCAATATCAGTTCATGGGTTGATGGCTGATAAACGAAGACATCCGATGCCTGGTCGAAAACTTCAATTCGCTCATCCTTCACGGCATGGAAACTCTGATGGGTGGTATTGGTACTGTAGGCGCAATACTTGCCCGATGGATGCCAGTAAGGATAAACCATTGAACCCTTCAGGGAATCATTCTTCGCCTTCAGCCACTCCCGCTTGCCGTCCTGCGAAACCAAGGTAGCACCATGGTCACCACGGACATGGAAGGTAAACTGGTCGGGATTGGTTCTGTTTGCCGTATGACAGTTGAGACAGGCACCTGGCGCTGCCGTATTTTCAAGGATTGCTGTTTCCTCAAAGTTGCTCAGATTGCGCTGATAGATGCCCAACTTGCCATACACCTCATAGCCTGGGGCGATGCGGCGATAAGTCAAGCCCCATTCATCGAGGGCGTATGGGCTAACCTGGATATCAAAATCCTTGTACTGACTCCATTGTCCGTCCTTCTTTACGCAGACAGTAACAGATAGTTTGCCACCCTTGTTCTGTTGCAGTAAATCATGCCACTCGTTGATGTCAAAGTCGGCATAGTCGCCATTGGCATGCAGTTCGCCCGTTTTGGAACCTTTCACCACCACATCCATCACGTCTATGCCATCATCCACCATATTGAAATCCAGCGGAGCGATGTCCGTAGGAACAGTTACCCCCACATAGTCGGGGAATATCTTGGGCAGTTGGTTTACTAGCACCGCATTCTCAGGCACAGAAGTACAGGAAGCTAATCCCCATACCAAAGCCCCCATCAGCCAAGCACCCACCATATATCTTATCTTCTTCATAATCTTCTTTGTTTATTGTTTCTGATTAATCATCATATAATGCCAAGCATTGGTAACATACGGCATTTGGTTGAGCCTTGGATCTTTAGGATTGGCTATATTGATTTGAAAGAACTCCACCGTATTATTCACCACATTAGCATCTACGCTATAAGGTATCGTACGAGGATCACCATGCGTCATCAACCAATTGCCAATCAGTATTTCCTGAAAACTACGAGGAATATGATCATAGCCCATATCCTTGCCTAATGGATAATACTCATTGAATTTCTGAAGATTACAATTCAGTAATTCATAGCATATCAAATATTCGTATGCCATCTTATTCTGGATACTATTGACAAGCAATCTGCCTATCATCTGGTCCATCTCACGATCACTGAAAAGATAATCTTTTTTCTTCTCACGATATTTACGTAGCTTGCCATAGATAGGATGTCGGTTGATAGCCTTCTCCTTACCCAGCAAAGCCATGGTCTCAGCAGCCCAGTTGCTATAGAAGAGCGTCTTCTGCAAACGACGGAGCAATTTGGCTGCCACCTGATAGTTGCCATTAATGAGTTCACACTCAGCGATGCGGCGGGTCATTCGGCTACTCTTGCGATAATTCGGTATCGCCTCCTGCGCCTCGAACATATATCTTTCGGCATCATTCACCATTCCCAGACGGAAGAAGATTTCTGCAGTAGATACCGGCGAAATCATATCACGGGTAAAGGTCGGGAACAAGCCCTCGCCTCCATTCTGATAGAACTCGAAAAGACGGTCGGCAAGCATACCTTTCTGACTCAAGGCAAGATTCACACACGATACACTGAGCGGTGTGGTTGCCGGCTTCTTCTCTGCCTTCTCTATAATCTTATCCCACTGTTCGGTGCGAACCAGGAAATCATAATCTATCAGTTCGTAGGTCATCTCATCAAAAGATGCCTTGATGCCGAACCATGAAGCCACTATCACCAATACATAGCTCAATACTATGACCACTTTGGATTGCTGCAACTTCTGCAAGGATTTCCGGTGGCATGGAATCATCCCCAGGAAAGGAATCACTACAGCCCATACCATCACAACAAAAGGCAACGGAGATATGGCACCCGGATAGCGATAATAATTAAGTCCGGCAAAGATGCGATACAAAGGATATTGCAAAGTCTGCGTGGTCAATAATATCCAGACCACAGTAAGAATAAGAATGCAGGCAGAATAGCCTATTCCGGAAAAAACATTTCCCTTCTGCTTGGCATTCTTCAGCGTATCACCTATCATCAGGGCGGCATAAAGGAATACCACCGGACCCAGGAACCAATAAACCAATGCCGTGCTAACCAGTTCGAACACCACCTTCACCAGCCGGTTGTGGAATCGGTTATGAATCCATCCTATTACTAAGGCTCCGAAAAGTGCAACTACAAAAGAGAGCAACACATTCTGGTCGCCCATGGCACACCATAAGGCGATACTTGGAAGGAAACTCAGGAGATAACCCGGGAAATCATGCCTTGCTCCATATTGTTTCATCAGTCCCCATACGGCAACCTGAATGCCCATCAAGAGCAAAGCGATGATGGCACCGCCCAATACAGGCATATAATAGAACTGTACCAGAAACTCACTGATATAGTCAGCCAATCCTCCCGGCAGTACAATGCGCTCCAGGAAATAGCCGGTATCAAAGAGAAACATCTGATACTGTTCCTGAAAGCAGAGTCCGCCTACGAATGGCA
Source organism: Segatella copri (assembly GCA_003463005.1). Taxonomy (GTDB): domain Bacteria; phylum Bacteroidota; class Bacteroidia; order Bacteroidales; family Bacteroidaceae; genus Prevotella; species Prevotella copri_I. Next base: position 9,706 of record QSCI01000018.1, on the reverse strand, counting down.
CTGCCCAAAATATCACGACCGCTACACCGAAGAGCAGCGACAACAGCGGTTTCCAAGTTTTTATCATCAAATTCTTCATGATTCTCCAATCTAATTTTTTATTCGTTTATTCTCTCACAGTCACTTTCGGACGATCATCCGAAAAGATCTGATTGCGGGTTTCTTTTATATCCAGTTCCACCTTAGTCTTTGTGAAATCCGGTACATTATAGGCATCAAACAGCCCATGATAATATTTCCACGGATTGCGCTGCGGAAGAAGGAAAGGTTTGGTTGCCTTACCCTTATCATCAATACTCGAGATGTAGAGACGGGTATAGTTTCCGTTACCACGCTTGCTGACGAAGACAAACCAATGCGAGTTGCTGCTCCAGTTATGATAGCTTTCGCTCATCTTACTGTTCACCGCTGTCAGCGGATAAGTCTGCCGGGTCTTCAGGTTCATCATCCACAGATCAGCATCTGGTTGCACAATAGGGAAATTGCTTCTGCTGCACTGTGTATACATCAGCCATTTTCCATCATACGACGGACGAGCCAAGACGTAACTCATATTCGTCTTCGGACCATTCAGCAGCGTATCCACTTTTTCTCCAAACTTCCCCGTTCTGGCATCGAAAGGAATACTTACCAGCGAGCACTTCACTTTCAGATACTCAGCCGGTACACGGCAAGCTTTCGAAGTACTATAATATAAGGTATTGCCATCTGCACTGAAAGCAGGGAATATCTCCAGCCAATCGGGAGTCATCAGTTTCTGGTCTGTTTCCAGCTGATTGTTACGCGTATTCAGTATCACGATATTACTGAAGTCGTGATAAACTTCTATCGGCTTGTAAGTTCCCACGAAGAAACACTGGTGAACGGCATTGGCAGCATAAGCCACATAATTGCCTTCCGGATGCCAGTAGGCATAGCTTCCGGCAGCTTGGTAGAATCAGTCTTGGTATCTATCCATTGCTGCTTGCCATCCTTCATAATCAGGGTACCTCCACCCTCACCACGTATCTGGCAGGTCAGTTGTCGGGCATCAGTACGATTGGCTGTATGGCAATTGAAACATCTTCCCGGCAAGGCGGTTTCTGTCATGATAGCCGTTTCATCAAAGGTATGGATATCGCGCTGATAGATGCCGATGTTGCCACCCACTTCGTAGCCGGGAGCGATACGGCGATAGGTCAAACCGTAATCCTCCAACCGATAAGGACTCACCATCATCTGGAAATCCTGATATTGCTTCCACTTGCCATCCTTACGGGTACAGACGGTAAAAGAGATGGTGCCACCGACGTTCTGCTCAGTAAGCTGATGCCAGTCTTTCACATCGAAGTCAGCCCATTCACCACAGACATGCAGTTCTCCGCCCTTGCTTCCTTTTGCCACGACATCCACCACATCTACGGTATCACCTTTGATATTGAAGTTCATCGGAGCAATATCAGCAGGAATGGTCACCCCAATATAGTCTGGATAGATACTAGGCTTACGATTCACCATGGTAGGATTCTCAACCGATGGAGTACATGCGGTTATCCCCATCCATACGGCGATGAAAGCATAAATCATCTTTTTCATTCTTCGCCTCCTTTCTGTTTACTCATCATTCGTTTTACGTATTCTGCGTATGGCGAACCCGGTACATTACCCTGATTCTGTATGCACTTTACTGCATCCTGATAACCCACAGGCATCTGCATATAGCCTCCATATTGCTGTACCCAACTGCCATAACGCATAAATCCCTGTATATCTCCCTTCAAGAGCATCTGCCCCATAAAGTAGTCGAGCGCCATTTTGTTATCCGGATTGTTGATGAAGAGCAATCCCATCATCTTGTCAATCTCATTATAACTATAAATCATCTCCGTCTTGAAGCGCATTCTTCTAGCCCTTCCCAAATCAGAATCATGACTGATAGCCGTATCATTACCCAGCATCGCTTCCATCTTCACAGCCCAGTCATGATAGAAGAACGACTGTTTCAAGAGATCGATATTCTTACGTGCAACGGCATACTTGCCATTCACAATCTGACATTCGGTAATGCGCTTCATCAATCTGCCACTCATCTTTCCATTCAGGATGGAAGCCTGCAAATCGCTGGCATAGCGAAGAGAAGAGTTCACAAGACCCAGACGCCAAAAGGCTTCCATCGTAGGATACATCGACATGTTATCGCGGGTACGGGGAGCCAGCAAGGCATCTTCCCCACTCTGATAGAAAGAAAACATGCGGTCGGCAAGCTGACGGGTCTGAGCAAGAGCAAGATTTACGCAGTTGCTGGTATAGAACACCTGTACCTGATTCTCCTGCGCATCATTGATGATATCTTCCCACTTCCCGTTACGCACCTGTTCGTTCAGCTTGAGCAAAGCATAGAGGTCCTTGTCATATCCCCATTTCTGACCCGGATACTGCATAGGCACGCGATAATAGTTGATACCTGTCATCACAGACATCAGTGGATATTGAACCAGAAGGGTACTATAGCAAATCAGCTGGATAGCCAGGAGATAGAGAATAGACAAAAGATAGGTAATCGAAACGGAAGGGAGTTTGCCTTTCTTTACTTGTATCAGGAAAGAAGCCACACGGAGGAAGACATAAAGCCAGGTTGCCCCGCCTCCAATCAGCCAGAATATGACGGGTATCAGAAGTACATCTGCCCACGCTATCCTTGCTCCCCATCTTCTGGTAGCAAGATTCATCAACCATGTTGACAGCAGGGCTAAGGTCAGAGCTACCGGAAAAGACAGGAGCACTTCGATATCTCCCATCACTTCCAGCAACAGAACAGAAGGAAGAAGAGCTATGAACATTCCATACCACTTCAACGGTTTGGCTGTATAACTCCTGATTACCTGATAGGTAAGCGACAGGAAAGCCACGAAGAGAAAAGCCAGAATGGCAGCACCCAAAACTGGAACATAATAGAACTGTACCAGGAACTCACTGATATAATCAGCCAAACCACCTGCCACACTCAGGTCATGCCAAAAGTAGTCGGCAGACCAGAGAAAGAGCTGGTTCTGCTCTTGGTAACATAAGGCTTGTGGATAACCACAATACCAAAAAAGGAAGATGCATAAGCCGAACAATGCGACCAGAGTCATTTTCCCATATCTAGAAATGAACTTTTTCATGTACTCAATAGATTAGTCCGGATACCCATTTTTATCAACATCTTCTACAGCAGGCAACCTACTTGGCAGAAGGATACATGTTCTGAAGAAAATCCTTAAACACTCCAGCAGGCTGACGTTTGAGGAAGGCGATGTTATATTCCTTCAACTGGTTCTGCATCTCCTTACCCTTGGTCATCAGCAACTGGTCAGAGCCTTCCTGACGGGCTTGCATACGAAGCTGGTTGTAGGCTCTGTTAAACTTCATGATCTGATCTTTCCAAGCCTGAAGAGAATCGTTCTGAGGTGTTCCCCCGGAAATACTGTTGGCACCGACCGTAACTTTGATATCACCCGGTTCGGAAACAACCAGCAAGTCCTGAACCCCATCACGATAGTGATAATCTACGCGAATCACCTTCATCTCAGTAGTATCGGCAACAAATTCAAACTTGCCGTCCTTGATGACAACAGAGTCTACATGGGCAGCATCCTGCAGTCCGAACATAGGCACAAGGAAAATCTTCTTACCATCCCATCGGTTCGATTCCATCGTACCATGGATACGGCAATTTCCCTTTTCGGCAGACTTACAACCTGCCATTACTACCATACTCGTAACGGTCATCAGAGCGATAACCATCAATAAAATCAATTTCTTCATTATACTCTTAGGTTTAATGTTTATCATCGTTGTTTACTTACAGTTCCATATTGGTTTATGGACTTGTATCAGAAGTTTCTTTATTCACATACAAAAGTACAATAAAAACTCGTAAACACCAAATTTTTTCTGCAATTATATAAGATAGTACAGAAGAAAAGCAATAAAAGTCAAATCCTGCTAACGCAATGAAACGAAAAACCCCCATTCTCTATTTCGCCCCCAACTTGGGGGTGAATTACTGAACTTTCGCATGTGGTTTAAGTACGGGCTGAAGGACCAAAAACTCTTCACTCTTCACCTTATGCCCTGAAACGCCCATAAACAGGGCGTTTCAAGGGGTGAAGAGTTATTGGCGACTCTTCACCCACTCTTCACCCCTCGGAATGCCGATAAACACAGGGGATTCCGAGCGAAAGGTGAAGAGTGAAGAGTATTTCTACGTAAGCCTTGCATTAAAACGAAACAAAGCCATTTGGGATGGCTGTTCTAGGCAAACAGCCCACTAGCAGCTAAAGCGCCAGTAGGCTGTCTGCGGTTTGCCAGTTAACTGTCTGTATTAAACAGCTTGCTTTTTACCAATTCACAACAGGTTAAAACAGACAAATAAGAACAGCATTCAGTATATCAAAAAAAAGAAAAGCCCCGACTACAGAACGGCAGCCGGGGCTTAGCCTTATTTATTTTTTATTTCATCTACCAATTTTTCAACTTCCTCTAGAGGGAGCATGGTACCATCTGCAACTTGTTGTGGAGAAAGTCCCATAGCAAGGAAACGTTTGGCATTTTCTATTCTTTCTTCAGCACGACCTTCAGCACGACCTTCAGCACGACCTTCCAGCTTTGCATTTCCCAAGACATCATTCTGAATCATGATGGCATTGACATGCTCATCATAAGCATGACGTTCTGCATCCGACATAGAATAATATCTCAACTTCTCACGCGCCTCCTGCAAACCCGGAGCAGTTGTATCAGGTTTGATAACGCCATTTTTCAGATAATCCACCCATTCCTCAATTGGTGACACAGCTACCTTGTTAAACTCATTCACTCTTACCAACATATAAGTTGGGAAGATTTCGGCTGGAGATTTTCTTACGATAGTATCCTTCTCCTTTGTGCTGATAATAAGATTATCTTTCGTATGCAAGCCCACAAAATTATTCTGTCCTACATAGATGTAGTCAGAACCTTTGCCAAGATCAAAATACAGGATACTAATGGAATATACCTTCTTCACTTCCTTGTAGGTATTTCCAAGATTGATATGTTCCGTAATAGCCTTAGCCACACCATAGAGTACACGTTCAAGATAATACAATTCACTTGTATTCTGAATTTCTACTATAATGATATCGCCCTTGCTGTTTTTTGCCTTGATATCAACTCTATTGAACTTGTCATCTTCAGCCTGCTGGTTACCTTCGCTTTCCAGTATATCTACGATTTTGATTGGTTCCCCTATAAATACGGTAAGGAAACCCTCCAAAACGCCAAAATTAGCCTTTTGACGCAACAGTCGTTTTATCGCCCAATCAAAGCGTATAAACCTATCTCTTAATTCTTCCATTTTCTAAACCTCCTTAATTGTTTTGATTCGCTTGCAAAGTTACGACTAATTATCGTAACCGCCAAACATTTCCGATAATATTTCAGGATATCCAAAAAGAAAAGCACCGACTGTAATCTCTACAGCCTAACCTAATCGTTATACTTACTTGTTTTTATCTAACTGCTTCAACAAGAAATCCTCCAATGTTTTCTTGTCGGGCAACTGAAGCATATAAGTGGAAACAAACAATTGGTTATCCATACCAGCCAAGCATACTCCACCATTTTCTTACCCTTTCTCGTACAGAGCAAAATACCAATTGGAGGATTGTCCCCAGGCTGCATCTCATTTTCTCGATAATAAGAAACATAAGCATTCAGCTGCCCGAGGTTCTCATGCGAGAACTCCGAATCTTTCAATTCCAGAATGACGCTACAGTGAAGATACCGGTTATAAAACACCAAGTCTGGATAATAATACTCGTCATCTATCACTATACGTTTTTGACGAGACTCAAAACAGAAGCCTTTACCTAGCTCCAAGATAAATTCTTGCAAATGAGTAATCAAAGCATCCTCTATATCCTGTTCTGTAACGACCTCTTGAGCCCTCAATCCCAAGAATTCAAACGTAAAAGGCTCTCGAATCTGCAGTTCATTAGAATCATGCCCTTTCATACTTGGGAGAGACAACATCTTTTCGGGATTAGTACTAATACCAGCTCGAACATAGAGATTGGTACTTATCTGTCGACGCAACTCACGAACAGACCAAGTACACTTGATGCACTCCTGTTCGTAGAAGTAACGAGCAAGGGGATCGTCTATCGCCATAATCTCACGTATATGACTATAGGATAGCCTTGAAATCAAAATAGCTCCCGGGGTCATAAAATTATGAGACGCTGTCGCACTTTTTCTAGCTATAAACTTGATTCCCTCAGATTTATGCGACGCTGTCGCACAAATTCCTTTATCCTTAATAAAATTCATAGGAGCTAGATTATCTGCCATCTGAGGATAAAGATTATAAAACTTTCGTGCCCATTGGAACAAAGTCACATTTAGACCTTTACGTTCCACCTTTTCCTCCAACTTCTTAAGAAGACGCGAACCATACTCAGCACGATCTTTGCCGTGCTGTTCAAACTCCACGATATAGTAGCCGATGAGCCAATTGCGCATCGTCTGCATACGATTGATAGCTTTGACGGCACAAGTTTGTGCTGCATCATGAGTACTTTGAATCACATGCGTCAACTCCACGAAAGAGTGTTCTCCATGCTTCCAATCATCAACAGGAAGTTCCATCCCATCATGATTATAAATAATAGAATCTTTTGCCATAGCAGCCAACATTTAAACCATTCCGCAAATGTACGACAAATAATTGAATATACCAAACATTTCGGATAAAATTTCAGCATAGGGCAAAAAGAAAAGCCCCGACTGTAATCACTACAGCCGAGGCCTAACCTTATTTATATTATAATCACAACGATTATTTTTAAAACTTATTTATTTGGGATTTTCTTGAAGTTCCAGAAGAAAGCCGTACCCCAATCACCAGCTCCAGGCTCCTCAGCGCAAAGGCGAAGGTTATTTGCATCAGCCTTCAAGATATGGTATGAATACTGTCTCTGGTTTCCTACATTAATCATGATACCCATCAATGGGATAGTACCAGAGAAGTTCATAGTACCAATATCCCAACCTGCCTTTACGACATCTTCATTAACAGACACACGGCCGGTCTCACCACGGCTAGTGTTTACACCTTTAGCCAAATCCAAAGAGAACCAACCATCCAGACCATCCTTAGGAAGGTCTGCTCCTGTAGCTTGTGCGTCAATCTCATTAGCGTGTACAACCCACCAACCTGGACCAGAGTTTCAAGGAATGGACCATTGCCCCAGACACCATCAGAAGCCTCAGTATCCCATGTCCATGTACAAGTTGTATATCCGCCATTGCCATCACCAAAGATGTCACTATAAATCTTTGGAAGGTCTGTAAACTCAGAAACTGTTATAGACTTTGGTGTAGATTTAACAACACTTCCATCCCAATTTTGGGTTTCAACATAGAAAGAACGCTCACCAGCCGGTGGCACTACTTGAACTTTCACATTTGTACCTTGGCCCAACATTGTACCATCGCTTGCATCAAACACTTGGATATAGCGTGATGGAGATGTACAGATCGTCAGATTATTATTTCCATCGCTCTTTGCTGTAATCTGCAAACCATTTGACAGCTCTTCTGAAGTAACAGATGCATCAGGTCCCTCATTATCATGTGATGGGTCGCAAGCTACAACTGTCAAGGCTAAAGCTGCCATTGCCAAAAATATCTTTTTCATATTGTATTCTATTAAGTTTGTTTATAAACGACAAATTACCATTTCTGATACTCAGAAGTTGCATCTGTCCAACCTTCATTCTGCACTACTGTACCCAATGCCACCTGATTGTCTGGCATCTTCTGGAAGCCGGCAGTTGCGTTATAACGTGCAGCATATCCACCATTATGAGCTTCATTCTTGCTAGGTTGACCATTATAATAAACAGGCTGGTTTGTCTGTCTATCAAGAGCAGCAGCAGCAATATGCCAACGACGAAGATCATTCCAACGAATACCCTCGCAAGCCAACTCCCAACGACGTTCATTCTGCAATGCTTGCAAAGAATAAGCACCAATAGGTGAAAGACCTGCACGTTTGCGTACTTCATTAATGCCGCCTACATCTTCCTTCAGCTCACTTTGCATCAAGAGAACCTCGGCAAAACGCATCAATACCAAGTCGTGAATATTATCCAACTGCATATTGTTATCAGTAGCAGAAGGCCATCCACCAGCAAACATAACATACTCAAAGTTACCTACATAGCTACCATCATCTTTTTTGGCAGTAATAGGAGCCCATTTCTTGCCATAATAATCAGTTTCCTGTACGAAGCCATCGCCACCACCCTTAGTATAGGTAGTAGATTTAGTCCAATCCTGTACAGTAGCATCCAAGCGAGGATCGTTTGGCTCAATACTTTTCCAGTCTGCAACAAGATTAGGAGCCACAGGACCTGCGCCCCACCCCTGACCAAACGGGAATGTCTTAGCATAATCCTGACCGCCACGAACACCAAAGTGAAGAGCATATTGGTTACAATAGCCAATACCATTGTAACCATTGGCACCGGTATTCCAATTTGCATGCTTATTAAACTTGATAGAGAACATACGCTCAGTCTCGTCAGGATTAGAGTTTCCATTTTCATCATCCTCGACCCACTTCAGAGCGTTTCCATCTTTATCCTTGGCATCCTTGGTATAATCATAATCCTTTATGGTACACTTATTTGTGTATGCCCAAAGATTACGGAAATCACCAACCAACTTGTAGCCTGAATTATTGACACAATCGTCAATATATCCAATTACATCCTGCTTTGTCAAAGTAGTTCCATCAGGAAGATCAACAGAAGTCAATGGACTATAATTTGTACTAGTCAAATCAGCAATAGTAGATCCATTGCAGAAGAAACCTGTATAGAACAACCAAGCGCGACCGAGCATAGCTTCTGCGCAATACTTGTCAACATGTCCATCAGTTTTTCTTACTGCAGGCATTGTTGCACTAGCATCACGAAGATCCATCAAAATCTGTTTCCAAACATCTTCTATGTTGCCTTGTTTAATCGCATCACCACCAGGAACCGTTCTCAATGGAACGTTTCCATACATTGATGACAACTCATAATAATAGAAAGCACGAAGGAACTTTGCTTCTCCCAGGAACTGAGTCTTCAATTCATCAGACATCGAAGTATTAGGGAGTGCAGCTATCAATGTGTTAGCTCGATTAATACCTTCATAACGCTGCTTATAAAAGTCGTTAGTCATGTTGGCATTGTAGTTGCAAATCAAATCCGCTGCTTGCATCAACTTATCGTTGGGGCCACCACCGCCTAAACAATCATCACCAGCCAACTGTGCAAAATAAAGGAAACTCTCCTGTGGATTTGTATTTACAAGATTCAAATTCTGGTATATACCAGCAAGAACCGCCTCACCATCTTCCTGTGAAACAGGGAAGTTACCAGTTGACAACTCACCCACATTCTGCACATCATCGATGTCGCAAGATGCGAAGCTGAATGCCATCAAGGCTGAAGCTACTAATATCTAATTTCCGCAACACTATAATTTAATATTTTTTATAAGCACCTGAGCAACAAAAAGTTGCTCAGGATTTTGCCATGTCAGAAATTTCACTTATCTTAGTGTTGCAAAATAAAAACAAACAAAATTCTGAATGACATGGCAAAAGTACAAATAAAATCTGAGAAACTCACTCCTTTTGGGGGAA